>CANOVJ010000005.1 GCA_947570615.1 uncultured Lachnospiraceae bacterium
TCCCTATCCTTTTTATGATTGTAACATTTTTGTAATTTCAAAAGTTTATCCTGTTTTTCCGCTGATTTTTCAATTCTGACTGACGGTTTCATAATTAATTAAGGCGTATCCCTCTCATTCGGAATCCCCCTTGTCAGCCACACAAACCGGCATCTGCGCTTAAGCATTTGCGTATAATGCACTCTCTGCTTTTTCATATTCCGCTTCCGTATATCCCAAAGATAATATCTGCTCTCTTTTTTGAAAAAATGGCCTCATGACGAATTTTGTTCACGAAACTGGTTTTTGACAGATCGAATAACCGCAACAAAGCCGGCCCGTATCCGGTAACACCAAACGTTCAAATATAATTAAAATTCTGACATTTCTCTTCCGATACAAACGCGGTTTTATATCATACCAGGATAAGACTTTGTTTTGACGGGCAGTCTTTACGGCTTTTGCCTCCCCTGTTCAGAAAAGTACGCAGGACAGATTGATTCCTGTCCTGCGGATACTTTTTCCATGAAACAATGTCTGTTTTATATCCGAAATACTCAGATAAGACTCTATGACCAGACCGCCCGGGTAAAGTGCGGGCTTTCCCTGATAAATTCCGCTCTACAGAATATAGGTATCTGCATTTACCACCTTACTGTTCAGAGCCTTTTTCAGCATTCCCATAAAGCCGCCTTCCTCGTCCGCGCCGTCCTTTTCCCCGTCGCTGATCCTGGCCACATTGCCGCATACCAACTGGAGAGAGCTCTTCTGCTCCGGACTGCAAAAGGCCTGGGCACAGTTTCTGACATACAGTCTGTCCAGGATCAGACCAGGCTCCACATCGCTCCTCACCTTCAAAACAGCGCAGTTCCCGATCTCCATACCGTCCGGAGAGGCTTCCAGAAGGGCCTTATCCACTGTAACACTGGCGCCGTTTTCTATATACCTGCCCTTCACAAAAATCAGCTTCCCATAAACCGCATCCACCCTGGCAAAAGCCTCCTCCTGCCTTTTTAAAAGACGCACATCACCGTTGACATAAAGTTTTTCCACTTTATCAAAGCAGTTCTCACTGTCAGCCTTCAAAGTGAGATTCCCGTCAATATACAGACGACTTCCGTTCTTTTTCACCAGTGCATCATTCAGCTCCACGTCTCCTTCCACAACTCCAAATCCCCCAGGCACCGCATTGATCTCCACGCTTTCATCAAACATCCCGATTGACTGCGGAATCAGCTCCTCCCTCACGAGAAAGCGCTTCGTCACAAACCGCACATTTTTTGCCTGAAGAGCTTCCAGATCCACATCCGGATCCGTGAGCACTACCTTTTCATCCACATAATATGCGCCGTCCTGCCTTGCACGCAAAGGAAAATACCTGTCGATCGTATACACCGGCTTCAATTCGATACAGCCGTCCGGAATACACTGCACACAGCCGTTGACTGTCATTTTACTCATGTACGGCCCCATGCTTTCAGGATATTTGGCGCTGCCATTGACACAGATTCTCAAAACCTTTTCCAGAACTTTCTCCGTGCCGGGGCGGACAGTAAGATCTCCGTTGACACAGATCACGGCCCGCTCTCCCAGAAGGGTATCTCCACTGATCTCATAGTCACCGTTGACGCTGATCACAGATACCTCCCCCTCTGCCTCCAACGTCTCGTCTGCATTACATATCACGGGGAGATTATTCAGTATCCCTCTGCTGCGCTCATCTACCAGAAGTAAATCCGTGTTCAGGACGATCTGCTCATAGCCTGACAACCCCTCCTCCTGTACTTTTCTCGCATCGCACACATCACAGTTCACAATAAAATTTTTCTTCTCGAACATAAAAAACACCTCATCCTTTCTCATTGTAATCGCCGGTTCTGGCCTTACCCCTTTCGGACTTCTTACTCGGACGATCATTTTCCTCAAGCATCTGCCGCAAATGTTTCCTGGCACTGGACAATTTGGATCTTACGGTTCCCGCAGGAAGTCCAAAAAGCTTTCCCAACTCTGCGGAATTGTAGCCTTCCAGGTAGCGCAGGACAAAAAGGGTCTTCTCATCCTCGGCAAGAAGGGACAGAAGAAGCGCATCGTCGATCCGGGCATACTGTGTCTCGTCCTGCCCTTCCTCCGGCAGTTGATCCACGACGGTCTCAAAGGCTTCCCTGCGTTTCCTGTCAATATACAGATTTTTTATGGTTCGGTACATCCAGGCTCTCCTGCGGCCCGGATTAAGCTCCTCCAGCAGTCCGGCATTTATCAGCGCGCGTAAAAATGCCTCCTGCACCAGATCCTCCGCAAGCGTCACTCTCCCCGTCATGGATACGCACCATTTTGTCAGCTCCTGACAGAGAGCCCCATACAACTCATCAATCATGACACGCCTGTACCTTTCTCTAAAATCTCTGTCCTTTGTGCCTTCCCAATTATATAACGTTTGAAAAGGGCAAAGTGTTGAAATTGTTGTGCTCCCCTGCGCAAAAAAATCCCCGTGCCGTTGCCGGCACAGGGCGTATTATTGTATCACGGTAAGAATATATATTTATGAACATATTTCATACCTCAATCTGATTCATCACTTTACCAATGCTGTCATGGAATACAAGGTCTGCCCTGCCTTCCATTTTCGTTTTGCCTTTATTGATCATCACAAGATACTTTCCATGATACATATGCGCAAGCTGCGCCGCACTTCCCACCTCCAACGATGTCCCGCCAATCATCAGGCAGTCCGCATACCTGATGAGCGCAACGGCTTCCTCATATGCTTTTTGTGGCAGGAGCTCTCCATACAGGGTCACATCAGGACGTACCATCCCGCCACACTTCGGGCAGTGCGGTATATCCACTGCATTTTCAAAAATAAGCTCCGGCCCATATTCTGCACGGCAGCTTACACAATGGCAGCGGAGCGCACTTCCATGAATCTCCCATACCTTCCTGCTTCCTGCCTTCTGATGCAATCCATCGATGTTCTGGGTAACAATCCCGTCCAGCTTTCCTCTTTGCTCCATTTCCGCCAGTTTCTTATGCGCAGCATTCGGTTGTAAATTCCGGCAATCCAGATTTTTTCGGAAATAAGAGAAAAATATCCCCGGCCTTTTATCAAGGCAATCATAGCTGAGCAGATATTCCGGTTTATAATTCCGAAACTTACTGTCCTTCTTATTATATAGCCCATCCCTGCTCCGGAAATCCGGTATCCCGCTCTCTGTAGAGACACCTGCCCCGCCAAGAAAAACAATATGCTTCGATTTTTCTATAATCTCGTTCAGCGCATCTGTTTTCTGTCCGCCATCCAACCCACGGAAAAATTTTTCCTTTTCCCTCTGAGATAAAAACTCCGGCAGCATCGTATCAAATCACCCCGTCCATCGGCTCCTATACAGTCTCTTTAACTTAACTGTGTTTACTCTTCCTCCCGGTACTGTGAAACCGCCGTCTCATAGAGATTATTCCCCTGTGAATCGATAACCACAATAACCGGAAAGTCCCTGACCTTAAGCTTGCGGATCGCTTCCGTTCCCAGATCGTCATACGCGATTATCTCTGAGCTTTCGATGGATTTCGAGAGCAGCGCCCCCGCTCCTCCCACAGCGGCAAAATAAACAGCCCCATTGCGCACAATCGCCTCTACGACCGCCTCCGATCTCTTTCCTTTTCCGATCATTCCCTTAATTCCCAGATCCAGAAGCGCAGGCGTATACTTATCCATCCTGCTGGCGGTGGTTGGGCCGGCCGAGCCGACAGGGCGTCCTTCCCGGGCCGGAGAAGGCCCCATATAATAAATAACATTGCCTTTCATCTCAAAGGGAAGCTTCTCTCCTTTGTTGAGAGCCTCATACATTCTCTTATGGGCAGCATCCCTCGCGGTGTAGATCGTCCCCGTCAGATATACATAATCGCCACTGCGCAGCTCCCCCGCTGTCCTGTCGTCAAACGGTACCGTAATATGCCTGTCCAATGTAATCCTCCTGCTTTTGTCTGCATTCTCCGCCCGGAGCAGACTCCTTCCTGTTTTCATCACCCTGTCATGAGAGGCCAGGCGCCGCCTGAATCTTAAAGCGCCCGCACACAGTGTCTGTTCACATGACAGCAGATATTGACCGCCACCGGAAGTCCCGCAATGTGGGTCGGAAAGGTATTAATGTTGACGGCCAGCGCAGTGTTGGTTCCTCCAAGCCCTCCGGGCCCGATTCCGGAACGGTTGATCTTCTCCAGAAGCTCTTTCTCCAGCTCCTGTACCCAGGAAACCTCCGACCGCTGATCCGCCGGTCTTGTCAGCGCCATTTTGGCCAGAAGCGCACATTTCTCAAAGGTTCCTCCAATCCCCACGCCCACCACCATGGGCGGACAGGCATTGGGCCCGGCCTCCTTCACCGCGGCAAGAACAGCGTCCCTGACCCCTTCTATCCCGTCCGCCGGTTTGAGCATAAAGATCCGGCTCATATTTTCACTGCCGAACCCCTTGGGCGCAACCGTGATTTTGAGCTGATCCCCGGGCACTATGTCATAATGAATTACCGCGGGCGTATTATCCCTGGTATTCTCCCGGACAATGGGATCTCCCACCACCGACTTTCGCAGATATCCTTCCCGATAGCCCTGCCTGACGCCTTCATTTACAGCCGCCGTGAGGGAACCGCCCTCGATATGAAGCTCCTGTCCCACTTCCATGAATATTACCGCCATCCCCGTATCCTGGCATATGGGGATATTCTCCCGGGCCGCAATCCGAAGATTATCCTCAAGCTGGCCCAGCACCTGTCTGCCGACCGGCGAGCGCTCCGCCTCCCTGGCCCTGCACAGTGCCCATTCCATATCCTGCGTCAGACAATGATTGGCCTCAATACACATTTCTTTTATGGCTGCTGTAACATCATCCACTCTGATTGTTCTCATACCCGGCATTCTCCTCCCGCAGGCCTACTCCGCAATAATCCTCCTGATCTGCTCAAGCTCTTCCCTGTCAGGTTCTCCCGCAATATACTTCAGGATTTCCCCGTCGTTATGGTACCGGGGAATCAGATGCATATGAAAGTGAAAAACCGTCTGCCCGGCAACCTCTCCGTTATTCTGCACAATGTTAAAGCCGTCGCAGCCCAGCTTCTGCGTCATGGTCGTCATCATTCTCCTGGCCAGCCGCATGGCATCGGCCGCCATGTCCTCGGGAAGCTCATAAAGATTCGCGTAATGCCGCCTGGGGATGATCAGCGCATGCCCCTTTGCAGCGGGGGCCACATCCAGAATCACCTTAAACTGCTCATCCTCAAAGATCGTAAACGACGGGATTTCCCCCGAAATAATTTTACAGAAAATACAATTGTCCTGTTTCATATTCATCCCCTCCTGTCCGCCTGGCTTTGTATCCTTTATTCACGCTTTTCCCATAAAGGAAAAGATCTGATCCAGCGTGCGCAGTATTCTGAAATCACCCTTCATCTTCATTGCGCCTCCCATAAACGCTCTCTGGAAGGTCATTCTGGCAAAAAGAATATCATCCATGGTTTCTTTGCTCATCTGTAATTCCACGTCCGGATTTTCCACACTTCCATAATAATAGTTGTTCTCCGGTCCGTCCACTTCTATGATAAAGGGCTTTCTTTTCCCCTCCACCTGAATTTTGTAGAGCGCCTTAAAGCCCGGCTGGGGAATGAAATGCTCCCGGAACTCCCGGATATATTCCTCCTCGCTCTCCTCCTGATCGCCGTCTCCCATCAGATCCCGGAACAGACTGGTCAGCTCCTGGATATCCTCCTTCTGACGCTTCACATAGCTGTCGTCGGAGGCATACTGGGACAGCTGCTCGGATTCCTGCGGTGTCAGGTCAATGTTTTTCGTGATGGAGACCTTCTGCTTTACCGCCTGGTTGCTGGCCGGAAGGCATGCCATTTTCTGATTGATCGTGCGGTACATATTCTCCGCCTTTTTTTCGATAATTTTTATATACTCCTCATTATCGTCAAATACAGACGGATCCTCAATATAGCCGCAGATTCCACTGCACGGAAGTCCGCCCAGTATCTCCCATGCCCCGGTGAGAGTCAGCTTTCCTTCCCGTTCTCCGTAGGTGGTGGACATGACAATGGGACACATATAAGTTCCGGCTATCTTTTCCTTATCGCCATAGAGCCAGCAGGCGTCAAGAAACTGATGCATATACCCGCCAATCCCATACCACTCCACCGTAGACGCGAGTATAATGCCGTCCGCATTTTTTATCGTCTGTGGAAGCGTGGTGATCCTGTTCTTCAGCTCATACAGGTTAAATCGCTCAACGGTAACATGGAGTTCCTCCAGAACCATCTGCATCCTGTTAATCACATATAGGGTAGGATCGTCCATCAGGCCTCTGCCGCCATAGTAAATGTTGATTTTCATACCGACCGCCTTTCACTAAATCGCCGTATCGTATTTAGTATAAAGCGGATTGTCCTATCTGTAAATAAATTTTAATTTCCCCAGACGAATTTCATCGCCCGGTTCGATCCTTTCCGAGGCATTGGGCAAAAGACGCATTCCGTTTCGGAAGGTTCCGTTCGTGGAATTCAGATCCGTAATATAGACGTTGTTTTCGGTTCTGGAAAATTTCGCATGCATCCGGCTGACACTTTTTTCATCGATCACCATGTCCACTGCACCGGCAAGCTTTCCCACCGTAAGCGGAAGCCTGCCCAGATCAATGTGGCATTTATTCTTTCCGTCCATACTGTAAAGCTTGTTTTCGCAGTTTTCCATCCAGGGTATGTAAACCGTGTTCCCGGCCTCCGCTGCAGCGGGCGCCGGCATGCTCTCATATGTGGGCGCAAAGCGGCTCTCCTCTCCCCGGTCCTCCTGTGTCCTCCGCTCATATGTTTTTTTCAAAAAGCAGGAATAAACCAGCCAGAGTACGGATCCTGCCATAACCGCCGCGATTACAAAAAGCCCGGCCATGAGAAATGTCTCCTCCTGGTAAGAAAGGCTGTATGCGCTCCTGAGCCAGAGCAGAACGCAGATTCCCGCCGCTCCTGCCGCCCACAGAGGAGACAGACGCAGGATACGTTTCCTGGTTACCCCATCCCTCTCTCCTTCATTTCCGGCGCCTTCCCCTGCGCCGGAGACTTTTTCCTCCGAAGGTTTTTCCAAAGAACAGCTCTGATCCGAAAATTCCCCGTACCCGTATCCTCTGTTTCCCCTCCGGTTTTCCTCCCGTATCCTTCCTTCGTCCGTACTGTCCGCCTCCTGACAGGCGGTATCATGAAAACCGTTCCCCGGAGAGGGCGCTTTCCCGAATCCCGTCTCCTGCGGCCTCCTCCACCCGCCTCTGCCCCAATCATCCTGAAACCATCTGAGCACCTCATCCATGGCAAACTGCTCCCGCCCTGCCAGATCCGCTATTTTATATACGGTTTCCACTGCCTCCATGTCCTCGTTATCCACCTTCGCAAGAAGGAACTCTACAAGCCCCGCAAAGCTTCCCTCTTCCGGGTCAGGGTAATATAAGAAGGAATACTCTCCCGTCTCAATATCCTGAAAAATATATTCAGGCTGTAAAACCAGGCAGTTTCCGTCCAGCAGAAATTTCTGCAGCAGGTCATTCACCATCTTAAGCTGCAAAAAGAACGTCCGAAGCTGCTCCATCCCGATACTCTTTCCGTCACAGATGCTGAGCAGGCTCTGCCGCGAGGTAATCTCACAGTAGAGAAGGATTTCTCCGTTTATATGTCTTTCCTGACTCTCCAGCAGCCCTCTGATTTTGTTTTCCGTCACCATCTTTCGCTGGTAAACATTTTCTGACAAACATCCGTTATCCTTAAGAATCAGATAATTGTGCCGGTAATCCTTATAATATTTTACATCAAGCATTCCGCCCTCCCCTTCCTTTCCTGATCATCTCCACAGGATTTAATTTCCACACCCTTTTCTCCACAGCCCCGTCCAGTCCCTTCTGCCCTGTCGCAACCAGCACGCTTTCCCCCAACTCCCTGTATTCTCCTGTCTGCGTCGGAAAAAAGGGATAAAATCTCCTTTTATAATGCAGCCTCTCCATCACATAACCCTCCGCATCCCACCTGTCCATTCCCTTCCCCGCAGCCGGATTTGTCGCTGGGATCTCCCCGTAAAGCACTTCCCCATAATCCTCAGCACCCCAAGTGAATCCCGCGCCCCGCATACCCAGCAGAAAATTATCCTGCGAGATGGCACACCGGCAGTACAGAAACAGCGCGGCAAGAATGATCAGCAGATACAAAAATAAAACCAGCGGCATAATCAGCGACGCCTCCACCGTAAAATACCCCTTCCATTTCCTACGCATAAAATAACATCACCTCCATCCCCAACAACAGAAACGGCACGAAGGGAATCAGCTCCCTCCTGTTCCGGAGCAGGCAGATCCCCCCAAAGGTTCCCGCCAGCATAATTCCGGTCCCGGCCGCACAGGCGGCAAACCATCCCCCTGTCCACAGGCCCAGCACCAGAACCGTCATCCCATCTCCATATCCGATACCCTCTCCCGTAAGCCATGCCAGAAGCAGCAATACCGCGCCGGGAAATATCCTTCCGGGCAGCTCTCCCAGGGTAAACTCCCCGGAAAAAACCAGATACAGCAAAGCCGACGCACCGGATAAAACCAGCCTGCTTACAGACAATTCCTTTTTCCGGATATCCTCCGCCGCCAGCACGGCCAGCGTAAGAAGGCCTCCGCAATATGAAACCATTTCATCCCTCCGTCTCCAGGCCTGCCTCCCCTGGTCCGCCCGGGGCGCGATCGCCTGCTTTTTCCTGAAATATTCTCCCCCTGTTTATCCGCCGCATCTGCCGCAGGCTCCATACCCTGCGGCCTCGCTCAGGGGGATCATATAGATCGTTCTCTTAAGCGCAGAGCAGTCGGCGTCCCCGTGATAGCTCCCGCCCTCCGCGGTGATATAAACCATTCCGCCCCGGACGGGTCTGCATTTTAAGCAGGCCCGGTATTTTCCGCCGGACTGATTTCTCCGGTCTGAGAGCTCCTCATAATTTACAGCCTGAATCCTCACTCTGAGATAGGTGCAGTCGCAGGACAAATGATATTTGCTCCCTGTTCTGGTTACATATACATATGTCTCGGGCCCGCTCTGTGCCGTCCCCTCCCCTCCACAGTATCCTGTCCAGGAATGGCCCAGAAATCCGTCCTGTATTTTTATATTTCCAATGGGAAGCCAGCCGATAAATGGCCTGAAGCCATATTCTGCCAGAAGCTCCACCTGTCCGCTTTCCGCAGAAGATAAATCCCGTACCAGAACACCTGTCTCACCGCCGGCTGTGGGCAGATACGGGTACAACTGATTCCCCAGATATCCCTTCACCTGTTCCTGCACATCCACGCCCGCCGCACCCAGATATTTCACCTGATATTCCATGAAGGCCTTTCGGTTGCCCGCCTGATGCAGGGCCTGCTGCACATCCGACTGAAAGCGGATCGCCTCCAGCCCCAAAAGCACCGTCATCATATAAAACAGAAACAGCGGAAGCGCCAGACTTCCCTCCAGAGCCATACTTCCTCTGCATTTCCCGGAAAAAAGAAGAAGCGCTCTCTTTTCAGGCATCGCCCTTTTGTTACTTTTTAATCTGAGAGAAGGGATTTTTATCATATTCATAGCCATACTCTGCCGCAAGAGAGCACTTTTCCTTTCTTCCGAAGCATCAGTAATACCCGTATTTTCGCCATATTTCGTATCTGTCCCTGCCGCTTCTGGCAGTCACCCTGGCTTCCAGCCTCTCCAGACACCAGTCCATGGCAAAATTCCGGTTTCCATCCTGATAACGGAGGTCCATCTCCATGATATCCATAGCCCGGAGGTTTAATTCCTCCTCCCCGGCCAGCAGAACCATTGCAGCCAGGTACTGCCGGTAAGACCAGCCGCCGCCATCGCCTCCGCGGTATAAATTACCGTTCAGCACATGGCTCACTGACATGGTGTGACCGGATTTCCTTAAGGGAACGCTGCCCCCTGCCAGAATGCTTTCAACGTCCGCGATACTTTCCAGAAATGCGCACGCATAGAGAATGCTCTCCACCACCGGCTCCGAAAATTCTGCCTTTAGCGCTACCACCAGAAGCTCCTGCGCCGCGGCCGCGGCCTGAGACCTCAGATCCCCGTCCGCCCGGGCCCGGGAGGCGTTATCCGCAAATCGCCATTTAAGGAGCGTTTTGGCTACCGCCTCCATATTTTCCAGATCCGAATCCCCTCCATAAGCCAGATACTCCAGCTGACAGTCAAGGAGAGATCCATCCCTGCCGTTCTCAAAATACCCCATCCGGTCAAAGAGATACGAGAGAAACAGCTCTTTTTCCTCCCTGTACACTCTGCCGCTGGCGGTGGAATTCTCCATCCCTCTGTGGGAAATATACTCCTGCAGCGACACCCTGGCCGGATTCAGATACGCCCCGTCCACCCTGGTCAGATAAAGAATGCTGCTCCCGACAAGTCCGAATACCCAGTCCGCGGGATTGGACAGCGGTACCTCCTCCCACTCCCCCTTTTCATTCTGAATACAGGGCAGCTCCATGCCGGCAAGGGTGGCCATCACTGACATCCATTCCCCCATGGGATCCTCCGCCTCCAGCGCCCGGATCTCTTCCATCTGCCCGAAGGCATCCCGCTCGTCTCCGCAGAGCTCCAGATCCTCCGCATAGCAGACAGCCTGACTTCTCATGGAAGCGCCCTGGTCTGCTGCTGCCGTCTCAAAGGACAGGATACGGACCTGCTCCACAGCAGGGCTCCCCCATGGGGCGTTCCTCTGCTCAGGCAACTGCGTGGTATTGGCATCCACATAATATTTCAGTCTCCCCTCCACATTGGAAATGGCGGGAGCCTTTTCCAGATAAGAAGCATCCACATAGAGCAGGCCGTACCGCTCAAAAAGCTCTGTATGAAATTCCGCCAAAACTGCGTTCATCCCCGTATCCACCGCGCATTCCAGCCTCACCTTCCCCGCGTTTTTAACGGCCATTCCCGCAAGCAACAGAATAAATCCCGTCATGACGGAGAGGGTGAGTGCAAGAAATACGGTCAGATACCCCTTCATCAGGCGAGAATCGCGGAGCTGTCCGCCGAGATCTTTTCAAATATCGTCCCTGCGAGCTCCTGAATCTGGGTCTTGAAAATCAGCACCAGACCAATCAGCACCACAATGATCAGTATCATCTCCACCGTTCCCATCCCGTCATTATTCTTCCAGACTTTTTTCAGTAAATTTTTCTTCATACTCTGATTTCTCCTTCCAGTTTTTGTTCGTCTTTTTCCTGGTTTATACGCTCCCAAAATCCATACAGGCGGGCAGAAGCACCAGAAACATCACCACCACCAGCATCAGCATCATGGGCAGAAGCAATTTTGTCCCCGCCTCCTCCCCGGCCTTCCTGGCCATGCTCCTGCGATCCTCCTGGGCGCTGTCCGCCTCCTGGGATAAAAGTGCGAGAAGCTGTTCATTCCCCTGTTTCAGATGTACGGAAAGCAGAAAGCCCAGCCTGCGGTAGCGCATCTCCCCGCATCTTTTTCCCAGCTCCTGATAAACCTTCTCCTGCGCCACACCGTTTTCCAGCTGATGACAGGAAAGCTTCATTTCCTGATACAGACAGCGTTTCCCGCCCTTTCCCTGCTGCCCGTAATCCGCCGTCATTCTGAAAAACGCGCTTTTGACGGTGAGCCCTGCGGATAAATAAAGCCGCAGCCTGCTGACAAACTCCGGATAATCCGCAAGCAGCTCTCTGTCCCGCTTTTTACAGCTTCTCTCCAGATCATTCTCCATACCGCCGCAGACCAGCGCACAGCAGAGCGCTGTGAGCATCAGAAGCAGCAGACCCTTCTGCCCCCGTCCCTGTCCCCTCTCCGTCCACACCACGCTTTGCCCCCGCAGGCTCTCCGGCAGCGTTACCCGGACCTGACTTTTCTGCTCCCCGTCGAGCCTGTCAAGCTCCTGCTCCAGCTCCCGGTAAAATTCCTCCTCCTGGCCGAGCGTCTCCGGGATCAGAAAAATTTCGTAGGACAGGCTCACACTCTCCCCCTGCCCGGAAATCCGCACTGTCAGATCGACGCTCTCCCCCTCCGGGGCAAGCCCTCTCCGGTCCACCCTCCCGCTTCTGTCGATCCTTCCGTTATCCGCGCTGCTCCATGCCAGGCGGAAAGGGTAGCCCTCCAGGGAGGTGACCAGCTCCAGGTTCCCTTTCACATGCTCCAGGTCCTCATTTTCTCCCCGGATCCGCTCCGGCAGCTCCCTTTGCAGCCGCACCAGCAGCTCTGCCCTTTCTTCCTCCGAAAGCTTCCTCTCCCTTACCAGAAAGGGAATCTCCCTGCTCCACTCTCCGGTCCGGGCCTGCAATGTAACTCTGTAATCTCCTGCGCCCCATTCGTTTCTGATTAACTGCGCCCCTTCCGCCAGCTTCCCCTCTGTCCGGCTGCACAGACACATAAGGAGGGCGGACACTGCCCCTGAAATCACAACCGCAAGCGCCGCGGCCAGCCTCTGTACCTGAAAGCTCCGATAAAGCTTTTGCGTATCTTCCATGGGATAAAGCCGGGACAGAGCCCCGTAAACTCTCCGGTTCCTTCCGGCCCTCGTCCCAAACCGCCTGTAAATCCCCTCCGCAGGCCCGGTAAACGGATTTTTCATCTCTCCCCTCCTTTCAAACCTCGATCGCGATCATCCGCACCGACAGCGCATAGGCTCCCAGATAGATCAGAAGGCAGATACTCATCACCACTGTTCCCTGTGCCGAATGATACAGTCCTTTAAAATAACCCGGGGAGGTAAGGCTGATATAGAGCATGATCAAAAACGGCATGGCATTCATAATTTTCTGTTCCAGCCTTCTGGCGCTGAGCAGAACGGCGATCTCCTTTTCCGTGTCGATCTTATGGACGATGATATCCGCCGTCTTCTCCATAACAGATGCCATGTTTCCACTGCTCCTGTGGGAAATTTCATATACCTGCGCAAACTCTCTGATCTCGCTGATCTGTGTCTGATCCCCAATCCGTCTCCACAGCTCCGGAAATCCCACATTATTTTCTCTGCCGGATCTGAGCATGCGGATCATCCGGCAGATACTGCTGCCTTCTCCGTACAGGGCCCGCATATCCCCATAACTGGCAAGAAATGCGTTTTCCGCAGAAAACCCGGCCTTCTGTCCGGCAGATACCAGCAGCATCAGCTCCTTGAACTGCTCTCTGGCCTGCTCCTTCTTTTTCCGGCAAAGATTTTTTTCCTCCATGCGGTAGTACAGATATCCCACCACGGTCAGAGGAGCCATGGCCCAGAGAGACTGATAAAAGAAGTAATTTAAAGCGAAAACTGCCAGAACGCTTTTTACCGCCAGAACGCCCCTCTCCCTGGCGCTGACCGGCAGAAAATCATTTTCCTTCCGCTTTCCTGATACTCTCATCTGCGGATTCCCCCACCTTTCTCAGCTCTCCCTGTATTTTTCCATTCTCCGCGATTCCACTTCGCTCAAACCGGTAGATCGTGCGCATGACCACATCCCCCTGGTCAAAGCCCACGGGCTGTGCGACCTCCAGAATCCTTCTGCTGCCGTCGGCAAGCCGGCCCAAATGAACCATCAGCCCAAATCCGGCGGCAATCTGCTTTCGTATGGCCGAAAGCGGCATCTCCATCCCCATAAGCACCATGGTCTCGAGACGGCTGACCACATCCCGGACACTGTTGGCGTGTACCGTGGTCATGGCGCTGTGTCCCACATTGACACTCTGTAGCATATCCACCGCCTCCTTTCCGCGGACCTCCCCCACAATAATCCTGTCCGGCCTCATCCTCAGAGACGCCCGGATCAGATCCCGTATGGTGATCTCCCTGCACCCCTCCACATTTGCATTTCGGGTCTCAAGGCTCACAAGGTTGGGTATGTTCCTGATCTGCAGCTCAGCGCTGTCCTCAATGGTGATCACTCGCTCCGTATCCGGGATAAACCGCGAGAGCACATTCAGGAAAGTCGTCTTACCGGAGCCGGTACCGCCGCTCACCAGTATGTTACAGCCCGCACGCACCAGTCTCTCCAGCTCGTCCCGGCATTCCCGGGTCAGCGCCCCCATGGCAAGAAGCTGCTCCATGGTGATGGGCCTGGGCGGAAAACGTCTGATGGTGAGAATGGGCCCGTTGACAGCCACCGGATCCAGCACCACATTCACCCTCGCCCCGTCCGGCAGTCTGGCGTCCACAATGGGCGACGCCTCATTCACCACACGGTTACAGCCCGCCGTGATCTGCCAGATTACATGCCTGAGCTTTTCCCTAGAGTCAAAGGCTATGGGGAGTTTTTCCAGCTTTCCCTCCCTTTCTATGAAAATTCCTTCCACGCCGTTCACCATAATTTCCGTGATTTCCGGGTTTTCAATCAGCTCCTGCAAAATTCCGAGCTGACGGATGGAATGAAAAATCTCCCGCCGCAGCCGCTCCCTTTCCGCCACCTCCAGATGGCGCTTTTTGCTTTCCTGACGGATCTGCTCATCGATCAGCTCCCTGATCTCCTCCTCCGTCATCTCCCTGGATAAATCCAGCCTCTGCGTGATCAGCTCCTGAAGGCGTCTCTCATCCTCCCTCTCCATCCTTCTCCTCCTTAAACAGCTCCGGGAAAACCTGCGCCCGGATATATTGGGCCAGCTCCCCGTAGGTCAGCTCCTCAAACCGCCGCGGAAGCTGTTTGAATACCGGCAGCTTCCATCTGACGGTCCTTGCGGTGATCTCTCCGTATTCCATTTGCTCCAGGGCCTTTTCATACTGCTCGATCTTGGCCATGGCCAGCCCGTCCTGCCTTGCGATCATATAAATATGGTCGCACCCTCTTAAGACCTCCCAGAGATCCATAATCCCGTCCGTCAGATCCAGGATCAGATACTCGTACTCGCTGGTCTTTTCGATCTCCTGAAACAGATCCAGCCACTGACTTCCCCGGATTCCCGCAAGATTCTGATAGATCTGCGCAGGAGGAATAAAATCCAGGCCGTTCACCGTCTCCACCATACTTTCCATGCGAAGAGACAGCTTTTCCCTGGCGCAGGCAAAGTAATACATCAGATCCGAAATATCGCTGTCGAAATCTCTGCTCAGCATCCGGGAAAAGCCCGAATAAATTTCAAAGTTCAGGTAAAGCGTTTTGAATTGTCTGGCCAGCATCTGTCCCAGCGTCAGTGAAAATGTGGTTTGCAGACATCTCCCAACGGGCGTGTAGATCCCTATCACCCTCATTTTCTTCAGACCCGTACGCAGCGTCGTGGGCGCCGATTCCGATCTGTCCGTATAATATTCCATTACCTCGTGGAGAATGTTTTCACATGACTGATACTTGTTGACATGATGCAGAGCTTTGTTCAGATTTGCTCCGTTTTCACTGAGAATAATGATATGTGGAATTTTTAAGGCTTCCACTTCCTGTCTGTAGGCATTTTCTGATATGAGGAGACACTCGATGTCTCTGTCTCCGGCACAGGAGTAAAACTTATTTTCATCGGTAAAGACGTCCACCTCGAAGGGAAGATTTCTCTTTTCGCCGAAATATTCCATCAGCCGGTACGCATAGCTCTCCTCGCCGTCAAAAATCGCAAGGATTCTTTTGTCCAACCTAACCCCCTTTCCAAGGTCATTCACAAAAACAAAATCAGATTTTTCTCAAGCCATGGCTGTGCTCAAATTAAAAAAGTGATTTGCGGAAGGATACCTTCCAAATGAACTTCAGATCAGGCCTGTGTCCGCCCGGCGGATCTGCCTGTAAAAAATTGATCGTCAATCGCTGTCACGCTCCGCGGAACAGCTACTGCATTGAATTTCAGAACGTTCTGTCTGTAAACTGAATTATATAGAAAAAGAAATGGATTGTCCAGTGGAAAAAGGGAAGTTTTTCATCTTTGTTAAAACCTCACAACAGCATGTAAAAATTTATCCCGTAAAGCATCGCAACCCCCGGAAATCCAAGGATTCCGGATGTCAAAAAAGTGATCGGATTGTAGCCGAGCTTCATCCCGGGCATCGAATTTGCAAAGGCGAGATTCGCAAAATAAATCGACATCATTCCCAGAACTCCCCGCAGGACAAAATTGACAACCCACTCCCCCCGGTTTTTCACCGCGCCGATCAGCAGCACCGCGACGAGAATCCCAACAATAAAAACTGCCCCCATACCGTTATCCATAAACGCCGTCCTCTCCTGTTTCCTTTCGGTCAGTTTAATATATGTCCTGGATTTCTGGCATATACCGGAATAAATGGAAAATTTTTGATCATACTCATAGCAAAAGGGAATTATTGGATGGAACCGGAATAAGATGTAATAAACCGAACCGGCTGGAAATAAGGAGCGTCTGAGATTCCTTTCAGGCCCCTTATGTATGCCGCTTTTGCAGGCATGGCCCTGTGGAATGCAGGAGGTATGTATGAAAATGTATTTTAGCCAAAGCTCACGGGCAAACCGCGCTCTGACGGAACGGGAGATCGAGCGCAACGCGCTTTTGTCCGATCTGGAAAAGACCAAACGGGCGCTGGAGGTTGCCTACGCCGGATTTGACAATGTGACAGAACCGGATCTGATCGACTGTTATATTTATGAGGTGAATTCTGTGCTGAAGCGCTATAAGTTCCTGATGGAACAGGCAGCGGCCTTACTTCCGCTGCCTGAAGAAAATACGCATCCCGCCCCGTTAGGCGCGGAAACCCCTCTCACCTCCCTGACCGGCTAAGTTTTCGGTCAGGGAATCTCTTCCGTAGGTAAGCCCCGCGTAAACGGTCTGAGTATTGGTCATGATAGGGGCGGAGGTATCCGTCCCGGCAATTTTTTCATAAGCCCCGTGGAGCTTTTCCATCATTGCCTTTACATGGGAAAGCTCCTTACTGCTTCCATATATGGCGGCCCTGGTCAGCTCCTTACCGGCAAATATATACAGCTTACGCAGATTCCCTGCCGGTTCATATTCCATGTGCAGGGAGGCCATCAGCTCTTTGATACACCCTCTGGCCTTCCTGATTCCATCCTTAAAGCCGCGTTCATCCCCATCCTCATGAGCCTTCATGGCATCCTCCAGATAGGTGATGGTCATCTCATAGAGAATCACCACCAGAGCGCTCTTATTAGCCTGGGTAATCCTGAGCGTGTACTGCTGCTTCAGTTCCTTCGTCATTCCTCATACCCTTCCTTTTACTGCAACAGCTGCAAAACCTGTGCCGGTCTTTCATTTGCCTGAGCCAGAACCGAGGTGCTGGCCTGGGAAAGCACCTGAAGCGTAGTGTACTCCGTCATCTCCTCGGACATATCCGTATCCATGATGCGGGAGTAGGCCGCCGTCATGTTTTCGCTGATGATATCCAGATTGTTGACCGTGTGCTCCAGCCGGTTCTGGTACGCGCCAATGCGGCTGCGCACCGAGGATACATACTTGATCGCGCCGTCCATCCTGCCCAGAGCGTCTTTTGCCCCCTCCTGAGTGGACAGATCGATGTTGGAAATTCCCATCAGCTCTATGGACACCTTCGGAATCCGGGCGGCAAGCTGCTGGCCCTCATTGGCCCCGATCTCCATATCCAGAGAGCCAAAGCCCTCCAGCGCTATATGGGCGTTTATACTCAGACCGGCAGGCGTCTTGGGCTCGCTGACCCTGAACTTGATTTCTTCCCCCTGAACCCCTTTCACAGAGACAATATTTCCGTCCCAGTTAACCTCCGTCCCGGAGGGAACGGCCGCGTTTTCCTCGTAGTCGGAAATTCCGGGGATACCGGGAATCGGAGGGTTCGCCTGGTCATCCCCGTTTTTAAAGCCCTTTACCTTCTCGATCGTTCCGTCCGCCTTAAAATCAACATCAAGGGATACCAGATACTCCCCGCCAATCACTGTGTCGCTGTAATAAATCACCTGCATATCCTGATTATCCGAATACCCTCTCAGATCAAAGGAGCCGTCAAGGAGCTTCTGCCCGTTGAACTCCACCTCGCCGGCCGTCCTGTCGATCTCCTCCGTGAGCTGTTTCACCTCATTGTCGATGATCTCCCGGTCATCGTCCGTCAGCGTCCCTGTGCTGGCCTTCACGGAGAGCTCGTTGATCCTCTGGAGCATCTCATGGATCTCCGAGAGCGCCCCGTCGGCGATCTCCATGATGGAGATTCCGTCGTTGGAGTTCTGGGTCGCCTGATCCAGATTCTCGATCTGGGAATTCATGCGCTTTGCCATTGCAAGCCCGGCCGGGTTATCCTTTGCATTGACGATCTTAAGGCCGGAGGAGAGCCTTGCCATGGACTCCTGCAGCTTATTATCAGATTTGTTTAAATAGTTGTTGGCAATCACTGCCGAAACATTATAATTGATTCTCATACCCCGTCATTCCTTTCTCTCGCCCGGTTTCCTGTATATATCCTATAAAAGCCCTCGCCGCCCGGTAAAGCGCCGCGCTCTCCTCCCCCGCCCCGGCGGCTCTCTCTCCCGCGGAAGACTCCTTTAAGGCGAACTGCGCCAGATCCAGCTTTTCTCCCGTGGCAAAGTAAAGACTGCCGCTCTCAAGCTCCTCCCCCTGGAGCATTTTCTCAAGGAGAGGCTGATTTTCCTTAAGAATTCCCGTTCCTTCCTCTGAGCTGCATATACACAGCCCCTCCAGCCCCCTGGCAGTGAGCTGAAACTCCGCGGCGGTCTTTCCAAAGGAAGGGGACTCAAAGGCAACGGCAACCCTGCTCTCCTGCCCGGAGCTGTGAATAACCTTTAAGTTGATGGAGGTGAGGAATCCGCCGATGTTGGCCGGAATCTCATAATTTTCCTCCCTGGCCATGCTCCCCATGAAGGAAAACTGCTTATACAGAGCGCTCATGGCTTTCACGTCCAGCGCTCCTGCGGATGATCCGAAAGCCATCCTCTCCAGAAGCCCCTGCCAGGATTTCGTAAGCCCCTCATATGCCTTCTGCGCATTCTCCCGTCCGTCCAGAGCCTTTATGACTTCCTCCCCGGACTGCCCCGCCGCGCTTTCTTCCTCCTGCGTCCGCACAGATTCCCGGGAATCGCTCTTCTCCTTCTCTTTAAGCCTCTGCGCTCTCCTCCAGATCCCTGAAGGATCCTTCAGAAATTCCGCCGCCGCCAGCAGATGGTCGGCCGTAACCGGCTTCTCATAGTCGGAAAGCGTCCGCAGCACGTCCGCCTCGCTTCTGGCCGCACTGCGCGCCTGCTCATACAGCATCCGGTCAAATTCCTCCCCGGCCTGTTCGTCTCCCGCCTCCTCAAGGAGTCTGCCCGGCTCCTGATCCCCGGGCAGGACATCCAGCGGAATGCCTCTGGCGATCTGGCTGGTGATACTCTCGCCGGCGCTTCCCTTCCTCTGTGCGCCGCCAAAGTGCTCATCCACGGAGTAGTCCATACTCCCCCGCCTGGCGCTGCGCAGCTCCCGCAGGAGATTTCCGAGAGTAAGCTCCGCCCCGCTGTGCCAGAGCGCACCCACCGCCGCGTCGTCGGCCTTTTCAAGCTGACGGACCAGCCTGTAGACACCGATATAGGCGCTTTTTTCCTCCTGCGAAATGCCTTTCTTTTTTTCCAGCTTATACAGGAAACGACTGTAGGACTCCATCTCCCCGGCCGGATCCTCCTGCTGACCGGAGAAATAGTTCCCCAGCTCCTCAAGAGGCATGATCAGAGGGTTGATTCCCTCCCGGATCATATTCAGAACCCTCCCCGGGCTCATCTCCTTTATGACATCCTTTAAAAGATCGTCCTTTTCTCTGATCTGACTGATATTCTCCTGCGTGATTTCCAGCGAATTATAGCCCAGAATCCGCACCGCCCGCCGGTTCTTCTGAGAGTTCTCAAGGTTCATCTCCTCCAGAATATCGTCCACATTGCGGAACGCCTTCTGTATGGAGTCCCCCAGATCCCCGCGGGGCTGAGTCATCATGGTCTCATAGCTCTTTCCGGCCTTCTCCATGGCCAGACTCTCCTGCCTGCCGCAGTGGTGTACTTCTCTTAACGTATATGTAACGGAAATCCGGGCCACCATGGAGACCGGCGCGGAGCGTATCCCCTTCAGAACATCCAGGGTTTCCTCATACAGCGAGGCCTTCTCCCGGGCCTTATCCGTGTCCACCTCTCCCGTCATGGCCCTGGCAAGGCTGTTCTCCGCCTCCCGGAGCTTATTCACCAGCTTTTCCAGAGACGAAGTCTCGATCTGTATCCCTCTGCGCAGAAGCCTTAAGTTGGCCTCCACCGTCATGGACAGACGCACCTCCTCGAGAAGCCTGCGCCCGCGAAGACTCTCCTCCCCGCTCTGTTCCCTCCCGGAGGTATGGGAACGGTAATCTGTCCTTCCCCCCGCCGAAAGCTCACCCTGGGCTGCGAACAGATTCCTCAGAGTAAGAGGTAAATCCCTGGCTACAATGATATCCACCGCCCGGGCTGTGACGGAAGCGGTCTGTTCCATGATGGAGAGGGCGCGCTCTACATACGTCTCCTTCCTTCCCAGATCGGCCCTCGCCGGATTGATTCCGTCCGCCAGGCCGCAGGCCGCAGACGAAAGGAAATCCTCCGCACTCACCGGAAAGGAATGGTCCCTGATCTGCTGTAACAGAGAAAAAGTGTCCTCATTTAAGGGAACCCCCTTCTCCACCAACCACCTGGCGTCCTCCAGGGTTTCCTGAGACACCGGACAGCCCGCCTGTCTGATCACCTTCTCCATCTGAGGCCTGAGCCCGTCAAAGTCGATCTCCTCCGGCTTCCTGGCATAGTACCCCGCCACGCCTCCCGGAGGTATGGGAACGGTAATCTGTCCTTCCCCCCGCCGAAAGCTCACCCTGGGCTGCGAACAGATTCCTCAGAGTAAGAGGTAAATCCCTGGCTACAATGATATCCACCGCCCGGGCTGTGACGGAAGCGGTCTGTTCCATGATGGAGAGGGCGCGCTCTACATACGTCTCCTTCCTTCCCAGATCGGCCCTCGCCGGATTGATTCCGTCCGCCAGGCCGCAGGCCGCAGACGAAAGGAAATCCTCCGCACTCACCGGAAAGGAATGGTCCCTGATCTGCTGTAACAGAGAAAAAGTGTCCTCATTTAAGGGAACCCCCTTCTCCACCAACCACCTGGCGTCCTCCAGGGTTTCCTGAGACACCGGACAGCCCGCCTGTCTGATCACCTTCTCCATCTGAGGCCTGAGCCCGTCAAAGTCGATCTCCTCCGGCTTCCTGGCATAGTACCCCGCCACGCCTCCCGCCGCGTAATAGCCTCTTCCCTGACGGTCCGCATCTGCGGCGGAGGAATATTTCGCCGTGTAGAGATTCTCCGCATCAGGCGTCAGATTATTTTCCACCATATATTTCACGCTGCCGTCGGTGAGTTCCCCCGCCTGACTCAGCAGCTTCCACGCCTCCATGACGGAAGCGATGTTCTCCTGCGTGAGAGGAACGTTCTTCTCCTCAAACTGCTTTTTCAGCTCTCTGGCAAAGGCTTCGCTTCCCGCGATCTCCTCAAGGGCCCCGTCGCTGACCGTATCCGTATAGCCCGCCACCTGCGTCCCGCCCCTGGCCAGAGCCACCTTTATCCTGTCCACAATGGTGACCACCGTCTCAATATCCGTACTGCCGGGGTGAAAGCCTTCCTTCTGGAGCCTGGCGAAATCCTCGTCGGACATGGATCCGGCCATCACCGCCATATAGTTACGGCGCGCCGTCACATCCTCCTGCTCAACCTGCCGGACCAGCTCCTCCACGCTCCGTCCATGCCCCGCATAGGCGCCCTCATCCGCCGACGTGCCGGAAATGTCCATCACAAAACCGCCCGCACCAGACCTTGCCGTTTCCTGCGGGGCTGCGTGCGGAGCCGTCTCCCTTCCCGTATTTATATATCCATGAGCGCCCTTTATCCCGGCGCTTTCGACCAGAATGTTCATACCATCTCTCATTTCTCTGAAACTGACAGACGCTGCCGCGCTTCGCGGCCAGCTAATTGTAAAAAAGGATGAATGCAGGAGCATTCACCCTTTATTTCGGCATATACAATCTTTTTCTTAACCGCGCTCAGAAAACAAATATGGCGGCGCTGTAGGGCGGAAGATCCAGCGTGATACTGTAATCCCTGTAATCGCACTGGCCTTTGACGGCTGTGATCTCCTTCGGGATCTCTCCCCCCGCTCCCCCGAACCTCTCCTCGGCGCTGTTTAAAAGGAGTTTATATTTTTTCTTTTTTGGTACGCCCAGCCTGTAATTCTCCCACGCGATGGGCGTCATGTTGATGATAAAGAGAAGGTTGTTTTTGCCACTGGAGGATTTCCTGAAAAAGCTGTAGGTGCTCCTGTCCCTGTCGTCGCAGTTGAGCCATTCAAACCCGTCCCAGCAGTTGTCGAACTCATACATGCAGGGATACTTCCGGTAAATCTTCAAAAGCTCCTTCATGTATTCGTGGAGACCCCTGTTGAGATCCTCTCCCAGCAGATACCAGTCCAGCTCCCTCTCCTCGCTCCATTCCCGCTCCTGCCCGAAGTCCTGGCCCATGAACAGAAGCTTCTTGCCCGCATGGCCAAACATATAGGCGTAGCCGCAGCGCAGATTCGCATATTTATCGATCTGGTATCCCGGCATCTTGTTCACCATGGAGCATTTCAGATGCACCACCTCGTCGTGGGAGAGGGGCAGGATATAGTTCTCATATTCATTGTAGGACATGGCAAAGGTAAGGGCGTAGTGATTGTTCTTCCGGAAATAGGGATCCAGCTTCATGTACTCGCAGAAATCATGCATCCATCCCATATTCCACTTGAAGGAGAATCCCAGGCCGTCCTCCTCCACGCTTCCTGTCACCTTCGGCCACGCGGTGGATTCCTCCGCTATGGTCAGAAATCCCGGATATGTACCCAGCACCACGGAATTTAAATGCTTAAAGAACTCAATGGCCTCCAGATTTTTGTTTCCCCCGTACCTGTTGGCCACCCACTGCCCGTCCTTCTTCCCGTAGTCCAGATAAAGCATGGAAGCCACCGCGTCCACCCGGATCCCGTCCACATGGAACTCTTTGATCCAGTAGAGCACGTTGGCGATCAGAAAGTTTTTGACCTCGGTCTTTCCATAGTTAAAAATCTTTGTCCCCCAGTCGGGATGCTCGCCCTTTCGGGGATCCGGATCCTCAAAAATACACTGACCGTCAAACCTTCCAAGACCGTGGGCATCCGTGGCGAAATGGGCCGGAACCCAGTCAAGGATCACGCCAATCTTATTCCTGTGCAGCTTATTGACAAGGTACATGAAATCCTCCGGCTCGCCGTAGCGGGAGGTGGGCGCATAGTATCCCGTCACCTGATAGCCCCAGGAGCCGTCGAAGGGATGCTCCGCGATCCCCATCAGCTCGATATGAGTGTACTTCATCTCCTTTAAATACTCCACAATCCGGTCCGCAAACTCCCGGTAATTGTAAAATCTCGCCTCCTCCGGCCTTGGATGGCACATCCAGGAACCGATATGGCACTCGTAAATGGCAACCGGCTCTTTGCGGTAATCCTTCTCGCCGCGCTCCTTCATCCACACGTCGTCCGACCAGGAAAAAACGGAAATATCCGCCGTCCGGGAGGCCGTCCCGGGGCGCAGCTCCGCGCTGTTTGCAAAGGGATCCGCCTTATAGAGCTTTTCCCCGGAAGGAGTTGTGATCATAAACTTGTAGAGCTCATGCACCCCCACTCCCGGGATAAACACGGTATGGATCCCTCCGGGCCCGAGCCTGGTCATGGGATGAGCCGTTTCGTCCCACCCATTAAAGGTTCCGATCACATGGACGCTGGCCGCATTGGGCGCCCACACGCCGAAAAACATGCCCTTTTTTCCATCCTGAACGCTTGGATGCGCTCCAAGCTTTTTGTAAATGTCATAGTGCGTCCCCTGGGCAAACAGGTACTGGTCTGCCTCCGAAATAAATACTTCTCCCTCTGTTCTCTTTGCTTCCATTGCCTTCAACCCCCAAAATTCAGTAGTGCATAAAATCATTTTCCCGGAGAACGATCATGTCCTCCTCGTCATACCGCTTTCCCAACAGCACGTCGAAAAAGTGCTTCGGCGTCTTTTTGTCCGCATAGTAGATGGCCTCATCCACCAGCTCCTCGATCTCCGTCAGCGTGACCTCATGGTCGCTGGTCTGCATGTCCGCGATCCTGGTGTGCAGCGCCAGTACCCCCAGCTCATCGATGGCATACTCCTGTTCCAGTGCGTATTTGCGCGCATATTTGACAAGCGTCTGGTCGTCCAGGGCCTCCACGTCCACTCTGAGATTAAAGACCTCCGATATCTCCGGATACGCGCCGACAAGCTCCTCCATGGCCGCCTTTGTATCCTCCAAAAGGACGATCAGGCCTTTCCCCTCCTGGTTCAGCGTATCCAGAAGCTGTTCCATGGCCGCCTTCTTCATGGCTGACGCGGACTCCACGATAAGCGCTCCCCCGGAAAGCTTGCCCAGAGTGGCCGGGACATCCTTCCTGTTCATGGTGCTTCCGGAAATCTTCGCCACCTTGCCGGAAAAATTGCTGTCCGAGAGCTGTACCTCCTTTACCAGCAACTTTGCAAGGGCTATGGTTCCCGTTCCCTCCTCCCCCGTAATGATCACATTCCCGGTGTAGGAAGCCATGCTGATATTATCGATCGTATCCACGATCTGCCTTCTGGTGCGCTTATGATGGATAAAGGGGGCGAACATCTCCCTTTCCCCGTTGGTCATCTCCCTGGAGGCGTGTTTTTCCTCGCTCTCCTCCTCCCTGGTGCCTTCCCGTTCCGCAGGCTTTTCAGCGGCTGCTTTTTCGGAGGAATTTTTCTCCTGCGCGGGCTTTCTGAAGGAAATCTTCCTTCCCCTGGGCTTCTCCTCCGGCTCCTGCTCTGCCTCCTGCAGTTCGCCGGAATCGGCTACCCGGACTTCGTCGTCCTCCGCCTCATCTCCGGCTCCTTCCGCCTCTTTTTCCATCGCCGCACGCGCTTCCTCCTGCTGCCAGAGCTTCTCCTCCAGCTCCTCCAGCGTCAGGTTCTCCTTCGTCCAGAGGGATTCCTCCCTTATCTGTCCGGGCTCTCCTCCGTCGGACGGCTCCTTCTGCGTGGGCGCTTTCGCTGCCGGCGTTTTCGCCGTCGATATATTCATCGACGTATTCGTCGTCTCTTCCTGCGGCATATCCGCGGTCTGCCCCGTCTCCTCTTCCTCTCCCGCCGGCTCCGCCTTTCGGTTTCTGTCAACCGCCCGCAGGATCCCCAGACGCTCCTTTGCGATTTTGAGCTTTTCCTCCTTTATGGCGGCGGTGACCATGGCCTTTTCCAGCTCCTCCAGAAGTCCCGATTTGGTGGCCTCGTCGAAATCCGCAAAAAGGGTGTCGGTCTGCTGATGCACACGCTTCCGAATCTCCTCCATCCGCCTGCGCTCATTGTCCTGCTTCATCTTTTCCCATTCGGCCATCACATCGTCTATGCTGAGCTGACCGGTGATCTGCTTCTCGATCCTCTCCTGCTCGGGAACCACCAGCGAAAGCTGTCCGTCATATTCCTGGGTGAGGATATTATCGTAGCCGGAGGGCTTATGAAAGGTTCTGATCACCCCGGTGTTGCTCAGGGCCGGATCCGCGCCGGCCGCCGCTTCCCTTCCCTGCCCGGATTCCTCCGGCCCGCCGGCCTGTTCCCCGATGGGGGTAAACAGCGTCCTGGTTCCGTTCCGCTCCGCCAGCTCGGACACCACGTCCTGGATATTGACCTCCTCCGTGTTCCCGAAAAATACCTCCTCGGCGGAATTGCTGCCAGCAAAATTCTGCGGCCTTAACCGGGGCGCAGTCCTGGACTCCTGCTTTTGTTCCTGCGAGGAGGGCCCCTCCGGCATACGCTCGTCATACCCCTTCACCGGCTCGTATACCTGGGTTTTCTGACGATCCGCCTGCCGGGCAGGCCGCTCCTGTCCGTTCATGATCTGATCCGCTGCGCTGGCCGGTGCGTTTTTCTCCCGGGCTCTGCGCTCCCCGGTTTTTTCAAAAGCTCCGGATCCCTTCAGATTCTCCCCCG
This sequence comes from uncultured Lachnospiraceae bacterium, assembly GCA_947570615.1. GTDB lineage: Bacteria > Bacillota > Clostridia > Lachnospirales > Lachnospiraceae > Suilimivivens. The sequence goes on from CANOVJ010000005.1 coordinate 25,964, forward strand.
CCTGCCCTGCAGAAGCGTCCGATCCGCTCTCGCCGGCTCCTGCCTCCTGTCCGGAAGACTCCGGCCTTTTATGCTCATCCAGAATCTCCTTCATGCTCTCCGCCAGCTCCTTCTGGAGATTCATGGTATTGTACTGACTTACATCCACGGTCTTTACCTGGATATCGAGCTCCTCTTTTCCCGGCACCTCCTGGGTATCGTCTGTCAGGATGTTCTCCTCCAGGCTGAACTCGTCGTCCTCTTCCTCCTCGTCGGGAACCTGCTCCGCAGCCTCCTGGATTGCTTTCTGATCCGCCGCAAAATCGGAGGTGATAAAGCCTCCTCCCTGCTTCATCTGCTCATATCTGGTCTGCTGCTCCTCGCTTAAGGGTTCATGAAGCATCTTAAGCTCCAGCGCCTTCACCACATAGCGGCCCTCCCCGAACCAGAGGGCCATCTCGTTACACTCTTCGACACATTTGGACTCAAGTCCAACCCTGTGATAGAGATAGGCCAGCTCATAAGCCCATTTTTCGCGGTAATCCCGCTTCTTGAGCTCCTCGAGCACCTCAATCCTCTCCTCAAGGCTCACCTCCTGCGCCTCGTACAGCTTGTATTGCAGCACATATCTCCCGCTGTCTTTGGGAGCCAGGTGTACAAATTCCTTGTAATACTCTATCGCCTGCACGTACTCGCCCAGCTTGATGGATAACTCACACAGAGAATAGACGATCAGCCGGCCGCCGGCGTGCCGTTCATAGGCAAGCAGGAGAATATCCCGGCTGTCCTCATATCTTCTGTTGATCTTATACAGATCGCTGATGGTACAGAGCATCATGGTGCTCTTGACGCGCCGCCAGTCAATGCTGTCCGCAATCTTCACGGCGTCCGCGTATCTGCCTTCCGCGATCAGTGATTTTATTTCATCCGCACGTACTTTGTACTCATATTTATCCAAGGCCGCCACCTCATACGTCTTTTTTATGGCATAAATGTCCTATTATCATCTGTTAAGTTTACCATATGATTTTTGCTGTGTAAAATACAATTTCGGGAAAATTCGGCAAATTGCTCCAGATTCAGGGCCTCTCCCCTGATCGTACGGCTAAGGCCCATTTTATCCAGCACGTCATGCACCTCTTCTCTGGTCAGCGGAAGCGTCCTCCCGCCTTCTCCCGTAAGGCCGGGGGCATTGGCCAGTGCATTGGCCAGCGTTTTCCTGCGCTGATTGAAGGCCGCCCGGATGATGGAAAAGAGCATCCGCTCATCCCCCGCCTCCACCGGCCTGTCCCTGAGCCTGGCAAGGCGGATCACAGCGCTTCCCACGCCCGGCCTTGGCATGAAGCAGGAGGGCGGCACATTCATCACAATCTCCGGCCTCGAGTAATACTGCACCGCAAGGCTTAAGGTTCCATAATCCTTGCTCCCGGGGCCCGCCTGCATCCGCTCGGCCACCTCCTTCTGCACCATGACGGTCATGTCGGAAATGGGCGCATGACTTTCAAACAGCCCCATGATGATGGGAGTGGTAATATAATAAGGAAGATTTGCCACCACCTTAAACGTCTGCCCATTGTTATTTTCTCCGGCCAGCCCGGCGATATCCACCTTCAGAATATCCTCGTTCAGAACCGTCACATTGTCATATTCAGAGAGCGTCTCCTCCAGTATGGGAATCAGCTTTCTGTCGATCTCCACCGCGACCACCCGGCCGGCGCTCTCCGCCAGGTACTGGGTCAGCGCGCCGATACCCGGACCGATCTCTATCACAAAATCCCTGTCGGTAATCCCCGCCGAGGACACGATCTTTCTTAAAATATTGGCGTCGATGAGAAAGTTCTGTCCGTATTTTTTCTGAAAGCCGAATCCATATTTCCGGATGATCTCCGCCGTCGCCGTGGGCGTGCCCAGATATGCCATCTGTATTCTCCTTTCCCTTCCAGGTCTTATGTCCCTTCCGGCTCCGTATCCGTCCCGGAGCCGCCAGGCCTGCTTTCTGTGCGCCGTCTCCCGGGCGCCCGCTCATTTCTGCGACGCAGGATCGGAAATCCCGTAAAAGTCCACCCCGTTCTGCCAGGTCTGCTCCAGCGCCTGCCGCTTCGTGACCCCCTTAATCTGCGCCAGCTTCCCGGCCACGAAGTCGAGCCAGACGGACTGGTTGCGCCTTCCCCGGTAAGGCTCCGGCGCAAGGTAGGGGCAGTCCGTCTCCAGCAGGATCCTGTTCAGGGGAATATACTCCGCCGCCTCCAGGAGTCTTCTGGCATTCTTAAAGGTGAGAACGCCCCCGATCCCAAAATAATAATCCATGTCCAGATACTCCCGGGCCACTTCCCTGGTGTAGGCAAAGCAGTGAATAACTCCCCTGGTCTTATCCTTCTGCCAGCCCTTAAGGATCTCCAGGGTATCCCTGGCGGCGTCCCTGGAATGAATGATAACCGGAAGCCGCACCTGCGACGCCAGCGCCAGTTGTCTTTCAAACCATTTTTTCTGGATATCCCTCTCCGGCGTGGACCAGTGGTAATCCAGGCCGATCTCCCCGATGGCCACCACCTTCGGCGCCGCAGCCTTTTCCCTCAGCCACTGCATGTCCTGCTCCGTAAGCTTTTCCGTCTCTGAGGGATGCACTCCGATCGCCCCGTAGATAAACGGATATTCCTCCGTCAGCCCGAGCACCCTGCGGCAGGATTCCATGCTGGCCCCCACATCCACAATACACCCCACTCCGTTCTCCGGCATACTCGCAAGCAGTGTTTTCCTGTCCCCGTCGAATGCCTCGTCGTCATAATGGGCGTGCGTGTCAAATATCATTTTTCCTGCTCCTTTCGATCCTCATCCATCCTGCCGCCTGACTTCGCGCATGTTACCATGGATATAAATCAGGAAGTGATTAAAAAAGTTATTTATTTCTTAAAAATTTTTTTAAAAAATACTTGCAAACCAAAAGACATTATACTATAATAACAAATGCGTTGTAAATGAATCATTCGATAAATCTTTCGCGCCTTTAGCTCAGTTGGTAGAGCACCTGACTCTTAATCAGGGTGTCCAGGGTTCGAGCCCCTGAAGGCGCACGCGAGTACCATTTTTGAGGACGTATGCGCCTTGGGGATGGTGCTTTTTTTATAACAATTCAGAACAGGAGGATGAGCGTATGCGCGAAACAATCAACATCAACGTGACGGAACCGTCTTATTTTGCCACCACAGGCGTTACCTTTTCCCAGGTGGACGCATGGTTTGGGCATACCAGAAGGGATTTGAAGATGGATATCATCTATCCGGAGGATCCGGAAAAAACTTATCCCTGCATCGTATGGATCTGCGGCGGCGCATGGCTGCAGATGGACAGGTCCGCCCATCTGGCTTATCTGGCCGGACTGGCCCGGGAGGGATTCGTCGTGGCAAGCGCAGAATACCGCACCAGCAATGAAGCCGTCTATCCGGCCCAGCTTGTGGATATCAAATCGGCAATCCGGTATCTGCGCGCGCACAGTGAACGCTACCGGATCGACCCGGAGCATTTCGGCGTTATGGGCGAATCCGCAGGCGGCCATCTCACCGCCATGGCCGCGCTGGCAGACGATCCCGCCCTTGATGTGGGAAGCTACACAGAGTATTCGAGCCGGGTGCAGGCCGCCTGCCCCTGGTATCCGCCCACGGATGTGACCACCTTCCCCTATCCCTCGCCCCTGGAGGCCGCCGCTTCGCCGGAGTCCCTGATGATGGGAGGAAATGTGATGCTCAACCGTAAAGAAGCGCAAAAGGCATGTCCCGTGTCGTATGTGTCCCCGGATGCGCCGCCCTTTATGATCCTCCACGGAATCAATGACCACACGGTTCCCTTTGCCCAGGGAGAAATTCTGCACGATAAGCTGGAGGCGGCAGGATGCGATGTGACGCTGGTTGCCATCGAGGGAGCCGACCACGCCGACCGTCAGTTTTTCCAGAGAGAGCTCTGGCAGCGAATCGCACAGTTTTTCCACGGAAAGCTGGGATAACGGCGCAGGGCCCCGGCGCTCCCTGCCGCAATAACAGATCTGACGCCGCAGACAAGTTTTATGAGGAGTAAATGATATGATACTGCCTGTCGCACAGGACACCTTACTGGACGGGATCCGGCTGCTTCCGTTCCTCTTCGTCACCTATCTGGTGATGGAGTATATCGAACATAAAACCAGCGAAAAATCCCGCCAGGTCATGAAAAAATCCGGGAAATGGGGCCCTGCCATAGGCGGGCTCATGGGCGTCGCCCCCCAGTGCGGCTTCTCCGCCGCGGCTGCCAATCTGTACGCAGGACGGATTATCACTCCCGGAACGCTGATAGCCGTGTTCTTATCCACCTCCGATGAGATGCTCCCCGTGCTGATCTCCGAGCAGGCGCCCCTGGGCCTGATCCTGAAAATTCTGGCCGCAAAGGCGGTTATTGGCATCTGCGCAGGCTTTCTCACGGACCTGCTGCTGCGAGACCGCATCGGAAGCAGGGGGGACGAAATGCGCATAGAGCGCCTGTGCGATCACCAGCACTGTCACTGCGGCGAGGGACGGATCCTCTCCTCTGCGCTGCGCCACACGGTTCAGATTTTTGTGTTCATCCTGGGCATTTCCTTTCTTCTGAATCTGCTGGTGGAGGCGGCCGGACAGGAGCGGCTTGAGACCCTTCTGTGCGGCAGAACCCTTCTGGGGCCGCTCTTTGCCGGGCTGATCGGACTGATCCCCAACTGCGCCTCCTCCGTGCTTCTGACCAGACTCTTCCTTTCCGGAATGTTAAGCGCCGGCTCCATGCTGGCAGGATTGCTGGCAGGCTCCGGCGTCGGGCTTTTAGTGCTCTTTAAGGTTAACGACAATCTCCGGGAAAACCTGCGGATCGCCCTGCTGCTTTATGTGGTGGGAGTGGTATGCGGGATCGCGATGGAGGCGGCGGGCGGAGCAGGGCTCGTTTACTTCTCCTCGCAGACCTGAAAAATGTAAAATTTTAAATAAGAAGACTCCTCCGCCTCCCACAGAATCGGATGGTCGGGGGCCTGTGTCCGGAACTCTGCCTGTCTGATGCGCTTATGGGCGCTGCGGGCCGCCTGATGCAGGGTCTGGATAAACAGCTCATACGTCATAAAATGCGAGCAGGTGCAGGTGGCCAGAAACCCGCCGTCCCTCACCAGCCTCATGGCGCGCAGGTTGATCTCCCGATACCCCTTCGTCGCATTCTTTACAGAGCTGCGGGATTTGGTGAAGGCCGGGGGATCCAGGATCACCAGGTCAAACTTCTCCCCTCCCGCTTCCAGCTCGGGAAGCAGTTCAAAGACATCCCGGCGCCAGAAGCTCACCCGCTCCTCCAGGCCGTTTAAGACGGCGTTTCTGCGGGCCTGTTCCACGGCCGTTTCCGAGGCGTCCACCCCGATCACCTCCCGGGCTCCGGCAATCGCGGCATTTAAGGCAAAGGAGCCCGTATGGGTAAAGCAGTCCAGCACCCTGGCGTCCCTGCACAGTCTCCGTATGGCCAGCCGGTTATACTTCTGATCCAGGAAAAAGCCGGTTTTCTGTCCATCCTTCACGTCCACAAGGTATTTCACCCCGTTTTCCTCAATCTCCACGCTGGTATCAAACGCTTCCCCCAGGAACCCCTTGAAGCGCTCCATCCCCTCATTCTCACGAACCTTTGCATCGCTGCGCTCGTACACGCCTCTTATGGAGATCCCGTCCCTTCGAAGCTCTTCCTTTAAAAGCTCCAGTATGGTTTCCTTTAGCCGGTCGATGCCCAGGGCCAGGGATTCCACCACCAGCACATCCGAAAACCGGTCCACCACCAGCCCCGGCAGAAAATCCGCCTCCCCGAAAATGATCCGGCAGCTGTGCGTGTCCACCGTCCTTTTGCGGTACTCCCAGGCGTCCCTCACTCTCCCGCGCAGAAACTCCCTGTCTATCTCCTGATGCGCATTTCTGGTCATAAGCCGGATCCTGATTCTGGAATTGCGGTTCATAAAGCCCTTTCCCAGAGGATAACCGTCAAAATCATGCACCGTCACCATATCCCCGTTGACGAAGTCTCCCGTCACACTCTCTATTTCATTGTCAAAAATCCACATGCCGCCTGACTTTACAGTGCGGCCCTCCCCCTTTTTCAGGGTAACGATCGTCTCGCTCATAAAAATATTCCTTTCCTGCTACGGTATCAACGGCCGCATCTGATTTCCTGTCCGTCCCCCTCACGCTCCCACCGGCCGTCCCCCGGGCGCCTTGCGGAACTGGGAGGGCGTCATCAGAAACTGTCCCCGAAACTGGTGACAGAAGGAGGTACTGTCCACAAAGCCGCAGGAGTAGGCGATCTCCGAAACCCGCAGACTGGTGGAGGAGAGCATCTGCTTGGCCACGGAGAGCCGGTAGCTGATCAGATACTGCTGGGGAGAAGTCCCCACCTCCTGGCAGAAAAGCTTGTACAGGTAGGTGCGGTCGATTCCCACATGTCTGGCCACGTCCCGGATCTTAATGTCGTAGGCGTAGTTGTTCTGTATATAGTCTATGGCCTTCTGGAGATAACCGATTGAATCCTTCTGAACTCTGGTCCTGGGGGGCGATATCAGGGCGAAGAAACGGTAGAGGAGAGAGAGCTGCAAATAGACGTTCTCCGGATCCTCCACAAGCAGCTCATTGATAGAGAGCAGCACCTGCCCGATCTCCCTGCTCTCATTTGCGGACACATTTCCTTCCCTGCGCTCTCCCGAACCAGAGCGGGCTGCGCCTGCGCCGATCTCAGCCGAACCGGCACAGGCGGAATAAACCGGACTCTCCGCATTGAGCCCGCAGGCCTTAAGCGTGTCCCTGGCATCCCGCCCGTCAAACCCGATCCAGCAATACTCCCAGGGATTTTCCTCGCTGGCCTGATAGCTGGAAATCACTCCCGGAATGATGAGAAAGGCATCCCCCGCGTTCAGCTTCCATGTACGGCCCGCACTGGTAAACGTCCCCTTTCCGGCAAGCACATAGTGCAGCAGATAATGAGGCCACACTCCCGGCCCGCAGGCATGGGAGGGCGAAGTCTGCTCATGCCCGCCAAAAAAGATACGGACAGGGAGGGATACGGAGGTACTGTTCTGAAAACCGGCTATCTGCATCAGGTATTCCTTCTTTCCTGTATAATAAACGCTGAATTTATTATATCCTGCGGAGGCGGATTTTACAAGGACTCTCCTTCCCCCGCAGCATTAGACAAACCCCCTCCATTCTGCTATACTATGTGCAACAGAAAGGACAGGCCCATGCAATCCCTCAATTACTTATATGAACAGAAAGTGATCAGCGATCCGGAATTTCCGGTACAGATGCATATCGATTCCACCAGCCGTAAATCCTGGTATTTCCCCCAGCACTGGCACGAGCATATCGAGCTCCACTATGTCCTGGAGGGCCGGACGCTGTTATGTCTCAACCAGCAGGAATTCTGGGTTGAAAAGGGCAGTCTGATCATTGTCAACAGCAATGAGCTCCACGCCGGCTACTGTGACGGAAATCCCATCAAGGTCATGGTGATCATCTTTGAGATGGAAGCCTTTTCCCGGGAGATCGCGGAGGGAAACCTGATTTTCCAGTCCCTGGTGGAACGGGACGAAACCATCAACGCCATCATGTCCACCATCTACCGGGAATACCAGGGCCAGGAGATCGGCTACCGCCTGGTCTGCAAGGGGGAGCTGATGAAGCTGATCGCGTATCTGGTGCGCAGATATGCGGTGAGAATCGTCTCCGAGCAGGAGGACTCCAAACGGAAAAAGCAGCTTGAGAGGCTGAACACGGTGCTCAATTACATCCAGGCCAATTATACCAGACAGATCTCCAACAGAGAGCTGGCCGACGTGATCCACCTGAGCGAGGACAGATTTAATCATCTGTTCAAGGAGAGCATGGATATGCCGCCCCTGCAGTACATCAATGAGATCCGGATCAAAAAGGCCATGAACCTGTTAAAGCGAAAGGAGGGAACAGTGGCTGAAATTGCGGAAAGCGTGGGATTTACGGATTACAACCATTTCGGACGGCAGTTCCGCCGTTATTACGGCTGTAATCCCTCCGAAATATTAAAAAAATAATAGCAGAATCGTATGTGTAAACAGCAGAAAGAAACTATCTTTTTCTGTTGTTTTTTTTATAATACAATTATAGAATATCTACAATGAAAACGGAGGAATTGTGATGAAATTAGGTACATTGACGGTAGCATTAGGTGATCTTCCCTTTGACGAGGCATGTAAATTCCTGTCGGAGAGAGGCGTTCAGATGGTGGAGATCGGCTGCGGCGGATTTCCCGGAAAAGCCCACTGCGACGCGGCGGAGCTCCTTGCAGACGAAGGAAAAAGACAGGCCTTTGTGGATACCTTAAGCAGATACCATCTGGAGATCAGCGCGCTCAGCAGCCACGGAAACATGGTTCACCCTGATCCCGCAGTAGCAGAAAAGTATGAAACGGATTTCACAAACGCCATCCTGCTTGCAGAAAAGCTCGGCGTTCCCGTGGTCAACACCTTCTCCGGCTGTCCGGGAGGAAGCAGACAGGACAAAACCCCCAACTGGGTTACCTGCCCCTGGCCGGATGATTTTTCCGAAATTCTGGAATACCAGTGGAACGAGGTTCTGATCCCCTACTGGAAAGAGAAGGTCGCCTTTGCCGAGGCCCACGGCGTTTCCAGAATCGCTCTGGAGCTCCACCCCGGCTTCTGCGTATACAACACCAAAAGCCTCTTAAAGCTCCGCCATGCAGTCGGCCCTCAAATCGGCGCCAATTTTGATCCCAGCCATCTGATCTGGCAGGGAATGGATCCCTGCGTTTCTATCCGCGAGCTCGGAAAGGAAAACGCCATTTTCCATTTCCACGCAAAGGATACGGGAATCGACGAAAGGAACACATCCGTCAACGGCGTTCTGGATACCACCCATTATGGAGAGGAGCTGGAGCGCTCCTGGATCTTCCGCACGGTGGGCTATGGACACGGGGAGGACTACTGGAAGAATATCATCTCCCAGCTCCGCATGGTGGGCTATGACTATGCCATCAGCATCGAACACGAGGACGGCCTGATGTCCGGCAGAGAAGGCCTTGAGAAGGCCATCAGCTTCCTGAAAAACGTGCTGATCTACGAGGAGAGAGGAGCCATGTACTGGGCATAGCCGATCTCTGACGCGCCGGGGTTCGTCCCCCTCAGCGGGCGCGCTTCAAATGAAACTATTGAAAGGAGTATCCTGATAATCATGAAACACAAAATGGCCATAGTCGGCTTTGGAGGAATGGCCGGCTGGCATCATAAGGAAATTCAGACCATCGACGATCTGGAGATTGCCGGAATCTGGGATATCAAAGAGGAGAGAAGAGCAGTTGCAAACCAGAAGGGGCTTCATGTGTACGAAAGCCTTGAGGATCTTCTGGCCGATCCCGAAACCGACCTGGTGCTGATCGCCACCCCCAACGATGTGCATAAGCCTGTTGCCATCGCGGCAATGGAGGCCGGCAAAAACGTGATCAGCGAAAAGCCCGTCACCTTAAGCTCTGCCGATTTACAGGAAATGATGGAGGCCTCCACCCGGACCGGGCGTTTCCTCACCGTTCACCAGAACAGGCGCTGGGACGAGGATTTCCTGACGGTTCGAAACATTCTTAAGGAGGGCAGGCTGGGAGAGTTATTCCGCGTGGAATCCAGAGTACACGGCTCCAGGGGGATCCCCGGAGACTGGCGTCAGGAAAAGGAGCATGGCGGCGGAATGATCCTGGACTGGGGCGTACATCTTTTAGACCAGATGCTCCTGCTCTTTCCGGGCGTCTCCATCCGCAGTGTGTACGCTACCTGGACCCACGTGACCAATCAGCTTGTGGACGATGGATTCTCTGCGGAGCTTCTATTTGAGAACAACGTCCGCGCCCTGGTGGAGGTGGGCACCAGTAACTTTATCTCCCTGCCCAGATGGTACGTGCTGGGAACCGACGGGACCGCCGTTATCGAGGACTGGGATTTGAGCGGAAGGATCGTGCGGGCCTCCGGCGTGGATGAGAAGGATGTCATGCCGGTGATCACCGCGGCCGGGCTGACCAAGACCATGGCCCCGAGACGGGACGACAGTATTTTCACCGAAGAGCTGCCCAAAGCCAGAAGCGATGTGAGGGAGTTTTATCTGAATGTGATGGCCGTCTTAGAGGGCCGGGAGGAAAGCCGGATTAAGCTGCCCGAGGTCATGAGGGTTATGAAGCTGATGGAGGCCATCGCCAGATCTGCCGAAAGCGGAGAGGTCGTTAAGGAAATACTTTAATATCATATTGTGCAGATTTGCAGCTCTGAATCTGCAGGGCGTGAGCAAACCTGATATATGCAGGAAACTGCACAGAAACGAGGGAAATTATGAGTAATGTAAAAATCGCCGCACAGGTCTATTCCGTGCGGGAGCTGGCCCAGGCAGATTTCAGAAAAACCATGGAAGGTCTGCGCGAAATCGGCTATGAGGGCGTGGAGCTGGCCGGTTTGTACGGACTTACTCCAACGGAGGTGAGAGACACTCTGAAGGAGACAGGCCTTGAAGCCGTCAGCGCCCATGTGGGCATCGATCTGTTTCTGGAGGATCTGGAGGGAACCGTCCAGGACTACCGCACCATTGGCTGCAGCTATATCGGAATCCCCGCCCTGAAAACAGACCGGCATTTCGGAGGTGAAAAATTCCAGGAAACCTGCGCCTTTATCAGAAAGCTCTCCACCTGCTGCGCGGAAAACGGAATGGTTCTTCTCTATCATAACCACAGCTTCGAATTTGAGAAGACACCCGCCGGGACGTATCTGTTAGACGAGTTCTATCAGGCACTGGACGCGGATACCATCCAGACCGAGCTGGACACCTGCTGGGTTGCCAACGGCGGAGAGAGCCCCGTGGCGTATCTCGAAAAATATCGGGGGCGTTGCCCGCTGGTACATATGAAGGATTCCCGCCGTTCCGGGGACAGTGTGGAGCTGATGGCCCTGGGAGAAGGGGAGCTGGACGTTGCCGCCATCGCCAGAGCTGCCGTCGCATGCGGCGCAAAATGGCTGGTGGTGGAACAGGACCATCATCCCTTCGGAGAACCCATGGAAAATATGCGCACCAGCTTTTCTTATCTGAAAAGCATCATATAACATGACACACGGAGGTTAAAACAATATGCGGAAAATCAGAGCTGGAATTATCGGCTGCGGCGGGATCGCCAACGGAAAGCATCTTCCCGCTATGAAAAAAAACGGAAACTTTGAGATCGTCGCCTTCTGCGACCTGGTCGAGGAGAGAGCGCAGAAAGCCAGGCAGGAGTACGGCACAGAGGATGCGAAAGTCTTTACCGATTACAAAGAGCTGTTAAAGGAGGATGTGGAGGTCGTATACGTACTGACGCCCAACAGCGCCCACGCTCCTCTTAGCATTGATGCGCTGGAAGCCGGAAAGCATGTTATGTGCGAAAAGCCCATGGCAAAGACCTATGCGGAGGCCAAAGCCATGGTGGAGGCCGCCGAGCGCACCGGGAAAATTCTCACCATCGGCTATCAAAATCGTTACCGTGCGGATTCTTCCTATTTAAAAAAGGCCTGCCAGGACGGCGAGCTGGGCGAAATCTATTACGCAAAGGCTCACGCCATCCGCAGGAGGGCGGTTCCCACCTGGGGCGTTTTCCTGGATGCGGAGAAACAGGGCGGCGGCCCCCTGATCGATATCGGCACCCACGCGCTGGATCTCACGCTGTGGATGATGGACAACTACGAGCCCGAAATGGTCGTCGGCTCCGTATACCGCAAGCTGGCTGACCAGACACAGACCGGAAATGCCTGGGGCGACTGGGATCCTTCGGTCTTTACCGTAGAGGATTCCGCATTCGGCTTTATCAGAATGAAAAACGGAGCAACCATCTGTCTTGAGTCCTCCTGGGCTCTGAACAGTCTGGACGTGCGGGAAGCTCAGACCACACTCTGCGGGACAAAAGCCGGCGCGGATATGTCGGATGGTCTTCGCATCAACCGTGTAAACCACAACAGACAGTGTGTGGAAAAGCCTGACTTAAACGCCGGAGGCGTGGCTTTCTACGACGGGAAGAGTGAGGACGCCAGCGACGTGGAGCAGAGGGTTTTCTACAACGCTGTGGTAAACGGTGAGCCTTTGGTGGTGGAGCCCGGACAGGCCATGGTGGTGACCCGGATCCTGGAGGCCATCTACGAATCCGGCGAAACCGGAAAAGCCGTTTATTTCGATTAAATTTTTCCATCGGAGCCGCCCTCGGGCCGGCTCCGACCGGCTGCGGGCTTTCGCCGGTGGAAAGCACTGATAAGGAGGACTTTAAAGATGATGAAACTTGGCAGAATCGCATGGTTCGAGGAGGCTGACTTCCAGGACGCGAAGGAGCGGGGAATGGCCTTTATAGAGCTGGATGTGAACGACAGAGCAGAGCTGTTTCTGGAGAATCTGGACGCCATTAAGGAGAGAAGCGAAAGGTACCAGATGCCCATCGGCGCTGTGGGAAGATGGGGGAGCGAGCGCATCTCCAAAGAGGGGATCTGCTCCGATGAGCTGAATCTGGAGTGCAGGCTGATCGACGCGTCGGCCCGGCTGGGCTGCGGGGTATACATCACCGGCTGTAACTTTGTGGATGAGCTCTCCTATTACGAGAACTGCACCCTGGCGATCTCCTACTTTGAAAAACTGATTGCCTACGGCAGGGAGAAGGGCGTAAAAATTTCCACCTACAACTGCCGTTGGAATAACTTTGTCTGTGACCCCATGGCTTTTACCCTGATCCACGGTTATCTGAAGGATCTGTATATCAAATACGACCCCTCCCACTGCGTTTATGCCGGAGGCGACTACTTACAGGAGGCCAGGGACTGGGGCGACCGCTTTTTACATGTACATATAAAGGGCTCGCTGGTAATCGACGGCGAGCGCTATGACGATCCCCCCGCAGGGCTGGATCAGACCAACTGGGGCGCATTCATGTCTGTCCTGTATGCCAAAGGGTACGACGGCTGCCTGAGCATTGAGCCTCATTCCCAGAACTGGCGCGGCGAGCTGGGCGAAAAGGGGATCGACTATACGATCCGCTACATTAAAAACCTTATGTTATAGGAAAGGAGAATTTTATGGTTAAATTAACACCCCCCATGGGCTGGAACTCATGGAACACCTTCGGAGAAAACATCAATGAGCAGCTGATCTTTGAGACTGCCGACGCCATGGTCGCCAACGGCCTTCCGGAAAAGGGTTACGACTATCTGGTAATCGACGACTGCTGGTCCTTAAAGGAGCGTGACGAGAACCAGCGTCTGGTCCCGGATCCCGCCAAATTCCCCAACGGAATGAAGGCTGTTGCGGACTATGTTCACTCCAAAGGCCTTAAATTCGGCATGTACTCCTGTGCCGGAAATCTGACCTGCGCCGGGTATCCCGGAAGCTTCGAGCACGAATTTATCGATGCGGAGACCTTCGCAGAGTGGGGCGTGGATTTTCTGAAATACGACTACTGCTATCACAGCCCCATCATTCACGGGAAATACCTGTACAAGCGCATGGGGCTTGCCCTTGAGAACTGCGGCAGGGACATCCTGTTCAGCGCCTGCTCCTGGGGAACCGACGAGACCCACGAGTGGATCAAGACCACCGGCGCCTCCATGTGGCGTTCCACCGGCGATATCTTCGACACCTGGGAGTCCATCAAGGATCTGACCAGACAGCAGGAAAAGCTTCACCCCTACAACGGCGTGGGCTGCTTTAACGATATGGATATGCTGGTAGTGGGAATGTATGGCAAGGGCAACGTGGGCTTGAAGGGCTGTAACGACACCCAGTACAAAACCCACTTCTCCATCTGGGCCTTCATGGGATCCCCTCTGATGATCGGCTGTGACATCCGCGATATGAATCAGGCCACGAAGGACATCCTTTTTAATGAGGAGCTGATCAGGATCAATCAGGACAGAGCCTGCCGTCAGCCGGTGAAGCTGGTTGGCACCTGGTCCAGAGAGGACGTTCTTCTGTATTCCAGACAGCTTGAGAACGGTGATCTGGCCATCGGGCTGTTTAACTTAAGCGATCAGAAGACCTCCGTCAGGCTGAATCTGGATGAGCTTGGCCTTCCCTTCAGCACCGGGAAAACCCTTGAGACAAAGGAAGTATGGACCGGCGAAACCTCCAGGGTGAAAAATTCCACCCTCATCCGGGAGCTGGAAGCTTTTGACTGTGCCGTGCTTCGCGCAAAAATTGTGAATCTGTAATGAATGCCTGCATGAAATGCGGCAGGGAGCTTACCTTCAACGATATTGGCGCTTACAGGAAGTTTATCAACCGGGGAAGCACACAGTATCTGTGCAAAGAGTGTCTTGCCGCCAGACTGGATGTGACGGTGGAGGATATCAACCGCAAAATTGAACAGTTTAAGCTCCAGGGATGCACATTGTTTGTATAAATTGTAGGAAAATACTGTTTTTTCCTGCAATATGATGTATAATATGATCAGAGCGTGCGTGATCCCTTTCGGTTTCCGGCGGTCTGGTCATATTTTTTGTAACTTTTAACTGGAATTTCATGGAGGATGAAAATGGCAATCAAGGTTTGCGACGAAAAGAAAATTTTTCAGATCAACACTCCCAACACCACCTATCTTATGGGCGTTGTGAAGGACAAATATCTGGGACACATGTATTATGGACCGAGGATGGAGGACTGCGACGGACTTTATCTGCTCCGCGCTCCGCAGGGGGAGAAGGCGGATCACTTCCTGTACAAAAAGAACAAGATCGGCTTTATGGACAGCTTCAGCTTCGAGTATCCTGCCTGGGGTACGGGTGATTTCCGGGACACCTGCCTGAAGGTAAGAGACGAAAGAGGATACGACACCTGCGAGCTGGCCTATGAGGGCTATGAGCTCATGGACGATAAACCTGCCCTTACGGGAATGCCCGCCACCTTTGCCGGGAAGGAACCCGCAGGAGCTGCGCAGACTCTGACAATCATCCTGCGGGATAGGCTGATCGGGCTGAAAATCCTCCTGCGCTACAGCACCTTCGAGGACTCCGACGCCATCATCCGCAGCGTTGTAGCGGTCAATGAAGGGACGCAGAAGCTGTATCTTGAAAAAATCCTGAGCGCCTGTCTGGATATGGACGATGAAAATTTTGATCTGATCACCCTCCATGGCTGCTGGGGCAGAGAGCGCCACACGGCCGTGCGCAGAGTCTCCATCGGAAAGCACATTGTATCCTCCCTGCGCGGTGAGTCCAGCCATCAGGTACAGCCCTTTATGGCTCTTACTACCAACGGCACCAATCAGAAGAGCGGCGACGTATACGCCATGAATTTCGTTTATTCCGGCAACTTTATCGCCGAGACCGAACTGGATCATCAGGACGGCGTGCGGATGAGTCTTGGGCTTCACCCCGACACCTTCGAGTGGGTGCTGGATCCCGGCGCTTCCTTTGAGACCCCCGAAGCCGTTGTGGTATACTCCGATAAGGGCCTTGGCCAGATGACCAGAACTTTCCACAATCTGTACAAAAACCATCTGATCCGCAGCAAATATCTCCACTCCAAACGTCCGATCCTGGTCAACAACTGGGAGGCTACCTATTTTAATTTTGACACCGAAAAGCTGGTTGCCATTGCGGAGGAAGCCAAAAAGCTCGGTATCGAAATGCTTGTGCTGGACGACGGATGGTTTGGCAAGAGGGATAACGACGAAAGCGGTCTGGGCGACTGGCAGGTAAACGAGGAAAAGATAAAGGGCGGTATGAAATCCCTGGCAGAGCGCATCAACGGCGTGGGGCTTAAATTTGGCCTCTGGTTTGAGCCGGAGATGGTTTCTCCTGATTCCGATCTTTTCCGCGCCCATCCCGACTGGGCGATACAGGTGGAGGGCAGAGAGCCCAGTATGGGAAGACACCAGTATGTGCTTGATTTAACCCGTCAGGAAGTGGTGGATTATGTATATGAAAGCGTGGCTGCAGTCCTGCGCAGCGCCAATATCGAATACGTAAAATGGGATATGAACCGTTCTCTCACGGACCTGGGAAGCCTGGCCCTGGATCGTGAGCACATGGGCGAGTTCTCTCACCGGTATGTACTTGGCCTGTACCAGATGCAGGAGCGTCTTTTAAACGACTTCCCGGACCTGTTGCTTGAGAACTGCTCCAGCGGAGGCGCACGCTTTGACGCCGGGATGCTCTACTACAGCCCGCAGATCTGGACCTCCGACGACATGGATCCCATTGAGCGTCTTTCCATTCAGGAGGGTACCGCCATGCTTTACCCTCTCAGCTCCATGGGCGCACATATCTGCGTATGTCCCAACCATTCTGTGGGGCGCAACACTCCCATGGAGACGAGAGCTCATGTCGCCCTGGCTGGAACCTTCGGCTACGAGCTGGATCTGACGAAGCTCTCCGAGGAGGACAAGGAAAAGGCGGTCGTCTTTAATAAGGAATATCACAAATACAACGATGTGGTCCGCGAGGGGGACTATTACCGCATCGCCTCCTACCAGGAAAACAATATGTACGACTGCTGGCAGGTGGTAAGCCCCGATAAGAGCGAAAGCCTCGTAACCTATGTGCAGGTTCGTTTTGAGACCATGCGCAAATCCAGACGCCTGCGGCTGGAAGGTCTGGAGCCTGGCGCAATCTACCAGCTCGAGGGAACCGAACAGACCTTCTCCGGAGAAATGCTCATGAACGCCGGCTATCTCCAGCCTATGCTCCACGGCGACTACAACAGCATTCTGCTTCACTTCGTGAAAAAGAATTAGAACTATCCCATCATTTTAAGAGGGACAGGTCATCCGACCTGTCCCTCCTGTATTATCCGATCTTACCTTCCAGCACCTCAATGGCCCGCTCCACCTGGTTATCCATACCGGCTGCCTCGCTGGCCTCCTCGTCATATTCCAGCTCGATATCCGGCTCAATTCCGATTCCGTGAATATTTCTCCCTGATGGTGTAAAGTAGGCGCTGATGGTCAGCTTCACCGCCGTGCCGTCGTCCAGTCTGTGTATCTTCTGGACAATCCCCTTTCCAAAGGTGGTGGTGCCGATCAGCGTTCCCTTATTGTAATCCTGAATGGCCCCCGCCAGGATCTCCGACGCGCTCGCCGAATATTCGTTTACCAGCACCGCCAGCGGAATATTGATCTCCGACGGGTCATCCCTTGTATATTCCACTCTCTTGCCGTATTTGTCCTCCGTGTAGACAATCAGACCTTTGGGAACGATCTTTCCCGCGATGTCCACCACCGCCGTCAGATCGCCGCCGGGATTACTGCGAAGATCCAGTATCAGTCCCTTCATGCCATATTCTTTGAGCTCCGCCATGGCTTCCGTATACTGATCCACTGTCACGCCGTCAAACTCCCGGATGCGCAGATAACCGATGCCGTCCGTATCCTCCAGCATACCGCTCTCCACGGTGGTGGCCACGATCTGTTTTGACCTTTTAATATCCATATCCAGGAAGTCGTTTTCGCCCTCCCGGTAAATGCTCAGATGTACGGTGCTTCCCTCTCTTCCCTTTACAAGGCTCACCACCTGGGTCAGGCTCATCCCCTGAGTGGACTCCCCGTCCACCTCATAGATGATATCCCCCTCCTCAAGGCCTGCCTCCTGGGCCGGAGACCCCTCCATCACCCC
This sequence comes from uncultured Lachnospiraceae bacterium, assembly GCA_947570615.1. Classification (GTDB taxonomy): domain Bacteria; phylum Bacillota; class Clostridia; order Lachnospirales; family Lachnospiraceae; genus Suilimivivens. The sequence continues at coordinate 43,593 of CANOVJ010000005.1, forward strand.
GTTGATCATGGCCAGATTCAGATCCCTGCTCATGGAAATGTAAGCGCCGATCCCGTAGGAAATCCCCTGGTTGCTGTTCACCGCATCCTCTAACTCCTCCCGGGAGTAATACTCAGAGTAGGGATCGCCCAGCGCCTTCACCATCCCCTTGTAGATGCCGTCCTGAAGCTCCTCCTGGGACACCTCATCCCCGTAAAAGTAATACTGGTCGATGGCCTCCTCCAGGGTCTTCATCTTCTGGATGGTATCCCCGCTGACCACGCTCTCCTTTTCTTCCCCGTCCTCCGTCGCCGCGGTAGCCTGCGCCTGACGCACTCTGAAAATCTGATAAGCCATCCTTCCCGCCCAGACTGCGGTCACAACAAGGGACGCCGTAAGCACTCCCATGATAACCCCGCTGCGGAAATATCTGGAGCGTATCTTCTTTTCATTTCCCTCATCGCAGATTGTTTCCTTCCCGGAAACCTCCGCCGGACGCAAACTGCGTTCTGCCTCTTCTGATCTGTCCACGAAACTCTCTCCCATCTATCCGATATAATTCCACGGGCTTACATAGCTTCCATTCAGCCGGACGCTGAAATGAAGATGGTTTCCCGTAGAACGTCCGGTGCTTCCCACCGCCGCTATCTTCTGTCCCTTTGTCACCTCCGCGCCTTTGGAAACATAGAGCGCGGACGCGTGCATATAAATCGTATACAGGCTGTCCCCATGATCGATCATGACATAATTGCCCATGGAGCTGTTATAATCCGCGGCTACCACCTTTCCATTATAGGCGGCATAAATCGCCGTTCCTCCGGGCGCGGCAATATCGACTCCGTTGTGAAACTGGGGAACCTTCAAAATGGGGTGGATCCGGTTTCCGTACTGCTCCGAAATTCTGGTGTAGGAGGCCAGCGGGAAAGCGAAAACACCTCCGTCGTATTTGCGTCTCTGCTCCTCAGCCAGCTTTTTGCGTTCCTCCGCCACGGCCGCCTCCAGCGTCTTGATGGTGTTATTCTGGGCCGCGATCTCCGCCTCGTATTCCCGGATTGCATCCTCCTTGCTCTCGATATCTGTGGAGACCTTATAGATCTCCTGCTCCTTCTCCGCGATAAGCGCGTTCAGAGAAGCCTCCTCCTCCTCCACAGCCGCCTGGGCTTCCTTTAAGACTTCCCTTTCCTCCTCAAGCCCCTCCCTGCAAAGAGCCACATACTCCGCATAGGAGACATACTCATCCAGCTTCTTCCTGTCATAGGAGGAGAGCTTCTCGATATACTCCGCCTTGTTGAGCATATCGCCAAAACTCTCCGATCCCAGGAAAAGCTCCAGATACATGGTCTCCCCTTTTTCGTACATGAACTTGATCCGGGTTTTCATGGCCTCGTACTGCCGGCGCTGTACCTCCAGCGCCTCCTCAAGCTCCTGACTTTTCTCCTCGATCTGTTCTTCCTTCTGCGTGATCATGGTTTTCAGTTCATTGATCTTCGCCTGGATCTTCGAAAGATTGGCGTCCAGCTCCTGCACATAGCCGGCCAGCTCCGCCTTGGAGGCCTCCAGCTCCTTCTTCAGGGCCTGGACGTTCGTAAGGCCGCTCTGCAGGGCCTTTTTTTCTTCCTTCGCCCTGTTGATCTCAGCCTCTTTTTCTTTGATACTCTCGTTTGTCAGGCTGCTGGCATAAATGGGCGTCTCACGTCGAAACGCCCCCCCAAGCACCAGCGCAACCCCAAGCGCAATGCAAAGCGCCTTATTCCATCGTCTCATATCCTTCCCTTTCCAGCCGGTTTTTCAGCGAAATTATACCCTTAAGTGCTTTCTCACCGTGGTGATACTTCCCAGGAAGCCGATTCCCACGCCCATAATGACAGATGCGGGCAGCAGAATCGAAAAGATCGTCTCTACCGGCAGGAATATGAGAAGACGGGCCAGAATTGAGAATTTTACCATAATATATTCAATGATCCGGTTGTAGAGAACATAGATAATCCCCATGGGGATCAGCGCTCCGATCACTCCGATCAGCATTCCCTCAATCACAAAGGGGGAACGGACAAAAAAATCGGTGGCGCCAATGTATTTCATGATGGCGATCTCCTCCTTGCGGACCGAAATGCCGATTGTAACTGTGTTGCTGATCAGGAAAATGGAAACTGCAAACAGTATCACTATGATGCCAACCGAAATATAGGCCACAAGAGCGTTGACCCCGGTCAGCATCCCCGCCACTATCTCGGACCGGTGTACCTCCCTGACGCCCTCCACTCCCTCCAGATATGTCACCAGCGCAGGCTGCATGGACACGTCGCTTAAATAAATCTCGTAGCTGTCAGACCCTTCCAGAGGATTCTCCAGAAAGCCGTCCTCATACCCCTGGAGATAATCAACCTTAAACTCGTCCCAGGCTTCATCCGCCGACTTGAAATATATCCTGGACACCTCCGGCCGCCGGTCGATCATGGCGCCAATCTCCTCCATTCTCTCCATGCCGACGCCCTCGTCAAAAAGGACCGTGACGCAGACTCCTTCCTGGGCCGTCTTAACAATATTCTGAAAATTCATAATGACAGAATAAAAAAGCCCGAACAGAAACAGGCAGGCCCCGATGGTCGCAATGGACGCCAGAGAAAACCATTTATTTCTGAAGATATTGATAAAGCCCTGTCTGATGGTATAAAAAAATGTACTAATCCTCATCGATATAACCACCCTTTTCCTCGTCGCTGACGATAACGCCTTTCTTCATTGTGACCACCCTCTTTTGCATGGCATTGACGATCTCACGATTATGCGTTACCACAAGCACGGTAGTTCCGTTTTCGTTGATCTGCTCGAGCAACTTCATGATCTCCCAGGAATTCTTGGGATCCAGATTTCCGGTGGGCTCGTCCGCCAGCAAAATGGTGGGGCGGTTCACAAGCGCTCTCGCGATGGCCACTCTCTGCTGTTCTCCCCCCGAAAGCTGCCTGGGCTTCGCCTTGTATTTCCCCGCAAGACCTACGGTCGCAAGGATACTGGGCACATTCCTCTTGATCTCCTTGTTGGATACCTGTATGATGCGCTGGGCAAAAGCGACGTTCTCATATACATTCCGGTCTTTCAGCAGACGGAAATCCTGAAAGACAATCCCCAGGTTTCTTCTGAATTTCGGGATCTTCCTGTGCCGGATATGCACCAGGTCATATCCCATAACCGTTATCTCCCCGTCCGTGGGAACCAGCTCCCGCAGAAGAAGCTTGATCATGGTGGATTTCCCCGAACCGCTGTCCCCTACGATAAATACAAATTCGCCCTTGTTGATATGTAAATCTACTCCGTTCAGCGCCGGTGCGCCGGTGGCATACGCTTTGCTCACGTTTTTCAGCGTGATAATCTCATGATTCTCAAAGCTCTGCCTTTTTCTCCTTCTGGTTCTTACATCACTTTTCGCCAAATTGTCCACCACCTGTAATATTTATGTTAATAGTTAATACTCAAAGCTTTCCATATAATTCATGTATTTCACAACCATGAGGGCGATCCTGAAGGTAATCGCATCCTCAAACACCCGAAGATCAAGCCCTGTGCTTTTCTGGAGCTTATCCAGACGGTACACCAGCGTATTCCTGTGGATAAAGAGCTGTCTGGAGGTCTCCGACACGTTCAGGCTGTTCTCAAAAAACTTACTGATCGTGGTAAGCGTCTCCTCGTCAAAATCATCGGGACTCTTACCGCCAAAAATTTCCCTGATAAACATTTTACACAGCGGAATGGGAAGCTGATAAATCAGACGCCCGATCCCCAGCTCGCTGTAGGCGATCACATTCCTCTCGTCAAAGAATATCTTACCCACGTCCATGGCCATCCTGGCTTCCTTGTAGGAACGGCTGACCTCCTTGATCTCCTTCACCACCGTGCCGTAGGCAATATGGATATCCCGCATATTCTCCTTTACCAGGAGCGCCTCCACACTGTGGGCGATCCGGTCGATCTCACGGGCCAGATCCTTAAATCCGTCCCCCTCCGAGAGATCCCTGACCAGAATCACGCTGTTCTCATCCACCGCCGTGACGAAATCCCTGATGCTGGCTGCGAAAAATCCCCTCATGATCTCCAGAACGTTGCTGTCCCTGGTTTCTGCGGTCTCTATGATCATCACCACCCGCTTTACGTCCGTCTGGATATGAAGCTTTTTGGCGCGGCTGTAGATATCAATCAGAAGAAGGTTGTCCAGAAGAAGGTTCTTGATAAAGTTGTCCTTGTCAAAGCGTTCCTTGTAGGCAACCAGAAGATTCTGTATCTGGAACGCGGCCACCTTGCCCACCGTGTAGACATCCTCCCCGGTGCCCTCCGCGACCAGAATATATTCAAGCTGCTGTTCATCAAAAATCTTAAAATACTGACAGCCCTGTATTTCCTGGGAATCCGCCGGAGATTTGGCGAACTTTTCCGCCTCCGGGCCGCATCCCGAAAGCTCCTCCCGGGTGGACGCCGTCTCCTTGCCGTCCGTATCCATGATACAGAAATCTACCCTGACAATCGACTTAAGCCCCTCGATCGTATTCTGTAAGATCTGATTAGAAATCATTCGCCCCTCTCTTTCCCATCAAAATATTATGCAAATTAAACAATATTTCTCATGTCCGTATCCGCTCCTTAGTCATCTTCCTTTTTCATTTTAATATGAATGTACAAATAAATCTACCGTCAATTGTGAATTTTTTGTGTGATCTTCGCTCCTTATGGTGTATAATGACAGTGATGGCTTTTTCAGGAAAGGAGTGATCAGATGAACATACCTGAATTATCCACTGCGCTGGCCAATGCCCGGCTCGCTGGCCAGGTGGGGATCGCCGTACTTGACAGGGCGCTGGAAAGCTCGCAGGCTTCGGGCGAGAGCATGATTTCCATGATGGAACGCTCCATGGAGCTGTCCGTCAATCCCTCTCTGGGAGGCAATATCGATATCCTGGTTTAACGGGACGGGCGGGCCTTCTGTCACGGAAAGGAAATTCCGAAATATGTGACAGCGGCCAGCACCAGACGGGACACCAGTCCCGTCATAACCCCGATACTCAGGATAACAGCCAGCATTAAGGGTAAGGTGAACACCTTATCCTTTTTTATATGCGCAGGGGAAAAATCCCCTTCGCCCGCCAGCGCCGCTCTCTCCCGCCAGATTCCTGAAAGCGCTCCATGTCCCGCCTCGTTCCCCTCCAGCCAGACCAGCACCGCCCAGGATAAGGGAAGGGTGACGGCGGCCAGCACCAGGTAAACGCCGATCCCATACAGAAGAAAATCACTGGTTATAAGCGCCGCCTGTTCACTGTAGGCCTGGGGATTATCCCGAAGCACTCCCATCATAAGGAACGCCTGGCTGCCGTTGATCAGTCCGTGATAAATAATGCCGGACCACAGGCTCTGCGTCGCTTCCAGAAGAAGCACCGAGAGAACTCCCACCACGAAGGCATACCCGGCCTGATTAAAATTCATATGTACCAGCGCAAACACAAGAGCCGACAAAAGCATGGCCGACAGAGCGCTGGCAGATTTGCGGTAAGAATGGTAGAAAAACCCTCTGCATGCGATTTCCTCCAGCAGCGGGGCGATGACTCCCACCGAGAGATAGAGAAGCCCGAAGGAAGTCTGGCTCTGGCCTTCCATCATGGCCGCCACCTCGTTTCTCACCCAGAGCTGTGAGATCAGGTTCAGCAGCGTCAGCGTGGGAATGGTCAGGAATGTAAAAAGCGCCACCATCAGAACAGATCTGAACTTAATCCTGCGGAAGGTCAGAAACGTGCTCAGTTTTTCCTTTGAAAACACTGTGAAAAGAAATATGGGGGTCAGAACCACCAGCTCGCAGAGGAGATTTCCCCAGAGCAGACTCTCCCCCACCGCAGGAAAATACAGGGCCAGTACATAAGCCAGCCCGATATAACACACAATCGTGATCAGAAACGCCCAGTTCGCCCTGCGTCCGTTCATCGCACTTAACCGCCTTCCCTATACCTTCCTGATCCCGTCCGCCTCTATCACGATCAGTCTCTGCCTGTACAGATTTCCCACCGCCCGCTTAAACTCATTCTTACTCATGCCGGTTCTGACCCGGATCAGCTCCGGATCCGACTTGTCATTAAGGTGCAGATGCCCGCCCTCCTTATCGAGCATTTCCATCAGACGCCGGGCGTCCATCCCTGTCTGTATCCAGGCCTTCTCCCGAAGGCTCAGGTTCAGCTTCCCGTCCTCGAGAACGTCCGATACCCGGGCGCTTATCCGATCGCCCGCATGGATCCCTGCGGCCGGCTCGTTTAAAGGGATACGGGCGGAATATTTGTCGTCCACCGCCACGAAAATCCCGAATCTCTGATTTATCTCGTAGACCCTGCCCTCTACTTTGTCGTCCTTCTGATAAGGGCTGTCCGTCCGCAGATAAGGGTACACCTTCATGGTGGTGCAGAGCCGCCCGCTCTTATCCACATACAGCCCCACCAAGCATTCCTCTCCCACCTTCACAGGCCTGGTCTGCTCCTTGAACGGGAGAAGCAGATCCTTCTCCAGCGCCCAGCCCAGAAAAGCCCCGATCTTTCCGGTCTCCTTCACCTTAAGCGCCGCCGTCTCTCCCACGCAGAGCTCCGTCTGCCTGGTGGTGGCGATCAGACGGTCTCTGGAATCCCTGTAAATAAATACGGTGAGCGGATCGCCGATCTGCGCATCCTCCGGCGTCTCCTTTCCCGGAAGCAGAACCCGCTCCCCGGCTTCATCGTCCCTTTCCGAGAGATAGACTCCGAAGTCTACCTTTTTGACAATTAAAAGCTCCTGTCTCTTCCCCAGTTCAATCATATTGATAGCCATGCTCCTTTCCAGCCCCACCGCCCTGTGGACTCTCATCCCGTCAGATCTGTTTCTTTTCCCTAAGCTCCACCACACAGCTCACCGCGCCCTCCTGATCCCGCAGTGAGACCACGCATCCGCCGTCAGCCGTCTGCGCGATAAAGGGCGTGAGAACATCCCCCAGAACCGCCTGCTTTTTGTACTCCGCGCGAAGCTGGCTCACCTGACAGCTCCTTTTCAGGGCGTCCAGCGCAATCCTTACAAACTGTCCGTTGTTCACATGATGATTCGTATCCAGGTGATGGGGCCTGATCTGCACCGGCTCCCCCTCCCTGCCGTTTTCCGGAATCGCGATCCTTCTGGGGGCATACTCCATATCGAGCCTTGGCTCGAGAACATAACCCCTGAGCATTTCCTGCGAAGGCCGGGCTGGCTTGCCGCTCCTGGTATCGAGAAGGCTCCAGAGCGTATTGGCATACGAAAGGCGCTTTCCCTCCTGATCCGTCATGAGAAAATTCCGAAAGCCGATAAAGCCCTTAAGTTCATAGGGCGCTGTGCCCACCGTGACGGTTTCTCCCAGCTTCGGATAATGCTCCACAACGATCTGCCAGGAGGATAACACCCACACGAGATTATGTGTCTTTAAATAATCCACCCCCAGACCGATATCCTCCGAGTGAAAGGTGGAGCAGTCCTGAAAATAATCCAGCAGAGACTCAAGCCGTAAATGGCCCGTCTCGTCCAGCTCACTGTATCTGATCCTGCTTTTATAGCTGTACATATTTCTGTCACTTCCCGCTTATAATAATTCATTCCCTGCGCAGAACGCCCTTTCCGGCGGGAAGCTCCCTCCTTGTCTGCGTTCCCGCGCACGCATCAGCCCTATTATAGCATGAACCGCCTCAAAGAACAGCATTTTAATCCATAAAAAATTTCTAAACATATTCCTTTTCCTGGATATATTTGAAGTTTTTTCCCGGCAGGAATGATTGCGTTTAAAAAACCTGATTTCGTGTAACTTAAATTACGCCTGTGTAAGAGAAATATGTTATAATAGCCTTATCAAAGGAAAGGAAGGATCAGAACTATGTTATTGAAAGGAAAAGTAGCTGTCGTCACCGGCGGAACCAGAGGAATCGGCTTCGAGATCGTCCGCAAGTATCTCGCCAACGGCGCCAGAGTGGTGCTGTTCGGCTCCAGGCAGGAGACCGTGGACAAGGCTCTGGCAAAGCTGAAGGAGGAAAACGCCGACTGGGAAGTGGAGGGCATGCATCCCGCGCTGACCGACGCGGCAGAGGTTGAGAAGGCTATCCTGTCCGTGAAGGAGAAATTCGGAAGGATCGATATTCTGGTAAACAATGCGGGAATTTCCCAGAGCACTCCCCTTTACGATTACACCCCCCAGGAGTTTGACAAGGTGATCAGCTTAAATGTGTGCGCTCTGTTTTATACCATTCTGCCCACAGCCAGAATCATGAAGGAGCAGGGCGGCGGCTGCATTCTCAACACCAGCTCCATGGTAAGCATTTCGGGCCAGCCCGCAGGCGTGGGCTATCCCACCAGTAAATTTGCGGTCAACGGCATGACGCTCTCTCTGGCAAGAGAGCTGGCCAAAGACCACATCCGGGTCAACGCGGTAGCGCCCGGGGTTACCAGGACGGATATGGTGGCGTCCCTTCCCCAGCAGGTGGTAGAGAGGATTTCCTCCACCATCCCTCTGGGAAGGCCGGGCGAGCCGGAGGAGGTTGCCAGCGCATTCCTCTATCTTGCCAGCGATCTGGCAAGCTATGTGACCGGGGAGGTTCTCTCGGTGGACGGGGCCTGCAGGGCATAGAGGGGCAGTTACGGCTCTTACGTTTTATGTGATAAACAAAAGGAGACTTCCCAGGAGGTCTCCTTTTGTTTATAATGGAAGCTGTAGATGGTCTGGACAACAGATGTCATATTCTGCATTGGCGTAAGGGGTATAAAAATGGATAATCATCAGTTAGCGCAGGATTTAGCGGACAATATAAACAGGATTTTCGTGGGAAAAGAAGATGTGGTGGAGAAGCTGCTGACCGCCTTTCTGGCGGGAGGCCATGTGCTTCTCGAGGATGTGCCGGGGGTTGGAAAAACCACGCTGGCTCTGGCCCTGGCCCGCAGCGTGGCCTGCAGCTTCGGGCGGATCCAGTTTACGCCGGATACCCTGCCCGGAGACGTGACGGGACTGTCCGTATATAATATGAAGACAGGGGAATTTTCCTATCAGGCCGGCGTAGTGATGAATCAGGTGATTCTGGCCGACGAGATCAACAGAACCTCCCCCAAAACACAGGCCAGCCTGCTGGAAGCCATGGCTGAGGGGCAGGTCACGGTGGACGGGACTGTCCATTCGCTTCCACAGCCCTTCTTTGTCATAGCCACCCAGAACCCCATAGAATTTCTGGGCACCTACCCTCTGCCGGAGGCCCAGATGGACCGCTTCATGATGCGTCTGTCCATCGGTTACCCCGACCGGGAGCAGGAGATCCGAATGGCCTCCCAGTTTCTGCAGGGCAGGACGCTCGCTACGGTGAAGGCACTCTGTCAGGCGGAGGATATCCTTTCCCTGCGGCAGGAGGTTTCATCCATCTGTGTAAAGGAGTCCGTTCTCGGATACATGGAGGATATCATAGCCGCCACCAGAGCTGAACAGCGCTTCGTATCAGGGGCAAGCCCCAGGGCCATGCTCGCGCTCGTGCGCGCCTGCCAGGCCAGAGCCTTCCTGCTGGGCAGGGACTATGTGAAACCGGACGACGTAAAGGATGTGGCCATGCAGGTGCTTGGCCACAGGCTCACGCTCTCCTCCGAGGCCAGAATCCGGAAGGAGGACAGGGATAAAATTTTAAAAAGCCTGGTACTGCAAATCAAAATTCCGGTGGGGTAAAAGACAGCGGCTGCCGGTCCAAAAAGGGAGGGACACACCGACATGACAATACGCAGATGGATTTTACTGGATTTATGGGTTCTGTCCCTGGCGGCGATCAGCTTTTACGGCGGCGCTGTGAGCTATGGTATCTTCTGGGGAATCACGCTGATTCCCGTAACCTCCCTGCTCTACCTGGCATTCGTCTACTTCAGTCTGCGGATTTTACAGCAGATCGAGAGCCGGGATATGGTCTGCGGACAGCCCATGCCCTATTTTTTTGTACTGCAAAACGACGGTCTGTGCGTATTCGCAGGCGTAAGCGTCAACCTGTTTTCCTCCTTCTCCTGCGTGGAGGATCTTCCGGGGGATACGGAGTATGAGCTTTTGCCAGGCGATAAGGTTTCCTTTGAGACGAGACTGACCTGCAAATACCGGGGCGAATACGAGGTGGGCGTAAAGGAAATCGTCATGACGGATTTTCTGCGGATCTTCCGGATCCGATACCGGATTCCCGGCACCATCAAGGCGCTGGTGATGCCGAAAATCACCCGCCTTGAGAGACTGCACAGCATAGAGGACATAAGCGGCCTGCCCCGCAGGGAATCCCGCAAAAGCCCTGCGGAGCCGGATATTCTCACAAGGGATTATTTTCCGGGGGATCCCCTGAAACAGATCCACTGGAAGTCCACAGCAAGGGAGCAGAAGCTGAAGATAAGAAACCGGACGGGAGAGGAAAAACAGGGCGTCTGCCTGCTCTGGGACACCAGGCGCTACAGCTCAAAGCCGGGAGACTATCTTCCCGTTGAAAGCCGGATCCTGGAGGTCTGCCTCGCCCTGGGGATGTTTCTGGCAGAAAGGAATATCCCCTTCGACGCATATTACGGGCAAAAGGGAATCGTCTCCTCCCATGTGTCTTCTCTGCGGGATTTCGACGGCTTCTACCGTCAGGTATCAGACATCCATTTTGACCGTGAGGAGGATTTTGGCCGGACCCTTCCTGAAGTCCTGGAAAGGGGAGTTCTTTTTGAGAGCGGCGTGATCTTCTGCGTCCTTCACCGGATGGACGGGACACTTTCGGAGCTGGCTGAACGGCTGGAACGGGCCGGAAGTCTGGTGGTTCTCTATCTTGTCACCGATGAGAATGCGGACGATTACATCCGGCAGGGCAGCGAACGAGTGCGGATCATCGGGGTTCCTCTGGACGCCGTCCTGGAAGGGAGACTGTGATGGATACGCTTTTTAACCCAGATAAAAAAATTCTCTGGCGTATGGCCAATGCGATTCTCCTGACAGGGATCTGTCTTTCCTGCGCCGGGAGGTTTCTCAGAATTCCCACTCTGGCGCCGGTCCACGTGCTCACGTCCCTGGCTGTGGTTTTGGTGCTGACATTTTTAAGCAGCATGACCGCGCGCGGGCGTCTCCTTGTCCTCACAGGAACGCTCCTGCTCATTTTCGGGGCCATGTCTGCCGTCGGACTTAAAAACTGTGTTTCCTTTTTCCTCTCTTATTTTCACTGGCTTGGGGGAGCTCCCCTCCCGGCCGGCCAGTCGGCGGCCGGCTTCGAGCTGATCCAGGCGATCCTGTCCGCCCTGTCCTGTTATCTTCTTCAGATCCTCATGGAAAAGGATTTCCGTCTCAAAACAGCAAAACTGGCCGTTCTGATCTCGATCCTTCTGTACTGCCTCTTTGCCCGGAAAGCGCTCTCCAGGATAAGCGTAGCCCTGATCCTGTGCCAGGGGGCTTTTATCCTTTCCGAATGGACCCAGCTACGCTGGAAAAAGGAGAAAAGCGGAAGTCTTTCGGCCTACATGCTCTGGCTCATCCCCTTTCTGGGAATCTATTTTCTGCTGATGCTGCTGCCCGCCGCGCCGAACGAGCCCTATGACTGGCAGATCGTAAAAAACGCTTACCGCCAGATCCGGGAATCCTTCCTGAAATTTTCCTATAACTTTTCAGGCTTTGGAGGGGACGACTACGACCTGACCTTAAGCGGATTTTCCGCAAGGGGGGAGCTGAGCGGAGAATCGGTGGAAACCAGCCGGGAGATCATGACGGTAAAGAGCGCAAAAAGGCTGGCCGCCAATCTTTATCTCACCGGAAAGGCCTACGACAGCTTCGACGGAAAAGAATGGACTGCTGCCAACACGGCTCCGTCCAATAGCCATTATCTGGATACCATCGAAACCCTGCATACGCTGGAGCGCTACGACGGGGATTATCTGAGCGACTATCTCTATCAGGCGGACATCACCATAAATTACCGTTATTTCCGCTCGGAGTTTCTCTTTGCTCCCCTGAAAACCCTGTCCCTGAAGCAGAACTCCTCAAACCTGGCCTTTCAGGAATCCGGCGCAGGCCTTTCCTTTGACAGACGGAAAGGCTACGGAACGGAATATAAGGCTTCCTTCTATCAGCTCAATGCGGGGGATGCGCTCTTTGAAGAATTTTTAGATCAGGCGGAGTATTACCCGCAGGAGGAAATCCCGGAGGGGCTCTTTCGGATGCTGCGGGAGCGAACCGGCGTCAGCCTTGATATGGATGATCTGTCCGCCTACCGTCAGACGGTTTGGGACTGTTATACAGAGGAAGTGGCGCTCTCACCAGAGGCCCGGGCATATCTTACGGAAATCACAGCCGGATGCCGCACACAGGCCCAGCGGCTTCGGGCTATCGAGCGGGAGCTCTCCACCTTCACCTATACCCGCAGCCCCGGAAGCCTGCCGGAGCAGATTCATAACGCCGCAGGATTTCTGGACTATTTCCTGCTGGAAAAGAAGGAAGGCTACTGCAACCACTTTGCCACGGCCTTCGTACTCCTGGCAAGAGCCCAGGGACTTCCCGCCCGCTTCGTCCAGGGCTTCTGTGTCCCCATAAAGGGAAAGACACAGGCAGACGTCTATTCCGGCATGGCCCACGCCTGGCCGGAGGTCTACTTCGAGGGAATCGGCTGGATCCCCTTTGAGCCCACCCCCGGATACTCGGAAATACGATACGCCTCCTGGGCACCTCGAAACAGAGACGCAGGATCTGCCTCCAGCCTTCCGGCCCCCTCGCCCCTGCCGGAAAAGGAGCGGGATTCGCTTCGCGCCTCCCTTCTGAAGGAGACTGAGGCCCCGCCGGAATCCGAAGGTTCCTCCGGAGAGAATTCCTTCAGACAGATTCTGCGCACCCTGCTTCTGGCCCTTTTGTCGATTCTGGGCGCGGGCGTCCTGCTTCTTTTCCTGAGCGGTCTGGTGAGCCGCCGCCGTTACCGGAAAATGCCCCCGTCCCTGAAATTCAAGGCGCTGGTTGCCGCAAATCTGCGGATTCTATCGCTTCTGGGATATAAGAGGAAAAAAACGGAGACACTGGCGGAATTTAAAGACCGCGTACTGCCTTCCCTTCCTGAAAAGGAGAATCTGGCGTTTCTGAACAGCTATGAGGATTTTCTGTACGGGGAGCAGGAAATAACTCTCCTTATCCTGGAGGATACCGCGAACGCGCGGGGACGTCTTATGCGGCTTTTGAAGCAGAAAAAACGGTGGACATATCTCTTTTTCAGGATGATCACTGTGGGGAGGTAACGCGGGCTTCATCAAAATGCTTTTTTAACGCTTTATGTCTTGCAAACAATAATCACTTCTTATATGATTAAGAAAAAAGGAGGGACAGGAAATGAAGTTATTATCGCTCGCCAGAGAGCTCTCAGAGAACGCCTATCCGGGCAGGGGGATTGTGATCGGAAAATCCGCCGACGCCAGAGCGGCCGTGATCGCTTACTTTATCATGGGCAGAAGCACCAACAGCCGCAACCGCGTCTTTGTGACGGAAGGGGACGGAATCAGGACCCAGTGCCACGATCCGGCCAAAATGCAGGATCCAAGTCTTGTCATCTATGCGCCTGTGCGAGTGCTCGGGCACAGAACCATCGTAACCAACGGGGATCAGACCGACACCATCTACGACGGACTTAAAGGTGGGCTGACCTTTGAACAGGCGCTGCGCAGCCGTGAATTTGAACCGGACGGGCCCAACTACACTCCCAGGATCTCAGGGCTGGTCTCTGTAGCGGACGGTAATTTCAATTATTTTCTGTCCATCTTAAAGAGCAATAACGGAAATCCCGACGCATGCCACAGATTTACCTTTTCCTATGAGAATCCTGCTGCCGGACAGGGACATTTTATCCACACCTACATGCACGATGGCAATCCCCTCCCCAGCTTCCAGGGAGAGCCCAAACCGGTGGAATTATCCGGCTCCATCGACGAATTTACAGGGCAGCTCTGGGAAAGCCTGAACGAGGAGAATAAGGTATCGCTGTTCGTGAGATATATCTATCTGTCGGACAGAAGCTTTGAGACAAGGATCATGAATAAAAATCAATAGCCACGCAAAAACAGTCGCGCGCCGCCAAAGACGCGGCATGGAGGTACTATGAACGAAATTCAACTGAAATACGGATGCAACCCCAACCAGAAGCCTTCCCGGATCTTCATGGGGAACGGCGGGGAGCTTCCCGTGACCGTCCTGAACGGAAAACCGGGCTATATCAACTTTCTGGACGCCTTTAACGGATGGCAGCTTGTAAAGGAGTTAAAAAAGGCCACAGGGCTTCCTGCCGCCACCTCCTTCAAGCATGTTTCCCCTGCCGGGGCCGCGGTGGGCCTTCCCCTGACGCCGACTCTGGCGAAGATCTACTGGGTGGACGACCTGGGAGATCTCTCCCCTCTGGCCTGCGCCTACGCAAGAGCCAGAGGCGCGGACCGGATGTCCTCCTTCGGGGATTTCATCGCCCTGTCGGATGTGTGCGATGAGGATACCGCCAGGCTGATTAAGAGAGAGGTTTCCGACGGCGTGATCGCGCCGGGCTACACCGATCAGGCATTGGAGCTTTTAAAGGCCAAGAAAAAGGGAAATTATAATGTCATCCGGATCGATCCCTCCTATGAGCCCGCCCCCATCGAACGCAAGCAGGTGTATGGCATTACTTTTGAACAGGGGAGAAACGAGCTGGACATCGACCAGGATCTGCTCTCCCATATCGTAACACAGAATAAGGACATTCCAAAATCCGCCCTGATCGATATGAAGATCGCCCTGATCACTCTGAAATACACCCAGTCCAATTCCGTCTGCTATGTGAAGGAGGGACAGGCCATCGGCATCGGCGCGGGGCAGCAGTCCCGGATCCACTGCACCCGGCTGGCAGGCCAGAAGGCCGACAACTGGTATCTGCGCCAGGCCCCCCAGGTGCTGGATCTCCAGTTTGTGGACAGCCTGGGACGGGCCGACAGAGACAACGCCATCGACGTCTACATCGGGGACGAGTATGACGATGTTCTGCGGGAGGGCGAGTGGCAGCAGCGCTTTAAGGTGAAGCCTCCCGTCTTTACCAGAGAAGAAAAAAGGGCGTGGCTCGACGGCAATCAGAATGTGACCCTCGGCTCCGACGCGTTCTTTCCCTTCTCCGACAACATCGAGAGAGCCCACAAGAGCGGCGTGAAATATATCGCCCAGCCCGGCGGCTCCGTCCGGGACGATCTGGTGATCGATTGCTGCGATAAGTATCAGATGGTGATGGCGTTTACGGGGATCCGGCTGTTTCATCATTAAACCACAGGGTGATTATACATTTGCAGAGCAGGAGATGAATACTGTCTATGGCAAAGGTGATTGGTATTGGAAATCAGGACTTTGAAAAAATCAGAATGAACGACAGCTTCTATGTGGATAAAACAGATTTTATCCGTCAGTGGTGGGAGTCTGCCGACGATGTGACCCTGATCACCCGTCCGGGACGGTTTGGAAAAACTCTGAACATGAGTATGGTTGAGAAGTTTTTCTCCGTGGAGTATGCCGGAAGAGGGGATCTGAGGGGCTGAACATCTGGAAGGATGAAAAATACCGTAATCTGCAGGGGACATATCCCGTTATATCGATCAGCTTTGCCAGTATAAAGGAGACAAATTACGTTTCTGCCCGCAGGAAAATCTGCCAGCTTCTGGTAGATGAATATGTCAGACACAATTATTTACTTAAACAGGATTGCCTGGCAGAGCCTGAAAAGGACTCCTTTCTCAGGAAAACCATCGACATGGACGATGTGGACGCCACGCTGGCCATCCAACAGCTTTCTCTTTATCTGTCCCGCTTTTATGGAAAAAGGACGATCCTTCTTCTGGACGAATACGATACGCCCATGCAGGAGGCTTATGTAAACGGGTACTGGAGAGGGCCATCATGACAGGAATCACAAGGGTCAGTAAGGAATCTATCTTTACGGAAACAGCTTGTGAAGGACTGGTATGACGGCTTTTCCTTCGGAGAAAAAAAGGACATCTATAATCCCTGGTCCGTCATCAATTTCCTCAACAAAAAGAAAGCGGACGCTTACTGGGCAAATACCAGCTCCAACAGCCTTGCAGGAACACTGATCCGGGAGGGAAGCCCCGATGTTAAGAAAACCTTTGAACGTCTGATGCGGGGCGAAAGCTTTTGTGTGGAGCTGGACGAACAGATCGTCTATGATCAGTTAAATGACGACGAACAGGCAATCTGGAGCCTTTTGCTGGCCAGCGGCTATCTGAAGGTAAAGAGTTTTAACGCTTATATGACCGATTTTGGGCAGTGGAAAAAGGAATACGAACTGGAGCTGACCAATTTTGAAGTGAAAGTGATGTTTCAGAAAATGATACGGAAATGGGAAAGTGCTGATCGCCGGCGCGCCCAAAACACCCAGAACCGAAAGGAACAACCCATGACCCACCCGGAAGATATCATTCAAATGCTCGACTCCATGACCAGCTCAGGAGTCAGCCGCATAAAAGTAGAGACAGCCGATTCCCTGGAGGAGGGCTGCGCCCAAAAATCTTATCATCACGGAAGATGCGACGTGGGAAGCCCCTTTGCCACGGGAAAGCTCTTTGATCTGGAGGAGCAGGAAAACGATGATTGAATCAGCGCTTCCTCAGAAATTTTTAAGATGCATAAATTCCTTAAATGTAGTATAGTAAAAATGGGATTTTTAACAAATTATATTACAGATAAGGAGAATGTGAAATGGCCTTTTGTATTATTACCGATTCTGCTTCCGATGTTCCGGAACATGTGATAAAAGAATACAATTTACATGTGATACCCACGCCTGTTACCATAGAAGGAAAAGATTATTTCGACGGGGAGACCATCTTCCCGGATGATTTTTACAGAATACAGGCTGAGGGCAAAGATATCACCACCTATCATGTCAGTCAGTATATGTTTCACGAGCATTTCCTCCCCTTCGCCCAGCGTGGGGACGAGGTGCTTTATCTTTGCTTCTCCACAGGCATTGCCGGAACCTACAACGCCGCAAAGCTGGCCTTTGAGGAAGTCCTGGAGGAATACCCCGATTTTAAACTTACCATAATCGATACGAAATGCGCCTCCCTGGGCTACGGCCTGGTCGCGGAGCGGCTCCTTCACATGCAGCGAAACGGCGCGCCCGCAGAGCTTCTGATCGAGGCGGCCCACTTCTTCTGCGAGCACATGGAGCATGCGGTTACCGTTTCGGAGCTGGACTATCTCTTTAAGGGCGGAAGGCTCACCAGAACCTCCTTCCTTGCGGGCACCGTGCTGGATATCAAGCCCATCATCATCGTGGATGAAAACGGATCCCTGAAGGCCGTGGAAAAGACCCGGGGCTGGAAGAGAGCCCAGAAAAGAATTCTGGACATGGTAGGGGAAAAGGGAAAGAATCTGGAAAGCCAGGTGATCGGCGCCTGCTACGGAATGGACAGGGAGGCCTTCGACTTTCTCAAAAGCGAGCTCATAAACAGATACCATGTAAAGGGGATCCTGGAGGGCCGGGTGGGGTGTGCCATCGGCGCACACACAGGCCCCAGCATTCTGGGAATCGTATTCTTAAACGAGACGGAAGGTAAATTCGACGAATATCTGAAATAAGCTCTTCGAGCTTCGAAAGGAGCATGGCTGTCATTATGCTTGAGGTCAGAAATCTTGTATTCCATCCCCTTGAAAACGGTTTGGAAATCAGTATCATAGAAAACATAAGCTTTACGGTGGAGCAGGGAGAGATGCTGGTGATCACCGGCCCCAACGGGGGCGGAAAGTCCACGGTGGCAAGGCTTCTTATGGGGATCGAGACCCCGGACAGCGGAGAGATCCTGCTCGACGGGGTGGATATCACCGGCTGGAGCATCGCCCAGAGAGCCAACGCAGGGATAGGCTTTGCTTTTCAGCAGCCTCCCAGATTTAAGGGTATGACAGTGAAAAGGCTTCTCTCCATCGCCGCCGGCTGTGAACTGCCGGAAAGCAGATGCTGCGATTACTTAAGCGCCGTAGGATTATGCGCCAGGGAATATCTGGACCGGGAGGTGGATAATACCCTCTCCGGCGGGGAAATGAAGCGGCTGGAGATTGCAACGGTCCTTGCCAGGCCCCATAAGCTTTGTATTTTTGACGAACCGGAGGCCGGGATCGATCTCTGGAGCTTTTCCATGCTGGTGGATCAGTTCAGAAGGCTTCACGCGGAAAAAAAACAAAGCCTGATCCTTATCTCCCATCAGGAAAAAATCATACAGATGGCAGACCGGATCATGGTCATCCGGGACGGAAGGGTGGCTGCCCTGGGCCCCGGAGACGAGGTTCTCCCGCAGCTTTTAGGCGGTGAAAAGGACTGCGGCTGCACAGCAAATTCACCCTGCCGGGCATAAACCCTTTCAGGCATAAACCCGGTTGGCTATAAAACCTGTTGGGCATATAAATAAGACTTTCAGACAGAAAGGAAGAAAACAGTGGCAAATCTGGATCAGATCACAGAGTCGGTTCTCACGCAGATAGACGGCGGGGGCTTCCGGCAGGAAGGGGCATACAATTTAAGATACAATGGATATTCCCTGTGCCATGGAAACACAGAGCACATTACCATTAAACGAAAAGAGGACAGAGAAGGGATCGACGTTTACATCAGCGGCCAGACAAAAGGGGAGCAGGTTCACATCCCCGTGGTGGTGTCCGCCTCCGGAATCACGGACGAGGTTTACAACGATTTTTATATCGAGGACGGAGCGCAGGTTACCATCGTGGCAGGCTGCGGCATCCACAACAGCGGCTGCAACGACAGCCGCCATGACGGGATTCACTCCTTTCATGTGGGAAAGGACGCCAACGTTCGTTATGAGGAAAAGCACTATGGCGAGGGAGAGGGAACCGGCGCAAGGATCTTAAATCCGGTGACCAGGATCTATATGGATGAGCGTTCCGTCTTTACCCTGGACACGGTACAGATCAGAGGGGTAGACTCCACCCGGCGAAAGACAGAGGTTGTGATGGAGGGCGATTCCAGATTATACGTCATGGAAAAGCTGATGACCCACGACAGCCAGAGCGCTGTCTCTGATATGGATATCTGCTTAAACGGGCCGGGAAGCTCCGCCCGGATCATTTCCCGCTCGGTAGCCAGAGACAATTCCCATCAGGTGTTTCACCCCAAAGCCATCGGAAACGCCCTCTGCCATGCCCATATCCAGTGCGATTCCATCATCATGGATCATGCCCGTGTCTGCTCCATCCCTGAGATCGACGCCAGGCACGTGGACGCGGCCATCATCCATGAGGCGGCCATCGGAAGGATCAACAGCGAACAGCTGATCAAGCTAAATACCTTCGGTCTCAGCGAGGAAGCGGCGGAGGCCATCATCATAGAAAATTTCCTAAACTAAAGCAAGGTGGAAGCGAAAATGAAAAAACTTCTCATTTATTTAAGCGCGTATAAAAAAGAAAGCGTACTGGGGCCTCTGTTTAAACTGCTGGAGGCTTCTTTCGAGCTTATCGTACCGCTGGTGGTGGCGTCCATGATCGACGTGGGTATCGTCAGCAATGATAAGGGCTATATCGTAAGAATGTGTCTGATCATGACGGCCCTGGGGCTGATCGGTCTGGTCTGCTCGGTAACGGCCCAGTATTTCGCGGCCAAAGCCGCGGTGGGCTTTGCCTCCAGGCTGCGTCACGGACTCTTTTCCCATATCCAGAGTCTCTCCTTCTCCCAGATGGATAAGGAAGGAACCTCAACGCTGATCACCAGAATGACCAGCGACATCAATCAGGTGCAGTCCGGCGTCAATCTGGTGCTGCGCCTGTTTCTGCGCTCGCCCTTTATCGTGTTCGGGGCGATGATCATGGCCTTCACAGTGGATGTCAAGGCTGCCCTGATCTTTGTGGTGGTGATTCCCATTCTCTCCGTGATCGTTTTCGGCATCATGCTCATCAGCATCCCCATGTTCAAAAAGGTACAGGGCGGGCTGGATAAGGTGCTGGGCATCACCAGAGAAAACTTAACCGGCGTGCGGGTGATCCGCGCCTTCGGGGAGGAGGAGCATGAGATACAGAAATTTGACAGGGAAACCGACGCCTTAAAACGCCTGCAAATGACCGCCGGAAGAATCTCCGCGCTGATGAATCCTCTGACCTATGTGGTGATCAACGCCGGTCTCATGGCCCTGATCTATGTGGGAGCCCTGCGGGTGGAGGCGGGTATCCTCTCACAGGGACAGGTGGTGGCTCTGGTCAATTATATGTCCCAGATTCTGGTAGAGCTGGTAAAGCTGGCAAATCTGATCATTACCGTGACCAAGGCGGTGGCCTGCGGCAACCGAATCCAGAGTATTTTCGAGATCCCCCCGGGTATGGATGCGCCCTCCCGGATTTCGGAGGACTCTTCCAAAAAAGCTTCCTCTGTTAAAGACGAGACAGGAACCGTGGAGTTTAACCATGTAAGTCTGCGGTATCATAAGGGTGGAGAGCAGGCTTTGACGGATATTCACTTTAAGGCCGGGAAGGGAGACACCATCGGCGTAATCGGCGGCACCGGATCCGGAAAATCCTCTCTGGTAAACCTGATTCCCCGCTTCTACGACGTGGAACAGGGATACGTACGGGTGGACGGACGGGATGTGAGGGAATATCCCCTTGCGATGCTGCGCGATAAAATCGGCGTGGTCATGCAGAAGGCCGTCCTCTTCCAGGGAACCATCCGGGAAAATCTTCTCTGGGGCAATGAAAATGCCACCGACGAGGAGCTCTGGGAGGCAATAAAAGCCGCCCAGGCCGAGGAGTTCGTCCTGCAAAAACGGGATAAGCTGGACGAAATGATCGCCCAGGAGGGGCGCAATCTCTCCGGCGGACAAAAACAGCGTCTTTCCATCGCCAGAGCGCTGGTCAAAAAGCCTGAGATTCTGATCCTGGACGACAGCTCCTCCGCGCTGGACTATGCCACGGACGCGGCCCTTCGCAGATCCATCAAAGAGCTGCCCGGGGAGACCACCGTCTTTATCGTATCCCAGAGAGCGTCCTCCATGCTCCACGCCGACCTGATCATCGTTCTGGACGATGGAAACGTGGCCGGAATGGGAACCCATGAAGAGCTGCTTAAGAATTGTGAAGTATATCAGGAAATATATTACAGTCAGTTTGAGAAAAAGGAGGGGGCGGCGCAATGAGTGCAGAAAAAAAGCAGAACAGGCAGAAGGAAACCCTCATAAAAGTATTAAAATACATCAGGCCTTACGGTCTGCTTATGACGCTGACCATCCTGATGGCGGTGATCAGCGTGGTACTTACCCTGTATCTGCCTGTCTTAACAGGAAACGCGGTGGACTGGCTGATCCTGATCGCCGATCCCTCCGCTCTGGATGTGAGCAGTCCCTGGCCCAGACTCTTTTCTATCTTACAGAAAATGGGTATTGTGATTCTGTTTACGGCGCTGAGCCAGTGGATCATGAACGTCTGCAATAACAAAATCGTTTACAGCGTGATTCAGGATATCCGTAAAAAGGCCTTCCGCCGTCTGGAGGAGCTGCCCCTTAAGTATCTGGACGATCACTCCCACGGAGATATTGTAAGCCGCGTGGTGGCCGACGTGGATCAGTTCGCGGACGGACTTCTGATCGGGTTCACCCAGCTCTTTACCGGCGTGATCACAATCCTGGGGACGTTGGGATTCATGCTCTCGGTGAATGTGGGCATCACCATTGTGGTGGTGGTGATCACTCCCGTTTCCCTGTTTGTGGCCAGTTTTATTGCCAGCAAAACCTACAGCATGTTTAAGCTCCAGTCGGAAACCCGGGGCGAGCAGACCGCCCTGATCAATGAGATGATCGGCAACCAGAAGGTGGTTCAGTCCTTTAACAGAGAGAGTCAGGCACTTGAGAAATTTGACGAGATCAACGGCAGGCTGGAAAAGTATTCCCTGCGGGCCATCTTCTTTTCCTCACTCACCAACCCCTGCACCCGATTCGTAAACAGCCTGGTATACACCGGTGTGGGGCTGACAGGCGCGCTGGCCGCCCTGCGGGGAGCGCTCTCCGTGGGACAGCTCACCTGCTTTCTCTCCTACGCCAACCAGTACACCAAGCCCTTTAATGAGATTTCCGGCGTGATTACAGAGCTCCAGAACGCTCTCGCCTGCGCCGCAAGAATCTTCGAGCTGATCGAGGAGGAGCCTCAGGTTCCCGATCAGACGGACGCCGTAACCCTTAAGGACGTACAGGGAAAGGTCAGTCTCTGCGATGTGTCCTTCTCCTACACGCCGGATAAAAAGCTCATCGAAAACCTGAATCTGGACGTAAAGCCCGGACAGAGGATCGCCATCGTGGGGCCCACAGGCTGCGGCAAAACCACCATCATCAACCTGCTCATGCGTTTTTATGATGTGGATCAGGGAAGAATTATCGTGGACGGCAACAACATTAAGAATATCACCCGCAGATCCCTTCGCACCTCCTACGGCATGGTTCTGCAGGATACCTGGTTAAAGCGGGGAACCATCCGGGATAACATCATCGTAGGAAAGCCGGATGCCACCGACGAGGAGATCATCCAGGCGGCCAAAGCCTCCCATGCCCACAGCTTTATCAGGAGACTTCCAAACGGGTACGACACGGTGATCGGGGAGGACGGAGGAAGTCTCTCGGGTGGGCAGAAGCAGCTCCTGTGCATCACACGGGTCATGCTCAGCCTGCCTCCCATGCTGATTCTGGACGAGGCCACCTCCTCCATCGATACCAGAACGGAGATCCGCATCCAGAAGGCCTTTGCCCTGATGATGGAGGGAAGAACCAGCTTTATCGTAGCCCACAGGCTCTCCACCATTCAGAATGCGGACGTGATTCTGGTGATGAAGGACGGACACATCATCGAGCAGGGAAACCATCAGGAGCTCATCGCGAAAAACGGATTCTACGCGAAGCTCTACAACAGCCAGTTTGCCATCGCGTAAACCGGGAATATACTACAGGTCTGTAAATCGGGCGGGGAAGGCTTTTCCCCTGCTTGCGCGTCCCGCATGCTGCGACAGCAGCAAACTCCCATATGCGGGCCTATGCAAAAAAAAACGGTCGGTCCGCACTGTGCGCCGATCGTTTTTTTTCGTTGGCCCGCAGGGAAAAATACGCCGCCCGATCGTCACATAAATCCCACTCATCAATCTGGTAGAGTAATATATTTTAATTTATGTAAAATATATTTGACATAAATTAAAATATATTATATACTTCATGTACAGCAAGGATAGAGAAAGGGGATGCCCGCAAATGATATAATTTTAAACGGCCTGTCCAAGGAGGTGGCCTTTGAAAAACAAAAAAATGAAAATAGCACGAATTGAAAAGGATCTTTCCCAGGAACAGCTTGCAGACAAAATCGGCGTCACCAGGCAGACCATCAGCATGATCGAAGCGGGGAAGTTCAATCCCTCCCTGCAGCTTTGTATTTCCATATGCAAAGCGCTCGATAAGACGCTGAACGATCTTTTCTGGGAAACGCAGGAATCATGATATCCTGGTACGTCCGCAAAAACCGGGCAGATTGGAGTTAATATGAAATGGAAAGGCAAATGGTTTAAAAATAAGGTGGACGAGCGGCAGGAGAAGGATCTGATGATGGTGGAGCACTACGGATTCTGGCTGATGTATTATATGCTTCTGGCCGCAATCCTGATTCAGACCTTCTTTGTGGAGGACGGCTTTGAAATGGCAAAGGCCGAATGGATTATCTTTATGGTGACCAGTCTGGTGTGTGTGCTGGGATGGGCCTGGAAAGGGGTATGGAACTACCAGAACCGGAAAATTCCCGGAATGCGCACCTGCCTGTTGTACAGTATCGGCAGCTCTGTCGGTATCGGAATCCCCTTCGGCATACTTTTCGCCCTTAAGTCCGACGGTGGCGGCGTCGGAAAAATCATGCGACAGACATTTACCACTATGGCTATCATATTTGTCATTTCCCTGCTCGCATTTGTCGTGATCGGGACGATGGCCAGACACAGAGAAAAAACACTGGCCGAACGGGACTTCGACGATGAGGATGATTCTGACGAAATCTGAGATGTGTTGAAGGACCTGTAATCGTACATAACATTTCAACCCCTGAAAGGAGAACGTGTCAAAATGAAATTCAGTTCAAAGGAAGTAAAACAGCTTAAAATTTTTGTACTTACAGCCTTCGGTCTTCCCATACTGATGGGAATCCTCATGGGCTACAGTTATTTTAAAGGAAACGATGTGTCGATTTTCGCCAACGCTCATATGTATTACCCTGCGGCCGGGGTCATGCTGGCGCTGCTTGTTACCGGCGGGAAGGATCAGAAGCTCCCGAAAAAATTCTACTTCGGCTTTCTGGCCGCCACCGTTGTCATGATTGCCGTCTGCATTGCCAGCGTCATAATGCCCGATTTGTACTGGGTTATGCTGGGTCAGTATCCGATAATCATCGCCAGTATCGTGTGCCTGATTCTGCTTCTTCTGGAAAAGAAAGAGGTGCGCTCCTGCTACAGGCTGAAAATCACCGGAAGGAAAAATGCCAGATCCGCGCTGTATGTGCTGCTGTTCTTTGCCCTTTATCTGTTAAGGCTGACGATCGGTTCTCTCCTGGGCGGACAGATGGATGAGCTGATCGCTCTGTTTACCAATCCCCTGACCTACAGTATCATGTTCACGCTGATCCTGAACTTTTTCTTCAGCTTCACCGCCTTTTTCGGGGAAGAATACGGATGGCGTTATTTCTTCCAGCCGCTGCTGCAAAAAAGATTCGGGATGAGGGCCGGCGTTCTGCTCCTGGGCATATTCTGGGGCCTGTGGCATCTTCCTCTCAATATCTTCTTCTACAGCCCCGATACATGGCTGATCAGCGTACTTGTCCAGATCGTTACCTGTATCAGCTTCTCCATTTTCTTCGGATACGGCTATCTGAAAACGGAAAATATATGGGTTCCTGTCATCATGCATTACATCAACAATAATATGATTGCCGTGGTAAGCGGTGTGGAGGCGATGAGCGATCAGGTTCTGAAATGGAGCGACGTGGTTTTCGCTGTGGGCTTAAATCTGATATTTATCGTGTTTATCTTCTCCAAAGCGTATAACGAAAAGAGACAGGAGGTATCCTCGGAAATTTCCTCCGGTGTTTAATTCTTCGATCCGTTAAGAAATGGTCGCTGTACTCCGCCGGCCCCTCATGCTTAAAAATCGGCTTAGCTTCCCCGGATGAAGGAAGTTAAGCCGATCTTTAAGACTTTTTTACTTCTCGCTATCCATTGTTCTTCTGTGAGAAGCTGACGGTCAATATCCCGTCTTTAAACTCTGCGCCGATCACGATTGTAAAATCATAATTGTTGGTAAATGTCAGATCCTTATAACCCTCCACAATGGCAGAATCCAGCCCCTTCGGCACATAATCCACAGGAAGCGAGTGGGCATATCTCTGGGTGGGCGTGATGCCTGCCAGAAGCATGGCCACATGAATCGTTGAAGAAACCTGACAGATTCCGCCGCCTACGCTTGAAACCACCCTTCCTCCCGCGAAGGAGGGCGCTACCACATATCCGTTGGCGATGGTCCTGCTGCCAATGGAGTTGCTGAAAGAGAACTTTTCTCCCGGCGCAATCTCCATCCCATCGATCATGGAGGCCGCCAGCTCCACATTCACGGCTCTGTCCTCTGTGGTATCGTAGGAGGTGGAGTAGGAGGAGAGAACGCCCTGCGCCGGCCTGGCGCCTGTTTTATAGACGCCGCTTCTCCCTTCCCTTTTGCCGCAGGTGATATAATGCAGATAATAACTGCTTAAATCCTTTACCCCGTAGACAGGAAGCAGGTCAAGGTTGTTCAGCATATAGGCTTTTACATTAAAGGAAGAATTTCCACTCCGGCCCTCCTTCATCCCCACATTCAGAAAATGCTCTAACAGGGCGGTGGGATTATTCCCGATGGTCTGCCTTAAGTCAGAGTATGTATTATAGTAGTATTCTGCATCGAATATGGAGGAATAGTCCAAATCTTCTGTGGCTTCAACCGAAACTGCCGCCCGCAGCGGCAGCACCGGGCCTGACATGGTACATACGCCTGCCAGCAGCAGGGCCATGATTTTCTTTCCGTTGTTCTTCATGTAATCTTATCCTTTCGTTATAAAAACTGAAATATTACAGTTTCCATTACACAAAATTTATCCCCTTCAAAAGAGACACCACTATATTATAAACTAATCCTGTCACATTTTCCATTAAGATTTTATTGAGATATTCCTGTTTCCTCATTTTCCGGATCCGTAACAGACAATAAATGCCTGCTTATGCCCGGCATCTCTATACTGAAAAGATGTTGAACATAAGCAGTTTGCTTATGCCCAACATCCTTTACTTTTAACCCTGATACGCCCGAACCTCAAATATCCGGGCCGCTTTATCTCCATGGGTCTCCATAACAGTGATTCTGATACGATCCCCGAATACTCCCCGCGGGAGCCTGTGAATCCGAAAACGGTAGTAATTCTCCGTCACATTTTCCTCCCATGTACAGATTTCACCGTCTAAAAGCTCCACTCTGTAATCCTTTACCAGTTCTATCGGTATTCCTGCTGCCTGCTCTTTCTTTTTCAAGTCTGACAGCGTCGGCATAATTTCCTTCGACAGGTTCGGATCAAATTTCAGATGAACCTCCCCGATTTCAGTTTTTTCCGGGAGGTTAAGCATAATCCACTCTCCCGCCTCCCCGACCGGCCCCGAAATCCAGCAGTTACTTTCATCTCTCACCCGACGGCTAACGCCGTTTGTCACATTGATGCAGCGTCCTTCTTCTGTTTCGGAGGAACATGTCACTGAGAGAAGCCCATTAAGTCTGTCCATCCCGTCCTCGTTTCGAAAGCCTGGTATATAACAGTCATCTCTGATCAGCATCTGCTGGAGCTGATGTATGTGTTTTCCAACCTCCCTGGGACTGACATTCTCTCTGACGGCGATCGCTGCGGCTGTTCCTGCGGCCTGCCCTGCCACACTGCAGGTTGCCATGACCCGTGTGGATCCAAAAGCCATATGAGAGACACTGATCGCCCTTCCGCCCAGAAAAAGATTCTGAATATTTGCGGAATACAGACACCGGTATGGTATCGTATAAACATCCTTTAATTCAATCGTCCAGTTTCCACCTTCTTCCCTGCTGTGAAGACCACCGATCACGTGCATATCCATCGACCAGCCTCCATAGGCCACCGCATCCTCGAATATCTTTCCCTCCATCAGGTCCTGTTCTCTCAGAACATAATCTCCTCTGATACGCCTCGTCTCCCGCTTTCCCGGCAGAGCGCCAACCCAGTCCAGGGCGTAGTTATCCGCATCATACTTTCCGCTGTTTTTGATATAATCCCATATGCCATACACCGCGGCCAGAAGCCTGTCCCGAATGTCCTCACCGTCGGAAATGCAATCCATGGCGTCTCCGCCCAGCTCCACCCACCAGTATCCGCTGCTGATCTCGCTGATCTCCCTCTTTCCCAGCTTTTCCTCATCAAATTTTTCCGCCCAGAATGGTCTTATAAATGGTGCATAATTTCCTGTATCCACCGACCGGAACATAAGAGAGTTACCCATAGTGTAATGATCGCTTTCATCGGGAGCATACCGTTCCCCAAAGACCTGTTTTCCTTCCCTTCCATACATGATCTGCGCACCGCACAAAGCCGCCAGATAACCGTCTCCCGTAGCGTCCAGAAACTGCTTTCCGGAAAATACAAACTTTTTCTCCGTAGTCAGCTGCAGTGCCGTCACAGTGCGGATCACATTTTCCTGCGTCTGAGCCTTTGAAACCCTGGTATTCAGATAAAGATCCAGATTCTCCTGAAAATGTGTCTTTTCCCAGAGGATAGAATCAAATACAGAAAAAGAATGATTGGGATTTCTGCGCCTGTTTTCCAGAAGGATTTCCAGTATAATTCCTGTTTCCCGGGAATCCGGACGGCTTCCATGGCAGTCTGCTCCGCAGATGTGCATCCTCACTTCCGAGCCCGCATTTCCTCCCAGCATCGGCCTGTCCTGAATCAGAGCTGTCCGAACCCCGTGCCTCGCCGCCGCGATCGCCGCACAGACTCCGGACATACCTCCTCCCACAACGATCAAATCATATTCCTTCTTAATTGTTTTCATTCCATATAACCCTGTTCCTTCAGCTGTTCTTCTGCAATTTTCATGTACTCGCCAAATCCAAAGGAGGTGTTTAATTCCTCAATGAACTGATCATATTCGGAAATTGGTCTCGTCCCAAAAATGAAACCTATTATATTTTCTTCAATATATTTATTCATATCTTCCATATGGAAGTCCTCAGGCATAATTACGGCTTCTGTGTAGGTAACGATCCTGTCTGTTTCCATTGCAGCTTTTATGCTTCCTTCCGCTTCGGGAAATTTTACAGAAAGATATTCCATTTCATTACGGGAGGCAATCTGATATAGCCAGATATACTCGCATTCTGTTGTCATCAGGTCTGTCTTTACGATCATTCCATCCTCCACATTATAATGTCTTCCCTCCTCGCCATAGCATACCAGTCTGTTTCCTTCTTCGGAAACCACGTAATTGAGCAGTTTTAGCACTGCATCCAATTTCTCGGGGTTGTCTGCAACATCCGCGCTGATTACCCAGGAACCTATGGTATTTACAGCGCTCTTAATATGATAGCGTGGCGTCTCTCCCGTCTGCGCATCCCAGGGATTCATCCAGATCCAGTCGGCCCCGGGATCTACCGCCGTAATCAGATCCCAGTTTATCTGCTTATACATATTAGCCCAATCATATGATGCCATACCGATTTTACACTGCGCCATTTTGTCTCTTAGTACCTCCGGATTGTTTGCCACAATATCCGGATCTACAACGCCTGCATCCACAAACCTTTTACACATCTCCAGTCCCTCCTTCATACGGGGAGATAAAAGTGTGGAGGTCAGTCCTTTGTCTGAAAGATAGAGTTCATTCGTTGTTGCACCTCCATAGGATGTCAGAATCGCGTTAAATCCAAATAAACCACTCCCGGAAAAGCCATAGGTATCCTGTACTCCGTTCCCGTCAGGATCGTCAAAGGTGAGCTTTCTGGCAACCTCCAGGGCTTCCTCCATGGTTGTGGGAACCTCTGCCCCAACCTTATCCAGCCAGTCCTGCCGCACTACAAGAAGATCATAAATCCCCTGCGGCGCTTTGGGTACACGATAAAGCTTTCCGCCTATTCGATTCGGCTTAATGCCATTTTCCCCGCCGACCCAATCCACCAGAGGCTGAAGCTGATCCAGATAATCATCCAGACATAAAATTAATCCATTCTCCACATACTGCATCAGTGCGTCTGTACTGGGGGCCTGAAACATATCCGGAATATCACCGCCGGAAATTCTGGCATTCAACGCCGTCGTATAATCACTTCCTGCCCCCAGTATGTTCATTGTAACATCTACCCCAATAGCATCCCTGATCTTTTTCTCCAGAAAATTATCCTCTTTTTCCGGCATAATCACGGCATGGCCCACTACAAGCTCAAGCTCTGCAATCTCTTCTGATGTTTTTGCAGATTGATCATCAGACTCAGAGACGCCGGATTCCGTCTCTTTTTCTGCCTGCTTTTCCACCGTTTCCTGATCGGGACTGCCTCCACTGTTTCCGCAGCCGGTCAACGCCACAGAAAATGTAAGCCCCATTGCCATCAGGAATGCAACTGCTTTTTTTCTTTTCATATGATTCTCCTTTCTCTCTGAGAGATGCCATTTATGGCATCGGCTTTCTGTATGAGAATATCCCTGCAGAACATTCCCCGCTTATGTTCATCTAAAGGCAATTACCCTTTTACTGCCCCCAGCATGATACCCTGTGTAAAATATTTTTGAATAAAAGGATAGATCACAACAATCGGAATGGTGCTGAAAACGACCATTGCCATCTGCAAGGTCATCGTAGGAATTGTAATGTCTGCATTCAGATCGACATTAGGCGTCAGCATCCTGCGCAGTACCACCTGCAAGGTCTGCATTTTCTGATCCGGAAGATACATGATGGAATCAAAATATGTCTCCCAATGCCCTACCGCATAAAACAACACCATCGTCATAATAACCGGTTTGGAAAGTGGAACCGCAATTTTATGTAACACACAGAATTCACTGGCCCCGTCAATTCTGGCAGATTCAAACAACTCCTCCGGAAGATTTTCAAAGAAAGCTTTTACCACCAGCAGGTTATAGATCCAGATTGCCCCTGGAATCAGCAATGCCCAATAAGTGCCAATCATATTCAGATTTTTGATCAGCAAATAGGCAGGTATTGTTCCTCCATTGAAAATCATTGGAAAGATCACAAACGGAATCAGATATTTTCTTCCCGCCAGGTTCCTCTTACTGAGCGGGTAAGCCATTACCACTGTGGCAATAATATTAATTATTGTCCCCGCCACTGTAATAAAAATCGTAATTTTCATCGCCTGTGGGATCATCCTCTGTTCAATGATCATTTTGTAGGCATCCAGCGTGATCTCTCTGGGAATTACAAGAAACCCTCCATTTTTATGTACCTCACTAATCGGCGTAAGTGATACGCTCACAACGTAAAGCAAAGGAAATACACATATGACGAAAACCAATGATAAAATCACGTAAATAAACAGATTCAGAGCTCTGTCGCTTTTCATTTTCCTTACCATAATCCCTCATCCCACTTTCTGGCCAGTTTGTTTGTGCCAAATACCAGTATCAGACTGATCACAGATTTCAGCAGGCCAACCGCACTTGCAAGACTGTAATTCATTCTCTGAATACCTTCCTTGAATACCCAGGTGTCCAGAATTTCCGAAACACTTAGCACCTGCGATGTTGCAATCACATAAATCTGGTCAAACCCTGCGTCCATGACAGATCCTGTCCGAAGAATCAACTGTAAAATAAAGGTTCCTCTCAGAAGAGGAAGCGTAATATACCAGATCCGCTTCAGCTTGCTGCAACCGTCAATGATTCCTGCCTCATACAGAGTAGTGTCGATTCCTGCAATAGCCGCCAGATAGATGATCGCAGACCATCCGACTCCCTTCCACACATCCGTACCCACGATCATAGCCTGAAAATGGGCGGGATCCGTCAGAAACGGATAAGACGAAAATCCCATCTCCGTCAGCCACCTGTTAATCAGTCCCGTACTCTGGGAGAAAAAGGCGATCATGATACCATAAATGATTACCCAGGATAAAAAGTGAGGCAGGTAGCTTGCCGTCTGAACAATCTTGCGAAACCATTTATTCCCGCACTCACTGATAAGTATCGCCAGAATCACCGGCGGAATCATTCCGAAAATAATCTTCAGAAAGCTGATTTTGAGTGTATTCCCGATCACCACAGACGCATAAGGGCTGCTGAAAAAATACTGAAAATGCTTAAGCAGAGGATCTGCCCAGGGGCTCGCCAAAATTCCCTTTTTCACGTTATAGTCTTTAAAAGCTATAATGACGCCATACATGGTTCCATATTTGAAGATAACATAATAGATCAGGCAGGGAAGCAGCATCAGATAATACTGCCAGTTCCATTTGATCACACGTATCATTTTCTGTTTTCCTGTCTTTTTTTCCATCTTCCTCTCCCTTCACAATCAGCCGGAAAAATTTCTTCTGCCCCGCCGTACAACCCATATTCCTCCTTGCCAGCATATTTCCTTTTCCATGATCTGCGCAAAAAACGCTGCCCTGTTTCCACAAGGCAGCGTCCTGAAAACAGCAACCATAGTGAATTTCTTTCTATGGCTACTATTTTATCTATCTTAATTTTGCAAATATATACATAAAATTATAAAAAATGTCTTCTTTTTGGATAAAATGCTACTTTTTCTCCTGTGGAATACGCAGGCAGATAATCGTTCCAAATCCTATTTCGGATTTGATCTGTATACCAAAGCGTTCTCCGTATTTCATCTTCAACCTTTCGTTCACATTGATAATCCCCACTCCCGAAAATCGATCCGTTCTTTTTGAAATCGGCTCGCCGCATAAGACCTTCTGGCACATTTTTCTGGTCATACCGACTCCATCGTCACAGATAAAGATATTCAGCACAGCTCCGCGTGGTCTGACAGTTATCCTGATGCTTCCTTCCCCCTTCGGCACAATTCCGTGGAATATTGCATTTTCCACCAGGGGCTGTAACAGAAGCTTTAAAATTCTGCACTGCAAAACCTCCCCGTCTATCTCCTGCACAAACTGAATCCTTGATCCGTACCGCATCTGCTGGATTTTAATATAGTTTTCTATCTCCTCCGTCTCCTCTTTCATGGTAACAGTTTTTTCATTCTGCTCAAAGGTGTAAGAGAGCAGCTTGATCAGCGCTTTCAGCGCATCCTGGGCAGTATCTGATTTTCCCTGTCGTATCAGACTGGCAATACAGGCGAGCGTATTGTGAAGAAAATGAGGGCCGATCTGATTTTGAAGCATCAGAAACTCGTATTCCATTTTCTTTCGCTCCGCCTCCCTCACCTCCTCCACCAGACTTCTGATCCGTCGTACCAGATGATTATAGTGAAGAGAAATCCGTCCGATCAGCTCATCCTCGCTTCGGTAATCCACTTCCACCAGATGCTCCAGATCGTTTACCTTGTCCATATCTTTCGCAAGCCTGCGAACAGGCCGGGCACAAAATGCCGTAAACCAGAACACCGCTACCACTACCCCAAGAAACCATATCGTAAGGCGCAGAGCCGTGCTCAGGTACAGATTTGTCCTGTAGGAATCCAGTACCTCTCTGGAAAAGAAAGAGCAGATTCTCCACCCCATCTTGTTATTGTCCGAGTACATGAAATAATGTTCCGGAATCACGTCAGAAGTACACAGCTCCATCTGGCCCGACTCCTCAAAGGGCAGACTTAAGTATCTCTCGTCCACCTCCAGAGGATAAACGCCCTTCTTCAGACTGATCCCATGATCCTCCCCGGAAAAAAGAAAGGCTTTCCCTTCTGTGTCCATAATGATGAACGCACTGTTTTTTCCCTCCATCACTGACTGGAAAATACTTTTCAGATAGCTGCACCCTGCCTCTATGACAGCCACATTGGCTCCCTCCTTATAGGAAGCGTAAACCGAATAGCCCGCTGACATGGCAGAATACCAGGGGGAGGAATACTGAACCATACCAGGGAAAGACTGCGCCCGCTCCACCATCTCATCCACCATATCCGGCTTTGTCGCCTCATAAAGCGCCTGACGGCTGGCCCTTAACCGTCCGTCCCCTCCGGTCACAAAAAGCGTACTGATAAAGCCATTATTCTTTTTGATATCGCTCAGTGCAAAATAGGACTCTCTGTCCCTGTCAAGAAACAGATCGTCCCGGATCGTAATGCCTGCCAGAGAGCCCTGTATACTGTCCACGTAATAATCTGTATAGAGATTGGCCAGCTGTAGCTTATTCTGCATCTCGCTGACCATAATTTCTTTGTAATTTTCAAGCGTTCTCATCGTTTCCCTGATCTGAAAAAAAAACAGAAAAGTGCCCATAAACGCCAACATCACCAGAAATTGCTTTCCAAAGCTTCCCATCAGCTTTATTCTTTCTTTTATATCATCCATCATATCTTTTGCCACCCCTACGGATTTCCTTTGGACTTACTCCGCTCCACTCACGGAATTTCTGCGTAAAATACCGATAATTTGTAATTCCTACTCTCTCAGCCACCTCGTAAATTTTCAGTTCTCCTTCTTTTAAAAGCTCCGATGCACGTTCCATTCTGACACGGTTTAAATAATCACTGAATTTTTCCTGTGTCTCCTCCAAAAACAATCTTCCCAGGTACTGAGAATTAATCCCAATCCTGTCCGCAATCTCGAAGAGAGTCAGATCTCTCTGATACTCCTTTTGGATGATCCGGATGGTCTTACGTACTTCACTGCGCCCTGCAAAATGTATTTCTGAATAACACTGATTCACAAGAACAGTAGTTAACTGACAGATATCAGAGGCGTCACGGATGTTATTATCATCTTCTTTCCCCCGTTTTCGCAAAAAAAGGAGGATCAGCTTTCTGAGCTCCTCAGGCCATAAATGTATCTCACAGCACCATTTCCGGATTTTTTCCCTCACCTCCTCCCAGGTATCGCCCGCATCCTGAAATAACATCTCAAGCAGCTCTGTGTATTCCGGAACAAAACAGGAAAACTCCTTTATTTTCATATCCCTAAAATAATCTCTCTCCGGGTTATAGAAAGCTTCTGCTTTCCATTTTTCTGACAGGGCTTTCGATTCCATGTACTGTTTTCCGCTCAATATCCTTACGCCGGATTCAATCGCATAAATCCGAAACCACTTGTCTATATAAGGAAATACGTTCCTGATCTCTTCCCTGACCTGACTGACCAGAACCTCCATATCCGCTCCGTCTCTCATACTGAGTCCATACAGGCCGTCATTTAACAAAATCCATGAACGAATCATCCCGCTGGCATCCAGAAAGCCTCTCACCAGCATTTCCACAAAGATCCATGATCCCAGATGATTCTCTACCATAAGAAAAAAATTCGGTCCATTATGATTAATCTGAAAATCAATTTTTTCCAGCTCCGCCCCGATATTTTTCTCATCATATATATTGGACACCGCATATCCTGAAAATCTGTTTCTTTTTTCACTCTCCAGCTTCTTTAATTGTTTCCGCTCTCTTTCGAGAGCATCCCTCGCCTTGTCCAGGACCTTTACGATCCCTTCCCTGGAAATATCCGCCTTCAGAATATAATCCACCGCATCGTGTTCAATCGCCTGCTTTGCATACAGAAAATCCTGATGGCACGTCAGCAGAATGTATTTAGTGAGGGGCATGGTTTTCTGCAGATTTTCTATCAGTTCGATACCATCCATTACAGGCATGGTAATATCCGTCACTACAATCTCAGGCTCAAGCTCTCTGCAAAGCTGTAATGCGGTTTTTCCGTTTGCCGCCTCTCCCACAATTTCATATCCATATTCTTCCAGATTCATCAGCCGCAGTTCATCGCGAATGGGCAATTCATCGTCAACGATCAGAACCTTCATCCGCCGTTCCATCTCCCGCTCACATCCTTTCCTCACAGGCATCTTTTCAAAAAAACGGATGCCCCGCCACACGGGACATCCGTTTTTCAGATAAAGCGGGTGATGGGAATCGAACCCACGTGTCCAGCTTGGAAGGCTGGTGTTCTACCATTGAACTACACCCGCGATATGTATTTATTTTACAATCCCCTGATATCCTTGTCAAGGATGTATTTTCGTACAAATATTTTCAGGATTTTCTTTCCTTTTTTGTATTTTTCTTTTCGAAAAACAGTCTCCCATGATCAGGCAAAAAACTCCTCAAGCAGAGTCTCCAGCTCCTCCTGATACTGGTTCATCACAGGCTGCAGGGCCTGTTCTGCAGCACACTCTCTCTCCCCATCCTGGTTCGAGGTATCCTCCTGTTCTGCATCCTGCGCCTCGATCTCCTTAAGAAGCTCTTTGGCGTATTTCTCCCGTTTGCGGATCCCCTCCTCCATGGCGTTTTCCTTCTCCGTCTCCAGTCTGGGGGCAAGCTGGTTTTCCAGATAATCGGTCAGATTGATCTTGAGCACATCCCTTTTTTCCTGCAAATCCACCATCCCGGAAATGGAAAAGTACAGATACATCCCCAGTATACTGATCAGATAATAGGGTATAATCTGAAATAAAGTGCCTCCCGCCGCCAGAGAGAGGCAGATTGACAGACCGCTGATCAGCACGGAGAACATCATCATCTGGCCTGAGAGGTGATTCAGCCACGACAGCTTTATTCTGGCGAAGCTGACCCGCTTAAGGAACCTGTCCACAAAAACGCCGGTATTTACCATTTTGCCGTTGAGCTTGTAACTTCCGGCATATTTTTCCTTACACTGCTTCAGCTGTCTGTTTTTTGTGTCCGCCATATTGTCCGATGAAGATATCATACGGTGATAAATCACACCGGAAATAATCTGACATATAATACTGAACAACAGAGAAAATAAGATCAGACCCGTCAGGATTTTGTGTTCCATCAATATTGTAAGCATATTTTTTCCTCCTTACCCTATTATAATAAAAGGCGTTTTTTACCTCAATAATTAAGGGGGTGTAAGTCCCCGTCATTTCTCCTCAAAATTTGCGTATATGTGGAAAAAATTACCCGTTCATGCTGGAAATGGGTTCTGTTTTCTGTTATACTTATTTCCTGTAGAAAGAACAGGGAAAGGGGTGTAAACTCATATGACTTACCAGACAAAGGGTACCTGCTCCACTTCCATCGAGGTTGAAGTGGAGGACGGAAAGATTAAATTTGTTCAGTTCTTCGGAGGCTGTAACGGCAATCTCAAGGGGATTGCAAGTCTTGTCACCGGCATGGAAGTGGAGGACGCCATCTCCAGATTAAAGGGCATCCGCTGCGGCTTTAAGCCCACCTCCTGCCCTGACCAGTTAGCGCATGCCCTCGAGGAGATCAGACAGGGAAGCTGAGGCTGCGAGACGGCCGCGGCGTTCATCAATGGAAGGGAGGCTTTTTCCATGAGCGACATAACTGCAACCAAAAAGATCGTGCTCACCGGCGGAGGAACGGCCGGCCATGTGACGCCCAATATTGCTCTGATCCCTCACCTTAGAGAATCGGGATATGAAATATCCTACATCGGCTCCTACGAGGGGATCGAGAAAAAGCTGATCAACGATTTTGACATCCCCTACTATGGAATTGCCACCGGCAAATTCAGACGTTATCTGGATGTAAAGAATCTGACTGATCCCTTCCGGGTGATCAAAGGGTACGGCGAGGCCAGAAAAGCGCTCAAAAAGATTCGGCCTGATGTGGTCTTTTCCAAGGGGGGGTTTGTCAGCGTTCCCGTGGTGCGGGCAGCGGCGTCCCTTCATATCCCCTGCATCATCCACGAATCCGACATGACGCCGGGGCTGGCCAACAGGCTCTGTATTCCCGTAGCCAGCAGGGTATGCTGCAATTTCCCCGAGACCATCTCCATGCTCCCGAAGGAAAAGGCGGTTCTCACCGGCTCCCCGATCCGCGAGGAGCTCACCAGAGGGGATAAGATCGCCGCTCTTAATCTGTGCGGATTTACCGCCAACAGGCCCGTGATCATGGTATTCGGCGGAAGCCTTGGAGCCGCCTCCGTCAACGAGGCTGTGCGCAAAGCTCTTCCCAGTCTTCTCACCGATTTTCAGGTGGTTCATATCTGCGGAAAGGACAAAATTGACGAATCCCTTAAAAAACAGGAGGGTTATGTCCAGTTCGAATATGTGAAGGCGGAGCTGAAGGATCTTTTTGCCATGGCGGACGTGGTGATTTCAAGAGCAGGAGCCAACTCCATCTGCGAGCTTTTAGCGCTCAAAAAGCCCAATCTGCTGATCCCTCTGTCCGCAAACAGCAGCCGGGGCGACCAGATTTTAAACGCCAGATCCTTTGAATCCCAGGGCTTTTCCATGGTGATCGACGACGATACTCTGACCCCTGAGCTTCTGGCGGAAAAGGCCATTGAGCTCTACTTCACCAGACAGACCTACATTGACGCCATGGGGAGGAGCAATCAGTTTGGCTCCATCAAAACCATTATGAAGCTGATCGAGGAGCTGACGGCAGAAAAGTAACCGCGCAGATACATCGGCCCGCTGCCTGGAAAAGGCGTTATGATATTGCAAAATACCGGAATATGCTTTACAATAATTACTACCGGATATGAAAGTATCAGGAAAATCAGATAAGGCAGGATACCGGGCCAGATGACGATAGATACGCTATGGCTGCTCATGACCGAGCATCAGAACGAGACTTTTTACACCATGAAGAAGCTTCCCTTTACCTACACCATAAAGGGAGGAGAGCTTTTTGTGGACAGACGGTCCAAATCGATCACCAGAGCGACCTTCGAACAGGCTCTGGACAAGCTCAGGGAAAATCCTGACGCCATCACCGGTCCAAAATCCTTAAATGTCTTTGGCGCTCCCTATGTGTGGGCAATCCTGAAAACCTTCCAGGTAGTGTAACCGAAAAAACCAGGGTGTCTATTCGTCGTAGAGATCCACCTTGATTCTGTCCTCGTATGGCTTTACCAGCTTCTCCACGATCTCCCGGGATAGGGTTCTCATTTCTTCGATCACACGCTCAGAATTATCTTTATCCACTCTGTGTTCCCCCTTTATAAGGCTGTCGCAGATATAGCGGTTTATCTCCGGGGAGAAATGAAGGATGTCCATGTAGTTTTCCAGGTTTGTGATAATCTCCCTGTCATTCTGGAAATAAAACAGCTTCACATTCTCACGGGACAGAAGCGTCTCCATGGCCTGCTCCATATTGTAGAGGTAAGCGTCCGTATCTCCC
Source organism: uncultured Lachnospiraceae bacterium (assembly GCA_947570615.1). Taxonomy (GTDB): domain Bacteria; phylum Bacillota; class Clostridia; order Lachnospirales; family Lachnospiraceae; genus Suilimivivens. The sequence continues at coordinate 81,929 of CANOVJ010000005.1, forward strand.
TCCCGGTATATATTATCCCACCAGAGCATGGAATAGGGAGGAACAAACACATAGAACCGTGTCTGCGGATGAGCGTCGATCCGGTCGGTGAGAATCTTCAGATTTTCCCTCAACACGTCCTCATAGTACGTTTCCGGCTTCATCTCTGAGACCGAGGGCTTACGAATGTAAAGCCCGAGAATCATATCCGAATTGAATTCCTTCCACTGTGCCCAGTTGTAGGAATCGTTCTCGTCGTAATCCCCCATAAGGGAATTCGCGATCAGATAGGGAATCTTTTCCATGAGTACCCCTTTATTCAGCCAGTACCTCACATCATTCGCATAATTATCATCGTAGAGGTACATGGGACAGCCTGTGAGCTCATAGGTCGTCTGCGGATCCGCCACCAGGGCGGAAGGATCCAGATTATAGAATACATACTTAAGCTCCTGATGCGCAAAGGCAAGATCCAGAAGATAGCACAGATCTGCCGTAGCGCCATAGGAGCGGATGGCCTTGATGGATCTGCAGCCGAATCCCTGGTCAAACCAGCCGTTGTTATAGTTTTCAGACACCGAGGAGCCGGCGATCACAGCGTCATAATCAAAGGTTTTGAGCGATCCCACGCACTGGTACTCCTTATCCGTGAGAACGGCTTTCAATCCTTTCAGCGGTTTGTGATACTGAAAAAAAGGATCAAATACCACCACCGCCAGCACGCACAAAAGCAGCAATATACCGCTTCCCGCCAGAAATTTTTTTATGAACGCTTTCGAACCGTTATCTGTCATATCAGTCTCCATTCACTTTCAACAATCTCCCTAAAAATTAAAGTAAATAAAGGTGCTCACCTGGGAGAAGGAGATCACGCACCACACAAAGATGACCGTGACGAACGCGCACAGCCTGGAGTCAGGCGCGCAGTTTTCCGCTATCCATACCGCGTTTTTCCGGGTCAGAACAAAGGCACTGACCGCCAGCAGAAGGACAAACACCGCCATATAAGCAACGGACATAAGCTCCGGCGCCGTCAGGTTGAGCGCCTGCTTTATCAGATAAAACTCCGGTATATCCAGTCTGGCCGCCACCTTGTACAGATAGCCCGTATTTTTAAAGGCGGCGATATTGCGAAACATTTGAAAGGCCTGTCCCATGCTCTCGCTGCGGAAAAAATACAGGGAGAGATTAAAAAAACCAAAGGTGAATATCCATCCAAGCCACCTGGGAATATAAAATCTGGCTTTCACCCTGTCATCGCTTCCCTTTACCCCTACAATCCCCAGATTGTCCCAGATCACCAGAAGTCCCTGCATGGTTCCCCAGGCCACGTAGGTCCAGTTGGCCCCGTGCCAGAGGCCGCTTAAGAAAAATACCAGAAACGTATTGAGGATGGTTCTTCCCTTTCCCTTCCGGCTCCCTCCCAGAGGAATATACACATATTGAATGAAAAATCTCGAGAGGGTCATATGCCATCTCTGCCAGAGCTCCTTCACGCTGCACGCCTTATAGGGGGAATTGAAGTTGACAGGAATCGCTATGTTAAACATTTTTCCCAGTCCGATGGCCATATCGCTGTAACCGCTGAAATCAAAATAAATCTCAAAGGTATAGGCCAGGATCACCAGAAGCGTCGCGGGCGTATCCAGAAAGGCGCTCTGCTCGAAACCAAAATTGACCGGAATCGCCAGCACATCCGCCAGCAGAACCTTTTTTCCAAGGCCGAGGGTGAAAAGGACGATCCCTCTGGCAAAATTATCCGGATTGAACCTGCGGTTTTCCATGTCCGCAAACTGAGGCATCATTTCCTTATATAAAACAATGGGGCCTGCGATCAGCTGAGGAAAGAAGGTCACAAAGGTGAGATAATCAATCAGACTGTAATGCTCCGCCCTTCCTCTGCACCGGTCAACGATGAAGGATAGCTGCTGAAAGGTAAAAAAGCTGATGCCCAGCGGGAGCAGAATATGCCTGAGATTGAAATCCGTGTGGAATGCCAGATTGATATTTTCAAAAAAGAAATCATAATACTTGAAATAAAACAGGAGACCAAGGTTCAGCAGGATTCCAGCGATCAGCCCCAGACGCATGGTCATCCTGCTGCGGGAGAATTTCATCAGACAGCTGATCAGATAGTTTCCCAGAATGCTGACAATGATCACCGCCAGATAATAAACATTAAAATACCCGTAAAACCACAGAGACATACCCGTCAGAAAAAATCTGGCAGACTCATAAGCCCTGAGACGATTAAGTCCATACCATCCAAGCAGCGTCAGAGGTAAAAACAGAAAAATAAATATATAGGAATTAAACAGCATTTTGATCTCCTTCAAAAACCATCCCGGCAGAGCGGTTTTATTCCCGGGCAGTTCTTTTATCTTAACATATATCCACATATTTTGTCTAATACATGGTAATACTTAGAAAAGTAACATACAAAGATCCTTCAGAGTTTGAAAGGAGCATGGCCAAAATATGAAAATTTCCAATATGAAAGCAGGGAACCTGACAAAGAATATTCTGTATGCCGCTTTATTCTGCACTCTTTTTATGGCTGCCGGATGCGGGGATAACAATGAACAGGCGCGCCGGAATCAGGCCTACCTCAGCGAGGGAAACGGGGAGGAGGACGCCGTAAATACCATTATGGCGGGCAGCAAATACAAAATTACCGGCCCCATGGACGATCTCAAGGACGCGGTTGTGGGAATCCTGGGAGACAATTACTGGCCGGATACCATGCTCACCGCAGAGGAGCTGGCGGAGCGCACAGGGATCTCCGAAAATATGTATGAGGACTACCTGGCAGAGTACCAGCACACCCAGGCGGGCATCGATATGATGATCCTCATCAAAGCCAGAGAAGAGGAAGTGGAAAACGTGGAAAATTATTTGAGTCAGTATCGGGAAATTCTCCTTCGTATCTATGAACAGCAGCCCCACAACGAGTCCAAGGTATTCGCTTCCCGGATCGAGGTGATCGACAACTATGTCTGTTATGTCCAGCTCGGCGCAGATATTACCTCCCTTAATGAGCAGGACAGCGAAAAAATGGTCGCCCACTGTCAGCATGAAAATGAGCGTGCCCTGGATATCATAGAAAAGAAAATTTTTAATGCATAAACGGCTCCAATCGCTGTCCTGCGGAATTGACTGTGGATTAAATCCTCCTTTAGTCCTCGATCAGCCGCAGTCCCGCGGTGTCTGTAACAGGAAGGGAAAATACAATGGATTTGGCCCGGCTCTCTGCGCCGGCCTTTTCCATGATCGCCTTCATGATGGGATTTTTCTCCTCCTTCCTGGCCACGATAAAGATCATCTCCTTCTCTGAAGCCAGGGAGAATCCCAGAAACTGCTCCGCCTTCTCCATACCGGTTCCCCTCGCGTGGATCACCGTTCCTCCATAAGCGCCGGCGCCTCTGGCCGCATCCATCACCATCTCTATATTTCCCTGATTTGCGATCACAATAATCAGCTCATGTGCCGTATCCTTCAAGGTTGATTCCTCCTCCTTCTGATATTCCTGCTTCTCCAGGAGAAACTGCAAAGACTTCTTTCCGCCTATACTGCTTAAAGGGACGATAAAGGCAATCCCTCCTCCCGGCGCGTCTATATGAAGCTTTCTCTGAAGCTGCCTTTTAATATGCGTCCACTTATCCTCCTCCTGGACGGAAAAGATTACCGCCTTTTCCGTAGCCTCCAGACCCAGATAGTTCAGGATATCGCTGGCAGCCGTACCAAAGCCCAGACTGGAAAACATCACATGATGATCGTTTTCCTTATATAAATTCAGATATTTTTTTGACACCTTTCTGTCCACGATCGTGGTCATTAAGTATAATTTACCCATAATCCATCCCGTCTCTACAGTTCAATAATTTCCATATCCCCAAAAGCTTCCAGAGGAACATAAGACTTTTTGTGCATTCCGCTCTCCCTGATTCTGAACGCCATCCCCATCACCTGAATAGTAATGAGAGGCGTCATGGCCACCATGGCGACGATCCCGAATGCGTCCGTGATGATATTTCCTCCCAGCGCCTGACAGGCTCCCATGGCAAGGGGAAGAAGGAAGGTTGCCGTCATGGGTCCGGAGGCCACGCCGCCGGAGTCAAAAGCGATCGCCGTAAATATTTTCGGCACAAAAAAGGTGAGAATCAGAGCGATGGCATATCCCGGTATGATAAACCACATAATGGAAATCCCTGTCAGCACCCGGATCATGGCGATTCCCACCGACACCGAAACACCCACGGAAAGGCTGGTTCCCATGGCCTTTGCGGAGATCGCCCCGGAGGTCATCTCCTCCACCTGTTTGGTGAGAACGAACACCGCAGGCTCGGCAAGTACGATAAAGTAGCCTATGATCATACCGATTGGGACAATGATCCATGCATAGGGAAGGCCTGCCAGGGTCTGTCCCAGATAATTTCCCGCGGGCATAAAGCCTACGTTTACCCCTGTCAGGAACAGAACCAGCCCAACATAGGTATACACCAGACCGATTCCTATCTTAATCAGCGCGTTTTTGTTGATATCCCTTGAAATCATCTGGAACACGCCAAAGAAAAATACAATGGGAAAAAGAGAGACTGCCATCTCTTTTATGTAGGTGGGAAGTCCTCCGGTGAACATACGCCACAAATCCACCGTATTGTCTATAATCGGTATGGATTCGGAAACAGCCTCCGTCTGTCCCGGATTGAAGATCATACCCAGAATCAGGACCGCCACGATCGGTCCCACAGAACACAGAGAGACGAGACCAAAGCTGTCGTCCGCCGCATGATTATCGCTTCGGATTGCCGCGATACCGACGCCGAAGGACATGATAAACGGCACCGTCATTGGCCCTGTGGTCACTCCTCCTGAATCGAAGGCCACAGCCAGAAAATCCTTCGGGACAAAAAGCGTCAGAAGGAATACTATCCCATAAAATACAAGAAGCAGCCAGGAAAGCGGAATTCCGAAAAGCATTCGAAGCAGTGCGATCACAAGAAACGCGCCTACCCCTGCCGCCACCGATAAAATCAGCGTCATATTGGGTACGGAGGGAACCTGCTCGGCAAGCACCTGCAGATCCGGCTCTGATATGGTGATGATGAATCCCATGATAAAGCTGATCAGGATAATAATGAGAAGCTTTCTGGACTTCGTCATGATGGTGCCGACTCTCTCCCCCATGGTAGTCATGGACAGATCCACCCCTACATTAAAGAGCAGCATTCCGACAATCAGCAGAACCGCACCGATGAGAAACGCCATCAGGATACTGGGAGGTATGGGCGCAGTGGTAAAGCACAGAACCAGAACGATTGCCAGGATTGGAAAAACCGCTTTCAGAGTTTCATAAAATTTTTCTTTTAATTTTGAACGACTAAAATGCAAATTATCAGACGCCTTTCCTTTATAATTTTTCTGTTTTTAGTAATTATATCATAAAAAATGGAATTTTCCGAAAAAAATTAGTTTTTTTCAAATTTAGCAATTTCTTAATATTTATTATCATATCGATATTCGAAAATATTTTATTGATTATCAATAAAAATTTATTGACAATCATTTTTAGTGGTGATATAGTGAATGTAACGAAGCCTAAACCGTTTCATATGAAGGAGGTCTGAAATGAACGGAAAAATAACCCTGTTTACCAAAATACTTCTCGATTTTATGTACTATACCGGAATTGCCGTCACCGTCCTCGTGCCTGCGATCATCACCGCCTACGGGAGGGTGAACTCCTATTTCGGCAGAAATATTCCATGGCTGAGCATTATCTTCATTGCCTCCGGAATTTTCGCTGTGCTCATTATCCGTAATCTGCGCAGCATGTTCCGCTCCGTCCTGGCAAACGACTGCTTTATCCCGGCAAATGTGAGGAGTCTGAACAGAATGGGAACCTACAGCTTCCTGATTGCTCTGATCACCTGCTGCCGCCTCTTTCTGTATATCACCCCCGCCGTCGTCATTGTGATTCTGGTCTTCGTGATCGCCGGCCTTCTGTGCAAGGTTCTCTCCCAGGTTTTTGACAGGGCCGTAGCCTACAAGCTGGAAAACGATCTGACTATATAGGAGGTTTCTCATGGCAATTAAAATCAATCTTGACGTGGAAATGGCCAGACAGAAAAAAGGGCTCACCGAGCTTGCCGGGGAGGTGGATATCACCCTTGCCAACCTTTCTATCCTGAAAAATAATAAGGCCAGGGCAATCCGGTTTTCCACCCTGAACGCCATCTGTAAAGCACTGGGCTGTCAGCCCGGCGATCTGCTGGAGTATGTGGACGACGACATTATGGAGGATGAATAAACAATGGAACCTGTATTAAACGAGACAAATTCAGAAAATAATACCTGTGTGGAAGCTGTCTCTGAAAAGACGCGCAGAGATCCCAATCCGCTCTTTCCTTTTATGGGAATCGGAAGCCTTGTCTATGCGTTTTTATTCACGTTTTTTCTCTACAGAAACGGCTCGGGGATCACCTTCCCTTTTTTCACAGGCGCAACCTGCTTCTTTTTCTTCTTATATATAAAAAGATCAGGGATTACCGCCGCAAAAATCTCCCTTTTTCCCGTAGTCAGTATTCTTCTGCTCGGAGCAGGCGTCTGCATGACTGATTCCTGGATCCTGATCCTGTTTAATAAGGCGGGGATATTTTTCCTGTTTTTTTATCTGGCGATTCATACCCTGTATCAGGATCAGGGCTGGGACATTTCCAGATACCTGGGGGCTGTCCTTAACATTGTATGCACCAGCCTGATCTTTATATTCAGACCGTTTACTGATTTTACCGATTATTACAAAAATAAGAAAAATATAGAGGACAACACCGAAGGGAAAGGGAAGTATATCTTTTTCGGAGCTGTCATCGCCATCCCCTTTCTCTTTGTGATCCTGCTTCTGCTCTCTGACGCGGACGCTGTTTTTTCCAATACGCTCGAGAGGATTTTTTCCTTTGATTTTGAGTGGGATTTTCGGATAACAGAGATTGCTTTTTTGTTCCTGTTCGCCTTTTTTGCATCCTACAGTATTCTGTGCAGACTTTCCATTCATGATCTGAAAGAGGAGATGACTGACAGACAAAGACTTGAGCCCATTATGGGAATCACCTTCACAGGCCTTGTATCCCTGGTCTATCTGGCCTTCTGTTACATCCAGATTGTATACCTCTTTGGAGGACTCGGCACTCTGCCGGAGAATTATACCTACGCCTCCTATGCCAGAGAGGGATTCTTTCAGCTTGTGTTCGTATGTCTGATCAATCTTCTGCTGGTGCTGGGCTGTATGAAGTATTTCAGAAAAGACAGGATACTGGAGGGAATTCTCACATTTATATGCGCCTGCACATATATCATGATTGTATCCAGCGCTTACCGCATGATTCTCTATATTCAGGCATATAATCTGACCTTCCTGCGCCTGTTCGTGCTGTGGGCCCTGTGCGTGATTTTCCTGCTCGTAACGGGCGCTTTAATCATGATTTACCGGAAGAATTTTCCTTATGCGAGATATTGTATCGTCATTGTCACGGCATTATATCTTATCTTTTTCTTCTCCCGGCCTGATTACCGGATCGCCAGATACAATCTGGCGCAGGATACTACGGATTATTATTATCTGAAAAATCTCTCTCTGGACGCCGCTCCGGCTATCTATGACCATTACAGTAAAACAGGATTTGATGAGGAAGACGGTTTCTGGTTTCCGGATTTCGCCTCCCACATGATCCTCAAAAGCTATGACTTTCAGGTGGAGGAACTCGATCTGATCTGGCAGGAGGCAGGGAAGTGTCTTCCCGGACGACTTTCCTTAAGAAGCTGGAACCTTTCCAGATGGAGAGCTTACAGAGCCTATGAACAGTATTACCGGTTAAATCCTGATTTTGCAGAGGATGTGGAGTATCATATCATGCGGTATACGGGAGACAGGCTGGGAAGACCATAACAAACGCCCTCACACTCCGCAAGACACTTTATTGTAAGAAACGGATGCCGCGTTCCGCCGGGCACCCATTTCTTAATAACAGGGGATCAGTGTACTGCAAAGCCCTGTCGGTTAAATCTTAATTTTGTCCGTAGTAGGCGTTCGCGCCATGCTTTCTGAAATAATGCTTATCCTGAAGCTCCTTCGGAGCCGGGGCAACCTTCGGATTGATGGTCTCTGTTCTGTATGCCATTTTGGCTACCTCCTCGAGAACCACCGCGTTGTGAACCGCGTCCATGGCGTCCTTTCCCCAGGCAAAGGGGCCGTGATTTTTACACAGAACCGCAGGTACCGCCATGATTTCCTTTCCCATACGGGTAAACTCGTTCACAATCAGATGACCTGTATTTTCCTCATAGGCCTCCTCGATTTCCTCCTGTGTGAGACACCGAAGGCAGGGAACCTCCCCGTAGATGTAATCCGCGTGGGTGGTCCCGTAGCAGGGAATCCCTCTTCCCGCCTGGGCCCAGCTTGTGGCGTAGGATGAATGAGTGTGAACGATCCCTCCGATCTCAGGAAACGCCTTGTAGAGCTCTAAATGGGTGGGGGTGTCGGAGGAGGGCTTAAAGCGTCCCTCAATCTTATTTCCCTCCAGGTCCATCACCACCATATCCTCCGGGGTCAGCTTCTCATAGTCTACTCCGCTGGGCTTGATCACGAAAAGTCCCTTTTCCTTATCGATCCCGCTTACATTCCCCCAGGTAAAGGTGACAAGTCCATAATATGGGAGCTTCATATTCGCATCGTATACCTGTTTCTTTAATTCTTCCAGCATAAATTCCTCATTTCCGCGCCCGAAGAACGCTTTTATTAAAAGAATGAAGTTATATCAGTGAATGATTCAGGAAGCTCGTCTGTTCCTGATCAGAAAGCGTCCACAGCGGCATGTTCGATGGATAACCCTGCCATATAGCGTTCCATAAACTTTTCAAAGCCTGCCACATCCTCCTTTACAGGCTCCATTCGGTTTCCGCTCTCTCCGGCAAAGATTTTTGTTTTCAGATAGCTCTCGAGGTTTTCATTCTCCGCTTTATTCTGCATGTAGGTGGCCAGAAGCGCCATCCCCCAGGGACCGCCCTCCCCTGCCGTCTCCATCACGGATACAGGGGTATTCATGGCGGCGGCGGCAATTCTCTGCCCTACGCCCTTTGTCTTAAACAGGCCGCCGTGGCCGAACATTTCGTCCACCTCCACCTTTTCTTCCTTAAACAGCAGATCCAGACCTGCCTTCAGGGCCGCCAGGGAGGAATACAGATGGGCTCTCATGAAATTGGCGAGATTAAATTTATCCTCCGCCTTCCTCACAAAAAGAGGCGCTCCTGCATCGAACCCTGTGACCGGTTCTCCTGAAAAATAATTGTAGGAAATCAGACCTCCGCAGTCCGCGTCCCCTTCCAGAGCCTTGTTGTAAAGCACGGAAAACAGACTGTTTCTGTCAATGCTGTTTCCGATACTTTGGGCAAACTCGTCAAAGAGATTCACCCAGGCGTTCAGGTCGGAGGTGCAGTTGTTACAGTGTACCATTCCCACCAGAGCGCCGTCCGGAGTGATCACCAGATCGATCTCAGGATATACCTTCGCAAGCTCTCTCTCCAGCACGATCATGGCAAACACGGAGGTTCCGGCTGAGACGTTTCCGGTCCTTCTGGCCACGCTGTTGGTGGCAACCATTCCCGTTCCGGCATCTCCCTCGGGAGGACATACGGGAATCCCCGCCTTTAACTGTCCGCTCACATCCAGGAGAGCAGCCCCCTCCTCTGTAAGTGTGCCCGCCGTCTGTCCCGCCGTCATGACCCCTGGAAGGATGTCTGCCAGTTTCCAGGAAAATCCTTCCTTCTGCGTCAGCGCATCGAATTTTCTCATCATATCCTGCTCATAATCGCCTGTATTCATATCAATGGGGAACATACCCGAGGCGTCCCCCACGCCCAGAACCCTTTCCCCGGTGAGCATGAAGTGAACATAGCCCGCCAGAGTGGTGAGGAAGGAGATATCCTTTACATGCTCTTCCTTATTTAAGATTGCCTGATACAGATGGGCAATACTCCATCTCTGGGGAATATTGTAGTTAAATTCCTTTGTGAGAAGAGACGCCGCCTGCTCTGTTATCGTATTTCTCCAGGTTCTGAAGGGAACCAGAAGCTGATTCTTTTTATCAAAGGCCAGATATCCGTGCATCATGGCGGAAAAACCCATGGAACCGATTCTGGTAATGGTGGTATCATACTGCTTTTTCACATCGGAGAGCAGATCCTGATAACAGCCCTGCATCCCCTTCCACACTTCCTCAAGGGAATAAGTCCATATACCGTCCACATACTGATTTTCCCACTCATAGCTCCCCGAAGCCAGAGGCGTTCCCCTCTCGTCCACTAAAACAGCCTTGATTCTGGTGGAACCGAGCTCGATCCCGAGAGCCGTCTTCCCTTCGTCAATCAATAATTTTCTGTCCATACCAGTTCTCCTACTCTGTTAAATGAAAATTTATCTGTAAAAAACTTCCCCGAGCATCAGATCCTTTTTAAAGTCGCGGATCTTCGTATCCTTATCAATGTAAACCGCTTCGATCCCCATGGCGTTCGCCCACTCGCCCATCTGCTCCGAGGTGAGATCGTAGGTAAAAGCTGTGTGATGTGCTCCGCCTGCCAGAATCCAGGCCTCTGCTCCCACATACATATCCGGCTCAGGAGTCCAGAAGTTGCTGGCCACAGGAAGATTTGGCATGGGTTTCTCCACCTTTTTACACTCCACGTCATTGATAATCAGGCGAAACCGGTTGCCCAGATCGATCAGGGAAGTGGCTACGCCATGTCCTTCTTTGGAGGCAAACACCAGTCTGGCGGGATCCTCACGATCTCCCATGCTCAGAGGCTGACACTTGATGCTGATGGGGCCCTCCGCAATGGACGGACAGATTTCCAGCATATGCGCCTGCAAAATTCCTTCCTTTCCTCTCACCAGGTTATAGGTATAATCCTCCAGCATGGAGGTTCCTTTGGGATTTTTCAGGTCGGCCGTCATGATCTTCATCAGGCGGACCATGGCCGCTACCTTCCAGTCTCCCTCAGCGCCAAAGCCATATCCCTTCTCCATCAGTCTCTGGATAGCAAGACCGGGAAGCTGCTTTAAGGCCCCCAGATCGCCGAAATGGGTGACGATGGCCTGATAGTTCTTCTCCTCCAGAAATCTCTCGAAGCCGATCTCGATCTGCGCCTGAACCGCCACATGCTTTTTGAACTCCTGCGGATCTCTCCCCTCCAGAAGAATTTCATATTTATCATAATATTCGTCCACAAGAGCGTTTACGTCCCCGGCAGAAACCGAATCCACACTCTCCGCGATCTCATTTACCGGGTAAGCGTCGATCTCCCAGCCGAATTTGATCTGGGCCTCCACCTTATCCCCCTCTGTGACGGCAACATTACGCATGTTATCTGCCACGCGCATCACACGGATATGGCTGCTCTCAATGATTCCGATGGCCGTTCTCATCCAGGAGGCTATCTTCTCCATGACAACGGGATCCGTCCAGTGTCCAACTACCACCTTCCGCTCTATGCGCATTCTGCTCACAATATGGCCATACTCACGGTCTCCGTGCGCCGACTGGTTTTCGTTCATGAAATCCATATCGATGGAGTCATAGGGAAGCTCCTCATTAAACTGGGTGTGCAGATGCAGAAGAGGTTTTCTGAACTCCTGCAATCCCAGGATCCATGACTTGGCCGGGGAGAAGGTGTGCATCCAGGTGATCACGCCCGCGCAGGACTCGTCCAGATTGGCCTCGTTAAAGGTTCTGCGGATCAGCTCGTTGGTGATCAGTGTGGGCTTCCACACGACCTCGCAGGGAAGGATTCCCGACGCATTCAGGCCCTCCACGATTTTTCTCGAATGCTCCGCGACCCTGCTTAAGCATTCATCCCCATACAGATCCTGCGAGCCTGTGCAGAACCAGAACTTGTACTCTTTTTTCTGTAGCATTGTTCTACCTCCTGTTTATATAGTTTTTGCCTGTTTCTTATCTATCATGTTATTACTTGTATGCTTATCATTACAAGTTGTTTTTTTATATTCCGAAGGAATTTTCCGAAGGAATTTTTTCGAAGGAATTTCCCGAAGGAAATTTTTACAGTCTCCTGCAGATACAGGAATTCCCCTCCACGATCTCAGGCTCGATCAGTATTTTGTGCTCCCCGGGAAACATATTCCCGTTCCGGATCAGCTTCAGCATCAGCTCCGCGGCCATCTCTCCCAGCTTTTCCTGCGGGTGAACGATGGCTGTCAGACGGATCCCGTTGCTCTCCGCCATACCGGAATTGTCATAGCCCGTAACGGATACGTCCTCCGGCACCCTGAGCCCTGCGTCGCCTAACGCCTGAATCACTCTCATGGCAATCTGATCATTGTAGCAGACTACCGCGTCCATAGGATAGTGACTGACAGCCATCTGATAGATACTCTCATAGGGATGGATCTTTCGATCCTCCGTATAGTACCAGATGACCCTGTCCGGGTCGTAGGAGATGCCTGCCTCCTGCAGAGCCGCCACATATCCCTTGTGCCTGTTCTGCCCCTGTATGTCGTCAGATTTAAAAACACCAGTTATTTTATTATGTCCTTTATCGATCAGGTACTTCGTGATTAAATAACCCCCTTTATAATCATTCATAAGCACCTGAGGCCTGTCGCTCATCTTTGCAAAGCAGCCCTGGATAAAGACACAGGGGATCCCATATTCCTCCAGCTTCCTGTACAGACTGATATGTCGGCAGTAAATCTGGCTTTTACTGGGCTCTATGATGATTCCATCGATATCCTTCTGCAAAAGCTCTTCCAGACATCTGGCCTCCTGGCTTCTGGAATTCCCGGTATTCTTCAGTATGATACTGTAGCCCTCCCTGGTAAGAACCGTATCGATTCCCTTGATCACTCTCGGAAAAATATAGTCAGAAATATAGGTGGTGACCAGGGCTATATTCCTTGAATTTCTGTTGTGGCGTACCAGACCGGAGCAGAAGGTTCCCCGCCCGTGCAGGGCATAGATATACCCTGCATTTTCCAGTATGGACAAAGCTTTCCTCACCGTCTGTCTGCTCACCTGGTAGCTGATGGATAATTCGTTTTCCGAAGGGAGTCTGTCCCCTGAACGGATTTCTCCTGTCAGTATTTTTTCCTTCAGATCCTCCATCAGCTTTACATATTTCAGTTCCTTCTGGCTGATTTCCTGATTTGGCATGGTATGTTCTCCATATTAATAAATCCCAAAGGCCGGTTATCGTTACCTGTGACCTTTGGGATCCTGTCGGCATGATTCTGCCATTAATCTGATTTACTTTTCATTGATTACCGAGCCGGAGACAGCCGCAACCACACCCTCCTTTTCCTCATCGGAGAGCCCGGAAAAATTGATGTTTCTGTTTACCTTTGCATCGTACGTCTCGCCCTTTACAATCTCCGCCAGGTCGATTCCCACTGTCTCTCTCATGGTCTCGAACAGTCTGGTCATAACGCCCGGCACATTATCCGCCACCGTGCTTACCCCATTGCTGTTATCCCCGCCTATGATCGTGATCTTATCAATCTGAGTGAGAGGCTCCGCGATCTTTCCCGCAATATCGGGCAGCACTTTGATCAGCATTTCCGCCATGGCGGCATTGTTGTATTTCTGGTAAGCGATCGCTTTCTTCTCCATTGCTTCGGCCTCGGCGACGCCCTTTGCCTGAATGGCCTTTGCCTCCGCCTCGCCCACCATCCGGATTCCTTCCGCCTCCTGCTCCCTGGCATAGCGCTGGGCCTGAGCGGTTGCCTTCATTGCCTCGGCCTCCTTCTCGCGTTCAAACTTCTCGGCCTCCGCGTTCTTCATCCTCTTGTAAAGCTCCGCCTCGGAATGCTGCTGGAGTGCAAATCTGTCTGCTTCCGCCTTCTTCTTAATCTCCGCATCCAGGGCCTTCTCCTTAACCTCAGCTTCCTTCTGCTTTAAGATGACTTCCTTTTCCTGTCTGGCGATGCTGGCCTCCTGGGTTGCGATCTCGATGGTCTTTCTCTGTTCCTGCTGCTGAATGCTGTAGGCCGCGTCCGCCTCCGCGCGCTTGGTATCCTCCAACTTTTTCAGCTCCGCCTTCTGCAGGGCAAGCTCATTGTTCTTCTTGGCAATCTCCCGCTCCGCGTTGATTCTTGCATCGTTGGCCTGTTTGTCCGCCTGCGCCTTGGCAACCGCAACCTCCTTCTCCGCTTCCGCCTTGGCGATGGCCGCCTTTTTCTTGATCTGGGAAATATTGTCGATTCCCAGATCATCGATGACGCCGTTGCTGTCCGCAAAATTCTGTACGTTAAAGCTTACAATATCAAGACCCATGGCCGCCAGGTCGGGCTCGGCGTTTTCCTTCACCAGATTGGCGAATTTCTGACGGTCGCTGACCATCTCCTCCAGACGCATCCGGCCCACAATCTCCCTCATGTTGCCCTCTAAAACCTCTCGGGCAATTCCGGCTATGTACTGGGTATTCTGATTCAGGAAGTTCTCCGCCGCAAGGGAGAGCTTATCCTTTTCACTGCTGATCTTGATATTTACCGCCGCGTCCACCTGGATATTGATATAATCCGCCGTGGGAACCGCGTTGGACGTCTTCACATCGATGGCGATCAGCTTGAGAGAGAGCTTATCCATCCTCTCAAGGAAAGGGATCTTCACGCTTGCCTTTCCGATGATCACCTTCTTGCGCAGACCGGATATGATATATGCCGTATCCGGAGGCGCCTTCTTGTATCCTGTTATCACGATCACCACCACAAGAATGATGACCAGCGCCGCAATAATTGCTCCTAACATCCTCCTGACCTCCTTTAAGCTTTTATTATTCTTCTTCCTCCTCCGTCATATCGGAAAACGCTTCCTCCTCAGGAATATCCTCCATGGCGTCGTCCAGATTCTCAAACTCCTTATCCCCGTCCGAGATTTTTTCTCTCACCTTGGCGATCTGAGCCACCGTCACTCCCTCATCCAGATTGATCAGCTTCACTCCGGAGGCGATACGTCCCAGAGTGGAGACATCCTCCATCCGGATCTGGATAATCACTCCTCCGGTGGTGATCATCATAATCTCATGATCATTGTTAACGGCCTTGACTCCCACTACATCGCCGGTCTTATCCGTGATCTTATAGCACTTGATGCCCTTTCCGCCCCGTCTCTGAACCGAAAACTCATCGAGAAGGGTGCGCTTGCCCATACCGTTCTCTGACACGATGAGAAGAGAATCTCCCTGATGGTCCAACTGCATCCCCACAATCTCGTCGCCCTCGCCAAGATTCATACCGATCACGCCCATGGAGCTTCTTCCCGTGGCGCGAAGGTCTGTCTCCTTAAAGCGGATACACATGCCAAACTTTGTAACAAGGAAAATCTCCGTATCATTGTCGGTGATCTTGATCTCTATGAGCTCGTCGTCGTCCTTTAAGGTGATGGCGGCCAGACCGTTTTTGCGCACGTTGCAAAATTCCACAATACTCGTCTTTTTCACGATGCCCTTTTTGGTCACCATAAAAAGATTTTTATCCTTTTCATAATCCTTTACAGGAATAATAGCCGTTATTTTTTCATCCGGATTCATCTGGAGGATATTGACCATGGCAATCCCTCTGGAGGTACGGCTTCCCTCGGGAATCTCGTATGTTTTCAGCCGGTAGACGCGGCCGAAGTTGGTAAAGAACATGATATAGTGATGGGTTGTAGTCATGAGAAGATCCTCTATGAAATCATCCTCTATGGTCTGCATCCCCCTGATGCCCTTTCCGCCCCTGTGCTGGGATTTAAAGTTATCAATGGTCATACGCTTGATATAACCAAGGTTTGACATGGTGATGATGGTATTTTCATTGGGAATCATATCCTCCCTGGAAATATCAAAATCATCGAAGCCAATTCTGCTTCTCCTCTCATCCCCGAACTTGTCGGAGATTTCCTGGATTTCCGTTCTGATGACGCCAAGCAGAACCTTTTCATCCGCAAGGATTTCCTTCAGTCTGGCGATCCTGGCAAGCAGCTCCTGATGCTCATTTTCCAGCTTCTCCCTCTCCAGACCGGTGAGAGCGCGCAGCCTCATATCCACGATGGCCTGCGCCTGTACATCTGTCAGATCAAATCTCTCGATCAGGCTCTCTTTGGCAATCTGGGTATTGCGGCTTCCTCTGATAATCCTTATCACTTCATCGATATAATCCAGAGCGATCAGCAGACCCTGTAAAATGTGGTCTCTTTCCTGAGCCTTATTTAACTCATACCGGCTTCGTCTGGTAACCACCTCCTCCTGGTGGGCCAGATAAGCCTTAAGCATATCGAGAATATTTAAAACCTTCGGCTCATTATTAACCAGAGCGAGCATGATCACGCCAAAGGTATCCTGCATCTGGGTATGTTTAAAGAGATGGTTCAGTACAATATTGGCGTTTGCATCCCTGCGCAGCTCTATGACGATCCGCATCCCCTCCCTGTCGGATTCATCCCGAAGGTCCGTGATTCCGTCGATCTTTTTCAGCTTCACCAGCTCGGCGATCTTTGTGATCAGATTGGCTTTATTAACCAGATAGGGCAGCTCGGTTACCACGATCCTTGTCTTTCCGTTTGACATGGTCTCGATATCCGTCACCGCGCGGACCTTGATTTTTCCTCTTCCGGTCCGGTAGGCCTCCTCGCTTCCCCTCGTTCCCAGAATGATCCCTCCGGTGGGAAAATCCGGCGCCTTCACGATGGAAAGAATCTCCTCGATATCCGTCTCCTTATCCTCTGCAATCTTGTCGTCTATGATTCTGACGATTGCGTTTATCACCTCACGCAGATTGTGAGGCGGAATATTGGTGGCCATTCCCACGGCAATACCGGTAACTCCGTTAACCAGGAGATTTGGATAACGGCTGGGCATAACGGCGGGCTCTTTTTCCGTCTCGTCAAAGTTTGGCACAAAGTCAACCGTATCCTTGTTGATATCCGCCAGAAGCTCCATGGAAATTTTGCTCAGCCTTGCCTCTGTGTAACGCATGGCGGCAGGGTCGTCGCCGTCCACAGAGCCAAAGTTGCCGTGACCGTCCACCAGAGGATAACGGAAGGACCAGGGCTGGGCCATATTTACCAGCGCCCCGTAAATGGAGGTGTCACCGTGGGGGTGATATTTACCCATGGTATCACCGACGATACGCGCGCTCTTTCTGTGGGGCTTATCCGGTCCGTTATTCAATTCGATCATGGAATAGAGAACCCGTCTCTGAACCGGCTTAAGACCGTCTCTCACATCGGGAAGCGCCCTGGAGGCTATTACGCTCATGGCATAATCGATATAAGAGGTCTCCATGGTTTTTTTCAGGTCTACGTCATGGATTTTATCAAAAATATTGTCTTCCATTTATACTCCTAACTGTAACTGCAAAAGAATGTATGAAAAATCAGATATCAAGATTTTTTACGAACCGGGCGTTCTCTTCAATGAACTCCCGCCTTGGCTCCACCTTATCCCCCATCAGCGTGGTGAAGGTTAAGTCGATCTCTGACTCCGCCTCCTCGTTCATGGTAACTCGCAGAAGAATTCTCTTTTCCGGGTCCATGGTGGTCTCCCAGAGCTGTTCCGGATCCATCTCGCCAAGTCCTTTGTATCGCTGTATCTTGTTATTCTGGTCGCGCCCTACTTCCTTCAGAATCTCGTCCAGCTCGTCGTCGCTGTAGGCGTACCAGACATTTTTGTTCTTTTCCAGCTTGTAGAGAGGGGGCTGAGCCAGATACACATACCCCTGTTTGATCAGCTCCGGCATAAACCGGTATATAAAGGTGAGAAGAAGCGTGGCGATATGGGCTCCGTCCACATCCGCATCGGTCATCAGGATGATTTTGTGATATCTTAATTTGGAGATATCAAAATCATCGTGGATTCCCGTCCCGAACGCGGTGATCATGGCCTTGATCTCCGCATTGGCGTAGATCTTATCCAGTCTGGCCTTCTCCACATTCAGAATCTTTCCCCGAAGGGGAAGGATTGCCTGGGTGGCCCGGCTTCTGGCAGATTTGGCGCTGCCGCCGGCAGAATTACCCTCAACGATATAAATCTCGCAGTTTTCGGGATTTCTGTCGGAACAGTCTGCCAGCTTTCCGGGAAGAGAGGCCGTCTCAAGAGCCGTCTTTCTTCTTGTCAGATCCCTGGCCTTTCTGGCGGCGTCCCTCGCCCTCTGAGCCAGAATGGACTTTTCACAGATCAGCCTGGCCACTACAGGATTCTGCTCCAGAAAATAGGTGAGCTGTTCGCTTACCACGCTGTCCACTGCGTTTCTCGCCTCAGAATTTCCCAGCTTCTGCTTGGTCTGTCCCTCAAACTGAGGATCCTCTATCTTTACGCTTATGATCGCAGTAAGACCTTCCCTTATATCCTCTCCTGTCAGATTCGGTTCATTTTCCTTAAGAAGCTTCATCCCTCTGGCGTAATCGTTAAAGGTCTTGGTCAGAGCGTTTCGAAATCCCACCAGATGAGTACCGCCCTCAGGCGTATTGATATTATTCACAAAGCTGTAAGAGCTTTCCGTGTAGGAGTCATTGTGCTGCATGGCCACCTCCACGTAAACATTATTCTTACGGCCTTCAAAATACATGATATCCTCATAGAGAGCCGTTTTACTCTTATTTAAGTAGGTGACGAACTCCCTGATTCCTCCCTCATAATGGAACTGCCTGACAACGGGCTTCTGATCCTCCTCCACCCGCAGATCCGTCAAAATAATACAGAGCCCTTTCGTGAGAAATGCCATCTCCCGAAGCCGCTGCTTTAACACGTCGAATTCAAACTCCGTGGTCTCCTGGAAGATTGTGGAATCCGGCTTAAATGTAACCTTCGTACCTGTCTTTTCCTTCCCGCATTCTCCCACCACTTTGAGAGGATAGCAGACATGGCCTCTCTCATATCTCTGCTGATAGACTTTTCCGTCTGCGCAGATCTCCACCTCCAGCCAGTCTGAGAGGGCGTTCACCACGGAAGCGCCCACGCCGTGAAGGCCGCCGGAAACCTTGTATCCGCCGCCGCCAAACTTTCCTCCCGCATGAAGAATGGTAAAGACAACCTCAACCGCGGGAAGCCCGGCCTTGTGATTGATCCCCACGGGAATTCCCCGTCCGTTATCGATTACCGTTACCGAATTGTCCTTATTGAGAAAGACTGTAATCGTATCACAGAACCCGGCCAGAGCTTCATCCACAGAGTTGTCTACGATCTCATATACAAGATGGTGGAGCCCTCTGCTGGAAGTGGTACCGATATACATCCCCGGCCTTTTTCTGACCGCTTCAAGTCCTTCCAGTATCTGAATCTGGTCCGCCCCGTATTCATTGTTCATCCTTTAAAACCATATCCTTTCTGTATTGAGCACATTTTCTGTGATACCTTACTTAATAATCCAGGTTCTCCTGCGGCGTCCCTTCATATAACCGCGCCGCCCCTTCCGTCACTCTGAAAATTCTGTTGATCTTAAACCGGTTGTTCACAAATTCATCCAGGCCTGTGCAGGTGATGATGGTCTGGATCTCGCCGATACTGCCAAGAAGATAATTCTGCCTGTTGCTGTCCAGCTCTGATAACACGTCGTCCAGCAACAAAACCGGCGTATCCTTCGTCATTTTTCTGACCAGCTCTATCTCCGAGAGCTTTAAGGAGAGCGCCGCTGTCCGCTGCTGTCCCTGGGAACCGAACCTTCTGATATCGACTCCGTTTACGATAAAACTGAAATCGTCCCTGTGAGGTCCTGTGGAAGTGGTTTTGGAATGAATATCCCTCTCCTGGTTTTCCTTAAGTTTTTTCTCAAAATTCTCTATGGAAACATCAGGCTCATATTTTACAGTGAGCTTTTCCTTTCCGCCGGAGAGCCTGCTGTGGATTTCTTCAATGATCTCGCAGAGCTGTCCTGCAAAGAGTTCCCTTCTCTCTATCACCTTGCCGCCGAAGGATACAAGCTGGGAATCCCATATATTCAGAGTATCCTTAAGCTGAGGATTAAAGTACATATCCTTAAGGAGCTTATTTCTCTGGTTTATTATTTTGTTATAGTGATTTAAATTATAGAGATAGAAATTGTCAAGCTGGCAGAGCTCCATATCCGCAAATCTTCTTCTTTCTGCGGGACCGTTTTTAATGATGGCGAGATCTTCAGGAGAAAAGAAAACCACATTTAACAGACCAAGTAAATCTGCTGCCTTCTTTATTTTCTGTCCGTCGATCGCTATTCCCTTGGATTTACTTTTGCGAAGATGCATATCCACCCTGTACTGTACATCTTCCTTCTCGAGATATGTTCTTATATGAGCTTCTTCCTTTTCAAAATTAATGATTTCCCTGTCCTTGCTTCCCTTATGGGATCTGGTGGTAGCCGAGATATAAATCGCCTCCAGGATATTGGTCTTTCCCTGGGCGTTGTCGCCATAGAGGATATTGGTACCTGTATCAAAGCTTATATTCAGGGACTCATAATTTCTGAAATCAGCCAGTTCAAGAGATTTGATCACCATAGTTTTTTAACTTTCCTCAGACGGTTATCTCAATCTGATTCCCGTCATACTCCACAAGGTCTCCCTCCCGGAGCTTTCTGCCCCTTCGAAGCTCCACCTCGGAGTTTACCCTCACAAGCCCGTCCTGTATCACAAATTTGGCGTCCACGCCCGACTGCACCAGCCCTGCCGCTTTCAGCGCCTGTCCCAGCCTGATATATTCGTCCCTTAATTTGAGTGTTTCCATTTTTTACCTCTGATAAACTATTTTTTCAGTCCTGCATGCGCCGCCCGTCATTTTCCATATCAGTTTACCGTGGTAAAATTCACGGGAAGGATCAGATAAATATAATTTTCTCCGGCGTCCCTGATAAAGCAGGGGGCTTTCGGATTTACAAGATAAATATCAATCTGCTCACTGTCGATCACACGCAGGGCGTCTATCATGAATTTTGGATTGAATCCGATCATGAGATCCTTCCCCTGCTTGGCGATATCGATCTCCTCGTTCATGCTCCCCAATGTGGAATTGATCTTAAGCTCCATCATCTCGTCCATAATATTGATGATAATGGGTTTCTTGTCCCCCTCCTTTACAAGGAGAGTAGCTCTGTCGATACACTCGAGCAGTTCCTTCTTGTTGACCGTTACCTTTGTCTCATAATCGCTTGAGAGCATCTGATCAATCTTGAAGTATTCCCCCTCGATCAGCCTGGAAACCACTACCGTTCTGTCAAACTCAAATACCACATGCTTTCCTGTGAAAAAAATATTTACATCCTTATCCACATCATCGGAGAGAATCTTGCTGATCTCGTTTAATGTCTTTCCGGGAACGACCACCTTTCTGGCCGGATAGATGCTGCGAAGCCCTATCCTGCGGATGGAAATCCGGTGTCCGTCAAGGGAAACAATCTTGAGCACATCCCCGTTTATGTCAAAGAGCTCTCCTGTCATGAGCTTGTTATTGTCGTTGTCCGCAATGGAAAAGATTGTCTGCCTGATCACTTCCTTTAAGGTAAACTGGGAGATTACGATGGAATCGATTCTCTCGATGGAGGGCAGGTAGGAAAAGTCTTCTCCGGATTTTCCTATGATTACAAATTTTGCCTTTTCGCAGGTGATGGTGGTTTTGAAGGATTTATCGGACTCTATGGTGATGATACTGTCCGGGAGCTTTCTCACAATATCCAGAAGGATTTTTGCTTCCAGCGCAATCTGTCCCTTTTCCACAATATTTCCTTCTATTACCGTCTCGATGCCAAGCTCCATGTCGTTTGCCAGAAGCTTTATATCCTTTCCGGTTGCGTCTATCAAAATACATTCAAGAATGGACATGGTCGTTTTATTGGGAACAGCTTTGGATACGATCTGTACTCCGCTTAACAGTTTTGTCTTGTTGCATACTAATTTCATTTCGCGTAAGCTTCCTTTCTCAGAGTGATTGTGTGAGCTGCATACTCTTTATATATAAAGAATTCCGTAATATCCTTCATAAGGGGTGTTAATATGTGTATAACTCCTTTATTATACTATTTTTCAGGAAAAAAGAAAATGGATAACGTGTGGATAAGCCGTTTTTATTTCAGGATAACTCTTAACTTATTCACAATCCTTTCCGCGGATTACGAGGGATTGATTTTTTTCATGATATTATCCAGCCGGTTTTTCATCTCGTCGCTGGAAGCCGCCTCCGCGGTGATTTTATCGATGCCGTGGATCACCGTGGTATGGTCCTTTTTCCCAAGGGCTTTTCCGATGCTCTGTAAGGATTCCTCCGTCATGTGACGGCACAGGTACATACAGATCTGTCTGGGTTGTACGAGCTCGGAATTGCGCCTTCTGGATACGATATCCTCCGGTGATATGCCGAAATGCTCCGCGACGACTTCTATAATATATTCCGGCGTAACCTTTCTGCGGGTATTGGGGGAGATGATGTCCTTTAAGGCCTCCTCAATATTGTCCAGGGTTATCTCAACCTTGTTTAGTCTGGAGAAAGCGATTACCTTATTATAAGCGCCTTCCAGTTCCCTGATATTGGATTTGATGTTGGTGGCTATGTACTGGAAGACCTCTTCCCTTATTTTTTTGTTGTCGTTTTCCGCGTTCTTTTTGAGAATCGCCATTCTCGTCTCGTAGTCCGGGGGCTGGATATCGGCGATCAGTCCCCATTCAAAACGGGAGCGGAAGCGCTCATCCAGGGTTTCCATCTCTTTGGGCGGTTTATCGGAGGAGAGAATGATCTGTTTTCCGGCGGAATGGAGCACATTAAAGGTGTGGAAGAATTCTTCCTGTGTGCTTTCCTTTCCTATTATAAACTGTACGTCGTCGATCAGAAGGACATCCACCGTCCGGTATTTTTCCCGGAGCCGGTTCATCCTGGAGGCGTTACCACTTCGGATGGATTCGATCACCTCGTTGGTAAACTGTTCGGATGTGACGTAGAGAACCTTCATGTCGGGATCCTGATCCAGTATAAAGTGGCCTACAGAATGCATCAGATGAGTTTTTCCAAGGCCGGCTCCTCCGTAAAGGTAAAGGGGATTGTACACCTCCCCGGGGGATTCCGCCACTGCAAGGGAAGCGGAGTGAGCAAATTTGTTGTTGCCGCCCACTACAAAGGTGTCAAACCGGTATTTGGAGATCAGGTTGGCTTTCTGATAATTGATATTATATACATTGAGATCATTTTCGGCATCCTTTTCCAGGATGAAGGAGATGTCGTAGGTATGATCCATCATCTCGGAAATCGTAACCTGAAAGAAGCTCCGGTATTTGGAGGAAATATATTTCAGGGAATGCGCCTGGTCGGAGGGGATCATGATCGTCACCACATCGTCGTTTTCGCTGTGAAAGCTTAAGGGCTTAATCCATGTTTTATAGGAAATCTCAGACAGATCATATTCCGTTCTGATCGTTTCCTTAATGAGTTCCCAGTTTTCCTTAATAAAATCCATCATATTCCCCCTGAAGCTTTCATTGTAAAAAGCAAAGTACCACATATACATTCTAATATAAAAAAAATAAAATATCAAATCCTTTTTGGATTCATGATTCCATAAAGAGGCGTTTGGGAAGCGCTTAAGGAGGTCCTGAAGGTCCTGTGAATAACTTAAGAAAAGTAATAAACATTTTACACAGAGGCAAAATCAGTAAAATCCGGGAAAAGACGGAAGGCAGAAGGAGTTATCCCATACTTATCCATAAGTTATCCACAACTTATCCACAATTTGTGGAAAAAGTTTACTCTCAGGTGGAAAAACTTTTGCCGAAACTTTTCTTTATAATTTGTTGATTTTACTTGACGGAAAGGCTTTTATTTACTATAATTGATTTCGATATTTTCCGGATATATATGTCTAAATATTTGTATACCTTATCATAAATTAAGGTTAAGTGAAGGAGGTGCATCCATTATGAAAATGACTTTTCAGCCCAAGAAAAGACACAGATCCAAAGTTCACGGTTTCAGAGCCAGAATGAGTACCCGGGGCGGCAGGA
Source organism: uncultured Lachnospiraceae bacterium (assembly GCA_947570615.1). Taxonomy (GTDB): domain Bacteria; phylum Bacillota; class Clostridia; order Lachnospirales; family Lachnospiraceae; genus Suilimivivens. Next base: position 105,904 of record CANOVJ010000005.1, read on the forward strand.
AGGTTTTGGCAGCCAGAAGAGCAAAAGGAAGAAAAAGATTATCAGCATAGGCCGCGTTATGTGGCCTTTTTTTCTACAATGGACGTATGAAATGAGTTACGGATTTTCAGAGGCTTTAAAAAAGAATTGCGATTTCCAGCAGGTTTACAGAAAAGGAAAATCTTATGCCAACAAATATTTAGTGATGTATATTCTGGAAAATCATTCGGAGAGAAACAGGCTGGGAATAAGCGTAAGTAAAAGGGTCGGGAACAGCGTCGTCAGGCACAGAATTACAAGATTGATAAGGGAAAGTTACAGACTACGGGAAAATATATTTAATAGTGGTTTAGATATAGTAGTCATAGCCAGAAACAGTGCTTCTTCGGTTTCTTATCATGAGATTGAAAGCGCTTTATTACATCTTGCAAAGCTTCATCAGGTTATACGGGTTTGAAAGTAAAAATGAAAACAGTATTGATTTTATTGATTCGATTCTATAGAAAGTATATTTCTCCCATGAAGACCACCAGGTGCCCTTATTTTCCTACCTGTTCGGAGTACGGGCTTACGGCGGTTGAGCGTTATGGCGCTTTTAAGGGAGGTCTTATGGCTCTGTGGAGAATTATCAGATGTAACCCCTTTTCAAAGGGAGGCTACGATCCTGTACCATAGTAATTGATAGAATCAAAAACAGGAGGAATGGGTTTGACAGGAATTATTTTAACGCAGTATAACGGATTTATCATAGGGCCTATTGCCAGAGTCCTTGGATATCTCATGGAGGGTATCTTTTCCTTTCTGGATCTGATCGGGATACCAAACGTAGGTCTGTCCATAATTTTGTTCACGATCGTAATTTATTTACTGATGATGCCTCTTACCATCAAGCAGCAGAAGTTTTCAAAGCTTTCCGCAAAGATGAATCCGGAGATTCAGGCTGTTCAGGCAAAATACAAAAATAAAAAAGACAATGAGTCCATGATGGCGATGAATGGGGAGACGCAGGCGATTTATGCAAAGTATGGGGTATCGCCCAGCGGAAGCTGTATCCAGCTTATTATTCAGATGCCGATCCTGTTCGCACTCTACCGTGTTATCTACGCCATGCCCGCCTACGTGGGTAAGATCAAGGAAGCTTTTTTTCCGCTGGTAACCAATCTGATCTCTCAGACGGGAAGCCTTGAGTTTATCCAGGGGTTCAAGAATGCGGCCATGTATGCGAGACAGGCCGGCAACGAAGCCTTTGTGGAGGGCGTCGCCGACAATGTTTATGTACAGAATACTTACATCGATATCCTGAATAAGGCATCCACCACGGAATTTGCCAGCATTGCGGACAAGTTTCCTTCTCTCTCGCAGGATGTGGGACATACTTTATCCTATTTAAATGAATATAACAACTTTTTAGGGATCAATATCGGAAATTCCCCCTCCTACATGGTAAGCGAGGCGTGGAACGCACAGGGCGGCATTCAGTGGCTGATGGTAATCGTAGCCTTTATTATTCCGGTTCTGTCGGCGGTTACCCAGTGGATCAATACAAAGCTGATGCCTCAGGCGGAGAACTCCGGTCAGAACGACCAGCAGAGTTCCATGGCGCAGTCCATGAAGATGATGAATACCATGATGCCGCTCATGTCGGCATTCTTCTGCTATACGCTTCCGGCTGGTATGGGACTTTACTGGATCGCGGGCTCGGTGGTGAGAAGTATCCAGCAGATTGTGATCAATAAGCACATTGACAAGATGGATATAGACGAGCTCGTGAAACAGAACGAGGGAAAGCGGATCAAAAAGCTTGAAAAATACGGTATCGATCCGAAGACTGTCAACAAAAACGCAACCCTCAGCACGAAAAATGTAGGCAGGCCGGCAGCGAACGCTCCCTCCAAAGCGGGAAAGGCAATGACGCAGGAGGAAAAAGAGGAGGCCATGAAGAAATCCACCGAGTATTACAATAAGAACGCAAAACCGGGAAGCCTTGCGGCAAAGGCGAATATGGTAAAGCAATATAATGAGAGGAATAACAAATAGGGGGTTATTACGATGGAATATATTGAAGTTACGGCAAAAACAGTGAACGATGCAATTACGGAGGCCTGCCAGAAGTTCGTAGTTACCAGCGATAAGCTGGATTATGTTGTGGTGGAGGAAGGTTCCTCGGGGTTTCTTGGAATCGGCGCGAAGCCTGCTGTAATCAGGGCAAGGGTGAAATGCTCCTCCGTTCCGGAGAGGGCCAGGGAGTTTCTCGACGAGGTTTTCCACGCCATGAATATGGTTGTGGCTCTGGATGTGAAGTATGACGAGGAAAACAGAAATCTTGTGATCGATTTAAGCGGCGACGAGATGGGAATCCTCATCGGAAAGAGAGGACAGACGCTGGATTCTCTGCAATATCTTGTTTCCCTTGTGGTGAATAAGGGCTCTGAGGAATATATCAGGGTAAAGGTCGATACCGAGGACTATCGGAAGAGAAGGAAGGAAACGCTGGAAAACCTTGCAAAAAATATCGCTTACAAGGTAAAGAGGACAAAGCGCCCGGTTTCCCTGGAGCCGATGAATCCCTATGAGAGAAGAGTAATTCATTCTGCGCTTCAGAATGACAGGTATGTTACCACCCACAGTGAAGGGGAGGAGCCTTTCAGGAGAGTCGTTGTTACTCTGAAGAGATAGTAAAATAGTGGATCTCTGGCGCAGCCTGACATCCTTATATTCAACAGGCGCTGTCACGGTTTACGGGTCGGCTTATTGTAATAAAAATGTTGGGGGTAACACTCCAACATTTTTTGTATCAGGAGGAGTATACGCTATGACCACAGATACAATCGCTGCCATTGTCACTGCTTTGGGAAATGCCGGAATTGGAATTATCCGGGTGAGCGGAGAAAAATCGACGGATGTCGTCGACAGGATTTACAGGGACGGGAAGCATCGTCGTACATTGAAGAATTTTCCGGGGAATACCATACATTATGGATTCATTTATGACGGGGAGGAACTGGTGGATGAGGTGATGGTTTCCATCATGAAAAGTCCCGCCAGCTTTACCACAGAGGACACTGTGGAGGTAAACTGTCATGGTGGCGTCCTGGTGATGAACAGAATTCTCAGCCTGATTCTCCGCAATGGCGCACGACTGGCGGAGCCGGGAGAGTTTACAAAGAGAGCTTTTTTAAACGGACGGATCGATCTGTCGGAGGCGGAGGCTGTGATGGATGTGATTTCTTCACAGAATGAGCTGGCTCTAAAAAATTCTCTCAGACAGCTTGAGGGAGCGGTTCGCAACATTATAACAGATTGCAGAAAAAAGATTATCCACGAGATCGCATTGATAGAATCAGCTCTGGACGATCCGGAGCACATCAGTCTTGAAGGGTATCCGCAGGAGCTGGGGCAGAAGCTGGACGATCTGACAGGCAGGATAGAGAGGCTTCTTGCCACCGCCGAAAAAGGCAAAATCATAAAGGAAGGAATAAAAACCGTAATTGTGGGAAAACCCAATGCAGGTAAATCCTCCTTATTAAACAGGCTGGCAGGTCAGGAAAGGGCGATTGTCACAGATATAGCCGGTACCACCAGAGATATCCTGGAGGAGAATATCAGGCTTGAGGGAATAAATCTGCGCGTGATCGATACGGCGGGAATCAGGTCCACAGAGGATGTGATCGAGAAAATCGGTGTGGAGAAGGCCAGAAAATACTCAGAGGATGCGGATCTGATCATTTATGTGGTGGATTCCTCCGTTCCGCTGGATGAAAATGATAATCAAATCATGCATATGATCAGAAATAAAAGGTGTATTGTACTCTTCAACAAGTCGGATCTGGATTCGAGGATTTCTCTGGAGGAATTCAGAGACAGGCTGAGAGAAAGTCAGAATGTGGATAAACCGGAAATAAGGATTTTGAGAACCTCTCTCAGAGAAAATACTGGAATAGATGAGTTTGAATGCGCGATAAGGGAGCTTTTTTTCAGTGGGAAAATTGAAACCGGGGATGAGGTTATGATTACCAGTCTGAGACACCGGAAGGCTCTGGAGGAGGCTTTGATCAGCCTGTCCCAGGTCAGAGAGAGCCTGCTGGCAGGAATGCCGGAGGATTTCTATTCCATTGATCTTATGGGAGCATATGCCAGTCTTGGTCGGATCACAGGAGAAGAGGTGGAGGAGGATCTGATCAACGAAATCTTTTCAGAATTCTGTATGGGCAAGTGATGGGAGTAAATATGGAGCTTGTAAAAAAGGTAGATGTGTGTGTGGTGGGAGCAGGACATGCGGGGTGTGAGGCCGCTCTGGCATGCGCCAGACTTGGAATGGAGACGGTTGTTTTTACGGTCAGCGTGGACAGTATCGCTCTTATGCCCTGTAATCCCAATATTGGAGGTTCCTCCAAGGGGCATCTCGTGCGCGAGGTGGACGCCCTTGGTGGGGAGATGGGGAAGATTATAGATAAAACCTTTATTCAGTCGAAAATGCTCAACCGGTCAAAGGGCCCTGCCGTTCATTCTCTGCGGGCGCAGGCGGATAAGGCGCAGTACAGCCGTTCCATGAGAAAGGTTTTGGAAAATCAGGAGCATCTGACAATTAAGCAGGCGGAGGTCTGCGAGCTGATCTGGGAGAGGATGGAGGATGCGGAAAAAAAGGCTACAAAAAGGATCAGGGGGCTTAAGACATTCACAGGGATGATCTATGAATGCAGGGCAGTGATCCTCTGTACAGGGACATACTTAAAGGCAAGGTGTCTGTGCGGAGAGGCGATTACATACACGGGACCTAATGGACTCCAGGCGGCAAATCATTTGACGGATTCGCTTCTGTCTATGGGAATCGAGATGCGGCGTTTTAAGACGGGAACACCCGCAAGAATGGACAGGCGAAGCATTGATTTTTCCAGGATGGAGGAGCAGTTCGGGGATGAACGGGTGGTTCCTTTTTCCTTTTCTACTGATCCTGACGATGTGCAGATCGATCAGGTTTCCTGTTATCTTACCTATACCAATGAAAAAACCCATGAAATAATCAGAGATAATCTGGACAGATCGCCTATCTATACGGGGGTGATAGAGGGAACGGGCCCCAGGTACTGTCCTTCCATTGAGGATAAGGTGGTGAAATTTCCTGATAAGGAGAGACATCAGGTATTTATCGAGCCGGAGGGACTTCACACAAACGAGATGTATGTGGGAGGTATGTCTTCTTCTCTTCCGGAGGATGTGCAGATTGCGATGTATCGGACAGTGCCCGGACTTGAGAACTGTGAGATTGTGAGAAATGCCTATGCCATAGAGTATGACTGTATCAATCCAAAACAGTTATATCCGACTCTTGGATTTAAGGATGTGGAAGGTCTTTACAGCGGGGGACAGTTTAACGGAAGCAGCGGTTATGAGGAGGCGGCGGCCCAGGGACTGATTGCGGGAATCAATGCAGTGCAGTTTCTGATGGGAAAAGAAGAGATTGTGATAGACAGATCGGAGGGGTATATCGGCGTTCTGATCGATGATCTGGTAACGAAAGATAATACAGAGCCTTATCGTATGATGACCTCCCGGGCAGAATACAGACTTTTGCTGCGTCAGGATAACGCCGATCTTCGTCTGAGAGAAAAGGGATTTCAGGCGGGACTGATCACGAAAATGCGGTATGATGAGGTTCTGAACAAGAAATATATGATTGAGAGAGAAATCGAAAGGCTGAAGAGTGTTCGAATCGGAGCTGCCAGAAAAAATCAGGAGTTTCTGGAGAGATTTGGGAGCACTTCTTTAAAGACAGGTTCTAATCTTGCTGAATTATTGTGCAGGCCGGAACTTACTTATGAGAATTTAAGGGAATTGGATCCCGGGAGAGAATGGCTTCCTGATGATGTGACGGAGCAGGTTGAAATCGAAATCAAGTATGAAGGATATATTGACAGACAGCTTCGTCAGGTAGAACAGTTCAAAAAGATGGAGAAGAAGAAAATACCTGAAAATCTGGATTATGATGAGGTTCCCAGTCTGAGGATCGAGGCGAGACAAAAGCTTAAGAGCTTTCGGCCAGTGTCAGTGGGGCAGGCTTCCCGTATTTCCGGCGTATCGCCTGCGGATATTTCTGTCCTTGTGGTTTATTTAGAGCAATACAGAAGAAATAATAAGGAGAGTCATTGAGCTATGGACAGAGAGAGAATGGAAGCAGGACTTGATTCTTTTCAGAAGGATTTATCAGAATTTCAGATACAGATAAGTCAGAGTCAGCAGAGACAGTTTATCGATTACTTTAAAGTGCTCTCAGAGTGGAATTCCTTTATGAATCTGACTGCCATCAGCGAATTTGAGGATGTTCTGAAAAAACACTTTGTGGACAGTATTTCCCTGGTGAAGGCTGTTCCCAATCTGGCGGGACAGGCCTTTTCCCTGATTGATGTGGGTACAGGCGCCGGTTTTCCTGGAATTCCATTAAAGATATGCTTTCCTGATTTAGAGGTTACGCTTCTGGATTCGTTGAACAAGAGAACGCAGTTTCTGAATGAGGTAATCCGTTCTCTTGATCTGAAAAATATTGCAGTGGTACATGGGAGGGCGGAGGATTTTGCAAGAAAGGGACAATTGCGGGAATCCTTTGATCTGGCTGTCTCCAGGGCGGTTGCAAATTTGTCGGTGCTTTCAGAATATTGTATTCCTTTTGTAAAAAAAGGAGGATATTTTATCGCATATAAATCGGAGCATATAGTCGAGGAGACGGAACAGGCAGGAAAAGCTCTTCAGGTTCTTGGCGGTGTCTGTGACAGAAAAGTAGAATTTGATTTACCCAACTCTGACATCAGAAGGACACTTATCATGATCCGTAAGGAACGAGATACCCCCGCAAGGTTTCCCCGTAAGGCGGGAACTCCATCTAAAGAGCCTATCATATAGGAATATAGTTATAAAAATAGAAAAAATTTATTATAAAAGTGGAAATTTGGCAAAATTAATATTATAATGAAAAAATAGAATGTCTGTATACAAAAGTTAAAATTGAATATGTGAGTATCGTTCAGTGTAATGACCAATGATCAGGAGGAAATTTGACATGAGTGTAAAGATAATGCTGGCGGATGATCATGTAATGGTTCGTGAGGGTATTAAGTATCTTTTGGAATGCGATAGAAATGTGGAAGTGATAGCGGAGGCTAATGACGGACTGGAGTGTCTGAAAAAGCTGGAATTTTTAAATCCCGATCTCTTATTGCTGGATCTGACAATGCCGAATATGAATGGAATAGAGGTTCTGGAGGAGTTAAAGAAAAAAAGAAATTCCGTAAAGGTACTCGTTCTCACAGTACACGGGGAGGGAGACTATTTTTTCAGGGCGATAGACAATGGCGCGGATGGATATATATTGAAGGACAGCGATTCCAAAGAGCTGAGACATGCAATCAGTATCGTTATGAAGGGTGAACATTATATTCAGTCCAGTTTGCTGCCAATTCTTGATTCCAGAACAGAGGATAAGGATGACGATAAAGAAAAGCTGGAATTACTTACAAAGCGCGAGCATGAAATTTTGATTCAGATTGCCGGCGGTATGCTAAATAAAGAGATAGCGGACAGTTTATGTATAAGTGAGAGAACTGTAAAGAATCATATTTCAAATATATTCAAGAAAATTGATGTATCGGACAGGACACAGGCAGCTGTCTTTGCAATAAAAAATCACATCGTAAAAATCTTTTAAAAATTGTTTCACGTGAAACATTTAAACTTGTTCAAATCAAAATACAAGATAATGTTTCACGTGAAACATATTGACCTAAATCTAGTAATACTCTGTGAAACATCCCACTAATTTCCACAAAAATAGCTGTGAAACATAATTTAGAGAAAATAATATAGAAACTCAGAGACAGAAGTGCTATACTATAGTGAACTACGAAATAGTATGTCGTTACCAGACAGATGAAAGGAATTTATGTAATGGGAAAAATCATTGCAATCGCAAATCAAAAAGGAGGAGTGGGAAAAACTACTACTTCAATAAATTTAGCGGCAGCACTGGCAGCTAAGGAAAAGAAAATACTCGTGATCGACACGGACCCCCAGGGAAATACCACCAGTGGATTTGGAGTGGAAAAGAATGAGCTGGAGAAGACTATCTATGAGCTGATGCTCAGTGAATGTTCCATTAAGGAGTGTATCATAAACGATGTGATTCCAAATGTTTCTCTGATTCCTTCAAATGTCAACCTTGCCGCCACTGAGATAGAACTGATCGGGGTAGACAGAAAAGAGTTTATCTTAAAGAGGGAAGTAGAGTGGGTAAAGGAAAGCTATGATTATATTATGATAGACTGTCCTCCTTCCCTGAATTTCCTCACCATAAATTCCATGACAACGGCGGATTCTGTTCTGGTTCCAATACAGTGTGAGTATTATGCTCTGGAAGGTCTCAGTCAGTTGATACATACCATTAATCTTGTAAAGGAAAGACTGAATCCTGAACTCGAGATGGAAGGAGTCGTGTTTACCATGTATGATTCCAGGACAAACCTTTCTTTACAGGTAGTGGAAAATGTGAGGAGCCATTTAAACCAGAGAATATTCAGCACAGTGATTCCGAGAAATATCAGACTTGCAGAAGCACCCAGCTATGGAAAACCGATTAATCTTTATGATGCAAAATCGGCTGGGGCGGAGGCATATATGTCACTGGCGGAAGAAATTATAGGATAAATATCAAATATCACAGAAGTTTCAGTGTCAGAGACGATCGGAGGGAAAGAAAGACTTATGGCAGCAAGAGGTCTCGGTAAAGGATTGGATGCGCTGATACCCAGTGTAGTCAGTGAAAAACCCGGCGAATACAGAACAGGAAAGACAGGAGAATATCTGACGGATAAAATGTCGCAGGAGGCGGAAGAAGGACAGGTAAAACTGGTCAATATTACCCGAATAGAACCAAACCGTGATCAGCCCAGAAGAAGCTTTGATGAGGAAGCACTGGAGGAATTGTCAGAATCAATCAGACAATTTGGATTGCTTCAACCGATTCTCGTGCAGGATAAAAAGGCATATTACGAGATAGTGGCCGGAGAGAGAAGATGGCGGGCGGCAAAGAAAGCGGGATTGAAGGAGATTCCTGTTATCATAAAGGAGCTGACAGAGCAGGAAATTGTGGAAATATCCCTCATTGAGAATATACAGAGGGAAAATTTAAATCCAATAGAGGAAGCTCAGGCCTACAGACGCCTTCTGACAGAATTTAGTCTGAAACAGGAGGAGGTCGCGGAGAGAGTCGCCAAAAGCCGTACCGCGGTCACTAATTCCATGCGTCTTTTGAAATTATGTGTGGAAGTGCAGAAGATGGTTATAGATGATCAGATTACCACCGGACATGCAAGGGCTCTTATCACACTGGAGGATCCGCAGCAGCAGACAGAGATTGCCAGAAAGATCGTAGATGAAAAGCTTAGTGTCCGCGACGTGGAAAAGCTGGTGAAAAACTTAAACAGGCCGGTAAGAGTGAAAAAGCCCGTCTCCGTGGATGAAAGTCTGGAGGCTGTCTATCAGGATATAGAAGAAAACCTGAAACAGAAGTTGAGCACGAAAGTAAACATTACTTCTAAGGGAAATGGCGCAGGAAAAATAGAGATAGAATTTTACAGTCATGACGATCTGGAGAAAATTATGGATCTGCTTTCTCAATAAAAAAGGCTGAAAAGAGGACATCAGATTAAAAAATGAAGTACAGTTCGTAGTTAGAGTGTGCAAAAGATTTCAGAAAGGTACATGATGAGAACATGAATAATTATTTTTTTAGAAGTATCGGGATGGAAAATATCGATGTGGGAATTGTTCTGACAGCCTTGGCTGTCCTGATTTTAATTCTGCTTATTTTAAATATAGTTGGTCTCTGTTCCATATCAAAGCTGAAAAAAAAATATAACAGATTTATGACAGGAAAAAATGCGTTGAGTCTGGAGGAGGAAATCACGGCACTTTTTGATGATAACAGATTTTTGAAGAGTTCAATAGAAAAAAACCGGAAAGATATCCATGCACTCTATCGCAAATTTGAATCATCTCTGCAAAAATTAGGTATAATAAAATACGATGCTTTTGACCAGATTGGTGGAAAACTGAGCTTTTGTATGGCTCTTCTGGATGAAAATAATAATGGTTTTATCCTGAATTCAGTTTATGGCGCAGAGGGATGCTATACCTATACAAAGGAAATCAAAAATGGGGCCTGCCAGACTTCCCTCGGGCAGGAGGAAGAAAAGGCTTTGAATATGGCCATGTACGGAGAAAAATAAGGAGGAGATTATTATGATAGATATCAGATTTTTAAGGGAAAATCCCGAGGCCGTTAAGGAGAATATCAGAAAAAAATTTCAGGATGAAAAGATCACTCTGGTGGACGAGGTGATCGGACTGGATGCGGAAAGCCGCAGGACCCAGCAGGAGGCAGACGATTTAAGAGCCAGAAGAAATAAGATTTCAAAAGAAATAGGCGGTCTGATGGCTCAGGGAAAAAAGGAGGAAGCCCAGCAGAAAAAAGCCGAGGTAGCCGCCGGAGCAAAACGACTTGCGCAGCTCGAGGAAAAGGAGAAGGAATTAAACGAGAAGATCACTAAAATCATGATGGTTATTCCAAATATCATTGACCCCAGTGTTCCAGTGGGAAAGGATGACAGTGAAAATGTGGAAGTCACCAAATATGGGGAACCAGTTGTCCCGGATTTTGAAATTCCCTATCATTCAGAGATTATGGAAAAACTGAATGGAATTGATCTGGACAGCGCCAGAAAGGTGGCGGGAAACGGATTTTATTATCTCATGGGCGATATAGCAAGACTTCATTCCGCGGTTATTTCCTATGCCAGAGATTTCATGATAGACAGAGGATTTACTTACTGCATTCCTCCCTTTATGATCAGGAGTAATGTGGTCACGGGAGTGATGAGCTTTGCGGAGATGGACGCAATGATGTATAAAATCGAAGGAGAGGATTTATATCTGATCGGTACGTCGGAGCACTCCATGATCGGAAAATTTATCGATACCATCATACCGGAGGAACAGCTCCCCAAAACCCTGACCAGTTATTCTCCCTGCTTCCGAAAAGAAAAGGGAGCTCATGGTCTGGAGGAAAGAGGCGTTTACAGAATCCATCAGTTCGAAAAGCAGGAAATGATAGTGGTGTGCAGGCCGGAGGAGTCTCCCATGTGGTTTGAAAAACTCTGGCAGAATACGGTGGATCTGTTCCGTTCCATGGATATACCTGTCAGGACAATCGAATGCTGTTCGGGAGACCTGGCTGATCTGAAAGTGAAGTCCTACGATGTGGAGGCCTGGTCGCCGAGGCAGAAAAAGTATTTCGAGGTGGGAAGCTGCTCCAATTTAGGCGACGCACAGGCGAGAAGATTAAAAATCCGTATAAATGGTGAAAATGGCAAGTATTTTGCGCATACCTTAAATAATACGGTGGTAGCTCCTCCCAGAATGCTGATCGCCTTCCTTGAAAATAATCTGCAAAAGGATGGTTCTGTCAGGATTCCGGAGGTACTTCGCCCTTATATGGGTGGGAAGGACAGGATCGGTTAACTCACAGATAATAATAAAAATAAGAGGCAGGAGGTGAAAATCTTTGCATAAATATATGAGGTCAATCGGCTTTAGTAAAATAACAGACAGAAAAGAATTGCAGAAGCTTATAACGGACGTAATACTGGAGGGAACAGACCGCTCTTATACTTCCAGCGGGGAAGATGGGCTGTTAGCTGAATTTTGCAGGGATTTTGCCGAAGACAGTTCAGGGGCCTCCATAGGCATCGCTGTGTGCGGTGAGTTTGACAGTGAGGATAAATTTACTTATGATTATTATTTTCCCTATCTGAGAGGCGTTCACTTAAGCTCAGAGGAGGATGTCTCTGTGGAAAGACATGCCGCTCAGGAATCCTATGCGGGTGTCTGCGACGATGTGAGGATCGGGGTATCGCTGATCTTCTATTTGCAAAACATGATTCCTTATGTCAGAGCAAAAAACTCAGATGTACTTCCTGTGAGAGGAACCACGCTGACCCTGTCAGCCCTCTCCACGGAAGGGATGATTATGATGCCGATCAATAAGAGTGAAAAGGATCTGATCAGAAACAAGCAGGTTTCCACAAACAGAAGCCAGCTTCTGAACGCCGCCCGCAGAGGGGATGAGAACGCCATTGAAAGTCTGACTCTTGAGGATATGGATACCTACACCACAATATCCAGGAGAATACAGAAGGAAGATCTGTTCAGTCTGGTAGATACCTATTTTATGCCTTATGGTGTGGAATGCGATCAGTATTCTATTCTGGGTGAGATCGTGGAGTGCAGTCTCATCCGGAATAAACTCTCGCAGGAGGAGATCTTTCTGATGACGATCAGTTGTAATGACGTCGTGTTTGACCTTTGTATTAACAGAGAGGATATCTACGGAGAACCCGCTGTGGGACGGAGATTCAAGGGAAATATCTGGATGCAGGGATACATTAATTTTCCTGACTGATAACTGAAAAACAATACGAGATTTATGAAATTTTCTTATTGTCATGGATAATTGTTTGTGTTAGAATGTATAAGTGATGTTTCCGTAGCTCAGTTGGATAGAGCACACGCCTCCTAAGTGGTAGGTGTTCGATTGCCGGAGCAACGTAAAATCAACAATTTCATAGCTGAATGACTTGCTTATTAGCAGGTTTTTCATACAAGTCCTCGTAGCTCAGTTGGATAGAGCGATCGCCTCCTAAGCGATAGGTCGGACGTTCAAGTCGTCTCGGGGACGCTGGAAAGCATTGAAAACACTGGATTTTTCAATGCTTTTCTTTTTTTGTCTTAAAAGAAAACCTGAAGTCAGAGGACTCGGTTTTTTAGATGTTTATTATCATTCATATTGCTAACAGGGAATCGAACACTAAATTGTACTTTCAGAGCTGTTGCTAATAATCTGCTAATTGCAGAATTAGCAGGTTCTAGCTGCTAATAGCTTTTCCTTTTAACGCCTGTGTCAGCATGGCGACCAGTTCCGGAGACTGTTCCAATGCTGCAATTAAATTTGTCAGGTCTGTGCCGGTTTCTTCAGGCGGCTTTACATCCCTCAAAGGATTGACAGGATTTTTAGCATAGAATGTTGCCTCGAATTTCTGGGCGTTCACTTTCCTGTCCTCATCTAGGATATGTGCATATACATCGGTGATCATATCAATCTGCGCATGGCCGGTATCCCCCTGTGTTGCCTTCAGATCACCATGGTTGAGCTTCAGCTTATAAGTCGTACTGGAGTGCCGCAGGGAATGGAACACCACATACGGCAGTCCTGCTTTCTCCCGGAGCTTTGAAAATTCCTTTTCCATGATGCGGTTTTCCACAGGTCTTCCGTTTGGAAGTGTCAGAACAAGATTATAGTCATAAAAATCCTGCCCCAGGTATTCTTTATACTGATCCTGAATCTGCCGCCATTCCCGTAATATATAAGCAACCGTTTTTGGTGTCAACGCCGATTTAAAAATGTAAGAAAACGCCGATTATATTTTGTAGTTTTTC
>CANOVJ010000006.1 GCA_947570615.1 uncultured Lachnospiraceae bacterium
TCCGTGTATGAAAAAGCAAAAGGAATGAATTCTTCACTTGACAATGTGTCAAAGATCTCCAACAGGACGGTGAAATGCGCCCAGATCTTTGTATCCATGGTGCCGATCCTGCTTTTGTATCCCTTTCTGCAGAGATATTTTGTCAAGGGAATGGTGATGGGCTCCGTAAAAGGATGATGCCGCGGAGAGAAAGGAAACCGGCCTGAATGGCTTTGGTGAAAGTGGAGTGGGAGAATGTCATGAAGAAATTAAAAAATCTCAGGATTATGTATAAGATTTTCCTGGGAGTCCTGGCGATCTGTGTCTGTTTCTTCACGGTGATCATGATCGGAAGCGCGCGCAGCAAGGCCCGGCTTCGGGATGAGGTGACGAAAAACATCGACTCCAGAAGTCTGTTCTGGTGCAGCGAGCTGAACCGTCAGATCGATATGATCTGCATGGAGCAGAGTAATCTGCTGGGCGACAGCGCTCTGCAGGAAATCAATGTGCTGTGGCAGAAGATGGGTCGTTACGAGCAGATCAGTAAGATGCGTAATCTGTCGGAAAGGCTCATTCAGATCAAGCTGATACATGACATTGTTTCTGATGTGACAGTATATTTTTTTAATCAGAGCATATCCGCGAGTACCAACCGGCAATGGGAACGAAGCGAGGATATTTCCGGCTGGCCGGAGTGTGTGGAACGGATCCAGATAGAAGAGGATGCGATCCTGTTGACAGGGTGGTTTCCATTCCGGCTCAGACAGGAGGATGTCCGGAGCGGTTACTGCATTCAGGCCCGGCTTGAGAGACAGGAACTGGAAAATTATCTCGATGCCTTTCTGCAGGGAGAGGAAGGCATGCTGCTTCTGCTGGATCCCTGGGGAGGGGTGCTGGCGGAGGCGGGAGTCGGATCCCCGGAAGAGCGCGAGATACGGGAAAGAATGCTTGCCAGAGTCAGGGAGATTATGTCGGAGGGCGGAGGGGAGCAGATTCATCTGTCCGGAGATCATCTGGCCACGTGTATCTATAATCAGTCCACGGGATGCAGGCTTTTGTATATTTACCCCCATCTGATGGTGGAGCAGCCGCTTCGGTTCCTGCTGGTTTTCAATCTCGTTGTGGTGGCGCTGACGTTGCTGTTTTTCTTCCTGTTCATGCTGTATGCGTACCGCGTCTTCGTGGAGCCGGTGGATAAGATACTCAATGCCATGGGGAATCATGCCAGACACTTTTATATCGAGGAGGAAAAAAAGGACGAATTTCATTATATTTATGACCAGTATAATGAAATGGTCTCCCGGATCAACCATCTGACCAGGGAGAAGCTTGATGCGGAATACAGGATCAGGCTGGCTCAGCTGAGACAGCTCCAGTATCAGATCCAGCCCCACTTCCTTTATAACAGCATTTTTGCCATCTCCCGGATGGCTACTCTGGATGAAAACGAAGAAATCGCCGAATTCACGAAAAATCTGGGACAGTATTATCAGTATATTACCAAACTGAATTCGGACCGGGTGCAGGTGGGAGATGAGATAGGGTATCTGAAAAATTATCTCTATATTCAGGAGACCCGGTTCGGGGACCGGATTCGGGTGGAAATGGATGAGGCGCCGGGGCAGGTACTGTCTCTGCCCATCATGCCGTTGATTCTCCAGCCTCTGGTGGAAAATGCCTGGGAGCATGGGGTAAAAGAGGTACTTTCGGATGGCCTGATCCGGATCGGTGTGAGCTATGAGGCGGAAATATTCACTTTCTGTGTGGAAGATAACGGAAAAGGCATCACGGATGAGGAGATCCTCCGGATCTGGGAGGACTTTGAGAGACAGGAGGAGAATGTGGATACCATACATGGCCTGAGTAACGTATATGGCCGCATTCGACGTGCATACGGGGAGGAGGGGACTCTGCGGGTAGAAAGAAGAGAAGAAGGGGGGACCAGAACGGTCCTGCAGATCAGAATCGGAGGGGAAGATGTACAATCTGCTGATTATTGACGATGAGCCGCTGATCCTGGAGTCTCTGTATCAGATGGTGCTGAAGCAGAAGAAGGATCAGCTGTATCTGTTCAAGGCCACCAACGGCCTGCAGGCGCTGGAGCTGTTCGAAAAACATCATATCGATATCATGATGACGGACATCTGCATGCCGGGCATGGACGGCATCCGGCTCCGGGAGATCGTTCTGGAACACTGGCCGGACTGCCAGACTATTTTTCTCACCGGACAGAAGGAATTTGCGCTGGCCAGAAGAGCGGTGATGCCTGGGGTGATCTCCTATGTGCTCAAAACCGAGGAGGACAGCGCGATCCTTTCCGCCATTGATCTGGCCTGGGAAAGACTGGAAAAGCTGTATCAGAAAAAGGCGGAGGTGCTGAAGCTTCACCGGAATCTGGAGGAAGCCATACCGGCGCTGAAAAAAGATTGTCTGAAGCAGCTTCTGTACGGACGGGAATGGAACGATGAGAAACTGGCGCGTCTGAAAGAAAAACTGCGGGTGATACAGCCGGAATTTCAGCTATTGGAGCCTTTTTTCCTGTTCCTTGCCTGTATGGAGAAGGGCGGGGATATCATAGAACAGGAGGCCGTCAGGGAGGTACTGGACAAGACGATTCCGAAGAATCTCATACGGATATCGGCGTTTTCCGGAAAAAATATCCTGTGCTTCCTGCTGCAGAAAAAGGATGGAAGTATCAGCCGTCTGCGTGAGATTCTGGATATATCCCTCCATGTGTGTGAGAAATCCGGTTTCGGAAGGCCTGCCGTCTATCTGTATGGAGAACCGGTTACGGTGGAAAACGCGGCGGAGGCCTGGTATGAGCTGAATCACAGAAGGATCGAGCTGGGGGAGGAAAACGGCATCAGCATCTGCATACCGGAGGAAAAAGGAGAGGATGCGGGAAAAGAGCCTGCCGGATTTATGGAGCTGATCGACCGGGAGGCGCTGGATACCTGCCTTTCGCAGATGGACCGGGAAAAATATGGGAGAATGCTGGGGGATATCTTCACGGCCGCCGCGGGAGGGGGCGACATGTGGCAGGTGACTTCTTATCTGGAAATCGCCTCCGTTCTGCTCAGAGCGATCCGGATGTATCTGCCGGGAGAGAACAGCTTTCTGGATGAAGCGACGCTGCGCATGCTGTCCAATTACCAGTATCACGGGGATTTTGGCCGGGCGGCCGCATATCTGGAGGATATCTCCGGAAGATATTTTCAGGAAAGGGAAAAAACGAGAACGGATGCGAAGAGCTATGTGGTCCGCAGGGCCAACCGGTATATCGAGGAGCATCTGGGAAGCGATGTGTCGCTGGTGGGACTCGGGGATTATCTGGGCCTGAGCCCATCCTATCTTTCCAGATTATATAAGGAAACGGCCGGAATCTCACTGAATAAATATATTTCGGACAGGCGTATCCGGCTGGCGAAGAAGCTGCTGGCGGATGAATCGATGCGGATGCAGACCATCGCGGAACTGACGGGGCTGCGAAGCGCTTCCTATTTCACCCATTATTTCAAGCGGCATACGGGATATACGCCTCATGAGTATCGTAAGGGAGGTTTTGGCATCACAGAGGAGCGGGAAACGGAGCCGGATCAGGAATGACAGAGATATCAGGAACGGATCAGGAAAGCCGCTTACGGAATGCTTTGAATAAAAAGTAATAAAAAGCAGCAAAAGGGCCGCATTGCGGCGGAAAGGATATCCATGAAAATTGACAGAATCACAAGCGTACCATTGATTACCCATGATCCCTATTTTTCGGTCTGGTCCTGTGCGGATAAGCTGTATGAGGATGACACCAGACACTGGTCTCAGGAACCGTTGCGGATGTCCGGGTTTCTTATACTGGACGGAAAGGAATACTGCTTTATGGGCCGGAAGGCCGACCGGGAGCCGATCCCCCAGACCGGTCTGGAGGTGACAGCCACCTCCACCAGATATACCTTCGCAAATGAGCAGGCCACTCTGGAGGTCATCTTTACTTCACCGCTTCTGCCGGATGATCTGCTCATACTCTCCAGACCCTGTTCCTTTATCCGCTTCCGGCTGACCGGAAGCCGGACCTCTGAGGCATCGGTGCGATTTACCGTGAGCTCCGACTTTGTCAGAAGAACACCGGGGCCGATCTACGGAAACACCCATGTGTGGAAATCGGAGAAGTATCAGTTCCCTTATGTGTATATGTATAAGGGCAATCAGCATATTCTGGGGCACAGCGGCGATAATCTGACCATCGACTGGGGAAATGTTTATCTGGCGGGCCCAGGAAGGGGAAGCAGAGCTGGCGTTTCATCAGAAGGACGCCTGCCTGACCGCCCTGCTTCGGCTTGGGGAAGGAAAAGAAACGGGTCTGCTGATAGCCTTTGACGATATCCTGTCCATATTTTATCTGGACAATGCCAGAGCGGGTTACTGGAAAAAGTTCTGGCGCAATATGCCGGAGATGCTGGAGGCCTGTCTGCTGGAGCGGGAGGAGGTGCTGGAACGCTGCGCCGCCTTTGACGCAAAGCTGGAGCTACAGGCCCGGGAATGCGGAGGAGGGGATTATGCGCTGCTGTGCAGTGTGAGCTACAGACAGGTGATGGCCGGGCACAAGCTGATCGCCGACGACCGGGGCGAGCCGGTATTTCTGTCCAAGGAATGTGATTCCAACGGCTGTATCGGGACCGTGGACGTGAGCTACCCGTCGGTTCCCATGTTCCTGTACTATGCGCCGGAACTGGTAAAGGCGCTGCTCCGCCCGGTCTTTGCTTTTTCCGGTCTGCCGGTATGGTGTTTTGATTTCGCACCCCATGATGTGGGACGTTATCCCTATGCGACAGGACAGATCTATGGCCTTCTGCAGCATAACCGGGAGCTGGAATTCACGGAAGACGCGGAAATGATCTATCCCTTCTACGCCGCATATCCGGATGGCAGAAAGGTCTATGATTTCAGGACCCAGATGCCGGTGGAGGAGAGCGGTAATCTGCTGATCATGACGGCTGCCGTCTGCTGTATGGAGAAGAACGCCGATTTTGCGGTTCCCCACCTTCCGCTGCTGGAAAAATGGGTGAATTATTTGATTCAGTATGGCAAAGACCCCGGAGAGCAGCTCTGCACCGATGATTTTGCAGGACATCTGAACCACAACATCAATCTCTCGGCAAAGGCCATCATGGGGATCGAAGCCTGGGCTCAGATTCACCGTCTGATGGGAAATGAAGAAGAGTATCAGAAATACCATCATACGGCGAAGGAATATGCGGCTTACTGGGAAGAAAACGCTGTGGAGGAAGATCACACCCTTCTGGCCTATGGCCGGCCGGAGAGCTGGAGCCTGAAATACAATGCCGTATGGGATCTTTTTTTCAAAAGTGGTCTTTTTTCCGAGACTCTGCTGGAGCAGGAAACGGAGTTCTATCTGACGCGGCAGGAAACATACGGTGTTCCGCTGGACTGCCGGAAGACATATACCAAGAGCGACTGGATTCTGTGGTGCGCCGCCATGACGACAGACCAGGAGAAGAGAAGACGGCTCATTGCTCCGGTGGCCCGTTTCCTGCGGGAAAGCCGGGATCGGATCCCGTTCTCCGACTGGTACGATACGCTGACGGGAGATTACTGCCATTTCAAGGGACGTACCGTGCAGGGCGGCGTTTTCATGCCCATGTTGCTGGACAGTATCCGGTGAGCAGCTTCCCCTGGCCCCGCCGGTAATCTGAAAATACTGAAAGAGAAAACCGAACTTCGCAGGTCGGTCTGTGAAAAAACAGTGCAGTCTGGCTGTACTGTCAGGAGGAAACGTGATAAGAAGGAGAGGAAAAATAAATGTGGACGCTAAATTCACCTGATGAAAAAATAACAATAACGGTACGTCAGCAGGATGACGGTTCCCTGTCTTACTGCGCAGCCAAATATGGAAAACATATTCTGGAAGAGAGCATGCTTGGGATCAGAACAGATCTTGGAGATTTTATAAAGGATCTGGCTTTTGAAAGAGAGGAGACTGCCTCAATCCGGGAAGAATACTCTATTCCTGCCGGAAAAAAGGAAATTTATATCAATCATGCGAATGAGCTGGCTCTTCTCTTTAAAGCCCATAGATCAGAGTTTATTGTCAGGCTCCGCGCTTTCGATGATGGAATTGCGTTCCGGTATGAGATCAACCATTCGGATGGGAGTTCTCTTCTTGTAAACAGGGAAATGACAGAATTTCGGATTTCACCGGTCTATGGGAGCATGTGGCTTCAGGATCTGATCCCCTCCTATGAAGGCCCTTATAACGCCCGAAGCTGGGATCAGAGTATCAATGGACAGCCCTTCGGTATGCCGTCTCTGTTTTTTTCGAAGACAGATAATATGTGGCTCATGCTGAATGAAGCAAACGTTATCAATACAAATGGAAGCTACTGCTCCTGCCATCTGACGGGCAATGAAAACGGCTGTATGACCATCGCTTTTGCGCCGGAAGAGAAGGGCGGGCCTCTTAAGAGCCCTCTGCCCTTCCGGTCTCCATGGAGATACGCTGTGATTGTTGAAACTCTGGACGGACTGGTAAATTCCACTGTAAACTATAATCTGAATCCGCCTTCCGTTATCGATGATATTTCCTGGATCCATCCGGGCCGGGCTCTCTGGTCGTGGTGGCAGGATATGAATGGATCACAGCTCTATCTGGAATCCAGAGATTATGTGGATATGGCGGCTGCTTACGGATTTGAGGGAGTGACACTGGACTGCGGATGGGATGCAAGCTGGATAAAGGATATCTGTACCTATGCCCACAAAAAGGGAATCCAGATCTGGATCTGGACACACATGAATCGCCTAGATACCCTGGAAAAAGCGGAAAAACTGATCCCTCTTTGGGCCGGTTGGGGAGTGGATGGCCTGAAGATAGATTTTTTTGAGAATGATTCCCAACATACCATGTGGCAGTATCATATGATGGCCGACCTGATGATCCGGCACAGGATGATGATCAATTTCCATGGCTGTACAAAACCCATGGGAGAAGGAAGGACCTGGCCGAACTTCATGACGGCAGAAGGAATCATGGGTCTGGAACATTATCAGTGGAGTAACCGGCTTCCGGATGCGGTTCACAACTGTACGGTGCCCTTTATCAGAAACGTCGCAGGCCCCATGGACTATACTCCCACAGCCTTTTCCAATGTAAAGAATAAGAACACCACTATGGGCCATCAGCTGGCATTGCCTGTGGTCTTCGATTCCGGTATTACAAATTATGCCCTTGCGCTGCCTTTTATGGAGGGGTGGAAGGGAACCGATTTTCTGCGCCGCACCAAAATTCACTACAAAGGAGTAAAGGTGCTTTCCGGCTATCCGGGTGACCATGCGGCCATCCTGCGCTATACCGATACGGAATGGCTGATCGGCGTCATCACCGCTCCCGGGAAGAAGGTGACGATTCCTCTGGATTTCCTCGGCAGGGGAGAGTATGAAGCGGAAATTTATGAAGACAGTGCGAACGGGGAAATGCTTTCCGTTACATGCCGAAAAGTAAGGGCCTGCGATATGCTGGAGCTCAGCCTTCTGGCAGCAGGCGGAGCCGGTATCTATATTACGGAAAAATTAGAGCTCCTTTCGCCCGGAATCTGTACCGGATATATGAGCAGTCGATATACGGAATATACCGAAAAGGATGTCAGACTGACAAAAGGCAGTGAGCGGGTGGAGTGGGATGCGGAAACTTCCGGATTTATGTTAAATGGGGAAGCGGAGTTTGACAGTTCTGCCACAGAGACAAAGAATTATACTCTGCGCCTGATTTATGCCGCCGGGGAGTCCTGGAAAATAGAGCTTGACTGCGGAGATTTCTCCACAACGGCAGTGTTGCCCGCGAGTGGCGCTTTCCGGACATTCATCACGCATAACCTGATCATTCCTGTAAGGGAAGGCTCATCGACCATAAAAATGAAACGGCTGTCCGGGAAAGCGCCGGCCATATGGAAGTTGAAGCTGATCGACAATGATCCCTTCCCGCCCCTCCATTATGATGTGGAGGAAAGCTGTCTGAGGAACGGAGGAGAGATCATTCAGGAGAACGGCGCTCTGACCGCTGTCCATCTGGGATGTGACGCGGAGCTTGTATTTGACAAAGTAGAGATAGCCGACGCAGGTAAATATGTATTGCGCATTCTCTATGCGGCCGGTGACAACAGAGATATTTCTGTTCAGACCAATGGGGAGGCGCCGGTTCATATCTTTCTCAACAGTACATGCAACGGGGAGTTCCCTTCCTGGGAAAATGCCGGGGAAAGGGAAGTTCTGGTGAACCTCAGAAAGGGGAAAAATCAGATCCGGCTGTTCAATGACCATGGGCTGATCTCTCATATCACAGGGATCGAACTGATTTTATTGCCGGATGAGGATTAATGAGATTTTGGAAAGGGGGCTGTGAAATAAATTCCTAAAAGAACGGGTTACCTGGTCAGCAATGATCTCTTTGCGCACACTTTTCATAAAAAGTTAAATACCGTTGGCTTGCCCGATTTTCCACGACAAACGCGTGAGTAAATAAATTGTGAATAAGTTTACAGCGTTTCCGCTATTTTTATGCGCAGGCCCGCATATGGAAGTTTGCTGCCGGTGCAGCATGCGGGCCGCGCGGCGGGCGGGGGAAAAGCCTCCCCCGTTCGATTGTGCGGGGCGCCCAGGGGAAAACCGGCGCGCCGGATTTGCTGCCGATACAGCGGGCTCCCCGGACGCCGCTCAACAATTCTTTATGCAAAAGGCGAAATATCCGGTTCCGGTGTTGAGCAGCAGGCTGTAATCGATATATTCGTTATCGAACGCCTGGTGGAACTGCTGCGGCGTGATCAGATGATTGCTTTCCAGCTGATAGTGGGAATGCAGGTGCAGATGGACACCGACCCTGTCCGCAATCTGAAGGGAAAGCTGCCGGACCGCGTTCATGACCAGTTTATCCACCTTGTTAAGGGGCATATCCAGCATGGCGCTTACGGTGCGCAGAACCAGAGCCTCCTCGAGAATCAGGAAAATCTGCACTCTTTTTCCGTCCTCTGAGCGCCAGGTGAGCTGATCCACCATGCAATTCCCAAAGTGTTCCCCACTGTAATGTTCACTGACGATCTCGATCTGTAATCTGAAAATTTCCTCTATGGTGTCAGCCAGCGCATCCTCCAGGGCCTCCATATTTTCCCCGGCCTTATCCTTCCTCCAGCGGTTCTGGACCTTCCCGGTGATGGCGCGGTCCTCGATCATAATGTGGGCGGTCAGCCATCCCAGGCAGATACCCAGAAAATGGTGGACCGATCCCTGTGAATAACCGGAGCGCGTCAGATCCTTCTCCAGGGCGGGAAGCGTTTTGTAACGCATGTCGTCGTGCAGGCGTTTATGCATTTCGTATCCTTCGTACCCCACAGAACGCATATATGCTTCCTCGTCCGTAAAATGCTCTATGGCATAACTCTTAAAGTATTTGACACCTTCAGCACATGCCCACTGTCCATTGTTTTCGTCTTTTTCCAGATAGATGAGTTTGCGTACAATTGAAAAAAGCTTCCGGTGTGCATTGTCGATGGAATCAACCCCGATATTATACCGTCTGTTCCATTCTGCTTCTTTAGACATTGCGGCTCCTTTGTCCATGAGGAAAAATCCCGCCGGGGAAAAGCCCCATGAGGGATTTCCCGATGATTATAATAAGCTGACCCGCAAAGCGCGACAGCGTTATCTTACACTGACAGTATATGTCGAAAGGGCGTGATGTGTGTCAGTTGGAATTGTTTTTTATCCTCCAATGCTTTATAATGATTGGTGACGGTTCCACAGAAGGGGCCGGGAGCCAGGATGGGATAAGAAGATTATGGAATATATGCTTTTTGCGCTGGATATGATCGGTACGGCGGCATTCGCCCTTTCGGGAGCCATGACGGCGATTAAGAAAAAGATGGATATTCTGGGGGTGATGATCCTGGGGATGGTGACGGCCACAGGCGGAGGGATGATCCGGGATCTTGTTCTCGGCATTGTGCCGCCCCAGGTGTTCCGGGAGCCGGTCTATGCACTGAGCGCTCTGGCTGTCTCCGCCTTTATCTTTATATATATTTATTTCCGGGCAAAGGGCTATCAGGAGATCTCCGGCGCGCATTTCCAGCTGCTTCTCATGACGGCGGACACCCTGGGACTGGGGGTGTTTACCGTGGCGGGAGTGAGGGCGGCCTTTGACCATCATATGGGGCTGAACTATTTTCTGGCGGTGTTTCTGGGAACCATCACAGGGGTAGGCGGCGGGCTTCTGCGTGACATGATGGCGGGAGACCGGCCCTACATATTCGTCAAACACGTGTACGCCAGCGCTTCCATCCTGGGAGCCTTTGTCTGTGCCTTTTGCTGGAACCGGCTGGGGGAGGAGACCGCCATGCTCACAGGGGCTGCGAGCGTGGTTGTCATGCGTTTTCTGGCGATCCATTTTCGGTGGAATCTTCCCAGAATCGACGATTTTGAAAAATAATATTTCCCGAATAATATTTCTTCCGGAATATGCAACTATGATGCAAAAATGATGTAACTATGATGCACGGTCAGGCTATGATAAAAAGGAAAGGATGGCCGGGCAATGGATGAGGGAGAGAGTCAGAAGGAATATATACGTTTTTTTGACTGTGCTTTTCGCGGGAGCCGCAGTGAGCGCGGGGAGCATACTTGTTTTCAGATTGTCTCTGCCCCGGTATCTTCCCCTGTCAGAGGACGGGTTTTTTGAGATTTACACGACTTACGATTATGAACGTTTCTGGCGCAGAGCGAAAAGCCAGAACTTTATTAACGGCAGGCTTATGGCGGATATCTGCCTGAATGATCTGTCTGATTTCAGAGAATGGGAGGTGACGCCCCCGGTTAATCAGAACCTTCCGGTGGAGAGCTTCATCGGGAGGTTTGACGGAAACGGCCACAGTATCAGCGGCCTTTACAGCGAAAACGGATATGGTCTGGTGGAGAGGAACAGGGGACAGATTTCTGATCTGACTCTTAAAAGCTCCAGGATTGCAGGCAGCGCTTCGGTGAGCGGAATCTGTCAGCGGAACGAAGGGCAGATCAGTGGATGTGTTTTCCAGGGCGAGCTCGAAAGCACGCTCAGGCGCCCTCCGGCGGAGGGCCGGATCGCGGGAATCTGCGGACAGAACGAGGGGATTTTGTGGGAATGCGGCTACCGGGGAACCATGACTGTGAGGGATGGCTGGAGAGAGTGCGGCGTGCGAGGAGGAATCTGTGCGGAAAACCGGGGGCAGATTGTGCACTGCTATAATCTCACGGGGATGAATCTGTACACCGCTGCAGGCTGTTGTTACGGCATTGCCGACAGGGGAGTGAAGGATTCCTTCCAGCTTAAAAGCTCCGGCTGGAGTCTTCCGCAGCAGGAGCGGATGCAGGTGACGCAGATCGACCGGATCTGGGGGCGCAGTATTTTCTTTTTCCGGGAAAGAGGAATCGGAGAGTGGAAAAAGGAAGAGATCGTCCGGCTGCCCGCGTGTGTGCGGCAGATGCTGGCGGCGGGAGAGGTGCTGGAGGAGATCCGGGGCGCCGCCGGAAACGGAGGCCCTGGATCCCGGTGTCATGGCGTGCAGGAGAAGGACGCTCCGGCCCGGACGGGGGAGCGCAATGAGGAGAATAAAAACCGGATATGGGGCGGAATCGTGTATTTTGACGCGCAAACCGGGGAAATAATAACAGAGAACACTTCACACGGTTCATGCCGACAGGAAAGGATGGAAAATTATGCAGATGGAGATAGAGTGGAACGATGACGAGAACAGGGAAAAGAAGCGGATTAAGGCAGCCGCGCGTTTCCTTTTGTGGGCGCTGATGATCGGGATATCGGCTTTTCTCGCCTCGCGGTCAGTGATAATGTAAATCAGTCTCAGTGTTGCAGCCCTTGAGGAATTTCAGGTGGAAATCCCGGCCCTTCCCCTGATCGAATCCCGGTATTCTTTGGGCGTTTTGCCCATATATTTTTTAAAGGTTTTGGTAAAATAATTCACATCGGGTATGCCGCAGTGCCGGGCCACCATCTGAATCTGCATGGCGGTGGTGTTGAGCAGAAAAACGGCGTGCCGTATTCGTTTTTTGTTTACGTATTCTGTCAGGGTGATCCCCGTCTCCTTTTTGAAAAGGGTGGACAGATAGCTGGAATTCACGTTCAGAAGCCCGGCCTGGGCGTTCAGGCTCAGATCCGCAGTCAGGTCGGTGTCGATCTGGGTCAGCACCTTCTGGATAAGAAGGGAGTAGCTCTTTAAGGAATAGTTCTGAACCAGAAGGCAGTAGTTATGCACCATATCCCGTCCCAGCGCCTCCACGGCCCGGGGAGAGACGCACAGCTCGATCCTGCGCTCGTACCGGGAGGAAATTCCGTCGATGTGCAGCGGGTGGACAAAGGCGCGCTCTGCCGCCTTGCGCAGCAGGGTATTCAGAATAATGGCATTATTTTTCGCATTCCGCAGAGTGTCTGCCAGGCGCTGCTCCGGCTCCGCCTCCAGAAAACGGTTGTAGAGCGCTGCCGCCTTATGGCATTGTCCGGCGCTCACAGCCTTCGTCAGCTCGTTTTCATCTGAATAGCGCTTTTCCAGTACCTTCATCGACAAAAAGGGCTCCGCCGCCGGCCCGGAGTGGTTTTCTCCCGCCCGGGACTCTGGCGGCGTCAGCGACTCCGGGGATATATCCTGTAAGGATAAGTCCTGTAAGGATATGTCCTCAAAGGTAAAGCTGTCCTCGCTTCCCCAGAGCCGGACGCCCAGGGTATAGACCAGCGTCAGGACGGAGCTCTCGCTGGTCAGGAGAGGTACCTCCCGATAATATCCCTCCAGCCAGGGAAGAAGCTCAGGGGGGCAGGAGATTTTGCTGAAAATGCCCGGGAGATCCTTTTTGGAGATCATGGTCAGGGTGTATGGGCCGATCACCCCGAAGACAGTCTCCCTCTCGTCCGGAATCCGAAAAAAGAGATAACGACAGCACGAAAAATCCATCACCCGGTAGATGGTGTTGGGACGGCAGATTTTTTTGAACTTTGTAAATAATTCAGGATAATTAAAGTCGGGACAGAAATGCAGCCGCAGCCCCAGATCCACAGGTGAAAACGGAAGGGCCGCAGGATTTTTTACAGTAGTGAATGATAAGTGAAAATTGCTTAACAGTGCTTTGACAAAATTCAGCTCAGCTTCGTACTTCATAAAATCACCCGGCGTATTTTTGTAATGAGAGACTGGCGTTTATTGAATATATTTTCGTACATATTTTGAAAAAAATCAAGGTATCCTAAAAAAAGTTCTATAAATCCTAAAAATCATCACAACAAACGCGGCCACGCTTTGCGCGCCAGCTTATTGTAACAAATGCCGCCGCGCCTCGCGAGCCGGCTTCCTGTAATAAAAACGCGCAGACGGAGCAGAGTTTTTCCCCTGCGCCGCCTGCGCGGTGGTCTGACTATACATATTTTTTCAATGTCGCCCTCACGGCGCCGGTTCCCGCGATCATTTCATTCAGATAACCGACCACCGTCTCAGCCATCCCCACGTCAGAGAGGTTCACGCCGAAGATTCGGCTGTTTTCCAGAAGAGGCCGGAGCTTTTCAAGGCTGGCTCTGCCGCCCGGCTTAAGATCAGCCACATAAGGGCGGACGCTCTCCAGCAGGGGATCGGGACCTGGCTTAAAGGCTTCTCCCGCGTCGTCAATGCCCATAAGGTAGCGCAGCCAGCCCGCAAAGAGCAGGGGAATGAGCTTTAAGTCCTTTACATCCAGCGCAGGAGAGGCCTGATAGGCTTTGATGGTCTCGCCGAAGCGAATGGCCAGCTTCTGGGAGGTGTCGGTGGCGATGCGCTGAGGGGTATCGGGCATAAAGGGGTTGGGCAGGCGCACGTTGATCACGGTGTCGATGAATTCCCGGGGGTCAAGGATCCCCGGATTTGTCACCACGGGCAGGCCCTCCCGGTAGCCCACGGCCTTAATCAGCTTCACCAGATCCTCATCCTTCATCTCCTCGGAGATTTTCTGATAGCCCAGGAGACAGCCGAACACGGCCAGACAGGTGTGAAGGGGGTTTAAGCAGGTGCAGACCTTCATCCTTTCCGCCCGCTCAACGGTCTGTCTGTCGGTGAAAATCAGGCCGCCCTTTTCCAGAGCGGGCCGGCCATTGGGAAAAGCGTCCTCCACCACCAGATACTCGCATTCCTCCGCGTTTACAAAGGGGGCCGTATAGGTGTTTTTAGAGGTGATCACGGTCTCCGATTCCTCCAGGCCGTCGTCCTTTAAGAGCTTTTCCACCGAGGCGTCCGGCCTGGGCGTGATCTTGTCGATCATGGTCCATGGAAAGGAGACTTTGGAGCTATCGTTCACATAAGAGCGAAAGCCCGGCTCGGCCTTCCCGTTCTGCGTCCACTTTTCGGCGAATGCGTCGATGGCGGCGAAGAGCTTATCGCCGTTGTGGGAGCAGTTGTCCATGCTTACCATGGCGATGGGCTTTTCACCTGCCTTAAAGCGGGCGTAGAGAAGGGAGGCTACCTTTCCGATATAGCTTTCGGGGCGCAGGGGCCCCGCGGCAAAGTCCGCCGCCACGTCGGGGAGGGGTTCTGCCTTCGCGCTGACAAGGCTGTAGCCCTTCTCCGTGATGGTAAAGCTGGCCATCTGCAGGGAGTCCTTTTGGAAGATTTCCTTCAGGCGGTCAAATTCCGGCCGGTTTTCCGAATCCAGAATGTGGGATTCCACAACGCTTCCCACCACGGCTTTATCGACGGAGCCGTCCGACTTCAGGGTTACGGCGATCCCGTAATCGTCGTGAGGACGGTTTATCTTCTCGATGATCTCATAGTCGAAGCCCTCGGCCGCCACCAGCCCTCTGTCCAGGACGCCCTCGTTTAAAAGGTTCTCCGCCACTTTCGCCTGAAAGGCGCGGAAGAGATTTCCGGCTCCGAAATGGATCCAGAAGGGATTTTCTCCGGTGGCGCGCATCACCTGCCGGCGGTCATACTGCGGGAGCGAAAATCCGGCGGCCTCCCAGGCGGCGCGGTCTTTGAGCCCCTGTTCGCTTAATTTCATGTCTTATCTGCTCCTTTCGGCGTCGAGTCGATCCAGCATATCCCAGACCCCCCACATATACATGATTCCCAGGGCGCGGTCATACAGGCCGTAGCCGGGGCGCACCGTGCCGGGCCCCTCGCCCCAGAGATGGCGTCCGTGGTCGGGGCGGATGTATCCCTGGTAGCCGCAGTCATGGTATGCCCTGAGGATTTCCAGAATTCCCGTCTCCCCGTCGCAGTCCCGGTGGCTGGCCTCTGAGAAGTCGCCGTTGGGAAAGTGTCTGATATTCCTGATGTGGGCAAAGGCGATGCGGTCGCAGTGTCTGCGCACGATGGAGGCCACATCATTGGCCGGGTTGGCGCTTAAGCTGCCCGAGCACAGAGTCAGGCAGTTGTATGGATCGTCCACCATGGAAAGGAATCTGTCGATGGACGGGGCGTCCACCAGAAGGCGGGGAAGACCGAAAATGTCCCACGGGGGATCGTCCATATGAATGGCCATTTTGACATCGCATTCCCGGCAGACGGGCATCAGCGCCTCCAGAAAATACTTCAGGTTTTCCCAGAGCTTTTCCCTCGTGACGGGTCTGTAGGCCTTAAACAGTTCGTCCAGCCTGGCCATCCGCTCCGGTTCCCAGCCGGGGAAGGTGAGGCCGTGGAGATTGTTCAGGATATAGTCGGCCATTTCCTTCGGGTCGTCGTGGATCCTGGCCGCCTCATAAAACAGGGCGGTGGAGCCGTCCCCCATGGGGTGGAAAAGATCGGTGCGGGTCCAGTCGAAGACAGGCATAAAATTGTAGCAGATCACCTTTACCCCGAACCGTGAGAGATTGCGTATGGTCTGAATATAGCTGTCTATGTAGCCGTCGCGTCCAGGCAGGCCGATCTTGATGTCGTCGTGGACGTTCACCGACTCCACCACATCCATATTAAAGCCGAAGGGCTCTAACTGTCTCTGCACCTGCGCGATCTCCGCCTCCTCCCAGACCTGGCCCGGCATCTTGTCGTGGAGCGCCCACACGATGCTCGTCACACCGGGAATCTGCTTAATATCCGAGAGACTGATGCTGTCGTTTCCTTCGCCGTACCAGCGAAAACTCATTTGCATACTCGGATCCTCCTTTTTCCTTAAATAAGCCGGCCCGCGAAGCGTGACGGCGTTTGTTGAAACATAAGGATGGCTGGCGAAGCCTGGCATCCGTTGTTTAACATTAAGTATACAGAAAAAAACCCATTTTAACAATGTGATTTTTGGAGAATGACCTTGGAGAATGACCATGATTCGTAACCGGATTATTTCATTCCATTTTCGCCTCCTTTGGTATCATTCTTACTTAAAAATGCCGGAATTACTGCCGATAAAAATACAGATAAGGCTCACGCAGTGAGCCCGTGGACACAAAAGAGCCAGGGAGAATGGAAGGAGATCATCCGCGATGAGAATCGACGTAAACGTAGCCGGTGCGTACGGCGCAGGAAAAAGCGCCGTTTTGCAGGCACAGGACATAAAGGACAGGAAATACATGGATCGGGTGGAGAGAGGGGAGAAGGTCAGTCTCTTTGAGGAGATCGGAAAGGGCGTGAGCGTGGAGCTTTCAGAGGCAGGGCTGGCGGAGCTTCAGAAAAGACTCTCCGAGGTGAAGGGGGACTCGCAGCTTCATATCCTGGGCCGGGAGGAGAAGGAAAGGCTGCTTCAGGAGTCCATAAAGCCCGCCGTCAGGCGCCACAGGATCATCCCCAACATTCAGACCAATGACAAACTTGTAAAGTCTCTTGCGGGGGCGGACGAAAAAACGGTGGACGCCGCTTATGCCATCATCGATAACAATCTGCTTCCCCACAATGTGGGCAGTCTGACCCGGCAGGAGAGGCAGGAGCTGATCCTGGCGGGAGTGGAGCAGGCCAGGTATCTGGCCGGGAGCATGGATGAGGAGCAGGCCGGCCTTTTCATGGAAGCCATGGAGACCATTGCGAAATATGGCGTCAATGGAGAGATGGATGAAAAGGGGAATGTGACCTACGATATCCGCTGGGGCGCCATGGTGGGAGCCCCGGACGATTATATCGGCAGCGGCGAGCTCATGAAAAGGCTCGCGCCGCAGAAGTATGAAGCGTATTCGGCCATGTTCGCGGAGGCGGTGGAGAAGAACGACCGCGGGCTTTTGATGAAAGCCATGAGATCCATGCTTGACTGGGAGCTTTCGTCCTACAGGACCGACCCCGGTTCCATCGAGGAGGAAAAGCAAAAGCAGGTAAGCTGGAAAAAGGGCGTGGACGACACCAGGCTGGGGGATACCTTTGCGAATACGGACCGGACGGATTTTAAGTCCTTCACAGACAGTATCCTCGCCCAGAGCCGTTTCCTGAACCGGGATTTTCTGCTGGAAAACCTGCGCGCCTTCGGAGAGATTATAAATTCTTAATATTTCCCCAATAAAATAATAATCGATCGTGAATAAAATCATAAATTGTTTTGAATCCCGTTTTGTTATGATTCCCATAGCAGAACGGGATTTTATCATGCGGGGTATAAGAAGGAGGAGCATGGCTGTCATGACGGATAAAAAGAACATAGCAATATTTTTCGGAGGAAAGTCCTCCGAATACAGCGTATCACTGGAATCGGCGTATTCTGTGATCAATCATCTGAACAGGGAGAAATACAGGCCCGTGCCGGTGGGAATCTCACAGGAGGGAGACTGGTATTTTTTCACGGGCGAGGCGGAGAAAATCAAAAGCGATACCTGGCAGAACGATCAGGACTGCCGCAGGGCGGTACTCTCGCCGGCAAGGAGCAGGAGGGAGCTTCTGGTCTTTGAACAGGACAGAGCGCGTCCGGTTCCCATTGACGCGGCTTTCCCGGTGCTTCACGGCAAAAACGGGGAGGACGGCACCCTTCAGGGGCTGATCGAGCTGGCCGGAATCCCTCTGGCAGGCTGCGGCGTGCTCTCGTCCGCCCTTTGTATGGATAAGGACAGGGCCCACAAGCTGGCGCAGCTTGCGGGGGTGCGGGTCCCCAGGGCCTGCGTTTTTAACCGGAGCAGGCTGGAGCAGATCAGGGACTTTGCCGACGGGATCGGCTATCCTCTTTTCGTAAAGCCGGTAAAGGCGGGATCCTCCTATGGCATCACCAGGGTGACCAGACCCGGACAGCTTGAGGCCGCTGTGTGGCTTGCCCTGCAGCACGACGACGAGATCATCGTGGAGGAGAATATAGCGGGCTTCGAGGTGGGCTGCGCGGTGCTGGGAAATGAGGAGCTGACATTGGGGGAGGTGGATGAGATCGAGCTTTCCGGGGGATTTTTTGACTTTACCGAAAAGTATACCCTGAAAACCTCGGCCATCTATGTTCCCGCCAGGATCCGCCCCGAAAAGGCGGCCCGGATTAAGCGGACGGCGAAGATCATCTACAGGGCGCTGGGATGCCGGGGCTTTGCCAGGGTGGACCTGTTCCTGACGCCTGACGGGGACGTGGTTTTCAATGAGGTCAACACCATTCCCGGCTTTACGGAGCACAGCCGCTATCCGGGGATGATGAAGGCGGCGGGGTACTCTTTTGGAGAGGTGCTGGACAAAATCCTGGAGCTGGCGCTGTGCGGGGAGGGCTGAAGAGAGAGCGGCGGCGCTGTGAGCGTGTACACGCATCTGCGCAGGAAGGAGCGGCGATGAAGAGGATTACGTTGCAGAGAGAAAAAATACATTCCGGCAGTCTGATTCTGGTAAACCGGGAATATGGATACCAGGGGCAGCAGGAGCGCTCCGGGGAAAAGAACCGGGGTGGGTATCCGAAGCGGGAGGAGAGCGAGCTGACGCCTGTGCTGGAGAGCGAGCCCGGCGTGCTGATGCAGCGCAGGGCGGCGGTTCTTCTTTTTCACCTGATGGAAAGGATAAACGGCTGGCAGGGGATCGTGCCGGTCAGCGGCTGGCGCTCCGGGAAGGAGCAGGAGGAGATCTGGGAGAGCTCTCTTAAGGAGAACGGGAGGGAGTTTACTGAGACCTGGGTGGCGTATCCCGGACACAGCGAGCATCAGACGGGGCTGGCCATCGACCTGGGCAGAAAGCAGGAGAAAGTGGACTTTATCCGCCCGGACTTCCCGGATACCGGAATCTGCCAGACCTTCCGTACACGGGCGGTGGAATACGGCTTTATCCGGCGTTATCCGAAGGGAAAGGAGGCGGTGACGGGAATCGGCTTCGAGCCCTGGCATTTCCGTTATGTGGGGATTCCTCATGCCAGGATCATGGAGCGTGAGGACATGACGCTGGAGGAGTATACCCGCTTTGTGAGGGAGTTTCCCTATGGGGAAAGGCCCTGTATTTTCTCCGTGGAGGGGCAGGAATTTTCGGTGTCTTTTTTGAGAGGGCCGGGGAAGAACGGGGCGGAGCCTGACGGAATGGAGCGCGGCGGGGCGATGGAGATCGAGATCGACGACGCCCACCCTTACTGGATTTCCGGCAACAATGTGGACGGCTTTGTGATTACACAGGAAAGGAGCAGATATGGGTACCAGGCGTAGCTGTGGAGGGCTGGACATATTCAGGATGGCGGCGGCGCTGCTGGTGATCGCGATTCACACCTCGCCCCTTTCCTCCTTCAGCCCGGAGGCGGATTTTTTCCTCACAAGGATTCTGGCAAGGGTGGCGGTGCCCTTCTTTTTTATGGTGACGGGGCAGTTCGCCCTGCCGGATATGATCTCCCGGGGGAAGGGGAGCGGATGGCGGCTGTGGCGCTATCTGAAAAAGACGGGAACCCTTTACGGGATCGCCGTCTGTCTCTATATCCCCATCGGGATTTATGCCGGGCGCTATAAGGACATGACAGTGGCGGGCCTTTTTAAGATGGTGGTTTTCGACGGTACATTTTATCATCTGTGGTATTTTCCGGCCTGTCTGACGGGAGTGGCGCTGGTATATCTGATGAGCAGATGTATGGGCATTAAGGGGATGAGCATCGCCGCGGGGATTTTGTATGTGATCGGCCTTTTCGGGGACAGCTACTATGGGGTAGTGGAAAGAATACCCGGAATCGGCGGATTCTATGAAGGATTGTTTCAGATCTGCTCCTACACCCGGAACGGGATCTTTCTCGCGCCCATTTTTCTGATTCTGGGTCTGCGCATGGCAGGGGAGACGGGCGCGGGAGGGCAGATGAGGCCGGAAAGAAGGGCGGCTTATGAGGCGGGCGGAGCGTCCGGGACGGACAAAAAGCGCGGCGGAAGGGGAATCTCCAGTCAGAGCTTCGACGGCCTGCTTCTGGCCTTCTCCTTCCTGGCCATGACGGCGGAGGCCTTTACGCTGCGGCGTTTTGAGCTCCAGCGCCACGACAGTATGTATCTGGCCCTGATCCCCGTGATGATCTGCCTGTACCGGGTATTGCTGGCCTGGAACAGAAGACCGGCCAGGGTCCTGCGACTTCTGGGGGCGTGGATCTACATCCTGCATCCTGCCATGATTGTGGTGGTGCGTGGAGCGGCCAGAATCGTTCATCTCTCCGGCCCCCTGGTGGAGAACAGCCTGGGGCATTATCTGGCGGTGACGGTTCTTTCGGTGGCGGCGGCCCTGGGAGTCTGTCTGCTTCAGATCCGGCTCGGCAGAAGGACGTTTCACTGCGGCAGGGCCTGGGTGGAGCTGGATGGAGAGGCGCTTTCCCGGAATGTGGATTTCCTGCGCCTGCGTCTGCCTGTGGGCTGCGAGCTGATGCCTGCGGTGAAGGCGGACGCCTACGGCCATGGGGCGGCGCTGATCGCCGGCATGCTGCAGAGAAAGGGCGTGAGAGCCTTCTGTGTGGCCTGCGCCGCGGAGGGGGTTTTTCTGCGGGAGCAGGGGATTGAGGGAGAGATTCTGATCCTGGGCTATACCTGTCCCTGGGAGTTTGAACTTCTTTCACGGTATCGTCTCACCCAGACGGTGGTGGACGCGGATTACGGGCAGGAGCTGGAGGCCTGGGCCGGGGAGAGAGGGGAGAGGCTCCATGTGCATATCGGGGTGGACACGGGCATGCACCGGATCGGGGAGCCCTGGGAGAACACGGAGAGGATCCGGGGCCTTTTTGAGAAGGAGCATCTGGCGGTGGACGGTCTTTTTTCCCATCTGTGCGCGGACGACGTGTGCGGAGCGCGGGAGAGAGAATTTACTCTGGGACAGGCCCGCAGCTTCGGCCTGCTGGTGGAAAGGCTGAAGGAGCAGGGCGTTTTTGTGCCCAGGACGCATCTGCTCTCCAGCTACAGCGTGCTCAATTATCCGGAGCTTGCGGGGGATTACGCCAGGGTGGGCATCGCCCTCTACGGGGTGCTCAGTACCCGGCAGGATACGCGCAGGTGGAAGGAGTGTTTAAAGCCGGTGCTGTCCTTAAAGGCCAGGGTTGCGGCGGTAAAGGATATAGAGCCCGGGGAATCGGTGGGCTATGGCCTTGCCTTTACGGCACGGCGCAGGATGCGGATCGCCGCCCTGTCCATCGGCTATGCGGACGGACTTCCCCGCTGCCTTTCCGGCGGCGTGGGCAGCGCCCTGATCGAAGGAAAAAGAGCGCCCTTCCTGGGACGGATCTGTATGGATCAGACCATGGTGGATATCAGCCATATCCCGGGCGTATGTCCGGGATGCGAGGCGGTGCTCATCGGCGTCTCGGGAAAGGAGGAGATTACCGCCGCGGATCTGGCCCGGCAGGCCGGAACCATCACCAATGAGATCTTAAGCAGACTGGGGGCGCGGCTGGAGAGGAAGGCGGTATAGTCTGTGGAGGCCAGCGCCGGGGAAAGTCGAAGATAAGTGTTTACAAATTTCCGCAAAAAATATATACTGTTCCTATAAGCGTTATGATATTCGGACGGTGCGCGAACTTTCGCGGAATATGCGCATGTCCGGTAAAAAGACGAAGTGACGGAGAAGCGGAAAATGAATGGAATCGTAAAAGTTTTAACGGGAATTCTGGCCGTACTGGCCGTGGCGGCCTGCATTACCACGGTGGTAATTATTGGCTATTCCATGACGAAGCAGCAGGAGGATACCGTAGAGGCGGCGCAGGTCAGCCCGCAGCCTTCGGTGGACACTCAGGAGCCGACGCCTGTGCCGCAGCAGACTCCGCAGGAGACCTCCGGGGAAGAGCCGGCGCAGACTCCGGCCCCTGTGGAGCAGGCGGCGGAGCATGCCCATGATTACGCGGAGACGGTGGATAAGAAGGCTACCTGTTACCGGGCAGGGCGCATCAAATATACGTGCAGAGAGTGTGGAGACACCTATTATGTGGACGTGATGTCCACAGGCCATGTGCCGGGGGACTGGGAGGTTACCCGAAAACCCTCCGGGGATGAGAACGGCATGCGGGTGATGAAGTGTATTTACTGTGATGAGATCGTGGCCCAGGAGTCCATTCCCATGGAGAAGGAGGACGACTCCGGTCAGGAAGAGGAGGAGACGCAGGAGCTCCCCCATATCCATCAGTACACGGCGCAGACAGAGAGAGAGCCCAGCTGTATTCTGGCGGGGCTTCGCAAATACAGCTGCAGCTGCGGCAATTTTTATACGGAAATGATTCCGGCGGCGGGCCATGTGGCTTCGGACTGGGATGTGGCGGCCGAGGCCACGGAGAAGAAGATGGGCACGGAGCAGAGAACCTGCGCGGTGTGCGGCGTGGTGCTGGATTCCAGACCCATCAACAAACTCACCCCCAGCCCGTCGGCGAGTCCGTCCGCCAGCGCCCAGAGCAGCGCTGCGCCTGCGTCCTCAGCGTCGCCGGGAGCCTCCTCGCAGCCAACGCCCTCAGCCAGCCCGTCGGCTTCACCCTCGCCGACGCCCCACAGCCATGAGTATCAGTCCTATATACTCAAGGAGGCCAACTGCTCGGAGACAGGGATCCGTTCCTTTATCTGTACCTGCGGCAGCAGCTATGCGGAAGTGATCGAACGGGATTTAAACCGCCACAATTACCGCGCTGTGGTCATCCCGGCCACCAGCGCCACCCAGGGCTATACGGCCTACACCTGTACCAGATGCAATTACAGCTATTTTGACAACTATACGCCGGCAATCGGCCAGTAAGACAAATCCGGCATAAATATTTTCATAAATCCCTCCTGCCTTTGCATATCATATGGCAGGAGGGATTTGACTATGTATACAGACAAAAACACGGCTCAGGTAATACAGGCTCTGGGAAGCAGCAGGGAGAAGGGCCTGTCCGAGGGGGAGGCGAAGGCGGCTCTGGAGCGCTGCGGCCCCAATCAGTTGAAGGAACAGAAGAAAAAGGGGGTATTTGCCCTGTTCATGGAGCAGCTCTGCGATCCATTGATCTATATCCTGATGGCGGCCATCGCCATCTCTCTTTTTCTGGGCGAGGCGGGGGACGCCATGATCATCGCGGCGGTGATCGTGCTCAACTCTCTGGTGGGAGTGGTGCAGGAGGACAGGGCCCGCAGGGCCATCGAGGCGCTCAGAGAGCTGGCAAGCCCCAGGGCGCTGGTGCTTCGGGAGGGAAAGGAGAGGGAGATCGCCAGCAGCGCACTGGTACCGGGGGATATCGTTTTTCTGGAGGCGGGCAGGGCGGTGCCTGCGGACTTACGGCTTCTGGAGGCGGTGAATCTGAAGATCGAGGAGTCCGCCCTGACCGGAGAATCTGTCCCGGTGGACAAGACTGCCCGGGAGCTGCCCGGCGGGGCGAAAAGCATCGGGGACATGGTAAATATGGCCTTTATGTCCACCACGGTATCCTGCGGAAGAGGTGTGGGAATCGTGACGCAGACAGGGATGGATACGCAGATCGGCAGGATCGCCGGACTGATCGGTCAGGAGAGAAATGAGATGACGCCGCTTCAGAGGCGGCTGGCGGATATCGGAAAGCTGCTCAGCATCGTGGCGGTGGCGGTGTGCGCCTTTCTGTTTGTGGTGGCGGTTCTCCAGCGAAGGGACGTGGGGGACATGCTCCTTACGGCGATCTCCCTGGCGGTGGCGGCGGTGCCGGAGGGACTGGCGGCCATCGTGACCATCGTGCTGGCCCTGAGCGTGTCCAGGATGGTGAAGGTGGGAACCATCGTGCGCCGTCTGCCCTCAGTGGAGACGCTGGGCGCGGTGAACACGGTATGCTCGGACAAGACGGGGACCCTCACCAAAAACCGCATGACGGTGAAGGAGTGCTATGTGGACGGGCGGATCCTTCCGGCATCGGAGCTGGATAAGGAAAAGAACAGCCTTTTTCTGGAGGGCTGCGTTCTGTGCAATGACGCCAGCGTGGGGGAAAACCGGATCGGAGACCCCACGGAGCTGGCCCTTCTGGATCTGGGAACAGCGTATGGGCTGGACAGGTCCAGGCTGGAGAGACGCCTGCCCCGGATCGACGAGAGAGCCTTCGATTCGGACCGTAAAAGGATGACCACGGTGCATCGGGGCAGAGAGGGAAAGATCGCCTACATAAAGGGGGCGGCCGACGAGATGATAGAGCTCTGCCAGAGTGTTCTTGTCCATGGAAAGGAGGTGGCCTTTTCGCGCAGAGCCAGGGACCAGGCCAGGGCGGCCGTCCAGGAGATGGCGGGCAGGGCTTACCGGGTTCTGGCCGTGGCGGTGAAGAAAAAGGGCGACCTGACGGATGAGAGGAATATGGTGTTTGCGGGCCTTGTGGGGATGATCGATCCGCCCAGGGAGGAGGCCGCGGCGGCTGTGGCCAGCTTTAAGGGAGCCCATGTGGACACGGTGATGATCACCGGGGATCATGTGGATACCGCCCTGGCCATCGCCAGGGAGCTGGGCATTGCGCAGGAGAGGCGGCAGTGCATGACCGGGGCTCAGATCGACGAGCTGGGGCCGGAAGGCCTTTCCGGGAAGGTGGAGGAGATCCGGGTGTTTGCCAGGGTATCTCCCGAGCACAAGGTGCGGATCGTGGAGGCGTTAAAGGCCAGAGGAAAGACCGTGGCCATGACCGGGGACGGGGTGAACGACGCGCCCTCCTTAAAGGCGGCCGATGTGGGGATCGCCATGGGGAAGGAGGGAACCGACGTGGCCCGAAGCGCCGCTGATCTGGTGCTCACCGACGACAACTTTGCCACCATCGAGAAGGCCATGAAGGAGGGAAGGGGGATTTATGAGAATATCCGCAAGACCATTCTGTTTCTCTTATCCTCCAACTTCGGGGAGATCATCACCATGCTGGCGGCGGTGCTGGCCGGCTTTCCGGCGCCCTTAAAGGCCAGCCATATTCTGTGGATCAACCTGATCACCGATTCCCTGCCGGCCCTTGCCCTGGGGATGGATGAAAACGACGGGGACGCACTGATGAAGGAGCCGCCCCGCAAAAGCTCCGAGGGCCTCTTTTCCCACGGGGGGCTGAGCTGTACCCTGTGCTATGGGGCTGTGATCGGTCTGATCAGCCTGCTGGCCTTTCTGACGGTGCCCTGCACAGAGCTGATGCGCCAGTCCCTGCCGGTCACGGTGCGAAATCTGGATAAGATCCTTCACCTTGCGCCTGTCTTAAACAGGGCCCAGACCCACGCCTTTACCGTGCTGGGAATGAGCCAGCTCATGCATGCGGTGGGAATGAGGGATACCAACCGGTCCATTTTCAGGATGAACCATCTGGAAAATGTGTATATGATCATCGCCTTCGCAGCGGGGATCGCCCTGCAGGCTCTGGTGACGGAGATTCCTTATTTTGTGGAGCTTTTCGGGACCAGCCGTCTGAGCCTTTCGGAGTGGGGAACCCTGGGGGCCCTCTCCGCCATGCCCCTTGTGGTACATGAGCTTCTGATCCTCTCCCAGGCCCTGCAGGGGCGCAGCCTTACGCCAGCCGCAGGAAAGCCAGCAGCATCAGAACAGCGCCTCCCAGCCAGGTGAGGCGCCGGGATCTGCGGGAGAGCACAGAGCCGGTCAGAAGTCCCAGCCGGAAAGCAAAAAAATGAATTGCAGTTGTGAGCAGCAGGAGTATAATAGTAGGTAAGGACACCGTTCCGGTACACAGACCGGCTGAGATATTGTCAACGGAGAGGGCGAAGGCCAGCAGCGCCCCCTCCCGGCAGGTAAGGATGGCTTTATCTTCTTTATTGACTTTCCTGGAAATATTTCCTGTGGTAAGCCCCCCGCTCTTTGGATGGAGCTGCGGGATGGCGTCATAAAATTTGTAGAGCGAGAGCAGGAAGAGCACGGTAAAGGAAAGGCCCTTTGTCACCTCTTCGGGAATAAAGCCCAGCAGGAAATTCCCGGCAAGGAGGGAAGCGGTGAGCATACCGCCGGAGAGCAGGGCAATGATAAACAGGGATAAAAAGGGAACCGTCACTTTGTCCATGCCGTAGGATAAGCCTGCGGCGAATGCGTCCATGGACAGGACAACTACCAGTAATATGAAAAAATAAAAAGATAATGTCATAATATACTACCTTAAGCGTTTGCTATATCTTATTCCGGTATGTTATAATTTGCCTGTAATATTTTTTATTCAGAAGAGATTTCCTGGGAAAATTAAATTGTACAAATGGAGAAAGGCAGAATACTACATGGATAACACAAGAGTATGCGTGCTCACAGGAGGAACAGGAGCCAGAGAGTATTCCGTACTGGAGAAATATGCGAGCCAGGGGTGCAGAATCGCCTTTATGGACACGAACAAAGAGGTTGGGAGGATGATTAAAGAGGAGCTTGAGCGCATCTACAGCGCTTCGGTGTTCTTTTTTCATGGGGATATAACAAGCGAGGAGGACCGGGATATCTTCTTTGCGGCGGTAAAGGAAATGTACGGGAGGATGGACTATGTGATCTCCGCAGGCGTGGCGGTGTAGCTTCCTCTCGTGTGGAGCTTTGAATAAGGGGGTGCGGTATGAAACTGATTTTCGTAGGGGCGGCTCACGAGGTGACGGGGAGCTGCCATTATCTGAACGCGTGCGGGAAGCACATTCTGGTGGATTACGGTATGGAGCAGGGCGTAAATGTATTTGAGAACTGCGAGCTTCCGGTGCAGGAATCCCTGATCGACTATGTGCTGCTCACCCATGCGCATATCGACCATTCCGGTATGATTCCCAGGCTGACGGCAAGGGGATTCCGGGGACGGGTTTTTGCCACGGAGGCCACGGCTGATCTGTGCAGCATCATGCTGCGGGACTGCGCCCACATCCAGATGCAGGAGGCGGAGTGGAAGAACCGTAAGGCCAGGAGAAGCGCCGGGATCGATCCCCACGAGCCCGTCTACACCATGGAGGATGCGGACGCCGCCATCCGCTGCCTGGTGCCCTGCGCGTACGGGCAGGAGGTGGAGCTGTGCGAGGGGCTGAAGATACGTTTCACCGACGTGGGGCATCTGCTGGGCTCCTCCAGCATCGAGGTGTGGGCCACGGAAGGGGACGTGACCCGCAAGATCGTCTTTTCAGGGGATATCGGGAATAAGAATCTGCCGCTGATCAAGGATCCCACCTTTACGGAGGAGGCGGATTATGTGGTGATGGAGTCCACCTACGGAGACAGATATCACCCCGGCGAGCATCCGGACTTTGCCAGGGAGCTTGCGGCCGTCATTCAGGAGACCTTTGACCGGGGCGGAAACGTGGTGATCCCCTCCTTTGCCGTGGGCAGAACCCAGGAGATCCTGTATTTCCTGCGCAAAATCAAGGCGGAGGAGATGGTCAGGGGCCACGGGAATTTCCCGGTGTATGTGGACAGCCCTCTGGCGGTGGAGGCCACCAATATTTTCCACAAAAACGAGCTGAGCTGCTTTGACGAGGAGGCGGTCACGCTTGCCAGGGCGGGCGTCAATCCTCTCTCCTTTCCGGGACTGTCCCTCACCATCACCAGCGAGGAGTCTAAGGAGATCAACTTTAACAGCACCCCCAAGGTGATTCTCTCTGCCTCCGGCATGTGCGAGGCCGGGCGGATCCGCCATCACTTAAAGCACAATCTCTGGCGGGAGGAGTGTACCATCCTGTTCGTGGGCTATCAGGCTGTGGGAACGCTGGGGCGGGCGCTGATTGAGGGCGCCAGGGAGGTGAAGCTCTTCGGCGAGTCCATCGACGTGAGAGCCTCCATCCGAAGCCTGGTGGGCCTGTCCGGCCATGCGGATAAGAACGGCCTGATCGAGTGGGTGGAGGGCTTTAAGGAAAAGCCACGAAAGGTGTTCGTGGTACACGGGGAGGACTGCGTGTGCAAAAGCTTTGTGGAATGCCTGAACGCGGAACACGGGATCAAAGCTTACGCCCCTTACAGCGGGACACAGTTCAATCTGCTCACAGGCAGGCTGGAGTATGAGGCGGGGCCGATTCCTGTGAAGAAGAAGGCCAGGACTGTCTCCGACGTATTTACCCGTCTTCTGGCCGCCGGGCAGAGACTGCTTGCGGTTATCCATAAGAACGAGGGAAGGGCCAACAAGGAGCTGGCCAGGTTTGCGGATCAGGTGAACTCGCTCTGTGATAAGTGGGAGCTCTAGAGCGGGTATTATAAAGCGGTATTTTGAGATTGAAAATATTTGTTTTTTCCGCTTCGATGTGATATGATGCAGACAGATGCCTTTAAGGGGAGGATGGCGCGCTCTGCGCGCCGTCCCCCGTATTGCAGTAAGCCGGCTTATGAAGTATGCCGGTGCCTGTGTATTTGCAGGAAACGAAAGGAGGAATGTTTTATGATGTTGCAGGGAGAGGTTTACAGGGAAAAGAACTGAACAGAGAGGCCATGCATTGAGGGGGATCAGGATTTCGGGATCTTACCCGTGCAGAGCTGTTTTTTGAAACCTTTAGTGAATACTGACTTTTGCGGCAGCACACTTCAGGGTGTGTTATTTTTTTGCCCAAAATTGAGGAATGTGAGGAAAAATGAACGAAAAAACAGTTAAAATCAATCTTGAAAATTATGGATTTTCAGCGGCGCTTTTTTTGAAGGAGCCGTGGGGAAACGAGCCTTTATCCTCTCCGGCGGGGATACCGGCCAGGGTGACCGCTGTCCACAGAGAGCGCTACGCTCTGGTGTGCGAATACGGGGAGACCTGGGGGAGGCTGAAGGGAAAGGAATATTATGGCGGGCTGGAGGAATACCCCACGGTGGGAGATTTCGTACTGGCAGACTATATCGACGCAGGGGACAGCAGGATCGTCAGGACACTGCCCCGCAGAACCTTCTTTTCCCGCAGGGATCCTGATCCGGGAAGGCAGATGCAGGCGGTGGCGGCAAATTTTGACTATGTGTTTATCATGCAGTCCCTGAACCAGAACTTCAGCACCGCCCGTCTGGAACGGTACCTGACCCTGGGCTGGCAGTCCGGGGCGGAGCCGGTGGTGGTTCTGACCAAGGCGGATCTGCTGAGCGACTATGGCGAATATCTCCGGGCGGCGCAGACGGCGGCGGCCGGCGTGCCGGTGCATGTGGTCAGCGCTCTGACAGGGGCCGGCATGGAGGCCTTGAGCGAATACATGAAGCCGGGAAGGACCGCGGTTTTTCTGGGCTCGTCAGGAGTGGGAAAGTCCAGCCTTGTCAACGCCCTTGCGGGTGAGGAGGTCATGTCGGTGGGGGAGATCCGGCAGGAGGACGGGCGCGGACGCCACACCACCACCCACCGTCAGCTCGTGATGCTCAAAAGCGGCGCAATGATCATCGACACGCCGGGAATGCGGGAGCTGGGCATGTGGGACGTGTCGGAGGGCCTGGGGGAGGCATTCTCCGACGTGGAGGCTCTTCTGGGAAGGTGCAGGTTCCGCAATTGCAGACACCGGACAGAGCCGGGCTGCGCGATAAAGGAGGCCATTGAAAACGGCGCGCTTTCCCCCGGGCGCTGGGAGCGCTGCCAGAAGCTGAAGGGCGAGGCGAAGTATTCGGACGATAAGACGGCATATCTTCTGAAAAGGCAGAAGATCCATAAGCAGATGGCCAGGATGAGCAGGCAGAAAAGGACGGCGGAGAGAAGGAACCGGGTGGACGGGCAATAACAATATTGTAAAGAGAACGCCCGGCGGGGGGATTAGAGCCTGAGGATATTGCTCCAGGCCCTCCTGCCCCGGGAATCCGTCGCCTCCGCGCGGATGAAGGTCTCGAAGGGGAGAAGCCGGCAGGAGTTCTGCGTCAGATTTTCGCCCCGGACGCACCGATCCCGCGCCCATACCGCATTGGAGAAAAAGGAAATCCGGGAAACCGGGCTGCACCTGACCGTCACCTGGTCGCCGTTTCGAAAAATATGAATCTCCGGTCCCTGGGTGGCGTAGAACGCCTGTCTGCGGATCGCGTCCAGTATTTCCTGATCCGAAGCGTCCGGGGCGCAGGAGAGCATAATGCAGGAGGCGGTCTCATCGGATCCGTCGTAATAATGGGTGTCGTCGTCTGCGATCAGAGGATAGATTCGCCCCTGGCAGGCGCAACAGTCCACGAAATCCCCGGAGTAGGGACGGGAGGACTGCCCCGCATCCGAAACCGTATTGTAGATTTCGGTGGCCCCGATCCCGGAAAGGCCCCTGGTCTGT
The DNA here is from genome assembly GCA_947570615.1 of uncultured Lachnospiraceae bacterium. Classification (GTDB taxonomy): domain Bacteria; phylum Bacillota; class Clostridia; order Lachnospirales; family Lachnospiraceae; genus Suilimivivens. Next base: position 30,428 of record CANOVJ010000006.1, read on the forward strand.
TCCGGAGTGTTGAGAGACCAGGCGGGATGGGCCAGCACGGCCAGCCCGCCCCGGCGGTTAATTTCATCCAGGATGGTCTGGGCGGAATCTTCCTTCTGTACCTGGGGCGCGTGCCGGCAGCCCAGGGCCAGAAAATGGAAGACCCCGCCGGAGCCGTCGCCGCCCCCGATATTGTACTCCGCGCCGGAGAGGATGCGCAGGCCGCAGGTTATACCGCTCTCACGATATTTCCAGTGATCCGTGATGGCGATCACATCGTAACCGGCCTGTCTGTAAATGTCCGCCGCTTCCCGGGCGGTTTTGTTTCCGTCGGATTCGGTGGTGTGGAGATGGAGATTGACCTTTAACCGGGTCTGGCCGAACATGTCCTTTATCATGTCTTTGAGCGCTCCCTTCTGTGTCTGATACCTGTATGGTTTCGTTTCTTCTGCGCGGGCCTGCCCTCAACGGGGCCATCGTCCCGCAGTGGGCCGCGCCGCCTGGAAGAATTATACCCCCAAAGAGAGCGGATTTCAAGGAAGCTTTCGGAAAAAGAGGGAGCTGCCTGCGCCCGGCCCGTCGGCTCTTGCCTGAAAATACTTGCCAGTTGGCGGAAAATATGCTATAGGTAAACACATACTGGAAGGACTGATCCGGAAAAAAGGAGGATTTCATGGAGGATACAAAGAAGACGCAGCTGTTTGAGAATATGCCGGTTCCGCAGGCGGTGGTGAATCTTGCGGTGCCCACCATCATCAGTTCCCTGGTGATGGTGCTCTACAATCTGGCGGATACATATTTTGTGGGGATGCTGAACAATCCCGTCCAGAATGCCGCCGTAACCCTGGCGGCCCCGGTGCTGCTGGCGTTCAACGCGGTCAACAACCTGTTCGGGGTGGGATCTTCAAGCATGATGAGCCGCGCACTGGGAAAAAAGGACTATGACACCGTTTACCGCAGCAGCGCCTTCGGGTTTTACTGCGCGCTGCTGAGCGGCGCAGTGTTTTCTCTGCTGGTCACAGTCCTGCGTGGGCCGCTTCTGGCGCTGCTGGGGGCGGACAGCCAGACCATCTCCGCAACAGGGGACTATCTGAGATGGACGGTGAGCTGCGGGGCGGTTCCGGCCATCCTGAACGTGGTGATGGCCTATCTGGTGCGGGCGGAGGGAGCCTCCCTTCATGCCAGTATCGGAACCATGAGCGGATGTCTTTTAAATATGGTGCTGGATCCCGTATTTATCCTTCCCTGGGGACTGAATATGGGAGCCGCGGGGGCGGGGCTGGCCACCTTTCTCTCCAACTGCGCGGCGTGTCTGTATTTCTTTATCCTGCTGTACGTAAAACGGGGACGCACCTTCGTGTGTATCCGGCCCTCCATGTTCCGGGCCAGGCGGGAGATCGTGCTGGGAATCTTCGGCGTGGGGATCCCCGCCTCCATCCAGAATCTGCTGAATGTGACCGGGATGACGGTGCTGAACAATTTCACCTCCTCCTACGGGGCGGACGCGGTGGCGGCCATGGGGATTGTGCAGAAAATCAATATGGTGCCCATGAATATCGCCATGGGACTTTCCCAGGGAATCATGCCTCTGGTGAGCTATAATTATGCCAGCGGGAATATCCCGCGGATGAAAAAGACAGTGGGCTTTGCGATGAAGATCACCGTCTCCTTTCTGGCGGTGATGACTCTGGTGTTTTACCTGGGCGCGGAGAACCTGATCCGGCTCTTTATGAAAAATCAGGTGATTGTGGAGTACGGCGCGCGATTCTTTCACGGGATGTGCCTGGGGCTGGTATTTCTGGCGGTGGATTTCATGGCCGTGGGGGTCTTCCAGGCCTGCGGGCTGGGCAGAAACGCCCTTATGTTTGCCCTGCTGCGCAAGGTGGTGCTGGAGATCCCGGCGCTGTGTATCCTGAACGCTCTGTTCCCCATGTACGGGCTCGCCTATGCCCAGCCGGTGGCGGAGGTGATCCTGGCGGCAACGGCATGTGTGGTTCTTCTGCGCCTGTTCCGGAAGCTGGAGAAAGCGCATTCGGCAGTTTGAAAATCTCTCCCGGATCATTTTGGAGGGGAATTTGTATGTCCGGAGGAATAACTGTTTTGGGGGGGAGCGATTTCTGGTATACTGTCAGCAGAGGCAGATTATGGGAGAAAGGCATGGTTATTCATTATGGACAGATTTTATGAGCTTGTGAACAGAGAGGAAAAGAAGACCAGGGATACCCGTATGTGGATTCTGGTGGGGATCCTGGCAGCGGTCGTGTTGATGGTGGGAGCTTCCGCGGTGTGGCTTCTGGGGTATCACGGGCGCTTTACGGACTTTGTGGGCAGGCTCTCCGCAAGCACCACCTACGCCAGTAAGAATAACAGTCTGATCGCCACCGTGGAGGGCAGGAGGCTGCGCGTATCGGAGCAGAATATGTACGGCATTTACGCATATCTTTCTCTGAGCAAATCCGGCAGGGAGAGCGCAAAGATCCCGCAGGGGGAGCCGGTTACGCTGGATTACGGCGACGGCACGGTGCTGCGGCTCTGGGATATGCCGGTGGAAAAGGATGAAAGACGGCGCAATCTGTTTGTACAGTACACGGATATCAGGGGAGAGGCGTACTCCTACATCAGCTATAACACCACCCTGGATACAGTGGTGGTGCGGTATCTGACCTATGATAATGAGGAGCTTTCCGGTGAGGAGGGGAGCTGAAGGGCGGGTAAAAGCCCGGACGCTCTGATGGAATGATTCAGGGACAGGCGGACTCTGCGTGAGAAAAAGGAAGGAGGATCAACTTATGAGCGCATACTTATTTGTACATTTCCGGGAGCGGACCACCCCGGACGGGGAGCAGGTATACTTTGCCCTGAGCCGGGACGGCTTTTGCTGGGAGGAGGTAAACGGGGGAAGTCCGGTGCTCTGGGCCTATTACGGGGATAAGGGCGTCCGGGATTTTACCGTGGTGCGGGATGAAAAGCGGGGGAGATTTTATATCGTGGCCACGGACTTAAGCCTGTCCTACGGGTTCCGGAACCAGTACCACGGCTCCTGGGAGGAGATCTCGCGCAACGGGAGCAAATGCCTCTCCGTCTGGGAGTCGGACAACCTGACGGACTGGTCGGAGCAGCGGCTTTTGCAGATCGGAGATGAGGATTTCGGATGCCTGTGGGCGCCGGATGTGATTTATGACAGGGAAAAGGAGGCCTTTTTACTGCACTGGTCTTCCTCCCACAAATCCAACGGTTACGGGAAAAAGGGGATTTACTGCTGTTATACGCAGGATTTTCGCTCCGTCACCCGTCCGGAGCTTCTTTTTCAGAAGCAGGACAGCGGAGTGATCGATTCCGCCATCTACCAGGAGGACGGCGTCTTTTACATGTTTGTAAAGAGTGAGAAAAATCCCGCCGGAATCATCCTGCTCAGATCAGACCATGCAGGCGGCCCTTACGAGAGAGTTTTCGCCTTTGATAAGAGTATGGAAGCGTTGGAGAGCGGCAAGTATGAGGCCCCCACGGCGGTAAGGCTTGAGGACGGGAGGTGGTGTCTGTTCCTGGATTACTACGGCGTGCCGGGAGCCGGGCAGGGATATGTGCCCTTTGTGGCGTCCTCTCTGGCGAAGGCGGATTTTGTGCGCTCCGACAGGGATTTTTCCTTCCCCTACGGATTCAAGCACGGAACCATTTTAAGGATTACCGGGGAGGAGTACCAACGGATCAAGGGCCATGACTGGTCAGATAAGGGATACGTACAGGAAGGAGCACGGACCGCAAATGAAAATACTTTGTTACACAAGAATCCCCCAGGAGGATGAAATATACGCCGGGAAGCTGGCTTACAGTATGCATCTGGCATTGCAGGAGGAGGATGGAAGGATCGTTCCTCTCAATCACAACTCCGGCATTCTCTATGCCAGGGCCACGCAGAACGCGGATGGAACCCTGAACGCGAAGTGCCTTACGAACCCCTGGCTTTTTGCCATGAGAGATGAGACCTTCGCAGTGATCGCACGCAGAACCGGGCAGGATGGAAAGGCGGACGCCTCCGCAGCCGGGAAGCTTTTATTTTTTACATCCGGGGATCTGATCCATTTCAGGGAGCATCCCCTGCTGGATCTGCACAGAGAACATCCCCTGCTGAATAATCAGCCAGGGGAACATCCCCAGCTGGGGGATGGGGAGATTCTGGATGTCCTTTGCCGGTATGATGAGGAGAAGAACGCATATCTTCTGATGTGGAAGGAAAAGGGCGGCAGAACCTTTCGGATGGAGGTGGAGGATCTGGAGAGCGCCGCCGGGGAGGCAGTAAAAGGCAGGGTGGAGGAAGTGCAGGAGGCGGATTTTGACCGGGAGGCGGTTCTGCGTCTGGAGCTTCCCGCAGGCGGCGCGCTTCCGGAAGGGGCGGTACTACGAAACGCGCTGGAGATTTCCGGGGAGCTGGCATGCAGGCTCAGAACAAGGTTCCTCACGCCTGTCAATATTTCCAACGAAGCGCCGGAGCGGGTGTGCGTCTCCTCGCCCACAGAGCTTGAGCAGGTGAAGGCCCTGGCCAGGTACAGCGACGGAAGCAGTGTGGAAAAAAGAGTGGACTGGTACGATGAGGAAATCAACTGGAATACGCCGGGAGAATACGAGGCGCAGGGGCGGGTGCATCAGGACCGGTACGAGTTCCCCGCAGCCTGGCACAAGGCGGATCCCTGTATCGGCAGATGGCAGGGAAAGTATTACTTTATCTCCACCAACGATCTGGATCACGAGCACACCATTTACATCAGGCAGGCGGATACCATTGCGGGGCTTGTGACGGCGCAGCAGGTTCGGATCCTGGACGCGTACACCTACCCCCATCTGGGCAATCTGCTCTGGGCCCCGGAGCTGCATGTGATCGGGGACAGGCTCTGTGTTCTCCATGCGGGCACGCCCCAGGCCTTTGAGGAGGAGCAGTGCCATATCATGATGCTGAAGAAAGGGGGCAATCCCATGAAGGCCTCCGACTGGGAGAAGCCCCGCCGGATCCGGAAAAAGGACGGAAGCTGGCTGTATGATAAGGCCGGGATTACCCTGGACATGACGTATTTCGAGGCGGGCGGAGCCCACTATGTGTGCTGGTCCCAGAGACAGTTCCATCCGGTGGATCAGGGGGCCTGGCTCTACATTGCCCGGATCGATCCCGCGCAGCCGGATCACCTCATCACCGACCCGCAGGTTCTCGCCCTGCCGGAGTACGGATGGGAGAATAACCACACCTTTGTGGTGGAGGGGCCGTTCGCTCTCAGGCGGGATGGAAAGGTTTATCTCACCTACTCGGCGGCGGCGGTGGACAGCACCTACACGGTGGGACTCCTCACCGCGCAGGAGCGGGACGATCTCTTAAATTCTGAAAGCTGGGTGAAGGAGAACTGTCCGCTGCTCTCCTCCCGGAGCGTTCCGGGGGAGTATGGAACCGGACACAACGCTTATGTGACGGATGAGGACGGACTGGTATTCAACGCCTACCACGCCAGGCCCGGCGTGAGAGGCCCGAGGTGTACGGGGATCCGCAGGGTACACTTTAATGCGGAGGGCTTCCCGGTGCTGGATCTCACACAGGAGAAGGATCTTGTGCCGCAGCTTGCCCCGGTTAAGACCCTGGTGTGCGTTCCTGAAAGGTGAGAGAGAGCTTTCTGACCATGCCCGCCTCCCCGACGGTGCAGCCCTTTGCGCTGTAGCGGGCCTTTTCATAGCAGTCGTGAAGAACCTGGCGGGTCTCGTCCCGGGAAAGGCCCGCCAGATTTTCCAGCTCATGAGGCGTCTCGCTTCCGCCGGGGCTCTCCTTCAGGCCCCTGCGCAGGGCCTTTTTGTAATATCTGCGAATCCGCTGATCAGGGGAAAGGCGCCTGCCAAACGGAAGCCTTCGCCTTCCCACTCCCTCGTTCTGATCGGTAAACCCCCTTTCCAGAAAACAGATATCGTCCTCCGTCTCGGAGGAAAAAAATTTCCCCGCGTTGCGGCAGACGCGGTAAATGATCACCAGGGCCGCCGCCGCCATACCGGCGAAGGTGAGATAAATCAGCGCCTGGGAGAGGAGTACCAGCCATCTGGGCGGCTCCTTAATCTCCTCGTCCCCCAGCAGGTCCTGTAGGTCGGGCATATCCGCCTGCCCTGCGTCCGGGGCGGGGGTCTGGGTCTGCCACTGGCCGGAAATCTCTTTTTCCTTAAAGGTCAGCTCGCTCATAGGCTCCTTTCCGTACAGCAGAGAGGGGAGGGTGAAGGCCACAAGGATCACACAGGCGATTGTGAAGATGATCCGGACCACCTTTTCCATGGTTCTGACAGGGAGATTTGCGGCGCTGCTGTGCTCCCGCAGGAACGTGTAAAAGCTGTCCATAAACTGATAGATAAAGCAGATGAACACGTCGGCCAGAAAGAGATAAAAAATCGTGTGCCAGCACAGCGAGAGCTTGAGGAAAGCGCCCAGCAGATAGTGAACCGCCAGGTAAATCCAGTGTACAAAGGAGGGCGCGTCCAGAAAGAGCGGGACGTCCAGCCCGCTGTAATCCACACGGGTCAGATCGGCGCTGGGAAGCTCGGCCAGGGCCTTCTGCACCCTGCCCTTTTTGATCCGCATACCGGCACGGATGAGGAAAATCACGGACGACAGAAGCAGAAAAAATCCCCCGGACAGATAAGGGGCCACGCCCAGGGACGCGCCCACAAGCTCCCCCGCTGCGCCGTATACCAGGGAGAAAAAGACCCCGGACAGAAGATAGAGGAACAGGTATTTCACCCGCATCACCATATACCAGCTTGCGATTACAGGAAAAAGGAGCGAGAAACCCGCCAGCACAAAGAGGACCGCCCTTTGTCCCTCCAGATGGAAGATCCGTGCCGCCAGGGGATAAAAGCACCAGAACAGGATCGCGGCGTGAAGCCAGCCGCACACCCGCAGCAGAAGGGTTTTTGAGGTTTGCACAGAGGTACGTTTCATTTGGATACCTGCCTTTTCTTAAACATAAGGACGGCTCGCGGAGCGCGCTGTCCGTTGTCTGCGCCCGGTTCAGATTTCCCAGGGAATCACCCTGACCCGGGCAAGAGAGGGGAGACTCAGGGAGGATGCGTCCGCGCTTCTTATGGGAAGCACCCACAGAAGCTGATTGTCCCTGCCGGTCAGCTCGCTCATGGCTCCTGCCAGATCCTCCTGCCAGTTTTTGGAGATAAACACAAAGGTGTGGCCGTCCCGTTTTAAGGCGGCCTGAGAGCGAAGCAGCTCCAGGGCGGAGCAGACGCAGCCGGCGGTGTCCATGCAGGCGAGCTTCTGATTCAGATCCGCGATTTTCCCGGCCCCGGCCTTCAGATACATGGAAAAAGGGGTATCCGCGTCCGCGTCCGGGCCGTTTCCCGAAACGGTAAAGGACATGCGATCCTTTACCAGACGGCCGCACAGGGAGGAGACGATGCGCAGGGTTTCCTCCACCAGATCCTCGTATTTCAGGATCAGCTTATCCTCCACATCAAAGAGCACGGTCAGGGAAATAGCGGTGGTGGAGTCGAACTGATTGACCATCAGCTCCCCGGTGCGGGCAGAGGCCTTCCAGTTGATGCAGTTCATGGGATCCTCCCTGCGGTACTCCCTGATCCCGGAAAATTCAAAGGGGTCGGGGTGGAGGCGGTTTCGGGAGAGAACCGTACCCGAGATGGCCTGACAGAGCATGGCGATCCGATGGGTGTCCACCTGCCGGGGATAGACGTAGAGCACCGTGTCCGGATGGGTATCCGCATAATAGCCGGAGCGGAAAAAGAAATCGTAGGCGGTCAGGCTGGCGTCGTAAATCTGATAAAATCCCCTTTTGTGGGCGGTAAAGGAGAGGGTGCGCTCGATCCGCTGATGGAACAGGAAGGAAAAAACATCCCGTTTATAGCTGCGGTCGGTGGAGCTGGTGTTGGCGCTGGCCTCTCCCACAAATTCCAGATTCCGGTTGGAGGAAAAACGGATCTCCAGCGCGGGGAGGGGCAGAAGCTTGTCGTTGACCACCACCTCCTTCATGGTGGAGGCGTCGCCCTCGTAGATAAAGCGCTCCTGGAAATAAATTTCCACGGACAGTCCTCTGTGCCAGCAGTGCGCATAGATCCTGCGGCTGACATACCACACCAGGAGGACACCCAGAAACAGTAAAAGAAACATGGCAATTACCTCTCCGCCCAGTTTTCCGTGGGAACCGGGGTTGCGCTGAGAATTTCCCCGATCACCATTGCGGCGGCGCGGGAGGATCCGTCCCCTGCAACCAGGCTCAGACGGTGGGCAAGCACGGGAACAGCCACCTCCTTAATGTCCTCCGGCGTCACATAGGAGCGGCCCGAGATCATGGCGTGCGCCTGGGAGGAGCGCAGAAAGGCAAGGGTGCCTCTGGGGCTTACGCCGGAGGAGGCCTTCGGGTGTCTGCGGGTGGCGTGGATTAAGGAGACCATGTACCGGAGCAGATCCGGGTGGACATAAATATTCTGACACTCCTTTTGCAGGGAAAGGATCGTCTCCCTGTCACACACAGGCATGAGCTCCGCGAGGGGTTCCCTGGCGATAAAACGGTCGATCAGGGCAAGCTCCTCCTCCTCGCTTAAGGCGGCCATGGATATTTTCATGAGAAACCGGTCCATCTGCGCCTCCGGCAGGGGAAAGGTTCCCAGCGTTTCCAGCGGGTTTTGGGTGGCGATGACCAGGAAGGGCTCCTCCAGGGGGCGGGTTACGCCGTCCACGGTGATCTGCCGCTCCGCCATGCACTCTAAAAGGCTGCTCTGGGTCTTGGGAGTGGCCCGGTTGATCTCGTCCGCCAGCAGGATATTGCAGAAGGCGGGGCCTTTGGAGAAGACGAATTCCCCGCTTTTGCTGTCGAAATAATTCAGGCCCGTCACGTCCGAGGGGAGCAGGTCCGGAGTAAACTGGATACGCCCGAACTGCGCCTTAATGGATCTGGCCAGGGTTCTGGCCAGCATGGTTTTGCCCGTGCCGGGCACATCCTCCAAAAGCACGTGGCCTCTGGCCAGCATGGCGGTCAGCAGCAGGGTGAGGGTGGATTCGTTTCCGATGATGACCCGGGAAATGTTTTCCTTCAGGGTTTGCGGTACAGATAAGTCCATGGCAGAGTCCTCTTTTCTCTTCTTTGCGCGCGCGCAAAGGAATGTGTTTACAATAAGCTGGCTCGCAGAGCGTGACAGCGTTTGTTGAACATAAGGATGTCTGGCGGAGCCTGGCATCCGTTGTTTTTATTTTACGCCGGAACGGGGGAAAAGACAACCGGAAAGTGAGGCGGGAGCAGGGTTTACACCCGGTGTCTGAGTTGATATAATGATATATGATAACTGACAGATAAAAAACGAAATGCAGAACGGATATCCGAAAACAGACAGGTCAGAAGGAGTAACGCAAAAATGAACATAATTACAGCCGCAGACGATAACTGGGCCATTGGAAACAGGGGAGAGCTTCTCATCACCATTCCCGCAGACCACCGGTTTTTCCGGCAGGAGACGGAGGGAAAGGTGGTGGTATACGGCCGCAGAACCCTGTCCACCTTTCCACAGGGGCTTCCTCTTACGGGGCGCGTCAATATCATCCTCTCATCAGACCCTCAGTATCGTGCAAAGGGCGCTCTGGTGGTACACAGTCTCGAAGAGCTCTTTGAGGAGCTGGAAAAGTATGATAAGGAAAAGGTGTATGTGATCGGCGGGGAGAGCGTGTACCGCCAGCTCCTTCCCTACTGCCGCCTGGCCCACGTGACCAGAATCCATCGGGCCTATGAGGCGGACGCCCATTTCCCGGATCTGGACGCCATGCCCTGCTGGCAGATCACGGCGGACAGTGAGGAGCAGACGTATTTTGACGTGACCTATCATTTCCTGAAGTATGAGAGGAAGGAGTGAGAGGGGATCCGGGCCGAAGGGCGGCAGGCCTGGGGCATGGCTCAGGGAGCTCATTTCATATCGGCTGTCCTGTAAAGGCTGTATCCCTCGTAGTGATAGCTGGCATCCACGCCTTTCATGTAGACTTCACGGTCATTGATCCGGTCGGACAGTGCGGCTTTCAGAAGCGTTCTGATCTCCAGATCCCGGATGGGGCTGCGCTCCATCGCCAGCAGATAGTCGTCCTTATTTACCCGGCTCCAGTCGATTACCTGATGGAGCTCTTTTTTCAGAATTGTATCCAGCCAGAGCCGGGCGCTTCTGCCGTTGCCCTCCCGGAAAGGGTGCGCCACGTTCATCTCCACATATTTGGCAATGATCTCCTCAAAGGTTGACTGAGGCATGCGGGAAATGGTTTCCAGAGCCGACTGCAGATAGAGGACGGGCACAAAACGAAAATTTCCTTTTGCGATATTTGCGGTGCGGACCTGCCCTGCAAAATCGTAGATCTCTTCAAAAAGATATCTGTGAATCTGCGTAAGTCCCCGAAAGGTTCCGACCTCAAAGGAATCCGGAAGCCCCGTCTCAAACAGCTCGAGAGCCTTTGCCTTGCTGATTCGTTCTTCCTCCCGGGCCAGCTCTGAGGAATCGGTAATGCCCAGCTTATTTTCTAATGCCATAATGGAGTGTCCTCCGTTTCTTTCACATAATTCGTTGTTTTGTGTGCGGGCCCGTGCAGAGGAAAAACCGGCGCGCCGGATTTGGCAATGAAGTGACGCGCGGGCTGCGCGCGAGCAGGGGCAAAAATCCTTCCCTGCCTGATTAGCCTTATTATACCCGCACAGTGATTCCGCGTCAAATATGCGGGATCTGGCCGTCAGGAAACCGAGTCCTGTCTCCTGGGAATAAGTAGTGCCATACCTGCGGATACCGGAGTAAAAGTGGTGTAATTGGTCAGACAGGTTGCTTTTCTCCTGAAAGTCGGTTATACTTTATATGTATCTGTAGGTTAAAGCTTATCGGATTTGCGAGGAGGTGCCTGTAGTGGATATTATAAACCATAGTGATTCAGCCAGTGAATTTTCCCATGCAGAATAGGAGAGATGCAACGGTCTGTATGGGTTCAATGATAGTTGCATAGTCTGCTGTTTCTGCACTTTATTTAATCATATTAAGTAAAGGACGGGATGAATTATGGAATATCTGAATGCAGCAGATGTACTTCCAAAGGAGCTTCTTAAGGAATTATCTGTATATGTCAGCGGACAATTACTATATGTTCCTTCAGCGAAGTGTAAAAAGTCATGGGGAAGTAAAAGCGGTTCTAAAAAGTATTATGAGCAAAGGAATGATATGATCATCGACTTGTACCTGAAAGGTATGAGCATGGATGAATTGTGTGAACGCTTTCATCTTTCTTATGATACGATTCGTAGAATAGTAAAAAAGTAAATTTACGGGGCTTTATCCTGAAAGGGTAAAGTCCTTTTTTACAATAAGCTGGCTCGCGGAGCGTGACAGCGTTTGTTGGGATAAAATGATTATAACCATTTTCCGCCCTTCTTTTCTTTATCTGAAAATCCTATCATGATGCTGAAATAAGGAAAAGGGGGAATTGCGATGCCTGTTTTCTCAAAGATGCCTGCCGGTAAGCATATGAAGCAAAAGCCTGCTTACAGCCCAGGACAGAACATTGTATATATGGTATCGCTTGCATGGGAACAGCGCCGCAGTGTAATCTGGCTTGCTCTGACAATGGCGGTTGTAGCGATCCTGCTCAGTCTTACACAGCTTTTTGTTGTGCCGTCTGTACTCGGAGTTGTTGAAACTGACGCTTCTGCTGCAGAACTTACTGCAATCATACTCTTATTTACAGGAGTATTAATATTGCTCAGCGCAGCCCGGTCGTACTTCGCATCATGCTCGCAGTTTGGACGTATTGAAGTTCGTCTCATCATCGGCTCTATGATCCAGAATAAGGCGCTGACCATGTCATATCCTGATACCCTGGATCAGAATGTCCGTAAGAAAATGGATAAAGCTTCCATGCTTGTTACCAGCAACTCAGCGGCTACTGAGGCAATCTGGACAACATTGGTGAATCTGTTAAAAAACTTAGTTGCATTTATTGTCTTTCTCTCTTTGCTTGCTGCGCTTAACCCATTCATAATCATTGCCGTTCTGGTGACTGTCATTGTCAGTTTTTCGGTGAGCAATTATCTCAATGGCTGGGGATACCGGCACAGAGATGAAGAAGCGGAATATTCCCGCCGTATGAATTATCTCAGTGAAAGATCAGGGGATTATACATTGGCAAAGGATGTCCGTATTTTTGGAATGCAGGGTTGGATAGAAGATGTATACAACAGTATGCTGCGTCTGTATCGGAGCTTTGTTGCCCGCGGGGAACGTGTTTATGTTTGGGGTAATATTATAGATGCAATACTTGCATTTATGAGAAATGGTATTGTCTGTCTTTTTCTAATCGGAAGTGTGCTTAAGGGTCAGATGTCTGCCGCACAGTTTGTATTGTACTTTAATACAGTGAATCTGTTTACCAGTGGTATAAACGGGATTATGACAGACCTTGCAACCCTACGGAAACAAAGTCTTGATATCTGTACAGTTCGGGAATTTCTTGATTATCCCGAAACATTTAAGATAGAACAGGGGATCCCCATAGCTCCGAACCTGAACATTCCTTATCAGATTGAGCTGCAGGATGTCTCCTTTCGTTATCCGGAGGCTGAGAAGAACACACTCTCCCATGTCAGTCTGACAATCAGACCAGGAGAAAAGTTAGCAATTGTTGGTCTTAACGGAGCCGGGAAAACAACGCTCATTAAACTCATATGCGGCTTTTTGGATCCCACAGAAGGAAAAGTGCTGCTGAATAATATAGATATCAGAACGTATAACCGACGGGATTATTATCAGCTTTTTTCCGCTGTATTCCAGGATTTTTCGGTTCCTGACGTGACGATTGCTGAAAACATCGCGCAGACAGATGAAAATATAAACAGGTCGTTGATGGAACGATGCATCAGTCAGGCAGGATTGACAGAGAAAATCAGGCAGCTGCCAGGCGGCGTAAAAACACATACAGGCAAGGTGTTTGAAGATGGTATTAATCTGTCAGGGGGAGAACTGCAGCGGTTGATGCTGGCTCGGGCTTTATATAAAAACGCTCCAATTATCGTTTTGGACGAACCCACATCTGCTCTCGATCCAATTGCTGAGAGCGAAATATATAGCAAATACAGTGAACTTACGGATGGTCGAACGGCTGTTTATATTTCACATCGCCTTGCCTCCACCAGATTCTGCGACCGTATTATATTGATCGCGGGAGGACGTATTGATGAAGAAGGGACACACGATGAACTGCTTGCTCATAAGGGGCATTATGCAGATCTCTTTAAAATTCAAAGCAGATATTACCGGGAAGGGGGAGCGCGGTGAAGTTTCGTATCAGAATGAGAGAATGGAAGAAGGGCATTCTCAATAAATCCCATGTTTCTTTCAGGGAAACAGTGCAGCTTTCTTTGCGCGGATTCAGAGTATGGTGGAGAGAGAATCCCAGGCTGTTGCTATCCGTACTGATATGCGGAGTTGTCTCTGCTCTGACACCGTATGCAGACATTTGGTTATTGGCCCGTCTTATTGATGAGGTTGCGGTCGGACGTGATCCGCACACGCTCACAGTATATGTACTGGCATTGATGGGTACATCTGCGATTTTTTCACTGCTCTGTGCAGGACTGACAAGGTGGAAGAATGTTCAGCTATCCTGCCTCTGGCATACCCAGAATAAAGTTTTCCTTGAGAAACTGCTTTCCATGGAATTTGCGGATATAGATGACCGTCATGTACAGGAGCTTCGTTCCCGAATATGGCAGAATACGGACTCAGGGGGCTGGGGGTTATATAAGCTTATCTATAGCTTTGATGCAATCGTCAGGTCTGTTATGTCCATTATCAGTGCGAGCCTGTTAACTGCGTCATTGTTTATATTGCCGGTTGCAGCGGACAGAGGATGGTTAACGATATTGAATCACCCTGTCTTCATTTTGCTTATTATTGCGGTTATGTCTGGCGTTACGTTCGCCGCACCTCTGCTGTCTGTTAAGGCAAGTTCATACTGGGTAAAGTATGCAGATGAAAACCAGTTGGGGAACCGGCTTTTCGGGTTTTGGCTCGGAGATCTCGGAAATGACAGTTCGAAGGCACTGGATGTACGTATCTATCGACAGGACATCCTCAGCAGAAATAACCTGAAAAAATATAATCCCTTTACTCCCGCCTCAAAGCTGGCCAGAGCATCAAGAGGGGCTATGGGAGGATACCAGGCCCTGTCTGGAGCTGTGTCACAGATATTTGCAGGAGTTGCATATATCTTTGTATGCCTGAAAGCGTTGGGAGGCGCCTTTGGTTTGGGTTCCATTGTGCAGTATGTGAGTGCCGTTCTCGCATTATCCGACGGTTTGTCCAGGCTGATTGAGGCATTCGGTGATTTAAGGAATAACACATCTTTTTTGCGTACAGTATTTGAATTTTTAGATATGCCGGACAAAATGGGGCAGGGGGATATGGCAGTCGGTCAATACAGCGGCAAGGGATATGAGATTGAATTTCGTAATGTTTCTTTTAAGTACCCCGGTCAGGAGAATTATGCGCTGCGTAATGTATCTGTGATATTCCATGCAGAGCAAAGAATGGCCGTAGTGGGTATGAACGGAAGTGGGAAGACCACTTTTATCAAGCTGCTATGCCGGCTGTATGATCCCACCGAGGGCCAGATACTGCTGAATGGGATTGATATACGAAACTACAATTATTACGAGTATATGCAGTTGTTTTCTGTTGTGTTCCAGGATTTTAAGCTGCTCTCTTTTGGGCTGGGACAAAATGTTGCCTGCAGCATGAACGTAGACTCAGATAAAGCAGATCAGTGCCTTCGTGCTGCAGGCTTCGTAATACGTCCTGACAGGCTGCCACATGGACTTTCGACGCCATTATATAAAAATTTTGATGAAAAGGGTATTGATATTTCAGGAGGAGAAGCGCAGAAGATTGCGTTGGCAAGAGCTTTATATAAAGATGCGCCGTTCATTATACTTGACGAGCCTACGGCAGCGCTTGATCCGGTTGCGGAGTTTGAGGTATATGATAAAATGAATGATATGACTGGCAGGAAAACTGCTGTGTTCATTTCACACAGATTGTCTTCCTGCCGATTTTGTCAGGATATTGTCGTATTCCACGAGGGCAGACTGATTCAGCGCGGCAGTCATGATGCGCTGGTAAGCGACAGGCCCGGGATGTATTACAGGCTGTGGAGCGCTCAGGCACAATACTATGAAGCAAAAAGTTAATCACCGCGATGGCAAAACATTGTGTTTATAGTGATTTCAGGTATTGCACCGTCTCATCAGTCCATAAGCCCCCTCCCTATCAATCCTCTCCAGATCCCCGGCCACCCTGTCGCAAAGCCCCCGATACCCTGTCAGATCCTCCCCCCAGAAGTTCCTGTTGGAGAGAACCGCCCTGGCCAGCGCCTCCGGGGAGTCCTCCCTGTGCTCACAGAAAAATTTCAGAACACTGCGCTCGTCCCGGATCAGATATTCCTCCCTTCCCCGCAGTCCCACGAGGCCTTCGTCTTCCAGGCGCGCCCCTCTGTAAAAGGCGATGAAAAAAGCCAGGGAGGCGGTCAGGCACACGGGGAGCCGGTCAAACCTCCCGATATAGCCCTTAAGGGAGGGGAGGACTCTTGTCCGCCACTTGGAGGCGGAGTTTAAGGCGATGGACAAAAGGGCGTGGTCGATAAAGGGATTGTCGAAGCGGTCTGTGACAGCCCCTGCAAAGTCCATAAGCTCCTGTTCGGGCAGAGAGAGGGTGGGGATAATTTCCTCATGGACGGCCCGATTCATAAAGCCGCGGATCACCTCATCCTGCATGCACTCCCGCACGATATTCCGCCCCGCCAGATAAGCGCCCAGGACCATGGCGGTGTGGGCTCCGTTCAGGATGCGGATCTTGCGCTCCCGGTAGGGCCCGAGATCGTCTGTGATCCGCATCGGCAGGCCAGCCTGTGCAAAGGGGAGCTCCTTTGCAAGGCCGGGAGGCCCTTCGATCACCCAGGAGGCGAATGTTTCTGCGGCGACCATGGCCTCGTCCTCATAGCCCTGTTGCCTGCAAAGGCCAGCGGCCTCCTTTTCGGGATAGCCGGTGACGATCCGGTCTACCAGGGTGGAGCAGAAGATGTTCTCCTCCCGCAGCCATTTCTGAAAATCTTCTCCCAGACGCCACTGCCTGGCATACGCCGTCACGCATTTTTCCAGCGATTTCCCGTTATCCGGGATGAGCTCGCAGGGAAGGAGGATAAAGCCCTTTCCCTTTTCCTTCCCAAAGACCTGGAATCTCCGGTAGAGAAGCTGGGTGAGCTTGCCCGGAAAGCTCTGCGCAGGCCGATCCTCAAAACGACAGGCGGGATCGTACACGATACCGGCCTCGGTGGTGTTGGAGATCAGGAAGCGCAGCCGGGGATTTTCGGCGCAGGCGAGAAATGCGTCGTACTCACTGTAAGGATTCAGACAGCGGCTGACGCAGGAGATGATCCGCTTTTCACTTTTTTCCCGGCCATTTTCCTTTCCCCGAAGGAGCAGGGTATAAAGCCCCTCCTGTCCGGAGAGGGCAGCTTTCGTTTTCTGTCCGCCGCCCCTTGGCTGAACCAGTACCACTTTGGAGGCAAAGCCCGCCCGCTGGTTCATCCGGTCGATGAAATCCTCCGCGAAGGCCCGCAGGAAGTTTCCCTCCCCGAACTGGAGCACCCGCTCCGGAGCTGCTCTGAGCAGATAGCCGTCATAGTTCAATTCGTCCAGTGTTTTATAACTCAATTTTTTCAAAATGAAATCCTGCCTTTCCGGGGCAGGATTTTTGCCCTGTCCCATTCGCTTACCTGCCGCCGCAGACCTCCGGCGCGGGATGCTACAGCGTCACCCCCTGCCGGAAGATCGCCATATCGTGAAAGCCTGCCTCCTCCGCCTTAACCCTCTGACCGGAGGCGATGGCCAGCACGTACTCAAAAAGCGCCTCCCCCAGCTCCCGGGGAGGCTTTCCGGATACCAGGACGCCGCAGTCAAAGTCGATCCAGTTTTTCTTGTGCTCAAAAAGAGGGGTATTGCTGGAGAGCTTTACGGTGGGAACCGGGCAGGAAAAGGGGGTTCCCCTGCCGGTGGTAAACAGCACCAGGTGGGCTCCTGCGGCGGCAAGGGCCGTGGAGGCCACCAGATCGTTTCCCGGGGCGCTTAAAAGATTTAACCCCTTTATCCTTACCCTGTCCCCGTAGGAGAGCACATCCCTGACGGAGGCGGAGCCGGATTTCTGGGTACAGCCCAGGGATTTGTCCTCCAGCGTAGAGATGCCGCCCGCTTTGTTTCCGGGGGAAGGATTCTCGTAGACCGGCTGTCCGTGGCTGGTAAAATAGCGTTTAAAGTCGTTGATCAGGGATACGGTTTTGTCAAAGAGCGCCTGGTTTTCACAGCGGTTCATGAGGAGGGTTTCCGCGCCGAACATTTCCGGCACCTCCGTGAGGACAGAACTCCCGCCCTGTGCGATCAGCAGATCGGAAAAGGCTCCCACGGCGGGATTGGCGGTGATGCCGGAGAGGCCGTCGGAGCCGCCGCACTTGAGGCCGACGATCAGCTCGCTGCATGGAATCGGCTCTCTTTTGAACTGTGCCGCATGACTGGCGAGCTCTTTTACAAGGGCCAGGCCGTCGCGGATTTCGTCCTCAGACTCCTGACTTACCAGGAATTTCACCCGGCATGGGTCATAATCGCCGATATATTCCTTCAGAATATCAATATTGCTGTTCTCGCACCCAAGGCCCAGCACCAATACGCCCCCGGCGTTGGGATGGCGGATCAGGTCCGCCAGGATCCTGCGGGTGTTCTCCTGATCCTCCCCCGTCTGGGAACAGCCGTAGGGGTGAGGAAAGGCTGCGATGGCGTCGATGGATCCTGCGATCAGGCTCTGCGCTCTTTTTTCCACAGCGCCGGCCACACTGTTCACACAGCCCACGGTGGGAATGATCCAGATTTCGTTGCGGATTCCCACCTTCCCGTCTTTTCGGCGAAAGCCCTGAAAAAAGCGCGTCTCCTGCGCCCGCAGCCTGGGCGGGGAAACGGGCTCCCAGGTGTAGGAGAGAAGATCGCCCAGTCCGGTCTTCATGTTGTGGGTATGAACCAGACTTCCTCCGGGGATGGGGGCCGTGGCGACGCCGATGGGAGCGCCGTATTTGATGACCCTTTCACCTTCCTTCAGAGAACGGAGGGCAAATTTATGTCCTCTGGGGATGTCCTTGGCGAGGGTGACGGAGCTGCCGTCCTGCAAATGGACGCTTCCGGCGGGAAGATCCTTAAGGGCCACCGCGACATTGTCTTCCGGATGAATTCTGATAAAAGCCTGCATGGAACAGCCTCCTTTTCTGGCATAAGGACAGTTTGCAGGGCGCAGCGATGCGCCCGATTCCATCATATCATATTTTTCAGCGTTGTACAGCCGTAACGCGCGAAAGAGCCTATTGACTTTTGCGAAAAAAGGGATAATAATGGATAGAAAAACAGCGGACGTCGCGCTTTGTGGGACATCCCGATGCTGAGCTAAGAGGAGGGCGATATTGTGGAAAAGAAAAACATTGACTGGGCCAATCTCGGATTTGGCTATATCCACACAGATTACAGATTCGTGTCGAATTATAAAAACGGCGCCTGGGACGAGGGCGTTCTGACAGAGGATGCCAGCGTGGTCATTAACGAGTGCGCGGGGGTTTTGCAGTATGCGCAGACGATCTTCGAGGGAATGAAAGCGTACACCACCTCCGACGGACGTATCGTGACCTTCCGCCCTGACTTAAACGGCGAGAGGATGGAGCAGAGCGCACAGCGTCTGGAGATGCCCGTTTTTCCGAAGGATAAATTCGTAGAAGCAGTGCTTAAGACGGTGAAAGCCAACGAGGCGTATGTGCCTCCCTATGGCAGCGGCGCGACCCTTTATGTGCGGCCTTATATGTTTGGAAGCAGCTCCGTCATCGGGGTAAAGCCCGCGGAGGAATATCAGTTCAGGGTGTTTACCACGCCGGTGGGCCCTTACTTTAAGGGAGGCATTAAGCCCCTCACCATCCGCGTCAGCGATTTTGACCGGGCGGCCCCCAACGGAACGGGACACATTAAGGCAGGGCTTAACTATGCCATGAGTCTCCACGCCATTGTGGACGCCCATAACCAGGGATTTGATGAGAATATGTATCTGGACGCCGCCACCAGAACGAAGGTGGAGGAGACCGGCGGCGCGAATTTCCTGTTCGTGACCAGGGACGGCAAGGTGGTAACGCCCAAATCCTCCAGTATTTTACCTTCCATTACAAGGCGTTCTCTGATGCAGGTAGCCAGGGAATACCTGGGGCTGGAAACCCAGGAGAGAGACGTTTATCTGGAGGAGCTTGACAGCTTTGCAGAGTGCGGCCTGTGCGGCACGGCGGCGGTAATCTCCCCGGTGGGCAGGGTGGTTGACCACGGCAGGGAAATCTGCTTCGACAGCGGCATGACGGAAATGGGGCCCGTGACGAAGAAGCTCTACGAGACCCTCACCGGGATCCAGATGGGAACCATCAAAGCGCCCGATGGTTGGGTTGTGGAGGTTTGATATAAGAGCTTACAATACCGGCAGATGCAGAGAGAGTTCTCCGCATCTGCTTTTCTATGCGCAGGGGTCGCACAGAAGAATTTGTTGCTCACGCAACGTGCGCCCCGCGCGCGGGCAGGGGAGAAAGACGTCCCCTGCCCGATTGATCGCAGAGAATCCGGGAAAAGGCCGCTCTTGAGTTTGCCCCGGGAAAATGGTATGATAGAAACCGCAGAACAGGCAAATATTGCAGTGCAGGAGGTAACGAACATGAGAAAAACAGAAAATATCAGAGCAACCATTGGCGGGAGGGTGATCAGAAAATAGCCCTCCCTGAAAAGTTGGAGGATCTATGAGATCGCAGTTGATTAAAAAGAAAACAAAATACAGAATTTCGAAATTTTTATCTTATTACAGGCCGCACCGGAAGATTTTTATCATGGATATGTGTTTTGCGGCGCTGAGCGCCGTCAGTGTCCTGCTCTTTCCCCTGGTTTCCGGGTATATAACCGGAGAAGTGCTCACAGGGTGGGATGGAGATACCAGGAGGAAGCTTCTGGCAGCGGCGGCGGCTTTGATGCTGCTCACCATATGCAAGGTTGTGAGTAATATCATTTATGCTTATTTCGGGCACGCTATGGGAGCCAGGATGGAGGAGACCATGCGGGGAGAGCTCTTTGCCCACTATGAGGCCCTTTCCTTTGACTTTCACGCGCAAAACGGCGTCGGAAAGCTCCTGACGGTTCTCTCCAATGATCTGACCAGCATGACGGAGCTGTTCCACCATGCGCCGGAGGATCTGCTGATGACGGCGATCAAATTTGTGGGGGCGTTCGCCATCATGCTCAGCATCGATCTGCCCCTGACGCTGATTGTTTTCCTTACCCTCCCTTTTCTTGGGGTGGCGGCATGCCGTACCGATCAGAGGATGGAGAGACAGCTTTTGGAGAACAGAGGGCATCTGTCGGAGCTGAACGGGTATGCGGAGGACACCCTTTCAGGGATCCGCACGGTGAAGGCCTTCGGCAGGGAGAGGGAGCACGCCAGATGCTTTGCAGAAAAAAACAGGCGTTATACGGCGAGTAAGTGCGCATTTTATAAGGTGGAGGCGTATTTTTATGAGACGGTGGAATCCTATCCCCAGTTTCTGACCATGCTGGTAGTGGTTTTTGGCTCCCTGTTTGTTGGCAGGGGAGAGCTTGACACCGCGGTGCTTGTGACATTTCTTCTCTATGCGGGGAGCCTGGCGGAGCCCATCCGAACAGGGCTGAATTTTATGAGGCTTTTCGAGGAGGGAAAGGCGGGCTTTGTCAGGTTTATGGATATGATGGAGAGGACGCCGTCGGTGACAGAGAAGGAGGAAGCGCTCTCACCGGAGCGCCTGGAGGGAGAGATCTGCTTTGACAGAGTTTCCTTCCATTACGGAAATTCCGGGGAAAATGTCCTTGAAGATATTTCGCTGAGGATCAGAAAGGGGCAGACGGTCGCCCTGGCAGGCGCTTCCGGCATAGGAAAAACGACGGTTGTTTCACTTCTGGCCAGATTTTACGATGTGTGCGAGGGGGCCGTCACAATTGGAGGGATCGATATCCGGGAGCTGTCTTTGAAGGTTATGCGGGATCAGATCGGTATCGTACAGCAGGAGGTTTATATTTTTGACGGAACCATCAGAGATAACATATGTTACGGTAAGGACGGCGCAACACAGGAGGAAATCCGCGGAGCGGCTGTGTACGCCAATATTCATGATTTTATCCTTTCTTTGAAGGATGGATACGATACCGTGGTGGGAACCAGAGGGATCATGCTCTCCGGAGGACAGCGGCAGAGAATCAGCATCGCGCGGCTTTTCCTGAAGAATCCCGGGATTCTGATCCTGGACGAAGCCACCAGCGCGCTGGATTATGAGAGCGAGGAAGTTGTCAGGCAGTCCCTGGAACGGTTAAAGCAGAACCGGACCACGATTGTGATTGCCCACCGGCTCTCAACGGTCAGGAATGCGGATCGGATCTTTGTCCTTTCCGGCGGGCGGATCGCGGAGCAGGGAACCCATGAGGAGCTTGTGGCGCAGGGCGGAGAATATGCGGCGCTTTGCAGGATCGGGGAACTTCGGGAGCAGGGGGCATAATACATAACATCTGTTTTTTTACGGGAGGTGTTTTTCATGGAAACGAGAGAGATACTGGAGCAGGTAAAGGCGGGCGTTATTTCCGTGGAGGAGGCGGAGCGGTTTTTCAGAAAGCCTCCCGTGGAGGAGATGGGCTATGCCAGGCTGGATACACACCGGGAAATCCGTACCGGATTCCCGGAGGTGGTATATTGCAGTGGAAAGCCGGATGAATATCTGGTGAATATATTCAGAAAGCTGGCTGAGGAAAACGGGGAGGTGCTGGGCACCAGGGCGGACAGGCGTCAGTACGAGCTGGTGCGCGCGGCCCTGCCGGAGGCAGTCTACGACCAGGTCTCCCGTATTCTGAAGATCGAAAAGCCGGATAAAGAGAGAAAAGGAAGGATCGCCGTCTGCACCGCCGGGACGGCGGATATTCCGGTGGCGGAGGAGGCGGCCCAGACCGCGGAATACTTCGGCTCCCGGGTGGAACGGATTTATGATGTGGGAGTCAGCGGCCTGCACCGGCTGTTAGCCCGGCTGGATACCATTCAGGAGGCAAACTGCGTGGTGGCCGTGGCCGGGATGGAGGGGGCCCTTGCCAGCGTCCTCGGCGGGCTGGTGAGCAGGCCGGTGATCGCGGTACCCACATCCGTGGGGTACGGCGCAAGCATGCACGGTCTTTCGGCGCTTTTGACCATGATCAATTCCTGCGCCAACGGGATCGCGGTGGTGAATATTGATAACGGATACGGGGCAGGGTATATCGCTACCCAGATCAACCGGCTGGGATATGGCCAGGGGCAGGCATAAGCGGAAGAGAGTCTGTCTGAGAGCAGCCTGAGTTTTGAAAGGAGCATATTATAACGATGGGAAAAACTTTGTATCTGGAGTGCCGCTCGGGAATCAGCGGCGATATGACGGTGGCGGCCCTGCTGGATCTGGGAGCGGATCAGCAGGCGCTTGAAAAGGCGCTTGGAAGCCTGCCGGTGCAGGGGTTTCGGACGCAGATCAGCCGGGTGGTGAAGGCCGGGCTGGATGTGTGCGATTTTGACGTAAAGCTGGATCAGGAGCATGAGAACCATGATCATGATATGGAGTATCTGCATGGACACAGCCATGACCATCATCACGGGCAGGAGCATGACCATCATCATGACGCAGAACATCCCCATGGACACTGTCACGAACAGGCTCATGAGCACGCCCATCCCCACGGGCACAGAGGTCTGCCGGAAATCCTGGAGATCATTGACAAAGCGGACATTACTGACCGGGCGAAGGCCACGGCTTCCAGGATTTTCCGGATCCTGGCACAGGCCGAGGCAAAGGCCCACGGCGTAGCGGAGGATCAGGTGCATTTCCATGAGGTGGGGGCGGTGGACTCCATTGTGGATATTATCGCTGTGGCAGTCTGTCTGGATAATCTGGACATTACGCAGACGGTGATCCCCTTTTTGTGTGAAGGGAGCGGCACGGTGCGGTGCCAGCACGGGATTCTGCCGGTGCCGGTTCCGGCGGTGGTGAATATCCTTAAGGCTCATGCCATTGCCGTGGAGACGACTCAGGTGGAAGGGGAGTTGATCACGCCCACCGGAGCGGCCATTGCGGCGGCCATCGGCACGAGCGACAGACTGCCCAGGCGCTTTGTGATCCAAAAAACGGGAATCGGAGCGGGAAAGCGCAGCTATGAACGGCCCAGCCTGCTGCGGGCCATGCTGATTCAGGAATGTAGCGCAGAGCAGGATGAGCAGGTCGGCAAGGACGTCATTTACAAGCTGGAGACCAACATCGACGACTGCACCGGGGAGGCGCTCGGGTATGTCATGGACAGGCTGATGGAGGCCGGCGCCAGGGACGTTCATTTTGTTCCGGTGTTTATGAAGAAAAACCGGCCGGCCTATGAGCTGGCAGTGATCTGCGACGAGGATAAGATAAAGGAGCTGGAGCAGGCGATTTTCCAGGAAACCACCACCATCGGTATCCGCCGGATTCGGATGGAGAGAAGCCTTCTGCCAAGGGAGGCGTCAACCGTGACCCTGAAGGAGGGTGAGCTTAAGATCAAAAGGTGCGTCCTTCCGGGAGGGCAGGTGCGGTACTATCCTGAATACGAGAGCGTGATCCGGCTTGCACAGGAGAGCGGCCTTTCCTTTCAGCAGGTGATGGATGAGTTCAGACGGGTAAGCCATGGAGGGGGAACGGCATAGACGGAAATATGAGGTATGTTTTATGGGGAGATATCTGAATCCGGATAATAAGGGCTTCTGGAAAGCCATCCGCTCGGAAATCTATGTGGATAACAAAGGACGACGTGCTGACCCTTCTGATCCATCTGGGCTATCTTGCCTGCGACTCCGGGAAAAAAGAGGCCTTTATTCCCAACCGGGAGATTATTGAGGAATTCGAAAATGCCATGAGTGTGGGCTGATGGCAGGAGATTGTGAGCATTTTGAAAGCGTCGGAGAAGCTCCTTGCAGACACGCTCCTGGGCGACGAAAAAAGTGTCGCCGAAGGGCTGGACATGGCCCACATGCAGGCGGCGTCCGTGTTGACGTACAACGATGAGAACTCGCTGGCCTGTGCTGTTGGCCTTGCGTATTACAGCGCCAGGAAGGATTACAGGATCATACGGGAGCTGCCCACCGGACGTGGCTTTGCGGACATGGTTTTTCTGCCTCTGCCCTACAGCAGAAAGCCGGCGCTGGTGGTGGAGCTGAAATATGATAAGTCCGCCCATGCGGCCATTGAGCAGATCAGAGAAAGGCGATATACCCAGGCATTGGAGGGCTACAGCGGCGAGATTTTGCTGGTGGGCGTGAATTATGATAAGAATAAAAGAGAGAAACCCCACAGCTGTGTGATCGAGAGGGTGGAGAAAAGCTGAAAAACAGCCGGAGCGGATGATTCTTTTTTGCCTGACCGGCGTCATCGTTTTAAATAGTCGGAAAACTCCTTCAGCTCTTTTTTCTTATCCTCTGAAAGGCAGTTGTACTTCGTATCCGAAATGGCTCCCTCCAGAGTATACAGATGTACCAGGCAAACCTGGGGGAAGGCCGTTTTCAGCTTCAGGAAGGCTTCTTTGGAGCCGGTCTCGACGAGCTTTTCGCGGGAGTCGATTCCGACTGCGCACAGCTTTCGGGCCATTTCCTTACCGATATTTTTCATGGATGTTAATTCTGACATCAGGGGCTCCTTTCGGGGGAGGGACGGATTTGCCGTTCGGTGACTGGATCATTGCTTATCATCTTTAATTGTATGATACCATTTTTGGACTTTTATTTCGATAATAAATCTGAAAACATAAAAATTTTTATGCGGGAGCGCCTCCGGACGATATACGAAAAGGCCGGAAAATTTGAATGCCGTCTGACGACGGCGGAAGGGCGGTTCATATGAATCATTATCCCGAAAAAAAGAAATCCCTTTTACAGAAAATGAAGGCGTACGCCGCCCGGGACGTGATGGTGGCCTTCTCCGGCGGGGTGGACAGCGCTCTGCTTCTGAAGCTGGCCTGCGACGCCGCCGCGGAGAGCGGGAAAAAAGTGTATGCGGTAACCGTGCAGACCCGGCTGCACCCGCCTGCGGAGATGGAGGAGGCAGGCAGAATCTGCGCGCAGATCGGCGCAGACCACATCCTGCTTACCGTGGATGAGCTGAGAGAGGCAGGGATCATGGACAATCCGGTGGACCGCTGTTATCTTTGCAAAAGACATCTGTTTCAGAGGATGCTGGCGCAGGCGGCGGAGCTTGGCGTCTCCACCCTGCTGGAGGGAACCAACGAGGACGATCTTCACGTGTACCGCCCGGGGATTCGGGCTCTTAAGGAGCTTGGGATCGACAGCCCGCTTGCGGACGCCGGTCTGACCAAGCAGGAGGTAAGGCTTCTGGCCGGGGAATACGGCCTGTCGGTGGCGTCCAGGCCAGCTACGCCCTGTCTTGCCACCAGATTTCCCTATGGGACGGCCCTTACCCCGGAGAAGATAAGGCAGGTGGAAAAGGGGGAGGCGTTTCTAAAAGGGCTGGGGCTGCGGAACGTGCGGCTGCGCGTTCACGGGCAGATCGCCAGAATAGAGGTGGACAGGCAGGACCTTTTGAGGATGGCGGAGCTTGGAGAGGAAATCGCCGCTCAGTTAAAAGGCCTTGGATACCGCTATGTCACACTGGATCTGGAGGGATTCCGGTCGGGCAGCATGGACGCAGATTACCGGAACAGTTGACCGGAAAACACGGTGGAAAGGAGAGGAACAGGATGGGAGATATACAGACAGGAAAAGTCCTTGTGATCGGAAGCATGAACGTAGATATGACAATCAGGGTGAAGGAACTGCCGAAGGCCGGGGAGACGATCCTTGCGGGGAATCTTTCCTTTGGCCTTGGAGGAAAGGGGGCCAATCAGGCGATGGCGGCCGCACGGCTGGGCGGAAGAGTCGGGATGCTGGGCTGCGTGGGGGATGATGATTTCGGGAGAAAGCAGATTCAGGCGCTTGGGAATGCGGGGGTGGATGTCTCCGATATCAGGACCGACACTGCCGCCTCCACGGGGAGCGCGTTTATCTGTGTGGCGGAAAACGGAGGAAACTGCATTGTGGTCAGCCAGGGAGCGAATCTTTCCTGCGACGAAGCGTACATAAGAAGCAAAAGGGAGATCATCCGGGCCGCTGATCTTGTCCTGGCTCAGATGGAAATCCCGGAAAAGGCTCTCTACCAGGCGATCCGGGAGGCCAGAGCTGCCCAAAGGAGGGTAATCTTAAATCCGGCTCCCGCGCCGGAGGATATTCCGGACGAGGTTTACCGGGGAGTGGATTATCTGACGCCCAACGAGACGGAGCTGATGAAGCTCTGCGGCATGGAGGGAGAGCTTTCAGGCACCGCGGCGGATAAGCAGGCCATACAGGAGGGAGCGCGAAGACTGCTGGAGCGGGGAGTGCGCACAGTGATCGTCACTCTGGGAGAAAAGGGCTGCGGCGTTTTTAAGAAGGGACATACCGACTGGTTTGCCGCGAAACAGGTACAGGCCCTGGATACCACGGCCGCCGGGGACTGCTTTAACGGGGCTCTGGCGGTGGCATTGTCCGAGGGAAGGACGGAGAGGGAGGCGGTGGAATTCGCGATCTCCGCTTCCGCCATCGCCGTTACACGCAGGGGAGCGCAGGAGTCGCTTCCGCTGCGCGGGGAGGTAGAGCCGGTTTAGTATAATAAGGAAGGAGGTTTGTGGATGGCGACAAAAATCATATTTGATACGGATATCGGATGCGACTGCGACGATGCGGCGGCGCTGGCCCTGGCGCTGGAGCTGATGAATGCGGGAGAGTGCGAGCTGCTGGCGGTGACCCACTGTACCATGAACGAATCGGCGGCGGGCTGTATCGAGGCGATTCTGGAGTATTACGGGCATCCCGAAATTCCGGTGGGGACATTCAGGGATGGGGACGGTATCAGACCCAGCGAATGGCATGATGTATACGCCTCGGATGTGGCGCTTCGATGGGACACCCGTTATAAAAGAGGAGCGTCCTATGAAAATACGGTAAAGCTTATGCGCAGGATCCTGGCGCAGACGCAGGGGAAGATGACTCTTGTGGCTACCGGATCTTTTGCCAGTCTGGAAAGGCTCCTTAAGAGCGGACCGGACGAGCACAGCGATCTCTCCGGCCTGGCGCTGGTGGAGCAGAAGGTGGAGCGGACAGTGTGTATGGCGGGGCGCTTTAAGGAGGCCTGTCCGGAGCCTGAGGCGCCGGGAGCGGACTGTGCGGCGCTGGCGGAATGGAATGTAAAATGCGATATTCCCGCGGCTCAGGCAGTCTGCGACCATTGGCCGTCGGAGCTTATATTCTGCAGCTATGAGATCGGGCTGAAAATGATTACCTGCGGCGGCCTTCAGCTAAAGGGAGCAAAGGACAATCCGGTCAGGCTCTGCTGCGAGAGCTGGAGCGGGAAGGACGGAGGAGGCGCTGTGGGCAGGGAAAGCTGGGACGGCGCAACCATGCTTTACGCGATCCGCCCGGATGCAGGGTACTGGGATCTGTATCCTTATGGAAGGATTCGTATCGACGATGAGGGAAGGAGCCTCTGGCAGGAGGAAGCCGGCGGCCGTCACAGCTTTCTGTTGGAGAGGACGCCTTATAAAAAGGTGGAGGGGCTCATCAACGAGATTCTGGAGCGGGATATCGGGCGCAGAGAGGGAGCACAGAGAAAGGACGGGATAAGCGAATAAACCAGAATATAATTTTTACTTATGATATATATAATAAATATTGATTTTACTTATACTGCTCCCAGGGATATAATAAATCCGGAAGTAAGCTTCCATAATTTTGCTGATGCAGGGATATTCCACTTTGAAAGGAGCAGATCTATAATATGGTAAAAGCAGTAGTGGGCGCCAACTGGGGCGACGAGGGAAAAGGGAAAATTACGGATATGCTGGCCAGGGAGGCGGATATCATCGTCCGCTTTCAGGGAGGGGCCAACGCGGGGCACACGATCGTGAACGATTACGGAAAATTTGCGCTGCACACCCTTCCTTCCGGCGTGTTTTACAGCCATACAACCAGCGTGATCGGAAACGGGGTGGCGCTGAATATTCCGGTGCTTTTCAACGAGATCAGATCCATCACCGACAGAAATGTGCCGATGCCGAAAATACTGGTGTCCGACCGGGCGCAGATGGTGATGCCCTATCACATCCTGTTCGACCAGTATGAGGAGGAGCGGCTGGGGGGAAAGTCCTTCGGTTCCACCAAATCCGGGATCGCGCCTTTTTATTCGGATAAATTTGCCAAAATCGGTTTCCAGGTGAGCGAGCTTTTTGACGAGGAGACTCTGCGGGAAAAGGCGGCGCGGGTGTGCGAGCAGAAAAATGTGATGCTGGAGCATATGTATCACAAACCGCTGATTGATCCTCAGGAGCTTCTGGAAACGCTGCACGAATATAAACGGATGATTGAGCCTTATGTGTGCGATGTGTCCGCTTATCTGGACCGGGCCCTGAAGGAGGGAAAGACCATTCTGCTGGAGGGACAGCTTGGCACCTTAAAGGACCCTGACCACGGCATTTATCCCATGGTTACCTCATCCTCCACGCTGGCGGCTTACGGGGCCATCGGGGCAGGGATTGCTCCCTGTGAGATCAGGCAGATTATCACCGTCTGCAAGGCCTATTCCTCAGCGGTGGGAGCGGGGGCCTTTGTGTCGGAAATTTTTGGGGATGAGGCGGATGAGCTGCGGCGCAGAGGAGGCGACGGCGGAGAGTTCGGAGCCACCACAGGACGGCCCAGGCGGATGGGATGGTTTGACTGCGTTGCTTCCAGATATGGATGCAGGCTCCAGGGAGCCACCGACGTGGCCTTCACCGTGCTGGACGTTCTGGGATATCTGGATGAAATTCCCGTGTGCGTGGGCTATGAGATCGACGGGGAGGTGACCACCGATTTCCCGGTGACAGTCAGGCTGGAAAAGGCCAGACCGGTGCTGAAAAGGCTGCCCGGCTGGAAGTGTGATATCCGCCACATCAGAAAGTATGAGGATTTGCCCCGGAACTGCCGCAATTATGTAGAGTTCATAGAGGAGCAGATCGGTTATCCCATCACCATGGTCTCCAACGGGCCGGGGCGGGAGGATATTATTTACAGAGAGAGCCCGCTGAAAAGCAGCGCAGCTGCAGGCGCGCTGCTGTAAGCGCATGGCTGAAAGCAGCATAGCAGCAAATGCATGTCGGCAGGCAGCATGGCTGAAAACATCTGCGGGGCCTCAGACAGGAGGTAAGGTATGAAATTTTTTACAGGTGAAAATGTGCCGCTTCCCGCCGGTTGCGGGACGCTTACCATGATCAGGAGCAGGTCGGGAGAGCTGATGTACCTGGCCCAGGGACAGGAGCGGGCGGTGCTGATGGATACCAGTGTGGGGATCAGAGGGCTTCGCGCCCTGGTGGAGGAGCTGACGGATAAGCCCGTCACGGTTCTGATCTCCCACGGGCATCCGGATCACGCCATGGGCGTGGGGGAATTTGAGACCGCGTACATGAACCATCAGGATCTTCCCTGTTACCAGGCCATGGGAAGCCTGAAGGAGAGAAGAGATTATGTGGAGATGTCCATCGGGCCGGAGGGGGAGAGGGTGCCGGAGGAGGAATATCTGCCCCTTTTGCCGGACTACGCATTCCAGGAGCTGAGGGATGGCATGAGCTTTGACCTCGGAGGAATGCATGTGGATGTTTACGCCTTTCCCGGCCATACCAGGGGATGCATGGTCTTTCTGCTGCGGGAGGCCAGGATTCTGATCACAGGGGACGCCTGCAATAATTCCACCTTTTTGTTTGACGAAGGCTGCAGCACAGTGGAGGAGTATAAGGCGCAGGTGCAGGAAATCATGGAGCGGCTGGATGGAAAATACGACCGTGTTTTTGTCATGCATCAGGTGAGGGAGGCGGATCCGAAGCTTTTGTCCCAGATGCTCCTGGTGTGCGATCAGGTGATGCGCGGGGAGGCGGACGAGCTGCCCTTTGTGTTCATGGGAAGGAAAGCGCTGGTGGCCAAAGACCGGAACGAGAGGTGCGAGCGCACGGACGGCGGCTATGCCAATCTGGTTTACAACCCGGAGCGGATTTTCCGGGAGCAGAAGGCGTAAAGACGGAAAAGAAAATGGCAGATATCATAGCGAAGAACGGACATATTGTTATCAGAAAAATGAAGGAGACCAGGGAAGATTTTCAGTTGTTTCTGAAATGGATGACCGATCCGCAGACCATGAAGTTCTGGGAGGGGATGACGGAGAAATTCACATACGAAAGGGTGGCCCAAAACTACGCGGAGCATGTCAGAGAGCAGGTGGAACAGTGCCTGATCGAGTATGAGGGCAGGGCTATCGGCTACTGTCAGTTTTGTGTGCTGGACGCACAGGGCTTCGAGGTTCCGGAGGAGGAGTTTGAGAAATTTGCCGGTCAGTCCAAAGCGTATGGGATCGATATTTTCCTGGGAGAGGTTGAATGCCGGGATCATGGGATCGGTACGCAGTGTCTTAAGGCGCTGATGAAGGCGCTCTTTGAGGAATGGGGCGCGGATGTCCTCATGATCGATCCCAAGATTCACAATACAAGAGCGATCCGCTGTTATCAGAAATGCGGATTCAGAAACCTGTTTGTCGTTCCCCAAAGAGAATTGCAGGACGGGATCCGTCATGACAGCCAGATCATGGGCGTGAAAAAGCCGGATTTTATGAGGGACTGCGACGTGTGGGGCAGACGAAGGAGGGAGATGGCAGAAATAATCGGGATCACAGCTTCGGACCCTGCCAGCCCTGTCCCTTACCGGATCATAAAATCTGACAGAGAGGATGGATATACGAGGCAGCTCATCGAGTACGATTCCGGCCAGGACAAAGTCCCCGCCTTTTTGCTGATTCCCGAAGGGCGCGGCCCCCATCCGGCGGTGCTGATCCATCACCAGCACAACAGAGAGCATCATCTGGGAAAAAGCGAGGTATGCGGCCTTGCCGGAGATCCCCTTCAGGCCTTTGGGCCGGCGCTTGCGAAAAGAGGATTCGTGGTGCTGGCCCCCGACTCCGTCTGCTTTGAGGACAGGCGCAGAGGCTCTCTGGCGGAGGGATTTGACTTCTGGCAGCATTTTGACGAGATGTGTTATCGGATCGTCAGGGGCGACTATCTGATGAAAAAGGTACTGGAGGATGCCGTCTGCGGAATCACCCTGCTCGCCGGGCTTGCCTTTGTGGACAGCGAAAGGATCGGCACGCTGGGACATTCCTACGGCGGGAATACGGTTTTGTTTCTCTGCGCGCTGGATGGCAGGATCGCCTTTGGCTGTGCGAGCGGCAGCGCCTGCACCTATGAAACGCGCATGAAAAACGGTACGGGAATCGAGATGGCAAGTGTGATTCCGAGTTTTCACGGCAAATACGATATTGACGATCTGGTGTCCTGTATTGCCCCGAGACGTTTTCTGATCGTTTCCGCCAGGGAAGATAAATATTCGGCGGATGCCCCGGACATTGTTGCGAAAGCTCTTCCGGCCTGGCACAGGGCCGGCGCACCGGAGAATCTGTGCCACAGAAGGTATCCCGGCGCTCATGCCATGACCCGGGAGAGATTTGACGATATTATAGAGTGGCTTACGCAGAGCGCAGCTTCTTACGCCCGGGCTGGCTGTGTATAAGGAGCGGACAGCATGGGAATATTGTTCTGAAAAGGAAGAACGAAAGGAATCAATCAATGCAATATGTAAATTATTACGAAACGCCTCTGGGAGAAATCTTACTTGCGGCGGATCAGGACGGACTCACCGGGCTGTGGTTTTCCGGACAGAAATACTATGCCAGCCGTCTCGACCCGGAGCCGGAGGAAAAGGATCTGCCTGCCTTTGACGAGACGAGGCGGTGGCTGGAGGTCTATTTTGCAGGGAAGAAGCCGGACTTTATGCCGCCGATCCATATGGTCGGGACGCCCTTTCAGATCGCGGTCTGGGAAATTATGCGCAGGATTCCCTACGGAGAGACTGCCACTTACGGAGAGATCGCCAGGGAATTTGCCAGAGAAAGGGGCCTGCCCCGAATGTCCGCGCAGGCTGTGGGAAGCGCAGTGGCACATAACAGAATTTCCATCCTTATTCCCTGCCACAGAGTAACGGGGACAAACGGAAGTCTGACCGGCTATGCAGGAGGACTTGACAGGAAGGTGAAGCTGCTGACCCTGGAGAAAGTCGATATGAAGGATTTCTTTGTTCCCCACAGGGGGACGGCATTGTGAGACGCACAGGGCTGTGAAAGATGACGGATACCGTCACTGTGGCAGCAATTCGTTCATCTTCAGGACTTCAATGACCGTTCCCATCTCGTCCTTAAGCTCAAAAATATCGCGCCGGATCTCTCTCACGGCGACGGCAACGTCAAGGCGCAGATCCTCCAGTTTTCTGGCTGTGCGATCCTGCTTAAGCTCTATGGCGTCAAAACGGTTGTCTATCCTGTCAAGATGATTTAAAATTTTTTCGAACATTTCACGGCTTTCCTTATCCATATGGCGTACCTCTCTGTGTATGTCTGCAGGTTCTTCCGGAATATTCACAGCGCAGGGAGCTTAGGTTCTGAGCTTTTTCATACAGGGGATTGGGTAAAAAGCAGATAATTTTACGGATGCGTGCGCAGAATTTCAGATTTCCGGATGTGTCTGAAATTATGATAGCACATCTGCCTGTATTTTGTAAAGCGTTTTTTGATTTCAAACAGAGGGTTTTGGATTTTCAGAGGGCAGATTCTCCTTAAGAATCCGCACGACCTCCTCCGCACAGTCGGCGAACTCCCGGATTTTCGCAACGATCCGATCCCGCCGGCGCCTGTCCTGCAAAGCTTCCAGGGTGATATTAAACCCGCCTCCGATTGCCTCCAGTCCGTCGGGATCCGTTTGCCACATACGCTGCATTTTGGCGTATATCTGATCCACCTGCCCGATAAAGGCAAAGTCGGGGTTGAAGCGCCGGGCCCGGTTTAAAAATTCATGGCAGCAGCTTGCGTTTGTGGCAGGGACACAGACATAATTACAGTATATGAACCAGGAGTCAAATTCCTCCGGCTTCATGGCGTCGTATCTGCCGCTCTCTATTTCGTCGGCCCAGGCGCGGAAGGCCGAAGCGCCGAAGCAATAGCTTTTTGTGCGGGTTGTCAGAAGACCTGGGAGATTTATGATGGCGTCCCGGTAGATCTGTCCCGGATCCTTTTGCTCTTTCTTTTCCCCCACAAAGAGAAAGCCGCGGCTCTCATCGGTTTCGCCGCCGCAGGTCTCACAGAACACATCCTGTGCGCAGACACGTTCAGGCCCGGTCATATTGTCTGTCATAAACAGCAGGGTTTTCCCGCCGTCCTCATAGCCCACAAAGACGATCCAGGCCGAATGTCCCAGGATGATCAGATTGCTGATCACGGGAATGCCTCTGTCGATATATGTAAGGAGTTTCTATAAGTACGTTTCCCGGTGGGCCTTCAGTTCCTTTTCCGCCACGAACAGGGAATCATATCCGTATTTTTCGAAGATCTCCCCGATAAAGGACGGATCCCCGTCGCTGAGGAGACAGTCGGTCACCCCATCCCACCGGAAACGGTCATAAGTATAAATCTGTGCGAACACATCGCCCGTTACGCCTGCGAAAAACTCATAGTCATAGTCCGGCTCGCCCGGCGCGCCCATGACATAACGTCCGCAGCCGTTGAACCAGCAGTTTTCTCCCAGTTCATCTGTAATGAATCTGTGAATGTGAGGAATTATGTTGCCTTTGTGTTTTGTCATCATGGCAAAGCCACCGTATGTCTGGCGCTGTTTCCTATCCTGTTCCCAATATGATACACCGCAATGAAGCGGCTGTCAATTTCACAGCCTTTTCACAGTTTTCCCACAGACTGATCACAGAATTTCCACGGATGCTTCACTTTTTATGCTTATACTTTCTGTAAAATAATGTAAAAGCTCCGGACGGGGATGAATCTGTGAGTGAGGCGGCATCCCCGGAACGGAAAACAGGAGGTTAAAAGAAAATGAGACAGAAGACACTTTCACAAACCCGGTTAAGAACTTCAATTTCTTCCAGGGCCGCCATCCTGGCGGCTGTGCTTGCGGCAGCGCTTTACCTGGCGCTCTCGTGTATGCAGGTTTCGGCCGCAGAGGGCTTTCATCTCTACACGGATACCCCCGGAATCCGGGTGACGGCGGGAGACTCGGTCAGCTTCGATCTGCATCTTTCCGGTGCAAATGCGGCGGGAAAGGATGTGGCCCTGTCTGTGGCGTCCATGCCCGAGGGGTTTGGCGGGTACATAAAGAAAGGAAGCTATGAGGTTTCCAGGGTTCATACAGACGGGGATGGAACAGAGGCGGCGGCTTCCTTTCAGGTCACGGTTCCTTCCGAAGCGGCCGAGGGAGCTTATGAGATTACGCTGCACGCCGCCACCGACGACGGCTTTGAGGACGATCTGAATCTGGAGCTGACGGTCAGCGGACTGGAGGCGGGGGAGAGCAATTTCCATGTGGAGTATCCCGACCAGGAAGGGGTATCCGGCACTTCTTTTTCCTATTCCACGACCATAGCCAATAATACCCTTTCCACGCAGAACTATAACTTTTCCTCCGACGCCCCTGCCGGATGGATGGTCTCCTTTGTGAGCGATTCCAAACAGGTTTCCAGCCTGGAGGTGGAGTCCGGACAGAGCGCGGCCGTGACCATCACGGTGACGCCTCCGGATAAAGTGGATGCGGGGGATTATCAGATCGGCTGCGCGGCGGCCTCCGCCAGGGAGCAGCTCTCCACCACGCTGACTGTGAAGATTCTGGGCACTTACGAGATGAATCTGTCCACCGTGGACGGACGGCTTTCTCTGGACGCCTTTGCAAAAAAGGAGTCGGACGTGACCGTGAAGCTCACCAACAACGGAAATATTGATCTGGAAAATATCACGCTGGCCAGTCAGGCTCCCGCGGGATGGGAGGTTTTACTGGATACTGCCACGGTGGATGTGCTGGAGGCCGGGGCGTCGAAGGAGATCGTCGCCCATATCACGCCGGGAAGCGATTCCCTCACAGGGGACTATGTGACGGTGATCACCGCGGACTGCGATAATCAGTCGCGCGCCATGGAGCTGCGGGTGACCCTGAAAACCCGGACCGGGTGGGGCGTCTTTGCGGTGGCGATCATCCTTGCGGTAGCGGCCGGGCTGTATCTGGTGATGAAAAAGTATGGCAGGAGGTAAGTGATGGCTGGAGCGGAAAAGGGAAGTCCCGCCGTGATCCGGACGGAAGGACTTACCAAAAGATATGGAGAACTGACGGCGGTGGATCATCTGGATCTGAGCGTGCTTAAGGGGGAGGTTTTCGGACTGCTCGGCCCCAACGGCGCGGGCAAAACCACCACCACCCTGATGCTTCTGGGGCTCACCGAGCCGGACGAAGGGCAGGCCAGGATCGGCGGCCTTGACTGCACCAGAGACGCCATCGAGGTGAAAAGGACGGTGGGCTATCTGCCCGACAACGTGGGCTTTTATTCCGCCATGACAGGACGGGAGAACCTTCGCTTTACCGGCAGGCTCAACGGACTTGCAGGAACGGAGCTGGAGGAGAAGATCGACGCTCTTCTGGAGCGGGTGAACATGACGGACGCCGCGGACAAAAAGGCGGGAACCTATTCCCGGGGGATGCGCCAGAGGCTGGGGATTGCCGATGTGCTGATGAAGGATCCCCGGGTCATCATCATGGATGAGCCCACCCTGGGGATCGACCCCCAGGGCGTACGGGAGCTGATGTGGCTGATCCGGGATCTGGCGGAGGGGGACGGCAGGACGGTACTCCTCTCCTCCCATCAGCTTCACCAGGTGCAGCGGGTGTGCGACCGGATGGGAATTTTTGTACAGGGAAAAATGATTGCCTGCGGCACCCTGGAGGAGCTGGGCAGACAGATCGATCACGACGGAGTCAATACCCTGGAGCTGGCGGCCTATCCGGACAACGTAAAGCTCTCAGGTATTATAAAGGCCATGAACGGTGTGATGGACGTGGAAAAAAACAGCGATATGTATATCATCCATTCCTCCTTCGATCTGCGCAGGGCCCTGTCCCGGGAGCTGGCGCAGCAGGGATATACCATCATGCACCTGCGGCAGGCGGGAAGCGATCTGGATGAGATTTACCGGAAATATTTTGAGAAGGAGGACGGTCAAAATGGAACAGGCACTGACACCGGAAAAAGACGGGAAAGCAAAATATCACATTCTGAGAGTGCTCTTTGAGAAGGAGACGGCGGATTTTATTTGCGGCAGGCGGATGATCCTGTTTGTGATTCTCATGGGACTGATCACGGTGACGGGCTTTTATGCCGCCGCATCGGGGCTGGCTGACGCCATCGACAGTGGAAGCTCATCCGCCAGCTTTCTGTTTCTGAAGCTGTTTACGGTGAGCGCCAACTCCATTCCCTCCTACAATTCCCTGATGGCTCTGATGGGCCCCTTTATCGGGATCTTTATGGGATTTGACGCCATAGGGAGCGAACGGGCGGAAGGAACCTTAAACCGGCTGGTGAGCCAGCCGCTTTACCGGGATCATATTATTATAGGAAAATTCCTGGCGGGGCTTTTTCTGGCGGCGGTGATGGTGTTTTCCTCCGGCCTTGTGATCGCGGCGGTGGGTCTGATCGCGACCGGGCTGGTTCCCACGGCCGCAGAGGCGGCGAGACTGCTGATCTATCTGTGCTTCTGCGTGGTTTATATCGGATTGTGGCTGGCGGTGGCCGTCTGGTTTTCCACCGTCTGCCGCCACGCCGCCACATCGGCCCTGGCGTGCATTGCGCTGTGGCTGTTCTGCTCCATCTTTATCAGCCTGCTGGCGGGGATCGTGGCGGACGCCCTCTACCCTGTGGGGGGAGGCGACATGGCGGCGCTGATGAATGAGATGAAGAATTATACCTGCGAGATGAATCTGAACCGCTTATCCCCTTACTATCTTTTCGGGGAGGCCACATCCACGCTCTTAAATCCCGGTGTGCGCTCCATCAACGCCGTGACCATGACGCAGCTTTCGGGGGCGCTCTCAAGCACCCTGTCCGTGGGGCAGAGTATGCTGCTGGTATGGCCTCACCTGACGGCCCTTGTGGCGCTGACTCTGGCGGCCTTTGCGGGGGCGTACGTGTCCTTTATGAGACAGGAGATCCGGGCGCGGTAGCGGACGGCGTTGGTGGCAGCAGGCTGCCATGCAGAGCAGCCTGCATTTTTTGTGCAAACCAGGACAGGACATTTCAGGGAGGATGGGATATAATCATGCCATACAGGAGGGACAGACTGAAATGTCAAATATAGAACGGATCCAGCAGGCCATATGCTATATGGAGGAACATATTCTCGAGGACATAAGCTATGTGGAGGCGGCGAAAAGCGTCCATATGTCCAGCTACAATTTTCACCGCACATTCAGCTTTATCACCGGAATGACGGCCAACGAATATATCAGAAGCAGGCGCCTTACCCTGGCGGGTCAGGAGCTTCTGACCACCGCCTGCTCTGTGACGGAGGCGGCGTATAAGTATGGATATGAATCGCCGGAGAGCTTTTCCAGGGCATTTTCCCGGTTTCACGGCTCGACTCCCCGGCAGGTCATGTCCCGGCAGGTCACGTCCGGATCGGATAAGTCCGTTCCGGACATGGGAAAGGGCGCCAGTCTGCATCTGTTTAACCCTCTTGTAATCAAAATAACAGTGGAGGGCGGAAGTATTATGGATTACAGAATCGAACACAGAGAAAGTCAGAGGTTCCTGGCATTGAAGAGGGCTTTTTCCAATGAGAACAGTATGGATGAAAACGGGCGGAGCATTCCCGAGTTCTGGGATGAATGCCATGATAAGGGGCTGATCGAGCCTGTGCGGTCGCTTCGCCCGGAGGGAAAGAGAGATCTGTACGGGCTGTGCAGTCCCAGGGACAGTGAGGGAAGCTTTGACTATGGGATCGGGATCATCCTCGACGAGGATACCGATCCCACGCAGCTGGAGCGTCTGGTAAAGGAAGGCTGCTTTTTATGGGAAGCGTCGCCTGCGGACTACGCCGTGTTCAAATGCATCGGATCGGACGGAGAGTGTATCGGGGAGACCTGGAGCAAGTTTTTTAAGGAATTTGTCCCCCAGACGGGATATACCCAGACGGACGATACGGATTATGAAATTTATTTTGAAAATGGGGAGAGCGACGTGTTCTGCGAGCTGTGGATCCCGGTCAGGAAGGGATAAAGGATTTCTCCTGAGGAGTTCTTCTCAGGAGAAATCCTCATTTAAAGACGGTCTGGAAACAGGCCGTCTTTTGTGGTAGGATGGTATTCAGAAAAATGATGCAGATGGAACACCGGGATGTCTGGAGCATATATGACAGGGAGATAAAAGTGTCATGAATCGGAATTATTCGCGGGAGCTGGAGAGGATACTGGAGAGGGAGGAGAATCGGGGGAAGAGCCTGTTTCTCCACAGCTGCTGTGCGCCGTGCAGCAGCTATGTGCTGGAGTATCTGAGGTCGTTTTTCCGCATTACGGTTTTTTATTATAATCCCAATATCACGGAGGATGAGGAGTACCGAAGGCGCGCGGCGGAGCAGAAGCGTCTGATCGCGGCGTTTAATGCGCAGCCGCAGGATGGGCGGGGGCAGGCCTTCCCCATCCGGGTGGTGGAGGGGGCGTATCACAGGGAGCGGTTTTTTGACTGCGTGAGGGGACTCGAGCAGTGCAGGGAGGGCGGCGAGCGGTGTCTGGCCTGCTACGAGCTGCGGCTTTCAGAGACGGCCAGAGAGGCCGCAGAGGCCGGGGCGGATTACTTTACCACAACCCTCACCATCAGCCCGCTGAAAAACGCGGCCAGGATCAACGAGATCGGGGAGCGGCTGGCCGGAGAGTATGGAGTAGCGCATCTTCCCTCGGATTTTAAGAAAAAGGACGGCTACCGGCGGTCGGTGGCGCTCTCCAGGGAATATGATCTTTACCGGCAGGATTACTGCGGATGCGTGTTCTCCAGAGCGGAGCGGGATGAGAGGGACAGGAGCAGGGAGATACAGCATGAAAAATAACGACTGCTATTTACATTCGGACGGCAGAGAACCTTTTTGCCCGGAGAAAATCCATACCACACAGATGGGACAGGAACGGATCAGAAGGAATCTGTCTCTGGAGACGGAGGATGTTGTGCCATGGTGTGTGGAAAGGATCACCTCCCCCGGCGCGGAAGCCGTGAGAAAGGGAAAAAACTGGTATGTGACGGCGGGGCCTTACGTTTTCACGGTCAACGCATACAGCTGTACGATCATTACCGCCCACATGAAAAAGCGTCCGTCCGATTGAATCCGTTCATGAGAAATTTCTTCTTGACCCGGACACGATGTCGTTCTTTATACTCTTTTGCAGGAGGAAGGAAAAATGGAAGAAATGACAATCAGCGAGGTTTCCAGAAGGTATCAGATTTCTGCAAGGATGCTGCGGCACTATGAAAAGCTGGGCATGATCGAGAGCAAAAGACGGCAGGGCTATGCCTACCGGGTCTATGACGGGGAAGCCGTCAGAAGAGTCCGGCAGATCATCGTCCTGCGCAGGCTCCAGATCCCGCTGAAGAAGATCCGGCGGATGCTGGAGGGGGACAGGGAGCAGGCCATCTGTATTCTCGAGGATCAGATTCGGGATGTGAGACAGAGCGCGGCGTCTGTAAAACAGATAAGGGATGCCCTTGAAAAGCTGCTGGAGCTGCTGCAAAGAGAAACCTTTGCGGAAAATCATCTGGATACCATCTCGGAGGCTGAGCTTTTGAAAATGACGGAATTTCTTCCTCTGGAAAAATATCATCTTAAGGAGGAGAGAGGAATGGAACAGACGAAAGAGACAGACCGGATGCAGGAAATGGTGAAAAAGGCAGAAAACGTGCGTTATGTAATGCTCCCGCCATGTACCGTGGCCGCTTATCAGTACATCGGAGAGAACCCGGAGGATCATGCGGGAAATGTGGTCTGCGAGTTTGTACGGGAGAGCAGGCTTTATGAGAAAAAACCGGACGCCCGGATGTTCGGCTTTAATCATCCCGACCCGGAGGAGGGGAAGGAGATCTATGGATACGAGTTCTGGGTGACCATACCGGAGGATATGGAGGCGCCCGCGCCGCTGGTGAAGAAGGAGTTTTCGGGAGGATTGTACGCCGCCTGTACCATTAAGTTTCCGGACTTTCACGAGTGGCAGTTCCTGGTCGAATGGGTAAAACAGAACGAGCGTTATCAGGAGGATTACAGCGATATGTCCGAGAAAAATATGGGCGGGTGTCTCGAGGAGCATTTAAACTGGGTTTACAGCGCCCATATGGGATGGCCGGAAAACGGGATCGATGGAAAGCTGGATCTGCTGCTTCCGATTAAGCCCAGGTGAGGAGAATAAACCGGACGGACAGAACATTTTCTGTGGAGGTATATTGTCGTATTCCTTTTCCGGGTGATCTGTGTTATACTACTGCTGAGGATATTTCAGGAAAAGGAGAGATGATATTGTGATCGCGAAAGAATCAGACTCCCGAAGTCGGGAGATCAGAGGAAGTCTCAACAGGAGGATATTGAGAAGTACGACCCTTAATATCCTCCTGTTGGTTATTATCTGCTGTGCGATTATGGCGTATTCCATGCAGTCGCTGGCAAACAGTATTTTACTGGACAGCCTCCAGCCTATGGCGAGGCAGGCGGCCAAAACAGTGGAAGCCAACATCCATATGCTGGCGGATCGGATGATGACGATTGCGGCGGACGGCCGCCTGTACCCTTCTGCTGACACGGTAGGAGGGGAGACAGAGGGGGAAGCGGATGCCCGGTCAGGACGGGAGGAGGTTCTCACGCAGGCCTTTGAGATTTATGAGTTCTATACCATTGCGCTCTACGATATGCAGGGAGAATTGCTCCAGGGGGTCGGGGATGCGCCGGAGAGTCTGGAGGAAAATTTTTTTGGCCTGTTGAAGGAGACAGACAATCTGACCACCGCTCCCTACACCGTTTTCCAGGAAAGGTCAGGCATTATCATGGGAATGCCGGTGAAGGCGCAGGGTGAGACGGCGCTGTATGTGGCAGGCGTTTATAAATACGATACGCTCAATGATGTGATCAGCGGCATCAATCTGGGAAAACACGGTATGGCCTATATGGTCAACCGGGAGGGAATCGTCACCGGGCACCCGGACGAATCGCAGGTACTGCAGGGAAGCACGCTGGCGGAGCTGAACGAGGGCGATGAGGAGACTTTAAGCCGTGTGACTACCGGGGAGACCGGCGCGACGGAATTCCCGGTGGAGGGGGAAGATATGCTGGTGGCCTTTTCTCCCATCAGAGGCACGCAGTGGTCTCTGGTGATTCAGGTTCCCAAATCGGACTATCACCCTCTGATCAGCGAGGCGCTGATGATGGCGCTGTGGGTTACCCTGGCGGTTCTGGCAATTTCCATTTTGCTGGTCCTGCATCTGTCCCGTTCCATCTCCCGTCCGGTGAAGACTGTGACCAGCCGCATGGTGGCACTCTCCGACGGGGATCTGCATACACAGGTGGAGCCTGTGCGCTCCGGGGATGAGCTGGAGGTAATGACCAGGACGCTGGAGACTACGGTGAAGACGGTTAACGGATACATTTCGGATATTCAGCAGGTGCTGACCCGGATGGCGGAGGGAGATCTCTGTGTGGAACCACAAAAGGGCTACAAAGGAGATTTTGCCCTGATCCGTGCGAGCCTTATGACGATTCTTCAGTCAATGCGCGGAACCATCGCGGGTTTCAGCTCTGCCGCCAGCCGGCTTGCCGATATGGCAGATGAACTTAACGGCCAGTCCGGTCAGCTTCATCAGGCTTCCGTGGAACAGAATCAGTCTACGCAGGCTCTGGTTCACGAGGTGTCCAATGTGAAGGACCGGCTTTTGAGCGTCACCGAGAGCAGCGGACAGACCCGGGCCGGGATGGAGGAGATCGTCCGCTGCGTACAGCAGGCCAATATCCGGATGGCTTCTCTGTCCGGGGCCATGGATGATATCAGCGCCAATGCCCGGGAGATCACGCAGATAGCCAGGGTCATTGGGGATATCGCGTTCCAGACCAACATCCTGGCGTTGAACGCTTCTGTGGAGGCTGCCCGGGCCGGAAGCGCCGGGGAGGGCTTCGCTGTGGTGGCGCAGGAGGTCAGAGAGCTTGCATCCCGAAGCGCGAAGGCAGCCAGCAATGCTGCGGAAATCGTGAACAGCACCACAGACATTATTCAGACAGGGGTGGAGCTGACAGCGGATACTGCCGGTTCTCTGCGGGATATTTCCACTGTCTCCGATCAGATCGGTGCGATTACAGATCAGCTTGTGGCGGCGGTGCAGGGGCAGCAGAGCGCTCTGACCATCATGGAGGAGAGAATCGAAAATATTTCCACCATCGCTGACCGGAATCTGCAAAATGCCATGGGGACAGAGCAGTCCAGCGGACTGCTTGCAAAGGAAGCGGAGAGCCTGCGGGTTCAGGTGAAAGAATTTGTTTTGAAGGAGGATGGCGACAGATGAGACGGATATTGTGTGCGACGGTTCTTTTTCTGGCTCTGGCCATGCCGCTGACGGCCTGCGGCGAAGCGCAGGATCAGGGCCTTAAGGACGGGTACTATACGGCCCAGGCCGCTGAGTACAACTTCGGCTGGAAGGAATACATCACGATCATGGTCAAGGGTGGGAGTATCGTTTCTGTAGAGTATAATGCGGAGAATCTCAGCGGCTTTATCAAGAGCTGGGACAATGCCTATATGCAGAACATGTTCCACTCCAACGGCACATATCCCAACGAGTATACCCGCTACTATGCCGGACAGCTCCTGGAGGGGCAGGGCAGGGGCGGAATTGACGTGATCAGCGGCGCTTCCTCCTCCGGAGCCTCCTTTCAGAAGCTGGCAGCGGCTGTACTTGAGCAGGCGCGTAAGGGGGATTCGGGGATTGTCCTGGTGGATACCGCTGAGTGAAGTGCGGTGAAGCGCAGGAGAGTCTGATGACAATTAATTCCCTGAAAAACCCTATATGAAATGACAGGATAATCTGTAGTTGTTTACATTCCGGTGATAAAGGAGCGGCGTATAAGGATGAAGAAATTTCTTGATTTGATTTCAGAGGAAATGAAAAAAGCATTTGAGGCGGCGGGCTATGACGGGGCGCTGGGAAAAGCGACCCTCTCGAACCGGCCCGACCTGTGTGAATATCAGTGTAACGGAGCGATGGCGGGGGCTAAAATCTATAAAAAAGCACCTGTTATTATTGCGAATGAGGTTGCCGGAAAGTGTGCGGACAGCAAAATTTTTTCCAGCGTGGAGGCGGTAGCGCCCGGGTTTTTAAATCTGAAGGTGAGGGAGGATTTTGTGAGGGATTATCTCGCCAGGATGCGCGGGGAGGATAAGTTTGGTCTGGAAATGCCGGAGAAGCCCTGTAAGATCGTTATCGATTACGGCGGACCGAATGTAGCCAAGCCCCTTCACGTGGGGCATCTGCGCTCCGCCATTATCGGAGAAAGCGTTAAGCGCATTGCCAGGTATGCGGGGCATGATGTGACCGGCGATATCCATATGGGCGAGTGGGGCCTGCAGATGGGGCTGATCATGACGGAGCTTCGGGAGCGTCAGCCGGATCTGGCATATTTTGATGAAAATTTTGAGGGGGAATATCCAAAGGAGCCGCCCTTTACCCTGGCGGAGCTGGAGGAGATTTACCCCACCGCCAGCAAGAAGTCCAAAGAGGACGCCGCCTATAAGGAGCGGGCCCTGGAGGCTACCTTTAAGCTGCAGAGCGGCGTGCGGGGGTATCATGCCCTGTGGGAGCACATCATGGCGCTCTCGATTCCCGATTTGAAGCGGAATTATAAGGAGCTGAACGTGGATTTCGATCTCTGGAACGGAGAGGCGGCCGTTAAGGATATCATCCCTGGCATGGTGGAGGATATGAAAAAGAAGGGCTACGCCTATATCAGCGAGGGCGCTCTGGTGGTAGATGTGAAGGAGGAGACCGACGCCAGGGAGATCCCACCCTGCATGATCCTGAAATCGGACGGCGCGGCGCTCTACAATACCACAGATCTGGCCACGATCATAGACAGGGTGAAAACCTTCCATCCTGACAGGATCATTTATCTGGCGGACAAGCGGCAGAATCTTTACTTTGAGCAGGTATTCCGCTGCGCCAGAAAGACCGGGCTGGTGGAGCCGGAGACGGAGCTTTTGCACATCGGCTTCGGGACCATGAACGGAAAGGACGGCAAGCCCTTCAAGACCAGGGAGGGCGGGGTCATGCGCCTGGAGAACCTGATCCGGGAGATCAACGAGGAAATGTACCGCAAGATCGCCGAAAACCGTCAGGTGGATGAGGAGCAGGCGGGGGAGACCGCCAGAGTGGTGGCGCTCTCCGCCATCAAATACGGGGATCTGTCCAAC
Organism: uncultured Lachnospiraceae bacterium; assembly: GCA_947570615.1. Lineage (GTDB taxonomy): Bacteria > Bacillota > Clostridia > Lachnospirales > Lachnospiraceae > Suilimivivens. The sequence goes on from CANOVJ010000006.1 coordinate 75,013, forward strand.
CAGGCCTCCAAGGATTATATTTTTGACATCGACAAGTTTACCTCCTTCGAGGGGGATACCGGGCCTTATATCCTCTACACCATTGTCAGGATTAAGTCTATTTTAAATAAGATAGAAGAGCAGGGAGGCGAAATCTCCGGCGCGACGCTGCAAAAGGTCCGGAGCGAGGCAGAGAAAGCCCTGATGCTGGAAGTGACAGGCTTTAACGCCATGATGGAGACGGCCTATGCGGAAAGCGCCCCTCATAAGGTCTGCGCATACATTTATAATCTGGCCAATGCCTTTAATCATTTTTATCATGAGACAAAGATCGTCACGGAGGAGGATGAGGAGAAAAAGGCCGGGTGGGTTGCCCTGCTTGTACTGACCAGAGATATTCTGGAGACCTGTATCGACGTTCTGGGCTTCTCCGCGCCGGAGAGGATGTAGAAGCGGACTCAAAAAGGCATAAGCGTCAGGGGAGCGCAGGCGAATGCGTTGCGTCTTTGGAGAAGACGCGCTGTATGGCAGACCAGGAAGCCGTGACAGGCAGCGGGGAAAGAATGGAAAAGGTGTGACAGAGCCGTCAGGGAAATTCGCGAAGTACAGCTCTGTGGCGGCGTACAGGAAAGGGAGGAACAGATTGATATGCAGTCGGCAACAGATTTACGGAATAAACTGAGAACCATCGACCATCGCAGCTATCCGGCCTACAAGGATCTGCGGGGGCAGTATGACTTTACGGATTACGTGCTTTCCATCGACCACGTGCAGGGAGACCCCTTTGCGGCGCCCTCCCGGCTTTCCGTGCTGGTAAGCGCCCGGAGGGCGGCTTTTCCGGCGGCGTTTTATGATACGTATGCCAAAAGAGTGACTTTGCAGGATCACCTTACCCGTCTCTTTGCAAGGGAGGTGAGCGGCGGCAGCTTTCAGGCGAAGGGCTCCGGAAAGAGCGGCCTGCTGGGCGTTTCCAGATGCGGTCAGCAGGTGTTAGAGCGCACGGCCATGCGCGTAAAGGATGGAAATATCACCCTCCGTTTTGAGGCGGGTTTCCCGGCCAACGGAAGAACCATCAACGCCAGAGAGCTGGAGAAGATGCTCTTTGACATTCTGCCGGACTGTGTGAGAAAGAGCCTCTTTTATGTAAAGATCGACCAGAATAAATTAAAGCAGGCCATCTGTCTGTGCGAGGATCAGCAGTATATCCGTGAAAAGCTGCCGGAGCTGTCCCTGTGTGCCTTTGTGGCGGACGGGGCGATCCTTCCCAGGGAGAGCGGCGTCTCCGAGCGGCCCATGAAGGGGGCTGTTCCCTTCCAAAGCCCGGATTCTCTGCGGGTTACGCTTGATCTGCCCAATCAGGGGACAGTGACCGGGATGGGGATCCCCAGAGGAATCACCCTTTTTGTGGGGGGAGGCTATCACGGGAAATCTACCATTTTGCAGGCCCTGCAAAACGGCGTATACAACCACATAAAGGGAGACGGACGGGAGCTGGTGATCACCGACGACACGGCGGTAAAGCTGCGGGCGGAGGACGGACGGAGTATTGCCAGTGTGGATATTTCCCCTTTTATCGGGAATCTCCCCAATAAAAAGGATACGGCCCATTTTTCCACAGAGGATGCCAGCGGAAGTACCTCCCAGGCGGCCAACCTGATGGAGGGGATCGAGGCGGGGAGCAGTCTGCTTCTCATCGACGAGGACACGTCAGCCACCAATTTTATGATCCGCGACCAGCTCATGCAGGAGGTGATCAGTGCCGGGGAGGAGCCCATCACGCCCTTTATCTGCCGGGTGCAGAGCCTTTACCGGGATCTGGGGATCTCGTCCATCATTGTGGCGGGCAGCTCCGGCTCTTATTTCCATGTGGCGGACACGGTGATCCAGATGAAGGAGTATGTGCCCTGCGATATCACACAGAAGGCCAGGGAGGCGGCGAAAGGGTATCCGGCCATGACCGGAGGTAAGGAGAGCTTCCCGGGTTATCTGGATAAGAGGAGCCCCCAGCCGGATATGGGGCTGAAGAGGGACGACCGAATTAAGATCCGGACCACGGGCACCAGCGAGCTTTCCCTCTCAAAGGAGAGCGTGGAGCTGCGCTATCTGGAGCAGCTTAAGGATCAGGAGCAGACGGCGGCCCTGGCATGGATTCTGAAGTTTGCAGAGTTAAGGCTCATGGACGGGCGCAAAACCTTAAAGCAGATCGGGGATTTCCTCGAAAAGCAGCTTGATCAGAACGGGCTCGAGAGCCTGTTTGACCATGGAGATGTGTCCTCCAGTCTGGCAAGGCCCCGCAGGCATGAGATCATGGCCTGCATCAACCGCTACCGGAAATTGAAATTTTAGCTTGACTTTGGAGGATTCCTGTGATATATTACAGGAAGTGCAGATGTAGTTCATTGGTAGAATATCAGCTTCCCAAGCTGAGGAGGCGGGTTCGATTCCCGTCATCTGCTTGTAAAGAGCTCTGGAATAGCAGGGCTCTTTATTTGTGTGTTGTATTTCGTGTTGCCTGGATTTGCCACCATTCTTTTTCCATTCCGGTTTATCAGACTGTCAGGGCAGTGGACGTCCAATGTGGTGAACGAACTGACCGCAATGGTGCTGACAGATAACCATATCACGCCGACGATTCCCGGTGAGGAAATCATAAACAGAAATCCAGGGCGTGACGGTCAGGGGATATATGCGTATACGTTGAAAATATGGAAAAGATACAGTATAATGAAAACGGTATCAGAAAATATTGATCAGAAAGAAAATGCCGGATATTAATCAGGAAACAACAAAGCCTTATAATCACACGATATGAGGAAATGATTATGCTTTTTAAAATACTGTATGTAATTCTGATTTTCATTGTTTGCCTTGTTGTTTATCGTAAAGTTAAGAAGAAAGAACATTCTCTGCCATATATTATTATTACAGGTCTTATTGCAGGAATAATCGGAAACCTGCTTATTCCGTCAGATATATCAATCTTTAGTGTTGCCCGATTCTTTAAAGAATATTCTAAGGAACATAAACAGACAACACTGGAAATTTTCGAACAGGATTCAAATTATAAAAGTATTACTGTCGGAAGTTATAAAGTATCAGAGGGGGAATCAGAAATTTTATTCATACCTCCATATGATGGCCAATATGTTCTTCATATTACGGGCCTGACGGAGGATAATATTGCTGGTATGACTGTCACTGATAAATATGGGAACATACAGGGATTTACTTCGCGAAAGATAGAGGATGAATATGAAATTACGGTAGATGGTCTGGTTTCAAATGAAGAATATACGATTAATATATCCATAGATTAGAATTTTTACCTGGGTAAAACTGCCAACGGACGGAAAATAAGATTTGTCCTGTGCATGTAAAAAGCGGCGACGCCCCGCAGAGACCGTCACCGCTTACCCCTTTTACAATTACAAGTATAGCCTGAGGCCGCAGGGATGTAAAGCATCAGTCATCGCGCAGAAAGGACCGTTTATGACACAAAAATATTACGCAGTTAAGGCCGGGAAAAAGACGGGGATCTTTACCTCCTGGGAGGAGTGCAGGGAGAGCGTCCACGGTTATCCCTGCGCCGTTTACAAGAGCTTTAAGACCCGGGAGGAGGCGCTTGCCTATCTCGAAAAGAATGATTTTGTGGAAAAAGATGGATTGAATGATAAGAGCCGTGTTAAAATATATGTAGACGGAAGCTACGATCAGGCCACCGGGGAGTTTTCTTATGGTATGGTGGCGCTCACCGGGGAGCAGGAGGAGCACTTTTGCCGGAAGTTTCAGGACCCGGAGCTCGCCCTGATGCGCAACGTGGCGGGGGAGATTAAGGGAGCCCAGGCGGCCATGCAGTACGCCCTTGACCGGAAAATCGGAGCGATCGATATTTATCATGACTATGAGGGAATCGCCCGGTGGTGTCTGGGAGAATGGAAGACCAATAAGGAGGGCACCAGGGCCTATAAGGAGTTTTTTGACAGGGCGGCCAGGCAGGTGGATATCCGGTTTGTGAAGGTGGCCGGGCATTCGGGCGATAAATACAATGATATGGCGGACGAGCTGGCGAAAAAGGCGCTGGGGCCTGGCTGAACATCTTCCTGAAAAACATCTGTTATTACAATAAGCCGGCCCGCAGAGCGGGAGAGCGTTTGTCTTTATGAGCCCGCCCGGGCGGGCAGATGGGAGTTGAAATGATACACTTTTTTCTGAAGGGAAACCAGCCTCTGGCGGCCGCTTTCGGGTTGCTTCTGGCCTTCGCGGGGACATGTATCCTCACGACGAAGCTGAGTTATCTGCTGCCCAGGGACGGGGGGCGGGAGTTTGCCGTGGAGGGAAAGCTCTCTGCCGGAAAGCCCAGAGGGGCAGGGATCATTTTTATTTTTGTCTTCGTGGCGGCGGCGCTTATCTTTGCCCCGGTGAATCCGGAGATGGTGATCTATCTGATCCTGATCGTGGCGGAGATGCTCACAGGCTTTATGGACGACGCGGCGGAGCGCCCCTGGGGGGAGCTGAAAAAGGGGCTTCTGGATCTGGTGGTGGCGGTGATTGTGGCGGTCACCTATCTGAATTTTAATTCCAACACCATAAGGCTTGCGGTGTTCGATGCAAACCTCACCATTCCGCCCCTGCTCTTCGGAGCGCTTACCGTGGCGCTGGTGTGGGGCTCTGTCAATGTGACCAACTGCTCCGACGGGGTGGACGGGCTCTCGGGGACGCTGGCGATCATCACCCTGGCCACCTTTTACGTCATCGACAATATCACAGGGAAGGACGATTTTACCTTCCTGATCCTGATTTTTATCATCTGTATTCTGGGGTATCTTTGGTACAACGCCACGCCCAGCAGACTGATCATGGGGGACGCGGGGAGCCGGGCCATGGGGATTTTTATCAGCATCACGGCCCTGAAGAGCGGGAGTCCCTTCATGTATCTTCCAGTGGCGGCGGTGTTTATCCTGGACGGCGGCCTGGGGCTTTTGAAGGTGTCGCTGATACGGCTTTTCAAAATTCATATCTTAAACCATGTGAGAACCCCCCTGCATGACCATGTGCGAAAAAATATGGGCTGGTCCAACACCCAGACGGTGGTGCGCTTTGCCATCATCCAGATCGTGGTGTCGCTGGCCATGGTGTATGCGGTGCTGCTGTAGAGGATGCACGGGAGGATAGCGGCGGAACAAAAATCGGAGGACATATGAAAGCGCGCAGAGACAAAATAAATTATTATCTCGATCTGGCGGAAACGGTGGCCCGGCGCAGCACCTGTTACAGGCGCTGGTACGGCGCCGTGATCGTGAAAAACGACGAGGTGATCTCCACAGGCTATGTGGGAGCGCCCAGAGGGCGCAGAAACTGCACGGACACCGGAAGGTGTATCCGGCAGGAGCTGAATATTCCCAGAGGGGAGCGGTATGAGCTGTGCCGCAGTGTCCACGCGGAGATGAACGCCATCATCAGCGCCTCCAGGGACAAAATGATCGGCAGCGCCATGTACATGACAGGACTGGATGCACAGACCGGGGAATATGTTTCCAATTCCAACAACTGTTCCATGTGTAAAAAGGTGATGATCAACGCAGGGATCGAGCGGGTTTACATCCGGGACAGCAGGGACGAATACCGGATGATCCTGGTGCAGGACTGGATCGACAATGACGAATCCCTGGAGGGGACGAGGGGATATTAAAGACGACAGGGGACTAAGCGGCGCGGGAGGCCGGGCGGTGAGAGCGCCCGGTCATACCCGGCTCACGGAGGGCGGCGAAGAGCGGTTATGAGTGAATTGTATGACAGAGCAGGGCCCCTGGGGGAAAAGGTGCTGCGCTTTGCCAGAGACAGTATTCTGGTGAATATGCGTTTTCTGGACACGGCGCTGTCGGCCCTTAAGACGGCCTCGCAGGAGGGATGCGCAGGCTTTTCCACGGACGGCGTAACGATTTATTATGATCCGGTTTTTCTTTTGCGCAGATACAGAGAGGAACCGGCTTTTGCGGTGCGGATGTATCTGCACATCCTCTTTCACATGATTTTTTCTCACAGCTTCCGGTTCGATCAGGTGGATCAGGAGGCGTGGAGCCTGGCCGCGGATATGGCGGCGGAGGCGGCCATCCTGGAGCTGGAGCTGCCGGGGATTTCCATGTCCCGGGATGAGGAGGCGCGGAGGAAGCTTTCCCTGGTCAGGGAGGAGATACATAGTCTCACCGCTGAAAGGATTTACCGGTATCTGCACAATTTTCAGGTGACGGAGAAAGAGCGCGCCTCTCTTCGGAGTCTTTTTTTCATGGACAGTCACAGCCGCTGGCTGCCCCGGGAGGAGCTTATGGTCTCAGCACAGCAGTGGAAGCGGATCAGCGAGCGGGTGCGGGCGGATTTAAAGTCTTTTTCGAAGGGAAAGACCAGGTCGGAGAGTCTTGAGAAGAATCTTCTGGAGGCGTCCCGGGAGAGGCATTCCTACGACGAGCTTCTGCGGCGGTTTATGGTGATGAATGAGGATATGAGGGTCAACGACGAGGAGTTTGACTATATCTACTACACCTATGGGCTTTCCACCTACGGAAACATGCCCCTGGTGGAGCCTCTGGAGTATAAGGACAGCAGAAAGGTGCGGGAGTTCGTGATCGCCATCGACACCTCGGCCTCCTGCCGGGGAGAGGTGGTGCGCGGCTTTTTGCAGGAAACCTGGGGGATTTTAAGCGGGGAGGACAGCTTTTTTTCCAAAATGAACGTACACATTATCCAGTGTGATCATCAGGTTCAGCGGGATACGAAGATCACCTGCAGGGAGGATCTGGATTATTTTCTCCATCATGAGAAGCTCACGGGCTTTGGCTCCACAGATTTCCGCCCGGTGTTCGCTTATGTGGCGGAGCTTGTGCAAAAGGGGGAATTTGAGAATCTGAAGGGGATGCTCTATTTTACGGACGGATACGGCGTGTATCCCGAAGTCATGCCGCCCTGGGAGGTGATGTTCGTATTTCCGGATAACGGGGACGAGGGGCCTGAGGTGCCCCCCTGGGCGGTGAAGGTGCTGCGGGAGATGAGGAGCGATTATGAATATAAAACAGGCAAAGAATGATATCGAAAATACGGTGAGGCTTTATCTGAAGCGGGATGAGTTTGGGGAGTACCGGATCCCTCTGGTGCGCCAGAGGCCGGTCTTTTTGCTGGGCGCGCCGGGAATCGGAAAGACCGCCATCATGGAGCAGGTGGCGCAGGAGCTGGGGATCGCGCTGGTCTCCTACTCCATGACCCACCACACCAGGCAGTCTGCCCTGGGGCTTCCCTTTATCTCCCACAGAAAGTATCAGGGGATGGAGTACGACGTGTCGGAGTACACCATGAGCGAGATCATCGCCTCGGTCTATGAGGTGATGGAAAAAAGCGGTATCCGGGAAGGGATCCTGTTTCTGGATGAGATCAACTGCGTGTCGGAGACCCTTGCCCCCTCCATGCTGCAGTTTTTGCAGTACAAGGTCTTCGGGCGGCACAGGGTGCCGGAGGGCTGGGTGATCGTGACGGCGGGAAATCCCCCGGAGTATAACAAGTCTGTGCGGGAGTTCGACGTGGTGACCATGGACCGCCTCAAGGTGCTGGAGGTGGAGGCGGACTATAAGGCCTGGAGGGAATATGCCAGGGCGAGAAGGCTCCACGGGGCGATTCTGAATTTCCTTGAGCTGAAAAAGGATTATTTTTACCGGATCGAGACCACGGTAAACGGCAGAAGCTATGTCACCGCCAGAGGGTGGGAGGATCTGTCGGAGATCCTGTGTCTCTACGAGGAGGAGGGGATGCAGGCGGATGAATCGCTGGTGGGACAGTATATCCGCAACGAGCGGGTGGTGAAGGAGTTTACCGCCTACTATGACCTGTTCAATAAATATAAGAAGGAATACGAGACGGAGGAGATCTTAAACGGCTCCTGGCAGGCCCGCACGGCGGAGCGGGCCAGGACCGCGCCCTTTGACGAGCGGCTCTCCCTGCTGGGAATGCTCATCGACAGGGCGGCCGGCGAGATGGGCGAAAATATGGAGACCGGCGATTATCTGACAGAGCTTTTAAAGAACCTGAAATCCATTCAGGCGGCGCTTGAGAAGATGGGACAGAGGACGGAAAAAGCAGAGGGAATGTCTGCCGCGGAAATATCGGTCGCCGATATATCGGTCGCCGATATATCCGTCGCCGATATATCCGTCACGGATATGCTGGAGCGTCAGATCCAGGGCAGGAAAAAGCAGATGGAGTCCGCCCGGATGGCCGGGAGTCTTTCTGCCAGGGATCAGCGCAGAGGCAGACGGCTGATTGCTTTTCTGGAGGAGGAGAAAAGAGAGCTTCTTCTGGAAGGGGGAGCCCTGGCGGAGAAAGGACAGGAGAGACCGGCGGCAGAGTTCTCTCTCATAAAAAAGGCGTTCGAGAGCCGGACGGCGGAGCTTCGCAGGCAGGTGGCGCAGACGAAGGAGCGCGTGGAAAACCTCTTTGCCTTTGTGGAGGACGCCTTTGCTCAGGGGAACGAGATGCTGATTCTGGTGACGGAGCTGACGGTGAGGGAGGACTGCGCCCGTTTCATCGGGCAGTTTGGCTGTGCGTCGTACCACAGGCATAACCAGGAGCTGATGCTCTCGGAGCGGGGGAGCGACCTCATGGAGGAGGTGGCGGCCTTAAATCTTGAGCAGGCAGATGGAAAATAACGGCCGGCGGGGTTTGCCTGGATCTGACGGAATGCGGGGAGGTGCGGTTTGGGGAAAATGGAACAGGAAAAGGAAACGCAGGTACAGGGGGGAAGGTTGACCTTTGAGGTCAGAGAGGGCGGGATTTGCATCAAATCCTGCAAAGTAATTTCGGAAAGAGTCATAATTCCACCGGAAATTGAGAACACACCTGTTACGGCAATCGGGAGAAAAGCGTTCTTAAGCTGTAAGAATCTCAGGGAAATCTGGCTCCCGGAAAGGACAGCAGGGCTTGGCGACTGGGCCTTCGCCTATTGCAGCAATCTGGAGACCATTCATCTTCCCAGGAGTCCCCTTTCCCTGGGGAAGGACGTGTTTAAGGAGTGCAAAAGACTCTCCCGTATCGCCCTTTCGGACCTGGATGGTCAATCCGAAGAGGGAATCGGCGCGCTTCTGGGGGCGGCGGTGATGAAGCTGGAGGCTCTGTATCTCTTTGCGCCCCAGGAGGTGGGAAGCCGGACCTGGTTTGGCCGGTTCGACGATAAGCTGCGGGAATTTCTGGCGGCCCCGGACGAGGACGGCTTCGTGAAAATGGTCTACTGCGGCGAGGAGGATATTGTGGCCAATGTGGAGTTTTATCTGGCGGAGCGCAGAAGGGAGAAGGCAAGGCTGTGTTTTCTGCGGCTGATCTGTGACGACGCGCTCTCCCCGGACCTGCAAAAGGAGCTGGCCGCTTATCTGGCCGGGCATACGAAGGGCTGCGAATCCGAGGCCGCCTGGGAGGTGGTCTTTAAGGAGCACGGGAGCGAGCGGGCCTGGTATGAAGCCTTTGTGGAGGCCGGGTGCCTGACGTGGGAGAACTGTGATGAGATTCTCACCCAGATGGGGGAGAGCTTTCCGGAGATGAAGGCCTGGCTCATGCGCTGGTGGGCGGGACAGGGACAGGAGGAGGATTTTTTCGCGGGATTGACGCTGGACTGAAACGGATGATACAGATCATGAAAAAAGAACAGGAGGAAGTTATGGCAAAAATGGTACTGGACATGGAAAAGTATGCGGAGTGCGCCAGAGCGGCGGCGGCGGAGGGACAGGTGCTTCTTTGCAATGAAAACAATGTTCTTCCCATTCCGGAAGGGGGAAGGGTGGCAGTATTTGGCAGAATTCAGACCCACTATTACAAGAGCGGAACCGGCTCGGGCGGAATGGTGAATGTGGACAGGGTTGTGGGGATTCTCGACGCCCTGCTGGAGGATGATTCGGTGGTGGTGAACCGGAGGCTACTGGAAATCTACCGGGAGTGGGAGAAGGCCAATCCCTTTAACGAGGGCATCGGATGGGGAAACGAGCCCTGGTCTCAGGAGGAGATGCCTCTCACAGAGCAGATCGTCCGGGAGGCGGCGCAGGAGTCAGAGTATGCGCTGGTGATCATCGGAAGAACGGCGGGGGAGGATCAGGACAACCTGGAGAGTCCCGGCTCCTGGCTTTTGTCCCGGGAGGAGGAGGACATGCTGCAGAAGGTCCGGGATGGCTTCGGTAAGATGATCGTGGCTCTGAACGTGGGCAATATCATGGATATGAGCTTTGTGGAGAAATACCGGCCCGACGCGGTGCTCTATGCCTGGCAGGGCGGCATGGTGGGCGGATACGGCACGGCGGATGTTCTCACCGGAAAGGTAAATCCCTCCGGAAAGCTCTCCGACACCATCGCTTATGCGCTTTCCGATTATCCCTCTCACAGTAATTTCGGGAGCCCTGACCGGAATTTTTATCAGGAGGACATCTATGTGGGCTACCGCTATTTTGAGACGGCGGCCGCAGACAGGGTGCAGTATCCCTTTGGCTTCGGTCTTTCCTACACCGCTTTTAATATGGAAGGAACAGGCGTAAGGGCTCAGGACGGAAAGGTAAAGCTTTGTGTCAGCGTGAAGAACACCGGCTCCCGTCCGGGAAAGGAAGTGGTGCAGATCTACGTAAACGCCCCCCAGGGAGTCCTCGGCAAGCCCGGGAAGGTACTTGCAGCCTTTGGAAAGACCAGGGAGCTGGCGCCGGGGGAGGAGCAGCACATGGACTTTTCCGTTCCCTTCGAGGCCTTTGCCTCCTACGATGAGACGGGGGCTGCGGGGTATGAATCCTGCTATGTGTTGGAAAAAGGGACCTACCGGATCCTGACGGGAAGCAGCGTAAGGGATCTGCGGGAGGCGGGAAGCTTTACCCTGGAGAAGACCCTGGAGCTGGCCAGGTGTGGACAGGCCATGGCTCCCCGGAGAGCGTTCCGGCGCTTTAAACCCTGCGCAACGGCGGACGGGAGGATGGGCTTTGATTATGAGGATGTTCCTCTGTCCGCACAGACTCAGCAGGCGAAGAGAGAACGCGGCCTGCCCCAGGGCTTTTCCATCACGGGGGACAGAGGCTATCGGCTTAAGGATGTGAAGGAAGGGACTGTGTCCATGGAGGCCTTTATCGCTCAGCTCTCAGCGGAGGATCTCTCCGCCATCATCCGCGGCGAGGGCATGGGAAGCCCCAAGGTGACGCCTGGAACGGCGGCGGCCTTCGGCGGAATCTCACAGAGCCTTAAGAATTTCGGAATTCCCTGCGGGTGCTGTACGGACGGCCCTTCCGGGATGCGCATGGACAGCGGGGCCAGGGCTTTCAGTCTGCCCAATGGAACCCTCCTTGCCTGTACCTTTAACACGGAGCTGGTGGAGGAGCTGTTTGCCTTTACCGGGGTGGAGATGGTGAAAAATAAGATCGACGCGCTCCTGGGCCCCGGCATCAATATCCACAGACATCCGCTGAACGGGCGGAATTTTGAGTATTTCTCCGAGGATCCTCTGCTCACCGGAAAGATGGCTGCGGTGCAGATTAAGGGGATGCGCCGGGCAGGGGTAACCGGTACCATCAAGCATTTCTGTGCCAACAATCAGGAGACCAGGAGGCACTTTGTGGACAGTGTGATCTCCGAGAGAGCCCTCCGGGAGATTTATTTAAAGGGCTATGAGATTGCGGTGAAAGAGGGCGGCGCGGACTGTGTCATGACCAGCTACGGGGCGGTAAACGGAATCTGGACCGCCGGAAGTTATGAGCTGAACACCCTGATCCTGCGAAAAGAGTGGGGCTTTAAGGGGATCGTCATGACGGACTGGTGGGCGACCATGAACCAGGAGGGGGAGGAGACTGCCAGCAAGACCAATCTGGCGGCCATGGCCAGGGCCCAGAACGATATTTACATGGTATGCCCGGAGGCGGACAAAAACACCGAGGGCGATAACACTCTCTCCAGCCTGGAGGCGGGCAGCCTGACCCTGGGAGAGCTTCAGAGAAACGCCATGAATATCTGTGCTTTTATGATGAACACTCACGCCTTTTCCCGCAGCATTGGCCAGGAGGATGAGGTGGAAGTGATCGGCCGCAGCGGCGAGGTGCAGGAGCAGGAGGAGGAGATCGTCTACCATAAGGCCGGGGCGGAGGGAATTACCTTAAGCCTTGAGGGGGTGGAGGCGAAAAAGGGGAGCTATTATTCCTTTGCCCTTGACCTGGAGGGAACCGGCGGCTACCGGGTGGCGCTTACGGTCAGGTCCGATCTGGGCGAGCTGGCGCAGATCCCCGTCACCCTGCAGGTGGGCGGTACGCCCAGCGCTGTTTTTACCTTTAACGGAACCGGAGGAGCCTGGGCGTCCATAGAGAAAAAGGTGGTGTTCCCTCACAAATATGCCCTTCTCCGACTTTACTTCGGCCAGAGCGGGCTGGATGTGAAGGAGATCAGATTTACATTCGATAAGCCCTTCGGGGAGCTGGCCGGGGATGCGTCCTACGCCATGTAAGAGCGCATTCTGAGCCTGAGTCGATGAGAGGGCGGATAAAGCTGAGAGAGGGGGAGCTTTTATGGGATTGGCAAAGCGGCATCTGGAGGAAACCGAGGCAAGGGGATACGGCGATACGGACAGGGTGGTTTGTGCAGGCTGTATCGGCGATCCATATATTCATAACAGAATTCGGTATTCCCATCGCTCAGGAACCTGCAGCTTTTGCGGTTCCCACCGAAATATTCTTCCTCTGGAGGAGGTTCTGGCGATGATGATGCCGGTCATTCGCCGTGATTATCTGCCGGCGCTGGACAACGTGCCATGGGACAGAGAGGAAGGATATCTGAGCTCTGCCCATGGGGTATATGATCCGTATGAGTTTGTATATGAAGAGCTCAACACCTGGCTGGAGATCGAGAACGACGATCTTTTACAGGAGATCGCAGATACGCTGGCCGCTGAGGACAGAGTGTCTGCATACAGGTTTTCGCTCCGGCAGGAAGAAAGGGATATGGAGAAGTGGAAGGAGTACAGTAAGCTGGTGACGAATACGCCTCTTTCCGCGGAGCAGATCGTATCGCTCACCGATAAACCGGATCGTCTTCCGGAGGATTTGCAGGCGATCCGGGCCACGCTGGATATGGTGTACGACTATTGCAGAGAGCTGCGTCTGACCACAGATCTGTATGGGCTGAGCAGTCAGTTCAGGCCCCGAAGCATCTATCGCTGCGTCAATTTCCTGGACTGGAATCCGGACTATGCGGGGCTGTCGTTTATCCCGGCCACGCTTGTAGGGACCGCGCCCGCCAGGAGCGTTGAGGATAACCGGATGAGTGAAAAGGGAGATATGATGTTCTACGGTGCAGAGGATAAAAGGGTGGCGGCGACTGAGGTTGGCAGGAATGCTTCCTGTCCGTCCAGACCGGCAACGATTGGCACCTTTCATCCCGGCAGGAGGCTCAGAGTTCTGGATCTGACAGATATTGCAAGCTGGAAGCTTCCCGGTATTTTTGACGTGGAGCACGAGAAAATCAGGAGCTGCTGGTTCTTCCTGAAAGCTTTTACAGACCTGATATCAGAGGAAAAAAGAGACGGAGACAGCTATAAACCCACGCAGGTACTGACAAAATATATCCAGCGGAAAACAGATTTGCAGGGGATCAGATACAACAGTTCGAAGGTAAGGGATGGAAACCGGGGATGCTATGTGCTGTTCGTCACGAACCGGGATTGCCTGGAAAAAGGAGACTGCCTGGACACTACGCGGAATCAGCTGGTGATGGAAAAGGTCGAACAGGTGGATTTTGCAGGTATGGGAATATAATGGTTCTGTCGCGGGAGGCAAACCTGCCTTACGAAATTTTTAACATCTCCTGCCGGGGCGCATACGATAAAGTAATGACATTTTTGTGCCACGACCGCACGGACAGGAGCGCATTTGAAAAAAATTCTGATCGCCGGAGAGCCGGGCAAAACCGGAAACTACGAAAACGCTCTGGGCCGCGTGGGGGTCTGCGTGGAGACCGGGCTGCACGTGCCGGACACCACGGTCTACGACGGGCTGCTTTTGCCGGGAGGAGGGGATATCGATCCCAGGCTTTTCGGACAGCTTCCGGCGGGAACCCGCTCCTTTGACCCGGAGCTGGACCGGGTGCAGCTCCATATCCTGGATGCATTCGTGACGGAAAGAAAGCCGGTGCTGGGGATCTGTAAGGGGATGCAGCTGATCAACATTTATTTTGGCGGAGATCTGATCCAGCATCTGTCCACGGCCGGCGTCCACGAGTATGTGGGAAGGGATCAGCTTCATGAGACCACTGCCTGTAAGGATTCCTTCCTGGGAAAGCTCTATGGGGAGCGGTTTGTGGTAAACAGCGCCCACCACCAGGGGGTGGGCGCGCCGGGCAGGGGAATCCTTCCGCAACAGTACGCCCGGGACGGCGTGACGGAGGGGCTCTCCCACAGAAGTCTCCCGATATACGGGGTGCAGTGGCACCCGGAGCGTCTGTGTCCGGAGAAGGCCGGGGCGGGCGCGGTGGACGGAGCGGCGCTGCTTGGTTTTTTTGCAGATTCGCTGTAAAGGGATGACTGGTCTGCTCAGTCGCCCATTGTTCCTCCTTAATGGCAAAAAACAGAGCATATAGATTTCAGTTTCTATATGCTCTGACGCTGTTACTATATTTGATTACAATAAGCTGGCTCACGGAGCGTGGCAGCGTTTGTTGATTATGCCAACTGCATAACCTCGGTTTCAATTTCTTTTAATTCGTCAAATGACAGAGAAGATACACAATCCGCAATTTCTTCAAGTGTCATTTTCCCCTTTCGTATCATTTGTTCGGCTGTCTTTCTTATAATAGCCATGCATTTCTCTCAGCCTGCAAACTTTGGGCCGCAGGCACTTCTTTTAAGCCATCAAAAAACAGACCCCGGAATATCGCCCCGGGCAATCACTGTGAGCGGCCGGTCGGCTGTGAATCCAGACGACTTTTCCGGAACAGGCTGGCCAGCTTAAATCGGAAGCACAGCGCCATGGCTGCCACCGCCCCCACAGCCGCCTGCAAAATCTGGAAGGGGAGCTTTAAGATTGCGTATTCAACCGTGCTGTAGAGAAAGGCCCTGCCCAGGGAATAACCTGTCACCATGATGACGGCGCCCAGGAAGACGCCCAGCCCTGCGGCCAGCGCTTTCCTTCCGGGAAAGAGACGGCGTGTACACACAGAGATCACCACCGCCTGGAGTCCATGGGTAAAAAGCGATACGAACATGGGAGTGGGATAAAAGAAAAAATCTCCCAGAAAGGAGCCGACGCCGCCCACCACAAAGGCGCTGAACGGATCCAGAAGGATGGCCGCCGTGCAGATCACGATATCGTTTAAGTAAAGATGTCCGCCGGGAACCGGCACGCCGAAGGAGCTTAAGGCCACATTCATCGCCATGAACATGGCGGTGACGGTAAGACGGCGCAGGGAATATTTCTCAGGCGAAGCAATCTCAGGCGAAGCTATCTCAGGCGAAGCCTGAGGGGAAGTCTGTAGGGTTTTCATAAAATAGTCCTCCGTTTTTCAGTTGTTTTGCTACAGAGAACCGGCCGGGAAGTAGCTTATCTAAGCATAAAGGAAAACTGGACTGCAATAAAGTGCCAGAATTGATATTTTAGACCATACCAGATTTGGGAGACTGCCATGCTCCGGGAGCAGAGAGCGTTCCCGGAGAGCCTTCCTGCGTGGCCCGGAGAGCATGGCTGTGAGGACGAATGACACAGTATGTGGCGGAACCGGAGCGCAACAGCTTTCTACAGCTCTGTCCGAAGAAATCTCCGCAGCAGAAACAGCGCCGCCACGTTCGGAAGGATCATCAGGGCGTTGATCAGATCCGTACATTCCCATACCAGACTTAAGGGCAGTACCGCGCCGATATAGATCATCACAATATAGGCCACCTTGTAGACGAAAATTCCCCGGTTTCCCGTCACATAGCGGTAGGCCTGCTCGCCCAGATAGGACCAGCCGATCAGGGTGGTGATGGCGAAGGCCACCAGGCACAGGGACAGGAACCCGTTTCCGAGCAGGGGCAGATACGAAAAGGCGGCCTCTGTGAGCCCGGCGTCCCCCACGCCCCGGACGGATAAGGGATGAAGGAGCATGTTGCTGACAATCACCAGCCCGCTGAGCAGGCACATGACCACGGTGTCCCAGAATACGGCGGTCATGGACACATAGGCCTGGCGGGCGGGGCTGTCGGTCTGCGTCGCGGCGGCGGCGATGGCGGCGGTGCCGATTCCGGCCTCGTTGGTGAACAGGCCCCTGGCGATGCCATAGCGGGCGGTGAGGATCAGGGAGGAGCCCGCAGCGCCTCCCAGAGCGGCCCGGGGAGCCAGGGCGTGGGTCAGGATCAGGCGGATGGCGGGCAGCAGAGCCTGCCGGTTTAAGACAAGGAGCGCCAGGCAGCTTGCGGTGTAGAGGATGGCCAGGAAGGGCACGAGCTTCATGCATACTTTGCCGATGGAGCGCACGCCCCCCACGATCACCAGCCCGGCGAGGATGGCGGCGGCAAAGCCTGCGATATGGGGATTTAAGCCAAAGCTTAAGGAGGTGGTCTGGGTGATGGAGTTGGACTGGGTGGTGCAGCCCACGCCGAAGGCTGCCACCAGCGTTAACAGTCCGTAGAGCCTGCCCACAGAGGGCCTGTGCAGCGCGTTCTGCCATACATACATGGGGCCGCCCTGCCAGGTCCCGTCCTTATCCCGGCTGCGGAAGCGGACGCTTAAAAAGCATTCCGCGTAGGCCGTGGCCATCCCCAGGATTCCGGTGATCCAGCACCAGAAAATGGCGCCGGGGCCTCCCAGGGCCACGGCGGTGGACACGCCGATGATGTTCCCCGTGCCCAGTGTGGCGGCCAGAGTGGTGGAGAGGGTGGCAAAGACGGAGAGGTTGTTTTCATCCTTTTTTCCCGAGGGAGAAACCGAAAGACGGATGGCCTTTAAAATATTTTTCTGCGGAAAGCGCAGTTTCATGGTAAAATAAAGGTGTGTCCCCATGAGCAGGAATAAAAGGGGACCGCTCCACAAAAACTGATTGATGGACTGTATGAGAGGTAAAATGGCGTGCATAGGCTTCCTGACCGGCCTTAAAGGCCTGGCAGCTTTATTATAAATATAGTAAAGGCCGGGGACGGTTAGAACAGGCACGGGGGGTAGTGTTTGAAAAAAAGGAAATTATGGATACCGGGAGCGCTGCCTGGGCTTTCTGTCCTGCTCAATCTGGCAGGGCGGTTTTGGAAGGGCTTCAGCGATTTTTATGTAAAGCATATTTTTCCTCTGTGGGTGGAAAGCTTTGGAAGGCTTACCGGGGCGCTGCCCTTTTCCCTGGGGGAGTGGATGCTTTATCTGGCGGTTTTGCTCCTGATCCTTCTGGCGGCGGGGGCTCTGGCAAAGGGGATTATGAAAATTTTTGGCAGAAGGCTGGAGCGGTTTTGCAGGCTGTACGGGAGGTATGCTTTATTTTGCTGGTGGATTGTGGGAATCTTTTCCCTGGTCATGACGCTGAACTGTTTCCTTCTGTATCAGGTTTCGCCCTTTACAGAGCGCTATGCGCCGGGCGGCGCTCCCCGGAAGGAGTACGGGGCGCAGGAGATCGCGGCCCTGCGGGATTATGTGGTGGAAAATGCCAACGCGCTCTCTCCGGTGTTTGAGCGGGATGAGAGGGGATATATTCTGTGCGGCCAGGAGCGGATCGGGGAGATAAAGCAGACCGCCAGGGAGCAGATGCGGCGGCTGGGGGAGCGCTTCGGTGGACTGGGCGGCTATTATCCCGCGCCCAAGGGTCTTGCTCTTTCCGGCTTTTACAGCCAGCAGTATATTATGGGCTATTATTTTCCTTTTTCCCTGGAGGCCAACTATAACAGGCAGATGTACGTGACCAATATGCCGGTGACCATGTGCCATGAGCTCTCTCATCTGAAGGGCTTTTTGCTGGAGGACGAGGCCAATTTTATCGGCTATCTGGCCTGTGTGGACGCGCAGGATCCTCTTTTTTGCTACAGCGCGTATCTGAGCGTGATCGGCTATCTGGACAGGGATTTTAAGAGAGCCGTCGGATGGGATGAGGAGACTTACCGCTCCCACCCTGAGATTGCGGATCAGGTGTGGGCGGATAAAAAATTTCTCACACAGGAGGCCTGGGAAGAGGTGGAGCAGAAGGCGGTTCTGCCCACAGAGACGGTAAAGGCCGCGGCGGATACCTTCCTGGATACCAACCTCACGCTCAACGGCGTATCCGACGGGACAGTGAGCTACAGCCGGGTGGTGTCGCTGCTGCTCTGGTATTACGACGGAAAACTGTATTGAGGCCCGGAGGGATCTGCCTGCGATATGCCGGCGTGATAAGAACGAAAAACGGGAGATTCATCTCTCTGAGAAAATCGCCGCCCAGGCGGCGGAATGCGAGGAAACATGGCGAACATCATCGATTATCTGAAGGAATGGGGAAAATACAGCTTTACCAGTCGTCCCTTTAATGAGGCGGACAATCTGGTACTGTGCCAGCTTGCGTACCTGAATTATGAAGGGTTTGTGCCCGAGCTTCACAGAAGGAGCGTCCCGGTGGGCATCCGGAGCATTCAGGAGCATCCTGACAGAGACAGGATTTTTGAGGGGTACTGGTATCGGGAGAACAATAAGGAGCTCTTTGCGCTGGCGGCCGCATCCCGGCGGTTCGGTTCTCTGAAAATGGATTTTTATGTGAATATCATCAACGAGGATCAGCAGACCCAGTTCAGCGCCATGACTTATATTCTGGGGGACAAAAGCGTTTATCTGGCCTACCGGGGGACGGACGCCACCATCGTTGGCTGGAAGGAGGATCTGAACATGGCCTTTTCAAAGCCCCTGCACAGCCAGAAAATCGCGGTGGAATATATGAATAAGGCGGCCTCTTATGTCTCCGGGGATTTTTATGCGGGAGGGCACTCCAAGGGAGGAAATCTGGCGGTATATGCGGCCATGAACTGTTCGCCGGAGATCAGAGACAGGCTGATCCGGGTGTACAGCAACGATGGCCCGGGCTTCCGGCCGGAGATCCGAAGGGAGGGGCATTTTGAGGAGATTGAGCAGAGGGTTTCCAAGTTTATTCCCCGCTCCTCTCTGGTCGGGATGATCCTGGAGGATCACAGCGAATATGAGATCGTGGAGAGCAGGGCAATCGGTATGCTTCAGCACAATACTTACACCTGGAGGATCGAGGAGGGCTCCTTTGTCCGGGCAAAGAATATGGCCGGAGCCAAAATTGTGCGGGATACGGCCTTAAATGAGTGGATTCTCTCCCTGTCCGAGGAGGAGATCCACGCCTTTGTGGACACGCTCTACGAGGTGGTCTGCGCCTCCCAGGCCTCCAATGTGTTTGAGTTCGGGGCGGACTGGAAGAGGTGCCTGCAGCACGTGCTTCGGGCGGCCAGAGGGGTGGACGATACGACCCGCAAAACCATACAGAAAATGCTGCGCTCGCTGTTTGAGATTCTGCTGGAGAACGTGAAGCAGGGAGGGGGACGGGGGTAAATTGCAGTAATCGGGCAGGGGAGACTTTCTCCCATGCCCGCCGCGCGGCCCGCATGCTGCACCGGCAGCAGACTTCCATATGCGGGCCTGCAACACAAAATGCAACACAAAAAAAGAAGCCCTTACTTTCGGGGCTTCTTTCATGCAGGAAAAGAGACTTGAACTCTCATGGTATTGCTACCACACGGACCTGAACCGTGCGCGTCTGCCAATTCCGCCATTCCTGCGAACGATTGTTATTATATCTTTCTTTTTTCCTTCTGTCAACAGTTTTCGAAAATTTTCTTAAATTAAAATTTTACCTGAAGTGAAAAGCTTTTTCCATTTTGAATAAGTGGAAATGACGGGGCGTAAACAGATAGATTTTGTATTCTGAATATGGTATACTGATCGCAGAAGGAAGCTCTCTCACTTTTAACCGTCTGAGGGACAGGCTCACAGATCCTGATAAGATAAAGGAAAGATTGGACAATGGGAAACAGAAAAGCTGCTTATGATTCACTGACCCGGCTGCGGGATCGGAAAACTTTTTTTGAGGATGTCAGAGAATACCAGGCCACGGGCGGACAGGCCCACATTATTATGGTTCAGCTCACGCGGCTGATCAATGTCAACCGCCAATACGGCGTCGGAGCCGGCGACGGGCTGCTGAAGGAGATCGCAGGCTATCTGGCGCAGGCCCACCCGGATTACAGGGCCTACCGGATCGCCAACTCAAGGTTTATGCTGCTTGGGCCGCAGTGCCGCCAGCGTCAGGCGGAAGGGATGGCCGCCCTTTTACATAAAAGGTTCGAACAGGACTGGCGGGTTGTCCACGACGAGGGAAGCTGCGAGGCGAAGGCAAAGGCGCATCTGGTACATTTTTTTGCGCAGCCCGGGGATTCGGCGAACGACCTGCTCGATAAAATGAATTATGCGATGACGGTTTTCCCCGTCAGGGGAAGAAGCGGCGTGCTCTTTTTTGACGGGGAGATGTGCGATGCCCTGACGCATAAGCAGTACGTGATGGGAGAGGTCCGTTTTGCGGTGGAGCAGAAAACCTTTCAGATGTACTACCAGCCGATTATCGACTGCAGGGAAAATGGGTTTGTGTCCGCGGAGTCGCTGATCCGCCTGGTGGGTCGGGACGGCACTTTTATCAGTCCGAATGAGTTTATCCCGATGGCCGAGGAAAGCGGGCTCATCGACGACATAAGCTGGATCGTTCTGGAAAAGGTGTGCGAATTTCTGGGAGAGCATCCGGCGCTTCCCATTAAAACCATTTCCGTGAACATGACCGGGCAGCAGGTTCTCAACCCCGTGTTCGAGGAGCGGATCAGCGAGAATCTGGCGCGGTATCACGTGGCGGGGGAGCGGCTTCGCATCGAGATCACCGAGCGCACGGTCACGGAGAATTTCGATAAGGTGAAGCAGGTGATGGAGCGTCTTGGGGAAAAGGGGATCCGCTTCTATCTGGACGATTTCGGCACGGGCTATTCCAATCTTTCCAGCATGCTCTCCCTTCCCTTCGAGGTGATCAAGTTTGACCAGTCCCTGATGCGGATTATGATGGAGTCGGAAAAGGGGCTGCTGACCATCGATCTTCTGGCGCAGATCATGCATGTAAACGATTATATTATTGTGGCAGAGGGGATCGAGACCAGGCAGCAGGACATGGCGGCCAGAGAGCGGAAGCTGGATCGGATTCAGGGATACTACTATTCCAGACCGCTTCCGGGCGGGGAGCTGATCCGGTTTCTTGAGCAGGAAGCCCGCAGGGAATAACAGGGGGCGGACAGAGATAAGGAAAGGACGGGCAGGGGCAGAAGTCCCTGCCCGATTTGACAGATGCAGACTATTGTGATAGTATTATATAACTACTGAAATAGTCTGAGAGACGGCATTCCGGGACGGTATTGCGTCGGAAAGGGGTTGATACCATATGATAAAGCTGTTTGATTCGGAGCGGAAGGTTATGGAGGTGCTCTGGCGGGAGGGGGATCTTCCGGCGGGGCAGATCGTGAAGATATTAAAGGAGGAAACCGGATGGAACCGGAACACCACCTACACCGTGATCAAAAAGTGCGTGGATAAGGGCGCGGTGCGACGGACGGAGCCGGGCTTTGTGTGCAGCGCGCTGATCTCCAGGCAGGAGGTGCAGGACTATGAGACGGAGGAGCTGATCGACAGGATGTTTGACGGCTCCAGGGAAAAGTTTTTTGCCGCTTTCCTGGATGGAGGCAAGCTCTCCCGGCAGGAGGTGGAGCAGCTCAAAAAGATGATCGACAGGCTGGAATGAGAAGCGAGGGGTTCGGGCGCAGGCTCCGGCCCATGGGAGAGAAGAAATGAATCTGATTCAGATGAGTGTGACAGCGGGAATTCTGATCGCCGGGATCACGGCTTTCCGCTTCCTGTTTAATAACAGGGTTTCGAGAAGGGTTATGGTGCTTCTCTGGGAGATTGCGATTGTGCGGCTGATTTTCCCTTTCTGGCTGCCGCTTCCCTTTCGGGGGATCGGTGATCTGGCCACCGCCACGGTGTCAGAGGAGAAGGTGGAGATCATGCAGGTCACGGTATCGGATGTCGGACCGGAGCTGATGGGCTGGCAGATTACGCTGGGAGCCGGGGGGAAAGGCCTGGACAGAGAGGAGAGCTTTTGTGTGACGGAGGATACGGCCGTCGCGGAAGAGGCGGGCACAGGCAGAATCCTGTGGGCGGTGTACGCTCTGGCGACGTCGGCCATGACGGCGGGCTCTTTGTATCGTTACATGCGTGACCGGCAGCAGTTCCGGGAGGGACTGCCCATGCCGGAGCGGGAGAAAGCGCTTCTTCTCGGGATGCTGGAGGAGAAGGAAGCAGAGAGGCTGGGACGGGTGAGGTTTTGTATTTCAGACCGCACCGCATCCCCTGTGACCTGCGGAATCTTCCGGCCTGCCATTGTATTTCCAAAGGGGATTTCTCACAGTACGCAGCAGGAGGTCGTCTTCTGGCTGCGGCATGAGCTGGTGCATATCCGGCATCACGACAATCTGAAAAAAATTATCGCCCGCGGCGTTTTGTGTCTGCACTGGTTCAATCCGCCTGTGTGGGCGATGTATGTGTTTTTTAACCGGGACATGGAGATTCTCTGCGACGAGACCGTGGTGCGAAGCAGAAGGGAGAGCCGTAAAGACTATGCCCTGGCGCTGCTTTCCATGGCGGAGAAAAGGAGTCTGGGCTTTCAGACCGGAATGGGCTTTGGAAAAAATGCGGTGACTGAGAGGATCACCGCCGTTATGAAGCTGAAAAGGATGAATGCCCTCACGACTCTGGCGGCGGTGGCAGCGGTGACGGCGGCGCTCACGGCCCTGGGCTCTCATTCCGTATCCTTTGCCGCAGGCGTGTCCGGGGCGACAGAGTGGGCCCAGGTCCCGGGAGGCGAGGAGACGCAGGATTACCAGATCACAGTGACGGCAGATTTCCAGGAGGCGACCACCGCGGAGGCGGTCGTTGACAGCGCATATGTGGTGGAGAGCGATACGTCGTCCACCGCGGCGGAAACCTCCGTCGCGGAAGAGTCCTCCGCCATGGCGCAGGGCGGAGGGCAGACCCAGGAGACCGGTATTGCACAGATTATGGAGGAGTACCGGGAGCTGGGGATCAGCGTCACCGTTTCCGGAGACGATTATCAGCTTTACTATGAGGGCGAGCCAGTCTTCTTTTTTGCGGACAACAGGATACCGGAGGAGGAGGGATTTTCGGGCAGACTGTTTTTGCGCCCTGCCAGCCGGAGGAACGGCATGACAGGCGTTGTCACCGTTTGTGGAAGCGACGGGAAAATAAGCGGGGTAAGACACCTTTCCCGGGAGGAGTCGGAGGCTTATGCCGACAGATGGAGATAAGACTGGAAGCTTCAGATGATGGAAATATTTTCGATCCGGAGATTTGCGCCGGGCACAAAATCTCCTGGACAAAAAGTCGCTGGCTTTGGGATGGAGCATGAAAATGAATTTCAGAATTGCCTCCATGGGGGATCTGCCGGAGATAAAGGCTGTGTACCGGCAGATTGTCAGAAGGATGGAGGAGGATCAGATACAGATATGGGATGATATCTATCCCTGCGAATTTTTTGAGGAGGACATCAGAAGGGAGCGCCTTTACCTTATGAGGGAGGGGACGGAGATTGTCTCCGCCTTTGCGCTGTGCGAATCCGGTCCGGGTGATGAAGGCGTGGAATGGGAGAGCCCCTGTGCCAGGGCGTTGTATCTGGATCGTCTTGGGGTGAATGTGGATTTCAGGGGAAGAGGCGCGGGCGCTCTGGCGCTGGCCGCAGCCATGGAGCGGGCCGGCGCTCTGGGAGCGGATTATCTGCGTCTGTTCGTGGTGGATCAGAACACCCCCGCCATTCATCTTTATGAAAAGAACGGTTTCGTTCGGGCCAGGGGCGTTTATGATGAGGTGATCGACAAGGAGCTTGTGCTTCACGAATACGGGTACGAAAAAAGGCTCTGACAGATAAGGCAGCAGTGAGGATAAAAAACTGTTTGACACAGAATGACTATTGTGATAGTCTTTATTTACAGACTATTGCAATAGTCATTTTGCGTGGAAGAAACCGCAGGGGGAGTCATTCCCTGCAGGAAACCAACGGCTCTCCGGGCGGGATATCCATAATCAGGGAAAGGAGTCTTGAGGATGAAAAAAAGATCTGTCAGAAAAATACTGTGTCTGCTCACCGCCACAGCGCTGATGCTGGCGTCGGGCTGCGGCGGGCAGGACGTTCCGGGGGAGGGGACAAAGGGAGCCCAAAAGAGCCCTGCGGGGGAGGACAGCGCCCGGGGAGAGGAGGACGCCCAGGGGCAGGAGGGCTCCATGGGGCGCTATATGGAGGAGGAAATCGACCTGACCGATGTCCTGGAGCAGCCCGGCGGCCTGTGCATGCGCCCGGACAAAAGTCTGACGATCACGGACCGCTATCGGAATCTGCAAAGCTCGCAGGATCAGGGCGTTTCCTGGGCGGAGGAGAAAAATGCGTGGCTGGAGAATAAAATGGAATCCGCCTTTTTCCTGGACGTTCAGATGGCGCCGGACGGCACGCTGGCCGTGATTTACGAGGATTATGAGGAGGATAATCCGGGGATTGAGGCAGAAACCGCAGGACAGAGTGAGGAGGAAACCGGCGGGCAGGAAGGGGAAACCGGCGGGGCAGAGCCCGCGGAGGACGATATGGAGGATGCGGGGGATTCGGAGGAAAACGAATCCGCCTTTTCCCTGGATCCGGACTGCGCCCTCATCCGGCCGGACGGAACGGTGATTCCCGTGGCCTTTTCCGTCCCTGAGGAGGAAATGTATCCGAACCGCTTCTGGATCTCGGATTCCGGCAGAATCTTCTTTACCGCCCTTGGGGAGAGTGTCTATGAGGTGTCTGAGGACGGCAGCAGCGAGCTGTTTCTGGAGGCCGGGGGGAGTGTGCAGCTTGTCCGGTTCGCGGGGGAGCTGATGATCCTGGACGGCTATGATTTCGCAGCTCCCCTCCTGTATGACATGGAAAAAAAGGAGTATGTGGAGGATCAGGCTCTTGCGGATTTTGTGCAGGAGAACTACGCCGACAGGCAGTTCAACGGAGGAAGCTGGTATGATCTGTATCTTTTCCCCGGAGAGGAGGGGGAGATTTATCTGGCGGGAAGTAAGGGGCTGCACCGTCATGTGATCGGCGGGCAGGATGTGGAGCGGCTCATAGACGGGGAGCTGTCCAGGCTTGGCAGTCCCAGATACGGCATAAAGGACATGGCGCTGCTGGAGACTGGGGAGTTTCTCGCCCTCTTTGCCAGCGGGAAGGTGGTGCGGTTTACCTGGGACCCTGACGTGGCGTCCGTTCCTGACAGAAGGCTTAAGGTTTACAGCCTTCAGGAGAGCTATGATCTGCGGGTGGCGGCCAGCGCCTATCAGGTGGAAAATCCGGAGGTCTTCGTGGAATATGAGGTGGGAATGGAGCAGGGCGGCGTATCCGGCCGGGACGATGCGCTGAAAAAGCTCAATACACAGATCCTTGCGGGGCAGGGGCCCGATGTGCTGATGCTGGACGGACTTCCCGGGGATTCCTACATTGAAAAAGGCCTTCTTCTGGAGCTGAGTGATTTTCTGGAGGAGTTCGGGGAGCAGGAGCTGTTCATGAATCTGATTAAGGCCGCCGGGAAGGACGGCGCTGTCTACGGGATTCCCACCCAGATCGCATTTCCTGTGCTTCTGGGAAAGGAGGAGTACGTCTCCGGTATGCGGGGACTTGACGCGATAGCGGAGGGCGTGGAGCGGCTGCGGGCGGACAATCCGGGGAAGAACCTGCTGGGAGTCTGCTCTGAAAAAGGGATCATGAAGGTCTTTTCGGTTGTCAGCGAGAGCGCATGGCTGAAGGAGGACGGCGGGATGGACCGGGAGGCGATCTCTGAATTCCTGACACAGACCAGGCGGATCTATGAGGCGCAGATGGACGGGATCGATCAGAAAAGCCTGGACTACTGGTATTCCTCCGCCGAGATCGCCGCACGGGATTACGGGGAGGACTGGGAGTACGATATCTCCTTTTACGGAGGGATGTCCCTGGAATATGTGGGAGGGCGGCTGCAGCTCCTGGCAGGACTGACCACCTACCCTTACGGCTATTATGATATAACCTCGATTCACAAGGCGAAGGGCTTTGAGGACGCCAGGCTGATTCCTCTGGAGGGGCAGTGCAGTAAGGTGTTTCTCCCCGGAACCGTGCTGGGGATCAGTCAGGCCTCCTCTCAGAAGGAGCTGGCCATGGATTTCCTTGAGCTGTTTCTGGGAAAGGAAAATCAGGAGGCGCTGGGCGGCTTTTCCGTCAACCGTCAGGCGATGGAAGCGCTTTTTACGCCGGAGGACGGATATGTGGGCGAGGACGGGGAGTACGGCGCCATCGCCATGGTGGATGAGGACGGTGTGGAGACAATGCTCAACATTTATCTCCCGGATCAGGAGGAGATGGATACCTTTTACGGCTGGATGGAGAACTCGGATACGCCCTGTATCGAGGACAGGGTTCTGGAGGAGGCGGTGTTCGAGGAGGGGGAGAAGTATTTCCGGGGAGAGGCTGACCTGGAGCAGACCCTGGACGCGGTGGAGCAGAGACTTGAGATTTATATGGCGGAGTAAGGTCCGGATGAAAATGGAGAGAAAGAAAAGAAAATATTTTTGCCTGTTTGTGCTGCCGGGTTTTGTGGGGATCACGGCCTTTGTCCTGCTTCCCTTTCTGGATGTGGCGAAGCGTTCCTTCACCACGGCGGTGACGGGGGAGTTTAACGGGGTGAAGAACTACCAGAGCATTTTTCAGAATCAGGCCTTTTTGCTGGCGGTGAAAAATACGGTCCGGTTCACCCTGGTGTGTATCCCCATCCTGGTGGGGGCGGGTCTTGTGATGGCGCTGATGCTGAGCTCCCTGAAAAAGAAGGGGTTTATCAAATCCCTCTGTCTCTTTCCTCTGGCCATGCCCACGGCCACGGTGGTGATGGTGTGGAAGCTGGTCTTCTATAAGCAGGGGTTTCTGAATCTGCTTCTCACCCGCCTGGGGCAGTGGACAGGGCTGTATGGGGAGGTACATATGGATTATCTGGGCACGGGGGCGGCTTTCCAGGTGCTGGTGGCAAGCTATGTCTGGAAAAATATGGGCTATACGATGATTCTCTGGCTGGCCGGGCTCTCGGGGATCTCTGCGCAGATGATCGAGGCGGCCCGGGTGGACGGGGCGGGAGGCTGGCAGCGGCTGTGGCGGATCGTATTGCCCAACTTAAGGGGGAGTTTGTTTACCATCGTGATCCTGTCCTTTTTAAACTCCTTCAAGATTTACAGGGAGGCCTATCTCACGGCGGGGGCCTATCCCGATAAGAGCATTTATCTTTTGCAGCACCTGTTCAACAACTGGTTTGTGAATCTGGAGCTGGACAAGATGGCGGCGGCAGCGGTGTGTACCGGAGGCGTTCTGATGGGGGCGATCCTGCTTCTGCAGAGGCTGTGGGAGGGATCGGAATGAAAAAACGGCCTGTTTTTACGGAGAAGCTTTTGAAGCTGCGAAGACCGGCGGGCCGCGCCCTTCTTACTGTGGTATTGCTTTTGCCCGCTCTGACGGTGATTCTGCCTGTTCTGCTTCTTTTGTCGGGGGCTCTGATGGACGCCTGGGAGCTGGGCGGATACATCGGCACGGTATTTACGGACGGAACGGAATTTATCCGGTGGAAATTCCTGCCGGATTACCCCTCCTTTGCAAACTATGGAAGGCTGCTGTTTGAGACGCCCCAGTTTTTCGTGCTGTTCTGGAATTCCATGAAGCTGGTCGTCTGTATCCTGGCGGGACAGCTCGCAGTGGCGGTTCCGGCGGCCTGGGGGTTCGCGGTGTATCAGACCAGGGCAGGCCGGGGACTGTTTGCCCTGTATGTGGTGCTGATGCTTCTGCCCTTTCAGGTGACCATGCTCTCCAGTTATCTGGTGCTGGGCAGGCTGGGGCTTTTGAATACCCATGGGGCGATCATTCTGCCCGCGGTGTTTTCCACCTTTCCGGTGTTCCTCTCCTACGGGGGATTTCGCAGTATTCCCTGTCAGATGCTGGAGGCGGCCCGGGTGGACGGGGCGGGGGAGATCACCATATTTGTACGGCTGGGCCTTCCCCTTGGAAAGAGCGGGCTTTTGTCCGCCATGGTGCTGGGCTTTCTGGAATACTGGAATCTGATGGAACAGCCCATGGCCTTTCTGGAGGATAAGGCCCTCTGGCCCCTGTCCCTGTATCTGCCCCAGATCACCTGGGGGCAGGCGGGGTTTGCATTCTGCGCCAGCGTGATCACCCTGATCCCGGCGGCGTTTGTGTTTGTGATCGGGCAGGACTATCTGGAGCAGGGGATTATTTATTCGGGGCTGAAGGAGTAGCCTGCGTTCTCTGGAAAGGAGCGTGGTTTTAATTATGAAAAAGGTTGTGGCAGGATTCGGTATTTTTCTTGCGTTTATGGTTGTATGTACGCTGGTGTCAAAAAGCGTGTACGCTTACCGGCTTCCCATGGTGGGCGTCGTCACGCCGGAGTCAAAATATGTGGAGCATAAGGTGGAGGCGCAGGGGATTGTGGTCGCCGGGGGCGAGAAGCCTTTCACGTATCTGCCGGGCCTTCGCATCGCCTCCATGCCGGTCCGGGTGGGAGATCGGGTGGAGGAGGGCGACGTGCTCTTTCAGATCGATCTGGAGGATCTTGGGGAGATGATGCAGGAGAAGGAAAGGGAGATCCACAGGCTCTCCCTCCAGGTGGATACCATCCTGGAGAACCGGGCGATTCAGGAGCAGAAAAAGGAGCTGGAGCTGGCCAGGGCAAGGGAGGATTATGACACCGCCGCCAGATTACAGGATACCCAGGTGGGCCGGGCGATGGAGAGCTATGTGCAGGCGGAAAACGACCTGGAGGAGGAGGCCGGACAGGGGCAGGACGACGCCTTAAAGGACGCTCTGCAGAGCGCGGCCTACGGGGAGGCGGACGCGAAGGCGCAAAGGGATGAGGCGCTCAGGCAGGCGGGACGGAAGGTGGAGGATATACTTCTGCCGGATGACGCCACCGCCGACCTGGAGACGGCGCGGCTGGAGATCTCCGCAGTCTCCGACGGCCTGAGCAGTCTGCAGCAGATTGCGGAGAGCCAGGGCGTGGTCAGAGCCCCCTTTGGCGGCGTGATCACACAGATCCTGGTGGGAGCGGGGGGAAGGACCGGGGATACGGCGCTGATGCTGATCTCGGACGATACCCTTCCCTGCCGGCTTAAGGTCACTCTGGATAAGGAGCAGAAAAAATATATCAGCTTGGGGGATCCGGTCTCGGTAAAGCTGGAGGGAGAGAAAAAGGAGCTGGAGGAAGAGGTGGCCTATCTGGCACAGAGCCGGGAGTCCTCCGAAATCTACGAGGCGCTGACAGAGCTCCCGGAAGGGGTTGGGATACCGGGCATGTCCGGCAGTATCTCCCGCTCGGAGCAGGGAGAGAGGCACAGACTCTGCCTGCCGGTGTCCGCACTGCACGAGAAGGATAAACGGTATTCGGTGTATGTGTTAAAGGAGCGGGAAGGGATTCTGGGTCAGGAGTATTATGTGGACGAGGTAAGCGTCAGGGTTCTGGATCAGAACGATAACTGGGCGGCCATCGAGGAGGGGGCGCTGGATACGCAGAGCAGAGTGATCGTCTCCGCCACGAAGGAGATCCGCACCGGGGAGACGGTCAGGTGGGAGGAGTGAGGATTTGCAGGGATGACCTTCTTTCTATGGGAAAGCGGCGGATTTGGGATCTGCACCGCAGTATATGTATTTTCGGAAAGCGGCGTTGAAAACGGCGGCAAAGTAAGGTATAGTAGAGGGAGTCGAGATATAAAACAACGGGCAGCGCGCCCTGCGGGTCAGCTTACGGTATCAGCCGATGATATGCTCTGCAGAGGGCGCCGTCAGGAGGACAAGATTGAAAATTAAAATTTTCAATCTGGAGATTTGTGCTACGCACAAAGTCTCCGGGATTTTGAAAGGAGTATGGTTATAAATATGATATGATTTCCACACAGATAAAAAATGTTGAGCTGGAGTTCGAGACAGACCCTTTGGGTTTCTCGCCGCACAGGATTGATGCGGGGACGCTGGCCATGCTCTCCGTCACGGATTTTCATCCGGGAGAGCGGATTCTGGACCTGGGCTGCGGCTACGGCGTGGTGGGGATTCTGGCGGCGAAGCTGGCCGGTCAGGAGAATGTGATTCTGTGCGATATCTCCGAAGGCGCGGTGGAAAGAGCCAGAGCGAACGCCCGGCGTAATCAGGTGCCGGAGTTGGAGATCCGGGTGAGCGACGCCTTTTCCGGTGTGCCGGAGAGGAATTTTGCTCTGATTCTGTCCAATCCGCCCTATCACGCGGACTTTTCCGTGCCCAGAAGGTTTATCGAGGAGGGCTTTAAAAGACTGGCTGTGGGCGGAAGGATGGTCATGGTCACCAAAAGGCTGGACTGGTACAAAAACAAACTGACCGCTGTTTTCGGCGGCGTGAAGGTATACGAGATAAACGGGTATCATGTTTTTGTGGCGCACAAGCGCGCCTCCACGGTGAAAAAGAAGGATAAGACGGCGGGGAAGCTCTCGAAGAAGCTGCAGAGGAAGCAGGGCAGGAAAGAAAACAGAAAAAAGGCCATGAAGGCGGCAGAATAAAATAGATGATCGCCTGGCGCCGGAGGGAGGACGAAAGATGGCAAAACAAAAACTGATTATTATTACAGGCTCGCCTTGCGTGGGCAAGACCACTGTCACACAGGAGCTCTTTACTTCTTATGAGAACAGCGCCTTTTTTGACGGCGACTGGGCATGGTGCGTCAACCCGTTTTCACTCAATGATCCGAGACTGCGAAACGGTGACAAAACAATGTCCTTTGCATTATCTACCTATCTGAATTCGGGCTTTGACTATGTTTTCTTTTCGTCGGTGGTCGTTGGGGATAAAGCAATCCGCGAGGCGATATTGAAGGATGTGACTGCAAAAGATTACGCTGTGGTGGGCATTACCCTGACCTGTTCTGAGGAAACCTTGCGGGAGCGTCACAAAAAACGCGGAGATGCAAATGAATGTTCTTTTTTCTGGCTGCATTTAAAACCGTATGAGGGCGATCATGTGATCAACACAGATCACAAAAGTGTCCGGCAAATCGTTGAGGAAATGAGGGCCGTGATAGACGGCGGGAGAGAATGATGGAGCTTTACACCAGGGACTTAATACTGCGTACCGTGACTCAAGACGATCTGAAGGAGATTGCAAGAATGTGGGAATATCCCCGTGAGACAACGATAGATCAGGCGCGGGAGGCATTAAGGTATATGGAGGACACCCATCGGAAAAACCGGCCGAAGGCAATCTGCCATCTGTGTCTGGGGGTTTTTCAGAAGGAAAAGCCGGATGTGATCACAGGCTGGTGCGGGCTGGACGGCGAAGCGGAACAGGGAAAGACAGTTCTTTTTTATGTCATTGAGGAAAAGTACCGTAACCGGGGGTATGCCACCCAGTGCGCTGTGGAATTGCTTCGTTATGCCTTTGAGGATATGGAATACGACATTATTTATGGAGGATGCGCAAAGGATAATACAGGATCGTACCGCGTGATGCAAAAGGCGGGAATGGTTCAGAGCTCCTTTTATGAGGATGGAGGGTATATTTTTTCCATCGACAGGGAAAGGTACATTCGTTCCGGCAGACAGGCCTGAATACTGTCGGAGGCTGATGACAGTCTGCCACAGGGTCTGATCCGTCTGTGGCGGAGAGGAGAAAGCGCATATGGATTTTGGATTGCCCACACTCATTGAACATGAAAATCTTAAGGCTGCGGCGGACCTTTGCGGGAGGCTGGGATTTCAGTTCGTGGAAATCAACATGAATTTCCCCATGTATCAGCTTTTGCTGCTGGAAAAGACAGATGAGCTGAACGCGCTGGCCGGCAAATACCGGATCTATTTTACCATCCATCTGGATGAAAACTTAAATGTGTGCGATTTCAACCCCCTGGTGGCGGAAGCTTACCTGGAGACGGTGGAGAGGGCCATAAGGGCGGCCGGAGAAATCGGCGCGCCGCTTCTGAATATGCACATGAATCATGGGATTTACGTCACTTTGCCGGACCGGAAGGCAGCGCTTTATGAGCGGTACAAAGAGGAATATCTTTCGTCCATCCGCCGGTTCAGAGAGCGGTGCGGTCAGGCCGCCGAGGAGGTCGGAACGAAAATCTGCATTGAGAACACGGACGGCTTCCGGGAATATGAGCGGGAGGCCATCGATCTTCTCTTGCAGAGCGATGCGTTTGCCCTGACCTGGGATATCGGACACTCTCACGCCTGTGGCAATGCGGACGAGCCTTTTCTGATGGAGCGCAGGGACAGGCTGTGTCATTTCCATATTCATGACGGACTGGGCGGGAAGAACCATCAGACTCTGGGGACGGGAGAGATCGATTTGGCTCATCGGCTTGGCGTTGCCGAATCCTGCGCCGGGCGTTGTGTGGTGGAGACCAAAACCGTGGAAGCGCTGGAGGAATCGGCGGCATGGCTGCGGGAGAGGGGATATCTGTAAAGAACAGGAGGATAAGAATGAGAGCAAAATGTCTGTCGGAAAAGGGAACCATCGGAATCTGTTCCCCCAGCCATGTGGCGCTGAGGGAGGAATATCAGAGCTTTATAGCCGGGATCAGGCAAAGGGGTTTTGACGTGCGGGAAGCGGACAACCTGTACAAAGATACATATGGCTATCTGGCCACGCCCAGGGAGCGCGCGCAGGATTTCAATCAGTTGATCGCAGATCCCCAGGTGGAGCTGGTTCTTTTCGGCGGCGGCGAGGGGAGCAATGAGCTGCTTCCTTATATTGACTTTGAACAGATCCGCCGCAATCCCAAACGGATCTGCAGCTACAGCGACGGAACCACGATTCTGAACGCCGTCTGGGCGCTGACCGGTCTGGAGACCTACTATGGGCAGACCCCCAAGCTGTTTGCGGATTTCACCGCCTATGATGAGACGCAGTTTCAGTCCCATCTGGTCCGGGGGGATGTGAAAAAGCATGTCCCGGGCAGCAGATGGCAGGTACAGACGCCGGGAAAGGCCAGGGGGATTCTCACAGGGGGGTATTGCCGGAATTTTGCCATGCTTCTGGGAAACCCTTATTTTCCGGTGGATCTGAAGCAAAGGTACCTCTTATTCCTGGAGGATCATGAAGGGTTCGGAGGCGTGGATTACGTCAGCGCCATGCTTTCCCACATGGAGCAATATGATTTCATGCAGTCGGTGAGCGGCCTGGTGTTTGGCCACTATTCGGAGAAGGTCCCTGCGGATCTGCTGGCGAGGCTGAGGCGGCTTGGCCAAAAGTACCGGATTCCGGTGGTATACTGCGACGACTTCGGGCATGGCAGGAATCACGCCATCTGGCCCATCGGCAGGGAGGCGGAGCTGGATACGCAGGAGGGGACGGTTTATTTTCGCTGATTTTCAGCTCACACTGCACTGGGCATACTTCTTCGGGGAAATTCCCACCGCCTTCGTAAAGGCCTTGAAAAAGTTGCTGTAGTCGGAAAAGCCGCTCTTTTCCCAGGCCTGCGTGACGCTGGCCCCGTCGCTCAAAAGGGACTTGGCGATGCTGATGCGCCGGGCGTTTATGTATTTGCCGATGGTGGTGCCGGTGGCGGCCTTGAAGATCCGGCAGATATAGGATTCGCTGAGAAAGAACTCCCCGGCAAGCTGCTCGATGGAAACGGGCGAGGTGATGTTGGCGTTGATGTAGGCCAGGATGTCGTCCACCTGGTGATTGTAGCCATAGCCGCCGGAGCTGGCCTGTGTCTGATGGCAGGTGCGCAGGGCATTGTTGACCAGAAGCATCAGCTCCATGAAGGCGCTCTGCTCCAGAATATCGTGGCCGTAGCCGTCCGCCCCGGTGATCTTGTTGACAAAGTAGAGAAACCGGCTCTGCTGCTCTCTGCTTAAGGAGATCCGGTGGCAGAAGTCCTTCGGCCGGTCATAAAAGCAGGCGTCCAGGTTGGTCTGCGAAGTGGAGAGACGTCTGGTGTATTCCGGGTGGATGGAGAGCACAATCCGCTCGTGGACCATGCTGTCCACCTGGGTGATCTTGTGGCTTTCATACTGGTTGATGATGAACAGATCGCCCGGGTCGATGGTGTAAAATTTGTTGTCGATCAGGAATTGCCGTCCCCCGGAGATGGAGTAATAGATTTCATAACAATCATGGATATGCATATCCATGGTTTTTTCTTCTTTATAGAGATGGGCGATGGCAAAGGTTTCCGTAGCGGAACAGTTTTCCATCGCCTGTTTGCAGGAATAAAGCTCTTCCATAGAAACTCCTCTCTGCTCCCGAAGCATTTTGCGCCTGTTCCGGCCCGCCGCCTGGCAGCGTTTGTTATTATTATAAAAGGAAAGTTCAAAATTTGCAAGATTTACAGAAATATTTGAAAGGACATAGACAATTTTCTGATGTATACTGAATACTATCAGAGGCGGTCCTGCCGGCGCAGGGCGGCCGGGAAACGAGAGAATTTCGCAAGGCGATGAAAGGGAAAGGAGCGAGGAAAATGGAACTGAGAACAGCCGCTTCACCGCGGGATGTGAAGCACTATACCACCGAACGGCTTCGGGAGGAATTCCTGATTCAGAACCTGTTTGTACCGGGCGAAATAAAGCTGGTGTACAGCCACATCGACCGGATCATCACAGGGGCCGCGGTTCCCACGGAGCCTTTAAGGCTCACGGCGGGAGAGGAGCTTCGGGCACAGTATTTTCTTGAGAGAAGAGAGATGGGCGTGATCAATATCGGTAATCCGGGCACGATCACCATAGACGGCAGAAAATACGAGGTGGGCTTTAAAGAGGGCATGTATATCGGGATGGGAGCCAGGGACATTGTGTTTGAGAGCGCAGATCCCGAAAATCCCGCGAAATTTTATTTAAACAGCGCCCCCGCCCACAGGACTTACCCCACGGTGCTGATCAGGCCGGAGGGAGAGCCCCGGGAGGGCGTGGTCATTGTGAAGGATGAGAACAAGGTGGAGCTTGGCTCCCTGGAGGACGCCAACCACAGAGTGATCTGCAAATACATCCTTCCGGGACAGGTGGAGAGCTGCCAGCTTGTGATGGGAATGACGAAGCTGGCGCCGGGAAGCGTGTGGAACACCATGCCCTGCCACACTCACGACAGGCGGATGGAGGTTTACCTTTACTTTGAGATGCCCCAGGACGCGTTCGTGATGCATTACATGGGAGAGCCCGAGGAGACCAGGCACATCGTGGTGCGGGGTGAGGAGGCGGTGATCTCCCCGAGTTGGTCCATCCACGCGGGCTGCGGCTCGAGAGCCTACACCTTTATCTGGGGAATGGTGGGCGAAAATCAGGACTTTGACGACATGGATCATGTGGCCATGAAGGATCTGAGGTGACGAACCGCCGCCTGATATCTGAAGCGTTTAACCGTCAGGATTCAAGCGTCGCCTCAGGGCGGCAGAATGGAGGAAAAAATGAGCGATTTTATGAAGAAATTTTCACTGGAAGGCAAGATTGCGCTGGTAACGGGAGCGTCCTACGGCATCGGCTTTGCCATCGCCACCGCTTACGCCCAGGCGGGAGCCACCATCGTTTTTAACGACATTAAGCAGGAGCTGGTGGACAAAGGCCTGGCCGCCTATAAGGAAAAAGGAATCGACGCCCACGGCTACGTCTGCGACGTGACCAATGAGGAGGCGGTGCAGGCTTTCATCGCCCAGGTGGAGAAGGAAGTGGGCGTGATCGACATTTTGGTGAACAATGCGGGGATCATCAAAAGGATTCCCATGTGTGAGATGACGGCAGAGCAGTTCCGCCAGGTGATCGACGTGGATCTGAACGCGCCCTTTATCGTGTCCAAGGCTGTGATTCCCAGTATGATCAAAAAGGGTCACGGAAAGATTATCAACATCTGTTCCATGATGAGCGAGCTCGGACGTGAGACGGTTTCCGCCTATGCGGCTGCCAAGGGCGGTCTTAAGATGCTCACCAGGAACATCGCCTCCGAGTACGGCGAGTTCAACATCCAGTGTAACGGCATCGGCCCCGGCTACATCGCAACGCCTCAGACCGCTCCTCTTCGGGAGATCCAGCCGGACGGCAGCAGGCATCCCTTCGACCAGTTCATCATCGCCAAGACCCCCGCGGCCCGCTGGGGAGAGGCGGAGGATTTACAGGGCCCTGCAGTGTTTTTGGCCTCCGACGCATCCGATTTTGTAAACGGCCACGTGCTCTATGTGGACGGCGGTATCCTGGCGTACATTGGAAAGCAGCCCCAGTAAATTCTGAGAGGAGAGAAACCCAAAATGAAAATCGCATTGATCAATGAGAACAGTCAGGCGGCCAAAAACGACATGATCTGTTCCACCCTGAAAAAAGTGGTCGAGCCCATGGGCCATGAGGTCTTCAATTACGGAATGTATTCCGCCCAGGACGAGCACCAGCTCACCTATGTCCAGAACGGTATTCTGGCGGCGGTTCTCTTAAATTCCGGTGCGGCGGATTACGTGATCACCGGTTGCGGCACCGGAGAGGGCGCCATGCTGGCCTGCAACTCCTTCCCGAAGGTGCTCTGCGGCCACATCACCTCCCCGCTGGACGCGTATCTGTTTTCCCAGGTGAACGACGGCAACTGCATCGCCCTTCCCTTCGCGGAGAATTTCGGCTGGGGCGGAGAGCTGAACCTGGAGTATATTTTTGAAAAGCTTTTCTGCGCGCCGGGAGGCGGCGGATACCCCAAAGAGAGGGTAGTCCCGGAGCAGAGAAACAAGAAAATCCTCGACAGCGTGAAGGAAGTCACCCACACAGACATGGAGACCATCCTCAGAGACCTCGACCGGGAGCTGGTTAAGGGCGCGTTATCCGGGGAGAAATTCAAAGAGTATTTCTTCGCCAACTGCAAATGTGACAGGCTTGCACAGTGCGTTCGGGAAATCCTCGGCTGAGTTTTTCCATGATTTTCATGAGCCATCTGCAGGACTGAAAATGTCTGCGGGGCTTAAGAGCGCAGGCAGGCGCAAAAGGCAGGGCTTTTCGGCATATTCAATATGGCCGGGGGTTCTGCTTTTTTGTGCGAAGATCCGCATATGATGATTGTCTGACCGGTTGATAGCGGTATAGCGTTCGACATTTTTTATAAATATCACGGCAGCACGGCGGGGAGCCGGGAATTGGCGGCACTTGTGGGGCAGAACGGGGCAAATCGCGGCAGTTGGGAAAGTGGGTTAATACGAGTGAGGAAACGAAAAAAGAGCCTTTGATTTGAGCCTTTTTTTCGCGATTATGCACTTGGTTTTACTTTCTCAGGATGCCTGTTGCGGCTCTGCAAAAAGGCATTTTTCCAAAAGAATCTCTTTGCAGTCAGAATAACCGAGTAAGTAGGCGGGCATCCCATACCGGGATCAATAGCACAAGATTGTGCTATGCGCGTTCTGTTCGCTGACGTAGCTGTCTATCAGCAGCCGGGCTTCCTTCGACAGATTTATTTTATCCAGCTTGTCGGAGTATTCGTCCGTTTTTCGGATGATCGCCTGATATTCCCCGTCCCCGTTTGTGATGCCGTTCATGACACTGTTCATGCGGATGCCCATCAACTGGTGTAATGCAGGTTCCATTCCCATCCAATCCCTCCTTCCCTGGTGTCGTATCTTACCTCTGAAACGGAGGATTAGCAAGCGGAAAAGAGACTATAAAAAATTCATAAAAGTTTTGTTGCCTTAGTCGATAAAGATAATAAAATAGAGATAGAAAAGTATGAATTGCATCGGAAGAACCATACTGACAAAGGGAGGTGTTTATTATGACAACTTCAAGTATCACAAAGAATTTTGTCATTTCCGGCAAGGAACAGGTGGAGA
>CANOVJ010000007.1 GCA_947570615.1 uncultured Lachnospiraceae bacterium
AATTCTTTTAAAATATAATTTGAAGTTACAGGATTTCCACTGTCCCAAATCACCTGCATAATTTCCAGTTCCGCCTCCCCTAATTTTTTTTGCGTATTTCCCATATATTAATCCCTCCATTTATACGAATGTATAATGAATTATACGATTGTATATTGAGGCTGTCAAGAGCAATCTGATCCCCTTTTACGTTTTATCCTGTAACGTTTGTAAATGTTTAAGTTTGGCCTTACTTAATGCTCCTGCCTATCCAATTCTGATAAGCTTTTGGGTACTGTACAGGTATTTCCTGCAGGACGACGTGGATTCAATGACCGGTCATTTTCCTCACGGCATTGCACATCTGGTGGCTGCTTATGAACTCAAGGAAGGTAGCGCCGAAGGAAATCCGGGTCTCAACTGCGTCATGAAGGACTCGGTTTTTTCGGGGAGAGAATAAAATTTCTTTCATTATATTGTTAAGATATTATAAAATCCATGTCGATATACATTATGAGGAACAGGCAGATAAAAAGCCGGCCTTACACCTTATTACAGGGACAGCGCTTTTTGTTACGATGGCCATGGTTTTTTTGCAGGCCATCTTGCAATCCTGAAATGCAGGTGTTATAGTAATAATAACTATATAAATATTACGATGATATGATGTGTATATCAGGTGTAAGGACACGGAAGTCCATATTTTATTCAAAGGAGTGATGACAATGGGGATCAATATTAATGTAGGTAAGAAACAGGATTATTCTTATCTGTTTCAGAATTTATCGTCCGGAAGCAGCGCAAATCTGAATTTCCTGTCAGATTATGCCAGCATCAAGAATGGCAGCTATGGCAAGCTCATGAAGAGCTACTATGGCACAGGGCAGAGCTCGAGTACGGCGTCGTCCGGTTCGAAGACCAGAACCAGCAATGTTCTTGATAAAATTCTGGAAGAAAAGAAGAATCCGAAGGTTTCCAAAGAAGCCCAGGAGGCAAATGCCAGTCTGACAACGGGGCTTTCGAACCTGAAATCTTCTGTTTCAACGCTGCAGAGCAGCAAGACATACACCGATGCGGATGGCAGGAGCGCGGCAGATAAGACGGTTTCAGCAGTTAAGGCGTATGTGTCGAATTATAATGATGTGGTGAAGGCAGCGAAGAATTCCACGCTGGCAAACAAAACGGCCTATGTGGCGAATATGATGAGCAGCACGGCCGCCAATGCGGATAAGCTGGCGGAGATCGGCGTTACGGTCAATGCCAATGGGACGCTGGATCTCAATGAGGCTACTCTGAAGGCGGCAGGCGTTTCCAAAGTACAGGATCTGTTTTCAGCTGACGATATTATGAGCTATGGCTCTACGATCGCGTCACGCGTGCAGTTTGCAGGCGTTTCGTCCAGTACCAGTGCCACTGAAGGTACCGACACAGGCAGTACGGCCGCCACCGGAGCAGCCGGTCTTAAGGCAGACGGCAGAAAGCTTGCTTCGGATGAGTTATATGAGAAGATAAAGGATAAGAACGGCGCATATCAATACGATGTTGAGAAGATTTTTGGTACGGCCAGAAGCTTTGTAAACAATTACAACAAGATGTTTGACGCCGCCGAATCCAGCACAAATTCCGGCGCGCTGGCGAACCTGTCCTATATCAGGGAGAAGACGGCCCGCAGTGAGGACGCGCTTAAGCAGTTCGGGATCAGTGTGGATTACAAAGGCAGAATGAAGATCGATGAAGACGTGTTCAAAAAATCGGATATGTCTCAGGTTCAGCGGTTTTTCAAAGACTATGGTTCTTCGGTTGCCACCAACGCGTCGCTTGTGGACTATTATATGACCACTCAGGCGAATGCGGCCAGCGGATATACGGCTGACGGGGGATATAACGTACAGGGAAGCGCCCGTTATACCGACATGATGTGATAGACTCTGGTAAGGCGGAAAGCGGGAAATAAGTGCCGTTTTGCCTTACAGACCAGCTTATTAAGAAAGAGGATGCATTTAATGTAAGTGCAGCAGGAAAGGATAATTCTGCTGCACTTATTTTTGTGCGCGGGGGCCTGTGCAGAAAAGAGCACAACAGGTCAGGGCATTCACTGCACGCCTGAAATAAAATCAGAGACAGATACCACAGTCCCGGCCAGAAAAGAAGGTTTTTCACAATGGCCGGAATCTTCCCGGGAAGGCTGATCCGGGACGGAAGGGGTAAAGGATGAAAAGACTGATTCGGGAGTACAGAGAGCTGTTACCGCTATTCTGGGCGGAGAGCCCGTGGCTGGTTATTCTTACGTTTGTGTCAGGGCTGGCGATGGGGATCATTCCGCCTTTTTCGGTATGGCTCAACGGCCGGGTTTTCGACATGGGGCTCTCCGTTGCGGCAAAGGAGACGCCATTCTGGCAGTATATCCCATATCTGGCGGCCTTTGTGGTTTCGGCCCTGCTCCCGGCAGCGGCGGGCGATCTGCTGCTGGAGCGCTGTGTAAGGCCCGGATGCCGCCTTGTTCTGCACAGGGAATATAAGGGCAGGATGCTTGAAAAGCTGAAAAGGATTCAATACGGATATCTGGAGCGGGAGGATTCCAGGGAGATTATCGACAAGGCATGCGACCGTGCGGAGGATGCGGCCCTTTTCCTTTTTCCCTCCGCCGTGTGCAGATTCCTTTCTGCCATGACAGCCAGCGCGGGGATGCTCTGGGCCCTTGGCCGGGTTCGGTGGCAGCTGGTTTTGCTGATTCTGCTCCCGTTTACGCTGGAGAGCGTGATCACGGCCCGTTCGGGCAGGCAGGTCAGTGATGAGATGGAACGGTACTGGAAAAAGGAGAAATCTTATACGGTTCTGGGGGATATGCTCCGCAGGCGGCAGTACCTGCAGGAAAATTACCTGATGGATGCCTCGGACCATCTGATAAAGACCTACGGGGAGAGGCTCAGCGGACGGAATCGGGAATATGAAGGCTTTTACCTTGGGAACCTGCGCAGAAACTGGAAAAAGACCTGCCTCACCAGGCTTTCCCGGCCGGCCTGTGCCCTGATGCTTCTTTCCTGCTACTGGAGCGGGGAGCTGAGCATCGGCATGCTGGTCTCCCTCACCATGACCATTTTTACAGGCCTGTTTGGGACAAACGGGCTGGAGGGACTGGCCCGGACAGCGCGCGCCCTGGGGAAGTACCGAAACGCCTACGATTATTATGACCGGTATTTCGCCCTGCCGGAGGAGGCGTACGGAAAGCAGAACCAGGTTCCGCAGGAGGCGTCCATAGAGTTTAAGGACGTCTGGTTTACATACCCCGGGGCACAGGAGCCTTAAGGATAAGGAAGATACCCTGCTGGGGCGGGAGTTTGAGGGGGGAGCCGAGCTTTCCGGCGGGCAGTGGCAGAAACTGTCCATTGCAAGATCTGTCTACCGCGGCGGCGGGATGATGATTCTGGACGAACCGGCAGGCAGCCTGGATCCGCTGGCGGAGACGGAAATTTTGCAGAAATACCTGTCTCTGGCGCAGGGGCGAACGGTCATCTTTGTGACCCACCGGGTGGGGATGGCGGCCCTGGCGGACCGGATCGCGGTATTTTCCGGCGGGAGGATCGTGGAGGAGGGAAGTCATGAGGAGCTGCTTGCCAGGGAGGGAGATTATGCCAGGCTGTACCGGGAACAGGCAAAATGGTATGACCGATGAAAAGCTACGTCTGCCCGTCCTTAATATATTCCCTGGGAGTCATCTCCATAAATTTCGAAAAAGCCCTGTTAAAGGTCCGCACGGAGGAAAAGCCGGAGGCAAAGGCGGCTTCGGTGATATCCGGGTTTTGCTGTAAAAGATTGCAGGCGTGCTCCACGCGCATACCGTTGATAAAGTCCGGAAAGCTGATTTTCATCCGGTCTTTGAAAAGGTGGGAAATGTAGTATTTGTTCAGATGCAGCTCGCGGGAGAGAATGTCAAGGCTCAGAGGCTCGGTGTAATGGCCGGAGCAGTAAATCAGGATATTTTTGATGCTGTCATAGCTGTTGAGGCTGGGAATAAGAGTCATGAGGGGCAGAAGCTCGCACAAAAGGGCGAGCAGAAGCCCTCTGGCGGCCAGTCTGCCGTAGGGCTGGCCGCCGTTGTTCTGCGCCATGATTTTTTCCAGCAGAGCTTCTGTATCCTCTGGCAGTCGGTCGCGTCGTATGACAGGATGGGAGGGGACTTTATTCTGAAAGGTATCTTTCAGCTCTTTCCACAGATCATGGGAAAAAATCAGCAATTTTCCGTTGCATGGATGAATGTCATGGTAAAAATGGATCTGATT
Source organism: uncultured Lachnospiraceae bacterium (assembly GCA_947570615.1). Taxonomy (GTDB): domain Bacteria; phylum Bacillota; class Clostridia; order Lachnospirales; family Lachnospiraceae; genus Suilimivivens. Next base: position 4,260 of record CANOVJ010000007.1, read on the forward strand.
TGGAAACGCAAGGAACAGATCCCCTTTTTTAACCGGATGATCCATGTAATCCACGGTAGCAATACTGGAACCGGCTGTGAGATAGATCAGCTCCAGATGAGTATGCAAGTGAGGGATGGGAGAAAGACCGTTTTCAATGTATTCTGATGACAGGACATGCTTCCTGTTTTCAATGATGTATAACACCGCGCGCACCTCCGACAGCAATAAATGACCAGAAGATAGTGGTTTATGACTGGAATTATAAAGAAAAAGAGATAAAATGTAAATAACAGTTATCAAATCTGTGGGCGGGAGCCGCCCATTAAGCGGACGCCGGCGCGATTAACACCGGGGCGGTCTGCGGAGTGAGCTGTCCGTTGTTTGCAGAAAGAAAGGTGGAGTTAATTATGTGGAAGGACAAGGTTGGATTGCAGTTGTTTTCTGTCCGGGATGAGCTTCAGAAGGATTTTGAAGGCACGCTGCGCAAGGTGAAGGAGATGGGCTACAGCGCCGTAGAATTTGCGGGATTATACGGCAATGCGCCCGGGGATGTGAAGAGAATGTGCGAGGAAATCGGTCTTGTACCGCTCTCGGCGCATGTGCCCTTTCAGGAGATGAAGGAGGATCCGGAAGGGGTTGTGGAGAGCTATAAGCAGGTGGGCTGCCAGTACATAGTGATTCCCTACCTGACAGAGGAATACAGACCTGGCGCGGAGAAGTTCGACGAGGTTCTGAAGTATGCGAAAATCGTGGGCGAGGTCTGTGCGCGTAAGGGGATGGTATTGCAGTATCACAACCACGACTTTGAGTTTGTGAAAATCGACGGCGAATACGCGCTGGACGTATTGTACAGGGAGGTTGGACCGGAGCTTTTGCAGACCCAGATCGATACCTGCTGGGTGAATGTGGCAGGGGAGAATCCGGCCGCTTATGTGAGGAAATATGCGGGCAGAATCCCTACCGTTCATTTAAAGGATTTTACAGGCGAGAAGACAGAGAAGATGTATGATCTGATCGGCATTGAGGACGACAAAGAGAAAGGCAAAGCCTTTGAATTCCGTCCTGTGGGTAAGGGACGCCAGGATATTCCTGCGATTGTGGCGGCGGCCATTGAGAGCGGCGCAAAATGGCTGATCGTGGAGCAGGATGAGCCCAGTATGGGACTGGACCGGATGGGCTGCGCGAGAGAGAGCGTAGAGTATCTGCTGGATGTTCTTAAGAGCTATTCATAAAAATAAAAAAGGGAGCGAATAACTATGGCAGCAAGTATTCAGGATCGTTTTAAGGAGAACACGGAGCAGACCGTGATCGATACCTCCAAGAAGGTAAGAGTCGGAATCATCGGTACCGGGTGGATTGCTGAGGCCCATCTGGCAAGCTATCGGAACCAGCCGGACGTGGAAATCGTGGCGGGTGCTGATCTGGTGGAGGGAAAGGCGGAGGCCTTTTTCAAACAGTTTGACATGGAGGGCGTGAAGTGCTACAGAAGTCACGCAGAGATGCTGGACGATGCGTCCCTTAATCTGGATGCGGTGAGCATCTGCACCTACAACAGGACCCATGCGGAGTGCGCCATCTACGCGCTGAAAAAGGGCATAAACGTGCTTCTTGAAAAGCCCATGTGCGTGACTCTGGAGGAAGCGGTGGAGATCTGCAAGGCGGAGAAGGAGAGCGGAAAGGTTCTCTCCATCGGATTCCAGCCCAGACTGGACGAGAACATGAAGATGATTAAGAAGATCGTGGAGAGCGGCAGGCTGGGGAAGATTTATTATATCCAGACCGGCGGCGGAAGAAGAAGAGGAATCCCTACCCCTTACGGTACCACCTTCATCGAGGATAAAACGGCGGGAATCGGCGCGCTGGGCGATATCGGCTGCTACTCCCTGGATATGGTGTTAAACGCCATCGGTTATCCGAAGCCTCTGACCGTATCCGGTTATAAGTCGGCATTTTTCGGAACACGTCCGGATTATTATCCGACACATCCGGAGTACGCCGAGAAGTTCGAGGTGGACGATTTCGCCGCGGCGTTCATCCGTCTGGAGGGCGATATCATCCTTGATTTCCGTATCGCCTGGGCCATGAATCTGGACACCCCGGGAGATACCATCATTCTGGGAACCGAGGGCGGTCTTCGGATTCCCTCCACGGAGTGCTGGAATGGCAGCGTGGGCGGAGAGATGACCCTGTACCAGGAGATCTGCGGGGAGCAGACGCAGACGAAGATCCCCGTAATCGGAGACGGCACGGACTTTAACAAGCTGTTTGACCGCAAGATCCGTTCCTTCCTGGACGCCGTGAAGAATCACACCCCGGCGCCGGTGCCCTCCTCACAGATTATTTACAATCAGGCAATCATTGACGGGATCTTCAAGTCCGCAGAGGCGGGACGGGAGATCGAGATCACGATTCCGGAATTTTAATTTTTCAGGAGATTCAGAGAAATTCTTTATCGTGTATTATAGGAGACTGAAAGGCGGAGAGCGCAGGGCTATCCGCCTTTTTCCGGTCAGTGTGGCGATTTTGTGCGGGAAGGTTATAAAGAAGGATTAATGAATTTCCTCAATCAGGCACTGATGTGTCTTCTGGCGGGAATCATAGCTGATCCCAACGGCGGGGACTGTTCTTGCACCTTCCCTTCACAATTTCTGACAGTATTCTTTTTCTCTGACCAGCTCTGCCACATAATCGAAATCAGAATCTTCCAGAGCGCATATGACGGACCTTGGATTATAAATGCGCCCACCGTCGCCGGTCTGATATCCATTGTACCATTCACTGATTTCATCAAGCGTCAGCGCGGCCTGCTGGTTACATAAAACCGCCACCTCCTCTTGCGTAAAGCCGAAATATTTCTGGAAGGAGGGGTCATTGAGCATAGTATATTCTCTGAACATATTTAATGCGGAGCCTGTGCTGTATCTCTTAATTGGAAGGACTCCTGTCATATAGGCGAGGGCAACATAAGGTCTGTCCTTGAGAAGATCACGCAAAAATTCCAGAAAATCTCTCTGGCTCTCAGGATACAGCTCATGACTGAATATATAATCCCATTCGTCTATGACAAAGATGAATTCGTCGTTTGTGGCCGCCAACAGATCGGAGATCTTGCGAAATTCTCTGCCTTTGAGTTCGGGACAGGCTTCCAGGATATCATCTCTGAGCGTCTCTTTGATCAGACTGACATAGTCTTCATAGGAATTCCCGTTTTCGGGCAGGTTACTGAAACACATGTTTATCACATTATATCTGTTTAAATGCACTGTATAATCGCTGTGCTGACTGATGCTGAGATTGTCAAAGACAGATCTGGCGTCATAAGCTTTGCAGTAATACGCCCCCGGCATATTTAATATGGATGTTTTCCCGAACCGGCGGGGTTTGGTGATGCAGATATATTTGGAATTGGTTCCGACACGCCTGTTTATCGTCCTGATGATATCAGACTTATCGACAAAGTATTCACTGTTTACCAATTGCGTATATAATATCAGTGCAGAGTTTGTATTCAGATATACAGCCATGTCCGACGGCCAGTCCTTTCTGCTTCCCAGTTAAGCGTCTGCTGCCCTGTTTCGCCCTTGATATTATCCCTGTATTTTCTCTATTATAAAGCCTGATTTTGTCTGCCGCAAGAGGCATGTTTCAGAGGCTGTTGCGCTGATCCGCCTTTGATGATATTTCCCGAAAACAAAAAGTAGAAAAGCGAAAGAAAACAGGATATAATTTAAGAGCGAAGGCATGAAAAGAAATTGGAAAAGGAAAACAGCATGAAATACAAAATAGCCATCTGCGACGACATGGAAACGGACAGAGCTCTCCTGTCCCGGCTGGCGAGGCGCTGGGCGGAGGGAGCGGGACACAGTCTGCAGATCTCGGAATTTTCTTCTGCGGAGAACTTTCTGTTTCGATATGAGGAGGAGGGCGATTTTCAGATTCTGCTTCTGGACATTGAGATGGGCGTTATGGACGGGGTCGCCATGGCCCGCAGACTGCGGCGGGAGAATGACACGGTGCAGATCGTGTTCGTCACGGGATATTCGGATTATATCGCCGAGGGCTATGAGGTGGAGGCCCTTCATTATCTGCTCAAGCCCGTAAACGAGGAAAAGCTGTTCTGCGTTCTGGACAGAGCCGTGGAAAAGATCGGCAAAAATGAGCGGGTACTGAATCTGGAAAGCGGCGGAGGGCTGATCCGCATCCCAATTTATCAGATCCGTCATATCGACGTGCAGGGCAATTACGCTACCATCCACGCCAGGGAGGATTATGTGGTCCGGAAAACGCTGGGGGAGCTCTTGGACGCCTTGGACGAAAGGTTTTGCCGGGTGGGGCGCTCGGCGGTGGTGAATCTGTCCTGTATCTGCCGGGTGACCAGGAAGGATATTTACCTAAACGACGGTTCCGCGATCCCCCTGCCAAGGGGAGCGTATGAAAAGGTGAACCAGGCAATCATAAATATGCAGTGAGGAGAAAAGGCAGGATTTGTCTCTGCGCCGCATACACAGATCTGATATGCGCAGAAAGAGAGTGGAAAGGGGAGCATATGGGAATTCTGGCCGGAAAAACTGACAGACAGATCGCCGTCTACCAGAGGGAGCTGATCGAGACCCACTATCAGGAGGTGGAGAATATGTACCGCCAGATCCGGGGATGGCGGCACGACTACCGCAATCACATCCAGATGATGAAGGCGCTGGCGGCCAACGACGATATGCGCGGGATCAGGGAGTATCTGGACAGGCTGGACACGGATTTAAATACGGTGGACACCGCGGTGAAAACCGGAAACCCCATGGCCGACGCCATTTTGAACAGCAAGATCTCTCTGGCAAGGTCGAAAAAGATCGCGGTCCGGGCGGACGCCCGGATTCCTGTGAGGCTGTCCATGTCGGAGCTGGATCTGTGCTGCATCATCGGGAATCTTTTTGACAACGCCATTGAGGCGAGCATGGCTCTTCCGGAGGAAAAGCGTATGATCCGGGTGTATATGGACATGAAAGGGACGCAGCTTTATATTTCCTTCACCAACTTTACCGCCGACAGGAAGCTGGCGAAGGTGGGAAAAAGGTTCCGCACCACCAAAGGGGAGGGTCACGGCTTTGGCCTTATGCGGATCGACAACATTGTTGAGCGCCTGAACGGCTATCTGAAACGGGCCAGCGAGGACGGCGCGTTCACCACGGAGATTTTAATACCGCAGACCGGAAACAGGATATAAGTGCAGTTCATCCCCCGATCTGAACGATTCACCCCTGAAATGGCCACGGGGTGAATTTTTTTGCTACAATAACCTGGCCTGCAAAACATAAATGGCGTCTGCTGAGATACAGGCGCGTGTCTGCGCGGCATCTGCGGGCCTGAAAAAGCCGTGCGGAAAAGGAGGAGAAGGTTGAAGGAGAAAAACAAACCAAAATACAACGTCTGGCAAAATATATGCTTCATGGTGGGGATGGCCTGGCGTCATGTGAAAAGCGTTCTCTGGCTGGCGCTGGCGTATGCGGCGCTCTGCGTGGGGCTCAACCTTGCGCAGCTTTTCATCGCGCCCATGGCGCTTGCAAAGGTGGAGCAGGCCGCGCCGCTGCCGGAGCTGCTGGGGACGATTCTGTTCTTCGCGCTGTTGCTGGTGGTGTTGAACGCCCTTCTGGGGTATGTAAATGCGAATACACTGTTTGGGAGATGCGAGGTGCGCACGGAAATTGTGATGGATCTGAATGACAAGGCGTTCATGACATCCTATCCCAACAGCAGTGATCCGGAGGCGCTTAAGCTTCAGGAGAAAGCGATGATGGCCTGCGGGAGTAACATGGCGGCCACGGAGCATATCTGGACGACATTGTCGCGTTTGCTCGTAAATGTGGCAGGGTTCGGGATCTATCTGCTTCTGCTGGCGGATACGAACCTGTTCCTGCTTCTGGTGGTGGCGCTCACGGCACTGGCGGGATTTTTTGTCAGCAGCCGTATTAGCGGGTGGGGTTACCGCCACCGGGAACAGGAGGGGGAGTATCAGCGGAAAATGGAGTATATCCGTCAAAAGACCGAGTCGGTGGCGCTGGCAAAGGATATCCGGATATTCGGTCTGGCCTCCTGGCTGGATTCCGTTTATGAGAGCGTCCTGCGCTCCTATGAAGCGTTCGTTCTGCGCCGGGAGCGGTTCTATGCCTGGTCCTGTGTGGTGGACGCATCTCTCGGCCTGTTGAGAAATGGTATTGCCTACGGATATCTGATCAGCCTGGCGCTGGCGGGAGAAATTTCCGCCTCTGGATTTTTGTTGTACTTTTCCGCATTCACCGGATTTTCCAACTGGATTACCGGCATTCTGGAGGAATGCGGCATGCTGTATCGGGAATGCCTGGATCTTTCCAACGTCCAGGAGTATCTGAATCTGCCGGAGCCCTTCCGGTTTGAGGGCGGGATGGATATCCCCCGGACGGACTGCTATGAACTGAAGCTGGAGAATGTCACCTTCCGCTATCCCCGCACGGACAGAGAGATCGTCCGGAATCTGAACCTGACTCTCCATCCAGGGGAAAAGCTTGCTGTTGTGGGCCTGAACGGTGCGGGAAAGACCACGCTGGTAAAGCTCCTGTGCGGGTTTTATGACCCGGATGAAGGGCGGGTTCTGCTAAACGGCATCGATATCCGGGAGTTTAACAGGCGGGAATATTACAGGCTCTTCTCCGCAGTGTTTCAGGAATACTCCGCGCTGGATATTACCATCGCTCAGACAGTGGCTCAGGCCGTCTCGGATATTGATATGGAGCGGGTGGTGGAGAGCCTGGAAAAGGCCGGGCTCGCGGAGAAGATAAGAGCGCTTCCCGGGGGCATGGATACCCATCTGGGCAAAAAAGTGTATGAGGATGGCGTGGAGCTCTCAGGCGGCCAGAACCAGCGCCTGATGCTGGCCAGAGCGCTGTACAGGGACGGTCCGTTCCTGATTCTGGACGAGCCCACGGCGGCGCTGGACCCGCTGGCGGAGCAGGATATCTATATGAGGTACAATGAGATGACTGCCGGAAGGTCTGCGGTGTTCATCTCTCACCGGCTTGCTTCCACGCGCTTCTGCGACCGGATCCTTTTCCTGAAGGATGGGAGGATCGCCGAGGAGGGAACCCATGAGGAGCTGCTTGCACGGAAAGACGGCTACGCCGCGCTGTTTGAGATGCAGGCGCGTTACTATCGGGAAGGGAGGGATTTCGATGAAAAAGAAATCGGATAATATCAGAGAAGATCAGGCTACCTTACGGGAGACCTTACAGAGCCACTATCGGGCCTGTCAGGAGATGCGCCGCTACTGCCCCGGGGTTTTTCTGAGCACGGCTCTCCATTCGGCGATCAGCGCGCTGGCTCCCTGTGTGAACGTGTATCTCGCCGCCCGGATCATCAATGAGCTGGCCGGGCAGAAAAGACGGGAGGTGTTGGGGGCACTGGTTCTGGCGGCACTTGGAAGCGCGGTGGCGCTGACGGTCCTCACAGGACTTCTCCTTCGTCTGAAAGAGTATATGTACAGTAAATGGGATGCGCGTAAGGAGCATATTTTCGCGGATAAAATGCTGTCCCTGGATTTTGTGGATGTGGATACGGGGAGAAGCCATGATCTCCTTTCCCAGATCCGCCAGAACAGGAACTGGGGAAACTGGGGGCTTCAGGTGTTGATTTCCTGTTTTGCGGATCTGATCCGGGGACTGGCAGGCGCCCTTGGGGCCATGGCTCTGACGATCAGCCTCTTTACGATGCCTGTGCCTGAATCGGCAGGGAGGTTTACGGTTCTGAACCATCCGGCATTTCTGCTTGGGCTGATCGTGATTCTGTCATTGGCCACCGGACTGGGGCCTGTGTGTCACAATAAGGCCGAGGGGTACTGGACTCGTTTTGCGGAGCAGGCCAAGTTGGGAAACCGGATCTATGGGGCTTTTCTGGGCCTGTTCATCGATCGCTCCAGGGCTATGGATCAGCGTATGTATAACCAGCAGATTATCGCCCGGCATTACCTGGAATCGGAGAATGGATACAAATCCACGGGCCCTATGGCGGCCTGGGGCAGAGGCCCGATCGGGGCATGGGAGATGCTGGGGGCGTCGATCAGTGCCGTCATGACAGGCGCGGTCTATGTGTTTGTCTGCCTGAAGGCCTGGGCCGGCGCGTTCGGTGTGGGCTCCGTTACCCAGTATGTGGGGGCTGTCACCGCCCTGGCGCAAAATATTTCCCTTCTTATTCAGACAATGGGAACGATGAAAGCCAATACGGTTTTTCTGCGCACCACCTACGCCTTTCTGGATATCCCGGGCGCCATGTATCAGGGGAGCCTGTCCACCGAGAAGCGTGCGGACAGGGAGTACGAGGTGGAGTTTAAGGATGTTTCCTTCCGCTATCCGGGTTCGGAGAGCTGGGCCCTGCGCCATGTGAACATGAAATTTAAGGTGGGCCGGAAGATGGCGGTGGTGGGAGAGAACGGCAGCGGCAAGACCACCTTTATCAAGCTTCTGTGCCGCCTCTATGATCCTCAGGAGGGGGAGATTCTGTTAAACGGCATCGATATCCGTAAGTACGACTATCGGGACTATATGGATATATTCGCGGTGGTATTTCAGGATTTCCAGCTCATCGCTCAGCCCCTGGGAGAAAATGTGGCCGGAAGCCGGGAATACGACAGGGACAGGGCAGAGAAGGCCCTCATCGACGCGGGCTTCGGGGAGCGTCTTGCGGCCATGCCTCATGGGCTGGACACCATGCTCTACAAGGATTTTCTGGAGGACGGAGTGGAGGTGTCCGGCGGGGAGGCCCAGAAGATCGCCATCGCCAGGGCGTTGTACCGCAACGCCCCCTTTATCATACTGGATGAGCCCACGGCGGCGCTGGATCCCGTGGCGGAGGCGGAGATCTACAGCAAATTTAATGATATCGTGGGGGACAAGACGGCCATCTACATCAGCCACCGCCTTTCTTCGTGCAAGTTCTGCGACGAGATCAGCGTGTTCCATCAGGGACAGGTGATCCAGCAGGGGAGCCACGAGGAGCTGCTGACGGATGAGGAGGGGAAGTATTACGCGTTCTGGAATGCGCAGGCCCGGTATTATACGGGGTAAAGGGAAAAAGATTTCCTGATAAGGATGACACTGCCGGGATGGTTTGCTATAATTATTTTTACCGGTAATGGGGCAACGCGTAAGCAGCCGGAGGAGGTATCTGTCATGGGAAGACCAGTCGCAATTGGGGTACAGAGCTTTGAAAAGATGATCGCTAACGGCTATTTTTACGTGGACAAAACCGGCTTTATCAGAGACTGGTGGGAAAACGGGGACGACGTGACGCTGATCGCCCGGCCCAGGCGTTTCGGGAAAACGCTGACCATGGATATGGTAGAGCGCTTCTTTTCCGTGCAGTATGCGGGAAAGGGAGAGATATTTGAAGGGCTGGCCATATGGCAGGATGAAAAATACCGTAATATGCAGGGAACCCGACCGGTGATCAGCCTTTCCTTTTCGACGGTGAAGGAGGCGGATTATCCGTCCGCGGTGCTTCGGATCTGCCAGCTGATCACGGACCTGTACCGCAGGTCGGGATTTTTGCTGAAAGGGGATCTTCTCTCCGGGGAGGAACAGGAGGACTTCCGCAGGGTATCCATGGATATGCCGGAGGTGGTGGCCACCATGGCCATTCACAAGCTCTCAGAATATCTCTCGCGCTGTTACGGAAGCAGAGTGATCATTTTGCTGGATGAGTATGATACGCCGTTGCAGGAAGCCTGGGTGAAAGGATACCGGAAGGAGCTCACGGAGTTTATCAGAAAGCTCTTTAACGCCACCTTCAAAACCAATCCGTTCCTGGAGCGGGCAATTATGACAGGAATCACCAGGGTCAGTAAGGAGTCCATTTTTTCAGATCTCAATAATATAGAAGTCGTTACTACAACCTCGGAGAAGTACGAGGATGCTTTGGGTTTACGCAGAAGGAGGTTTGGGAGGCCCTTTCCGAGTATGGCCTGGGAGGGATGAAGCAGAAGGTAAAGGACTGGTACGACGGGTTTACCTTTGGAAGGCAGCGTGATATCTACAACCCCTGGTTCATCCTGAATTACCTGGAGAAGCGCCGGTTCGCGGCCTGGTGGGCCAATACCAGCAGCAACAGCATGGTGGATAAGCTGATCCGGGAGGGGGACAAAAATATTAAGATGAGTATGGAGGGACTCCTGAGCGGAGAGACCCTGCGGACCCAGATCGATGAGCTGATCATATTTGAGCAGCTGGGACAGAAAAACAGCGCAATCTGGAGCCTTCTTCTGGCGGCCGGTTATCTGAGGGTGGAGGAATATATTTTTGACGATTCGGATGGAAAAGAACGGTACAGCCTGGCGTTGACCAACCGGGAGGTTCGTCTGATGTTCGGCAGGATGATCGAGGGTGGTTTTCCGAAAGCAGCGCGGCATACAATGATTTTATCAGGGCGTTGCTCTGTGGGGATACGGATGCCATGAACACGTATATGAACGACGTGGTCTTCGAGATGTTCAGCTATTTTGACACGGGAAAAAATCCCGCACGGCCGGATCCGGAGCGTTTTTATCATGGGCTTGTGCTGGGACTGATGGTAGATCTGGCGGACCGGTATATCATAACCTCCAACCGGGAAAGCGGATTCGGCAGATATGATATTTTTCTGGAACCCCGCCGGGAGGTGGATATGGCGTTTATCATGGGGTTTAAGGTTCACAATCCCAAAAGGGAGAAGGGGCTGGAGGAGACGGTAAGGGCGGCCCTTGAACAGATCGGGGCGAAAGGATATGTCTCTGCGCTTAAGACCAGAGGAATCCTGCCCGGCCGAATCCGGAAATATGGATTTGCCTTTGCGGGAAAACAGGTCCTGATCGGACAGGCGGGCCAGTGAAGGGCAAGAGAGGGTGATATCTTCTGGAAAGGAAGATGGGATGGCGAAAAAAGTAACGCTGGCGGACATTGCCGCCAGAGCAGGCGTCAGCAGCGTAGCGGTGTACAAGGCACTGGCGGACAAGCCCGGCGTCAGCGATGCCCTGCGGGGACAGATCCGGGAGCTTGCCGCGCAGATGGGCTATGTGAGTGCGGCGGCCAGGAAGGCGGAGGCGGACGCCAGAACCGGAAATATCGGTATCGTGGTGCCGGAACAGTATTATGGGTACTCACTCTCCTTTTACGGACAGCTCCATGAAAAGGTGGTGAAGGCCTTATACCGGAGCGACTATTTCGGGATGCTGGAGGTTCTGACCCCGGAGGGCGAAAAAAATCTGAGCCTGCCGAGGCTGATGCAGGACGGGAAGGTGGACGGAATAATTTTTCTTGGGCAGATTGGGGAGGCGTATATCGGCTTCCTGGCATCCCAGGAGCAGCTTCCGATCTTTTTCCTGGACACCTGCGTTCCCCTGGCCAGCCTCGACACGGTGATCTCCGACGGCTATTACGGGACGTACCTTCTGACCGATTACCTGATCAGGCAGGGGCACCGCAGGATTGGCTTTGTGGGGAGGGTGGACGCCACCAGCAGCATTGCGGACCGCTACTGGGGATACCGCAGGGCCCTGCGGGAAAACCGGATCGCCTTTGAGCCGTCCTGGGAGATTCCCGACCGGGATGAGAAAGGGAACCTGTTTCAGGATATTTCCGGCCAGGGGGAGGGGATGGAGGCGTTTGTCTGCAACTGTGATTTCACCGCGGACATTCTGATCCGAAGTCTGGAGGCAAAGGGTTTGCGGGTTCCGGAGGATATTTCTGTGGTGGGAGTGGACGATTTCCTGCCCCAGGGGATGGACAATGACAGGATTACCACTTACCGGGTGGATATGGAGCGGATGGCGGAGCTTTGTGTGCGGTCCCTGATCCGGAAGATAAACGGCAAAAAATATACCGGAGGGATCCAGATCGTAAGCGGAGAAATCGTTTATAAGAAATCTGTGGCAAAGAGAAACTGAGGGGATATGATTTGTGGGAAGCCGGCCGTATGGCCGGCTTTTTTTGGTTAAAATAATAAAAATATATTGATTAATTTAATTTAGAATGTTAGTTGTTAATTTAACAATAAAATTAATTGCAAATGGAGGGTTATCATGAGTAAGGTACAGATTTACGGGATCACCACGGACAGGGTGCCCTGGCAGGAAAAGCCGCAGGGGCTGCAGGACGCGCCGGTATGGAGATACAGCGAAAATCCCATCATCGGCCGCAATCCGGCCAGGGGCGTAGCGCGGATCTTCAACAGCGCGGTGATGCCTTATGAGGACGGCTTCATCGGCGTGTTCCGGGGGGAACAGACCAACGGGATTCCTTATATTTATCTGGGAAGGAGCAGGGACGCCATCCACTGGGAGTTCGACCAGGAAAAGATCCCCTTTCAGGATGAGGAAGGCAATGATTTCATGCCTGTCTACGCCTACGACCCAAGGCTTGTGAAGGTGGAGGACACCTGCTATATCATGTGGTGTCAGGATTTCTACGGGGCCTCCATCGGCCTTGCCAGGACCAGGGATTTTAAGACCTTTACCCGGATGGAGAATCCCTTCCTGCCCTTTAACCGGAACGCAGTTCTCTTTCCCAGAAAGATCAACGGGAATTTTGTGATGCTCTCCCGGCCCAGCGACAGCGGCCACACGCCCTTTGGGGATATTTTCCTTTCGGAGAGCCCGGATCTGGTTTACTGGGGAAAGCATCGTCATGTGATGGGCAAGAGCAGCGAGTGGTGGGAGAGCGTGAAGATCGGCGGAGGCGCGGCCCCCATCGAGACCAGCGAGGGATGGCTCCTTTTCTACCACGGAGTGACGGGCACCTGCAACGGCTTTGTATACAGCATCGGCGGGGCCATACTGGACATTGACAATCCCTCCATTGTGAAATACCGCTGTGAAAATTTCCTGCTGACGCCCCAGGAATGGTACGAGGAGAGAGGATTTGTACCCAACGTGGCCTTCCCCTGCGCCACCATGCAGGACGCCGCCACCGGCAGGATCGCCATCTATTACGGCTGTGCGGACACCTATGTGGGACTGGCCTTTACCCAGGCGGACGAAATTGTGGAGTATATCAAGGCCCACAGCGTGGTGAGAGAGTCGGATGCGGAGATCGGCAGGAGATAAACGGGATTTGGGAAAGGCAAAGGTATTGCAATGCTTGCAAATGATATGAGAGAACATATTTAAGGGATAACGGATAAAAACATGCGGTTGACAGGAAAAATTGTTTGCCACAGGGCTTTCTCTCTGAAAGGCCATCGGCTGAATTCAGGGAAACCTGCAGAGAGCCAAAGGGCGGCGGAATGGGAGAGAGTGGTTGACAGGATACGGGGCGGGCAAGTACAATGAACGTAACGCCACACAGAAAAGAGAGCGGGATGCAATCCTGACGGAAGATATCCTGAAGACCGCCTGAAAACGAGGAAAAGTATGAGCAGAATCTTTAACGTAAGCGCCGACTGCAGGCCCGGACTGCATTATATGGTAAATATCGATAAACGGCTGCGGGAAATAAAGGCCATGGTAGACCGGGGGGATTACTTTGCCATTAACCGCGCCAGACAGTACGGAAAAACAACGACGCTGAAGGCGCTGGAGCGTTTTCTGCGGGACGAATATGCGGTGCTCAGCCTTGATTTCCAGCGACTGAGCCATAAGGATTTTGAGAGCGAGGGATTTTTTATAAAAGCGATAGCAAGAGAGATCCTGAAAAAGCCCGGACTGAACCAGATTATGCCAGACAGTGTCAGGGGGCGGTTTGAAGAGCTTGTGCAAAGCAGCGACCGGGACGGGAGGCTGGCTGATCTCTCCGGTATATTCTGTAAGTGGTGTCAGGAGTCGGCAAGGCCGGTGGTTTTGATGATCGACGAGGTTGACAGTGCGACAAACAATCAGGTTTTTCTGGATTTTCTCTCCCAGCTCCGGGGCAGCTATATCGGAAGGGACGAGACGGCGACTTTTCGGTCGGTTATTCTCGCAGGGGTTTATGATGTCAAAAATCTGAAAAGCCGGTTTGTGGCGGAGGATGAACACAGGGTAAACAGCCCCTGGAATATCGCCGCAGACTTTCTGGTGGATATGAGCTTTTCCGTAAAAGACATAGCGGGGATGCTTGCGGACTATGAAGCGGACTATGACACGGGGATGGATATTCAGGCCATTTCCCGGCTGATTTATGACTATACCTCCGGTTATCCCTTTCTGGTGTCGCGGATCTGCAAGCTCACCGACGAGCGGATAGCGGGCAGTGAGCAGTATCCTGACAGGCGCATGGCCTGGACCAGGGAGGGAATTTTGGAGGCGATTAAGAGCCTGCTTGCCGAAAAAAATACGCTGTTTGAATCCCTTGTGGGGAAGCTGACGGATTATCCCGGACTCCGCGCACTGCTTTACTCGCTTCTGTTTACGGGAAGCACGATTCCTTACAATCCGCTGAACCGGTCTCTGGAGGTGGCGGAGATGTTTGGCTTCATCAAAAATTCCATGGGCACGGCGGTTATATCCAACAGGATCTTTGAAACGGTTCTGTATAATCTCTTTCTCGGGGACGAGATGCTGGACAATGAGATATATAAGACGGCGGTGCGGAACAGAAACCGGTATATTGAGAATGGACGTCTGAATATGGATCTGGTGCTGGAAAAGTTCGTGGTGCATTTTGGCGATCTGTATGGGCAGCAGAGGGAGGCTTTTCTGGAGGAGGCAGGGCGGAGGTATTTTCTGCTTTACTTAAAGCCGATTATCAATGGAGTGGGCAATTATTATATCGAAGCCCGGACCAGGGATATGGAGCGCACGGATGTGATCGTGGATTACTGCGGGGAACAGTTTGTGGTAGAGCTCAAGATCTGGCGGGGAAACGCCTACAATGAAAGAGGAGAAAGGCAGCTGCTGGAGTATCTGGATTACTATCATTTAGAAAAAGGATACCTGTTGAGCTTTAATTTTAATAAAAAGAAGCAGACAGGGATAAAAACAATTCGACTTGGAGAAAGGACAATTACTGAGGCGGTGGTCTGAAAATCCATGGCGGGAACCTTATATCCGGGAAAAGGCACATGATACTGCGTGTGCCTTTTCCCATTTTACACGGAACGCCATCCCTCAGACCTCTCCCCTCTTAAACCGCAGGATCATCTCCCGGGTGAGGCTGACGTGATCATCCTCAAGGGTAATCTCGTCCCTGGAAAACCACCCGGCCTCCGCCAGCTCCCCGGTGTCCAGGGTGATCCGGTCACAGCCGTCCAGGTCGCAGAAAAATCCCATCAGAAGGCTTCCGGAAAAGGCCCAGGGCTGGCTCCTGTAATAGCGAAGGTTTCTGACCCTGAGCCCGACCTCCTCCATCACCTCCCGCCTTACGGTATCCTCCACATTTTCCCCGATCTCCACGAATCCGGCGATCAGAGCGTAGTTGGCACAGGGACGGCCCGCGTATCTGCTCATCAGGATTTTGTCCCCGTTTAAAATGCCCACGATGACGGCGGGGGAGATGCGGGGATAAACCATATTGCGGCACCGGGGGCAGAAAAGCATCCGCTCCCTGTGATCTGCCTCCATGGGATGGCCGCAGCGTCCGCAGAACCGGTTGGTCTGATACCATCCGAAAAGATGATGGGCGGTGATTCCCGCAAAGGCGGTGTGCCGGGACATGGCCGTGCGGAAAATGCGCACATCTTCCCAGGCGTAACCGGGAAGCGCGGCGGGCATGTTTTCCCCGGTCAGGGCGTCTTCTGTCCTGGGGGACGAGGGGAGAGCGGCCGGGAAAGCCAGAAAATATCTGCGCGCATCGATGGAAAAGAGATAATAAAAGGACGGGCCTGCTTCGGAAGCTCTGAAGCTTTTCAGCTCTCCAAGGACAGGAAATCGCAGCCGGCCGCCCTCAAATCTTACCAGCGCCGTATTTCTGTGGAAAATCAGAATGCAGTCATCCGGTTCGGGCTGGATGTCGTGGTATTCGTTGTGGTAAACTCTGGGGAAAATATCCTGTATCATCTGGGTAAATCGTTCCTTTCCTTCTTTCGCGAGTCTGCTTTTTCTCTGTTGCAATATATGTGTTGTAAAACCTGTATTTTATCTGCGCATCCTCCTTTTTCACGGCCCTGCGCACAGCGGGCAGAGTGACGTCCCGGCCGGGTCTGCCAGAAACCATGCTTTCGGCAAAGGAAAATTCCGACAAAGGAAAAGGCATATGCCGCAGAGAGCATGTGCCTTTTGTGTTAAAAGTATGATTCCACAGGTACGGTTATATCAGATCTTCCACAGGTGTTCCGGCCCCCGCACCTTTCCTTCCGAATCGGTAAAGGAGAGGCGGATTTCTTCGTTTTGTAAAACAAAGGCCGCTCCCACGAAGCTGTCCTCTTTCCTTTCGTGCAGATAAAGAGGGTCGGCTCCCACTACCACAGGGCAGGGCTGTCCCAGATGATCCATTTCGCCGCCGGGCTCATAGACCGCCGTCTCGTGGATATGGCCGCACAGCATCAGATTCGGATGAATCTGTTCCTTCAGAATGGCGGCCCATTCGCTGTAGATTTCCTTTTCGATGCCGAATGGCGGCTCGAGCTGTCTGGTGAAGGGATTGTGGACGATCACAAACCGATAGCGCACGCTCTCCTCATTATATTCCATATCCCTGTTTTCCGCCACCCTTTTTAAGAAAGCGGTTTCCTCCTGGCGGTATGCGTGGAACCAGATTGTTCCGTCCGTGCCGCCGTACTCCGGATGATCGTCTGGTTTGTCCTCTCCGCAGTCCAGCACTACGCCCCAGATCGGACCCAGGCGGAAGGTGTAATAGGTCCTCTCCCCGTCCAGAGGAATGTATTCTCCCAGATGCTCCGCAAAAGTACCCCGGCAGTCGTGATTGCCTCTGGCAAATACGATGGGGATATTCCCGCCGGTGATGCCCTCCGCGAGCTTATAGATGGTCAGAATATGTTCCGCGCTCCCTCCGTCCTCGGGAAGGTCTCCGTTCATCACCAGAAGATCCGGCCTGCCGGAGGCGTTCGCCGCACGCACGGCGGGCTCCCAGTGGCTGTGTACATCCGCGATATGATAAATTCTGACACTCTCCTGGTCGTTTCTGACCGGATGGAAGAGGAAGCGCGTCTTTTGTGTCTCCTCCATTTGAGGAAAGTAGGGGGAGCGTTCGATAAATACGCGGGAGATCACGGTGTATTCTCCGGCCTCATCCAGCGCCTCCATGGGGATGCGCACCCGGTGTACCTTTACATCCGAGCGCATAATTCCCTGCCAGGAATCGGCGAAGACCCTTTCGCCCACCTGGATCCATATAAGACACGCTTTCCTGACCGGGACCATGATCTCATACGCTCGTCCCACGGCAAATACCGCGGGACTGGTTTCAAGTATCGTATTGGTTTCCATTTTCTTATAATTCCTCTTTTCTTTATCCCTTTACTGCTCCTATCATAACACCTTTTACAAAATATTTCTGCACAAAAGGATAGACGATCAGGACTGGTACGGTGGAGATGATTACCATGGAGTATTTGGAGATCTCCTTCACCAGAATCGAGTCGGCGGTGGACACGCCCATCACGTCCACGGCCACATCCAGATTCTGTCCTTCCACCAGCGTCTCCCGCAGGATCATCTGCAGAGGATACAGGCTGCGGTTGGACTCCAGATAAACCATGGCGTTGTACCACTCGCCCCAGCGGCCTACCGCGTAGAACAGGGTAATGGTGGCAAGGGAGGCCTTGGAAAGAGGAAGGATAATCTTCCACAGGATCGTCAGATCCCCTGCCCCGTCCATCTCGGCCGATTCAACCAGGCTCTCGGGGATGCCCTCGAAGCCGGTGCGAAGGATGATCAGGTTGTAGACGCTGATACATCCGGGAAGCAGAATGGACCAGATGGTTCCGGTCATTCCCATGTTTTTGATAGTCAGATAGGTGGGGATCATGCCGCCGCCAAAGTACATGGTAAAGATCATAAGGAGCATAATGGGCTTGCGCAGCATGAATTTCCGGGACATGGTGTACGCACCCAGGATGGTCAGAGTCATGTTGATCAGGGTACCTGCCACAAGGTAGAACATGGTCATCCCGTACCCTCTCCAGAAGGTCCGCATGGTCATCACGGACTTGTAACCGATGATGGAAAAGCCCGCGGGTTTGAACAGAAGCCCCTTCTTGATGGCAAACTGGATGGGATCGCTGAAGGATGCAAAGAGCACGTACAGCATGGGATAAAGCGTGATGACGGCAAGAAAGGTCATAACGACGTAAATGACGCCCACCAGAATCCGGTCTGAGAGCGATTCACGCATTTTGTGTCTGATGATATTTTTGTTTTTCGCCATTGTTTCCTCCTTACCACAGACTGCTCTCTGTGAACTTCTTGCTCAGCGAGTTGGCGACGGTCAGAAGCAGCAGATTGACAACGGAATTGAACATGCCGACCGCCGTACTGTTGCTGTAGTTCATCTCCACGAAGCCCTGACGGTATACATAGGTGGAAATGATGTCGGAAGTATTGTAGGTAATAGGGGTCTGAAGCAGGAAAGCCTTCTCCCAGCCCACGCTCATAATACGGCCGCACTGCATGATCAGAAGGATCATGATGGTGGGAATCAGCTCCGGCAGAGTGATCTTGAACATCATCTGCCAGCGGCTGGCGCCGTCGATCCGGGCTGCCTCGTACTGTTCCGCGTCGATACTCGAAATGGCCGCGAAATAAATAATGGAGTTCCAGCCGAAGGTCTGCCAGATTTCCGAGATGATATAGATCGCCCGGAAGCATTTTTCATCCGTGATCAGCGCTCCCGTGTGGGAGGAGATCGTATTGACCATGGTGGTAATGAAACCCTCCGTATTTGTGAACTGGATGATCAGACTGCAGATGATCACCATGGTGATAAAGTGGGGCAGGTAGGTGATGGTCTGGACTACCTTCTTAAAGCGCAGATTTTTTACTTCATTCAGTAAGATAGCAAAAAAGATGGGGAAGGGAAAACCGAAAACCAGCGTTCCGAAGCTGAGCCAAAGTGTGTTCTTTACAATACGCCAGAAAAAGGGCGACTGGAAAAAGTTGATGAAATTCTTAAGGCCCACCCAGTCGGAACCCCAGATTCCTTTTCTCGGTTTGTAGTTTTCAAAAGCGATGAGCAGCCCCGCCATGGGACGGTAACAGAAAAGGACAAAATAGATGAGCACGGGAATCAGCATGATATAGATTGCGGCATGCTTGCGAAGATCCTTCCTGAAAGCCGTCAGAAAATTTTTAAACTTCATATCCACCCTCCAATAGTTGTTTTTTAAAAAGATTGGGAGAGTCCTTACTGGGGCTCTCCCAACCAGGTTACCACGATAGCCAGGTGACCTGTATCCGCTTTATGTCAGTATTTACCAGGATGTCGTGCGCAGATATCAGTTACGTGCATCATAGCGGTCATAAGCCGCCTGATAGTCGGCAATCAGAGTCTCGACGCCGAGGGTTTTTAAGGTTTCGCGGTAAGTCTCGTAATTGTCAAAGGATTCTGCGCCGGTGATGAATTTCGCTACCATCTCGTCCACGTAGGTGTCGATGTCGGACTTGTAGGCTGCGATGTCCTCCGATTCCTCTGTGGTGAGTGTTGCGCCGTCAGGATAAATCCAGTCGTACCCATCGTCGATCAGCACGTCGATACACTGAGGCTGAACACCGTTGCAGTATTTATAATTCTTGATGTAGTCGATATCATAGTCGGAGGCGGTGGACATCTCATAGATACGGGCCCCAAGCCTTACCTCGTCGGAAAGCTCCTTGGACAGGGTGGTGATGATCTTCGCGCCGTCCTCGTTTACGGTATAACCCTTATCCTCGATACCATACTCCAGCAGATCGGAGATCACGTCGGTGTAGAGGGCATCCAGGAAATATACGCAGGCTTCCGGATTGGTGGCGTCTGCGGTGATGTACTTGTAAAGGGCCAGACCACGGTTGGTCACCATCAGATGGATGGGATCGCCCTCGTTGAGCACGGGCAGGTCCGCCGCAACCAGAGCCTTGTCAGGATTGGACTCCTCCACCGGCAGATAATAGGAAGGCGTGTAATCCCAGGTGTGGTTGGCGATAGCGCCGGCTTCGTCATTGGCCATCTGAGACCAGGAATCGCTTCTGGACTGAGACTGGAAGTCAGGGCAGAGCAGACCGGCGGTATACCACTCGTTCATCTTCTTTAAGTAATCCTCGTAAGCGGGAGCGTAAGGGCCGTACTGCACCACGCCGTCCTCCACATAATAACCGTTGGCGTCTACGCCGTAGGCGGAGGAGAAAGCGTTTCTGGTCTGCCAGTAGTTCCCCTCATTGTCCACAACCAGGGGATATTTCACACCGTTCTCCTTCATGGCGGTGAGCATCTCGGTCCAGTCGTCGATGGTGACGGGAACATCCAGCCCCGTATCTTCCAGATAATCCTTGCGGATCATGATGCCGAACATGGTGGTACAGGATTCCTCACTGCCGCTGACCATGGCGCCCAGGCGGATGATGCGGCCTTCGTCGTCATATGCGTCTTTGCCCAGGTAAGGGTCGTTGAGGATCTTTTCCATAAAATAAGGCGTGTTGGTCTCGTTGATCAGATCGGTATAGTCGTACAGCACCTCGTCCGCGTAGGCTGCCGCCACGCCGCCCTGGTAATAGTTGTCGATGCCGCCGTACATTATAATATCGGGAAGCTTGTCGCCTGCCATCATCAGGGAGAATCCTTCCGCGTCCTGCCCGATGGCGGGATGGGTAAATTCCAGATGTACGTTCATCAGCTCTTCCATCTTCTGAACAACTTCCCACTGGCTGTAGTTGTCCGCAATGTCCGTATAATCTCCATTAAAAGGAATCCAGATGGTGATGGTCTCTCCCTTTAAATCAGGGATTCCGTTTTCATCTCTTTCAAACAGTGCCTCCGTTGCTCCGGTGTCTGCGCTCTCCTCCCCGGAGTCGGCGGCCTGCGTTGTGTCTTCCTCGCTGTTGGCTTCTGTATCCTGTGCAGTGTCCGTATCGGCAGATGCCCCGGTATCCGCACCTGAATCAGAAGAAGAACCATCCCCCCCGCAGGCTGCCAGGCTGATGGTCATGGCTGCAGCCAGCAGCAATGCTACTACTTTTCTCTTCATAAATTTCTCCTTCCACATTTGTGTGTTGTCGGGTTGTAACTAGCTAGCGAATTTATCATACGCCCTTTTGTTCAAAATGTATATTATGATTTTGTTGACCAAACAAAAACGATGCAAATATGTGACTGATTCCCTTTACATCGCCTTTGGCTTTGGCATATATTACATTCTGTTTCTGCCTGCTTTGCCCCGACAGGCATGAAGGGACTGCGGCGTTATTCCCTGACGGCAGCTTCCTGAATATTGTCCCGGTACTGCCCCGGCGTGATTCCCTCAATCTTCTTGAATACCCGGATCAGGGTGGCCTGATTGCCAAAGCCCGTGATATCCACCGCAACCTGCAGCTTCATGTCCGGCCTTCTGGCCAGCTCCTTTTTCAGCTCATTGATCCGGTAGTGGTGAATATAGTCCAGAAGACCGGTTCCAATTTGTTGTTTGAACAAACTGGAAAGATAGGAACGGCTGACGCCAAGCTGGGTGGCAATAATATCCGTGGAAAGATTCCGGTTGCTGAACTGGGTTTTGATGATCTCAAGGCATTGACGGACGCATTCGGCCATTTCTTCTGCGGGATGATCGGATTTTACTTCCGGGGAGAGCTCTTTCAAAAGCCTGGCGTAGGCTTCCGGGAGCTCCTCGAGGCGGCAGAAGCCGCTCTCACGGCAGCAGTAGTCGGGAAGGTCAAAGCCGAGCAGGATCTGCCTGATGCTCTCCGCGGTCTCTTTTGTCAGCGTATCCTTTTCTACGGTCTCGTCCCCCAGATTGAGGATACAGACATATCTTCCCTCATCTGCCAGGGTAAAGACCTGGCACCCGTCCGGAATCCAGAAGGAGACCTCTGTGCGGATGATCTCCTCCAGCTCTTCTTTTTGCGCCTTTCCTCCATGCTCCGCCAACAGATCGTCCGCCTCGGGCGCCTCATAAAACAGAAGCAGCTTAAAGAGCTCTCCGGGCATGTGGATATCATATACGTCCATGGTTTTGCGGATGCTTTCCCTGTCCGCAATAGCGCCCAGAAGAACATTTTTCATGTAGAGATTCTGACAGGCCAGACGGTAACGGTCTGACTGTTCATTGATCTGGTGATAATCCTTCTGATAGGAGTCCACATACCCCATAATCCGGTCATACTCGTTTCCGGCGAATGCCGCCGTTTTTTCCTGTTCTCCGCCCAGCGCTTTTGCAATACCCCGGAGCTTTTCGGAATGATATCTGGAAAAATACAGAGCCAGAAGGGCACAGCTCACAATGCAGAAGATCAGCTCCACACCGGCCAGGGAGAAGGTGTCAAAATAGGTTCCGATGGCCGATACATTTTTTTCCAGATAAAACAGCTTCAGCCCCTGTACGCCGGGGGAGAGCAGATGCAGGCTGGTCGTATCCTCCTTTGAAGCGCTGTACTGATTAAACAGGTGGCGGTAATCCTCCTGCGGATCCTCGTCCCCCACACAGAAAAAGAGATCCTCGTCCGTACCGAGGAGGCAGCAGTCCCCTTCCGTGAGATACAGGCCGATTCTCTGTTTCAGATAATTCTGATTCATTTCCACCCAGAGCTGGGCGGACTGCTCCGCCCCCGTATTGGAGGTGATGGACCTGACATAAAAGAGCTCCGGATCGGTCCCCTGCGGTGTTCTGACCAGGATCCATCTGTTGCTGTGGGCTTCTCCAAAGAGCTTCTCAATGGAATCCTGATATTTGGGGTAGAGATCCCTGAGATAGTTCCCTGTGGGGCTGCTTCTTCTGTTGGAGATAATCCGGTCGTGCTGGGGAAAATAGACAAAATAATTGTCTGACGCCCCCTGCTCTGCGTTGGCAAAGCTGTTTAAATAGGTAAGGATCTCGAACTCCTCCTGACTGTCGCGCCTTTGGGCGAAGCTGTAGGAACGAATCTGCGAATTGCTGACGACGCGGTATCCCATCATATGGACATCCATGTAAGCCAGATTTACGACCTTTTCAATCTCGGCCTGCTCCTGCGCACGCCTTTTGTCGATCTGACGGTTGATATAGGATACGGAATTATGCAGGTAGATGAAGGAGAGTGTAACGGGAAAAATAATAAGGATTATGGAAGTGAGCAGGAAAAAGGCGAAGGCGCTCAGATTGTTTTTTCTCATACGGGGCTCCTGTTTTATCGGCTTGTTTTTATCGAACAATTTTCTAAAATAATATAATATAAGTTTAACATATAAGAGGCGAATAATCTACGCTGCTTTTCACACATTTGTCATTTCTGGACTGCGCCCGCGGCGGATCTGTAAAAATGTGCCAAATTCAGCCGCTCTTACGCCCGACGGAAAGTAAAGGTGGAAGGGAAGGGATTTCTGTGATAGAATGAAGCCTGTCAGGGCATCGATCCCTGAAAAAGAAAGGATATGTCGGCTTATGAAGTGGATGAAATTTAAGATAAAGACAGTCACAGAGGCGGAGGATATCATTATAAGTGCCCTGTATGATATCGGTCTCGAGGGGGCTCAGATTGAGGATAAGGTTCCCCTCACTGCGCTGGAAAAGGAGCAGATGTTTGTGGATATTCTGCCCCAGGGCCCGCAGGACGACGGGATCGCGTACCTGAGCTTCTTTGTGGAGGAGGCCGGGGAGGAAGCGCCGGATTGCGAATGCCGGAAGCTTATTCTGAACGGGGAGACGGTTACGGACCAGGAGATCCTGGAAGGCATTGAGAGGGAGCTTGAGGAGCTGCGCGCCTTTATGGAGATCGGGGAGGGCAGCGTCACGGTGGAGGAGACGGAGGATCTGGACTGGATCAACAACTGGAAACAGTATTTTCATCAGTTTACCATAGACGATGTGCTGGTGATCCCGTCCTGGGAGGAGGTGCAGACGCAGGATCAGGATAAGATGGTTCTGCACATCGATCCGGGCACGGCATTCGGAACCGGGATGCATGACACCACACAGCTCTGCATCCGGGCGCTGCGCAGGTTTGTCACGCCCCGGACTGAGCTTTTGGATGTGGGAACCGGAAGCGGGATCCTGGCCATCCTGGCGCTCATGTTCGGGGCCAGGGGCGCGGTGGGGACGGATCTGGACCCCTGTGCCGTGGATGCGGTGCGCCAGAATAAGCAGGCCAACAATATTCCCGGGGACGCTTTCCGGCTTCTCATCGGAAACATCATCACTGAGAAGGAGATTCAGGATGAGGTGGGGTACGAACGCTACGATATCGTGACGGCCAATATCCTGGCGCCGGTGCTGACAGCGCTCACTCCGGTGATCGTCCATCATCTGAAAAAGGGCGGGATCTATATCACCTCCGGGATCATCGACGATAAGGAACAGACCGTAGTGGAAGCCATAAAGGCGGCGGGCCTGTCAGTGCTGGAGATAAACCGGCAGGGGGAATGGGTCAGCGTGGTGGCCAGGAAGGACGACTGACGGGCTGAGCGGCAGAGAAAATAAACATATAATATAAGGAAGTAAGACAGACAATGTACCAGTTTTTTGCAGAGCCCTCTCAGATTCAGGGGGACAGGATCCTCATAACGGGAAAAGACGTCAATCATATAAAGAATGTGCTTCGGATGAAGCCGGGGGAGGAAATCTCCGTCAGAACCGGCTGCGACGGGAGAGAGTACCGCTGCGGCATCGAGGAGCTTAAGGAGGATGAGATCGTCTGTCAGCTTCGGTTTATAAAGGAGGAGGGGCTGGAGCTTCTCTCAAAGATCTATCTGTTCCAGGGACTTCCCAAGGGAGATAAGATGGAGCTGATCGTACAGAAGGCAGTGGAGCTGGGAGTATATGAGATTATCCCCGTGGCCTCCAGGCGCGCGGTGGTGAAGCTGGACGAGAAGAAGGCAAAGACCAGAGTGGCAAGGTGGCAGGGGATTGCCCAGGCGGCCGCCCAGCAGAGCAGGAGAGGGATCATTCCGCAGGTGCGGGAGGTCATGAGCTTTACCCGGGCGGTAGAGTACAGCGCCCGGGCGGGGGTGCGCCTGTTTCCCTACGAGCTGGCGGGTGAGAAGGGCGCCGATATGGCAGGGACCAGAGAGATTATCAGCGCCTTAAAGCCGGGAGAGGATCTGGCGGTATTTATCGGGCCGGAAGGCGGTTTTGATGCGGCGGAGGCTTCTCTGGCCGTGGAGGATGGCCTGATCCCGATCACCCTGGGCAGGCGGATCCTGCGGACGGAGACGGCGGGGCTTGCGGTTCTTTCCATATTGATGTACCATCTCGAGCAATGATCATATAATAGATAGCAGGACAGTGTTTCGGGAGATGCGGCGGATATTGCCGGATTTTCCGGAATCAGGGATAAGAACGAATACTCTGTTCGGAAAGGCCAGTGAAATTATGGAGGTATATTTAGATAATTCGGCAACCACCAGAAGCTTTGACGAGGTAGCTGCCCTGATGACCCAGATTATGTGTGAAGACTACGGAAATCCCTCAAGTCTCCATAGAAAGGGCGTTCAGGCAGAGAAGTATATCCGTTATGCCAGGGATGTGATTGCCAGAAACCTTAAGGTTGACGAAAAGGAAATCATTTTTACATCGGGAGGAACGGAGGCGGATAATCTTGCCATCAGAGGCTGCGCCATGGCCAACTGCAGAAGCGGCCGCCATCTGATCACCACGCAGATCGAGCACCCCGCAGTGCTGCAGACCATGAAGCATCTGGAGGAGGAGGGCTTTCGGGTCACTTATCTTCCGGTGGATGGAAAAGGCTGTATCCGCCTGGAGGATCTGGAGAGGGCGATCACGGGAGAGACCATACTGGTTTCCATCATGCATACCAACAATGAAGTAGGCTCTCTCCAGCCGGTAGCGGAGGCGGGGGCGTTGATAAAAGGGATGAACCCGGGGATCCTGTTCCATGTTGACGCGGTACAGGGCTATGGCAAATACAGAATCCATCCCCGGAAGATGAAGATCGACCTGCTCTCGGTGAGCGGCCACAAAATCCACGGGCCCAAGGGAAGCGGTTTTCTGTATGCGGGAGATAAGGTGAAGATCAGGCCCATCCTTTTCGGGGGAGGCCAGCAGGGAAATCTGCGCTCGGGCACAGAGAACGTTCCCGCCATCGCGGGCCTTGCCAGAGCGGTGGAAATGGTCTACGCCGATCTGGACGGGGAGGTTTCCCGGCTTTACCAGATCAAAAAGGCTTTTGTGGAGGGAATCCGGAGGCTGGAGGGCGTGGTCCTGAACGGACACGAGGATGAGAGCGGCGCGCCTCATATTGTCAGCGCCTCCATAAAGGGCGTGCGCAGCGAGGTTCTGCTCCATGCGCTGGAGGATAAGAGGATCTATGTCTCAGCCGGAAGCGCCTGCGCGGCCCGAAAGCCCCAACCCTCCGCCACGCTGCGGGCCATGGGGATTCCCGGCGATCTGCTGGGCTCCACGATCCGTTTCAGCTTTTCGGTGTTCACCACCATGGAGGAAATCGACTATACTTTGCAGACAATGTATGATATAATTCCCATGCTCAGAAAATACACAAGGCGCTGAGGCCGGGGGCGTACGGCGCGAAAATGTCAGGAAACGTCATGGGCGCATGGCGTTTCCTGTGTGGAGAGGCCGCGGGAGCGGAAGAAAAGAGGAACCATGTTTACAGCATTTCTGATCAAGTACGCGGAAATTGGCGTAAAAGGAAAAAACAGATATTTATTTGAGGAGGCCCTTGTACGGCAGATCAAATACGCGCTCAAACGGTGCGAGGGAGAGTTTAAGGTTACCTGGAGGGACGGGCGGATCTATGTCCACGCCCTCTCGGAGTTTGACTATGAGGAGACCGTGGACAACTTAAAAACGGTGTTCGGAATTTCCTCCATCTGCCCGGTGGTTCAGACGCAGGATGAGGGATTTGAAAAGCTGGCCCGGGATCTTGTAAATTATGTGGACAGGCATTATGAGGATAAGAATCTCACCTTTAAGGTACACACCAGAAGGGCCAGGAAGAACTATCCCATGAACTCCATGGAGGTGAACCGGGAGCTTGGGGGCGCCGTACTGGACGCCTTCCCGCAGATGAGCGTGGATGTGCATACCCCGCAGGTGATGCTGAATGTGGAAATCCGGGAAAAGATTTATATCTACTCTACAGAGATTCCGGGGCCTGGCGGTATGCCGGTGGGCAGCAACGGAAAGGCCATGCTGCTGCTGTCCGGGGGGATCGACTCTCCTGTGGCGGGCTATATGATTGCCAGACGGGGGGTTAAGATCGACGCGGTTTATTTCCATGCGCCGCCGTACACCAGCGACCGGGCCAGGGACAAGGTGATCGATCTGGCGCGGCGGGTTTCCCGCTATGCGGGGCCGGTCTATCTGCATGTGATCAACTTCACGGATATTCAGCTTTATATCTATGAGAAATGCCCCCACGAGGAGCTGACCATCATCATGCGCAGATACATGATGCGTATTGCGGAGAGGATTGCTGTGGAGAACGAGTGCCTCGGACTGATCACGGGGGAGAGCATCGGTCAGGTGGCCTCCCAGACGGTGCAGTCTCTGGCGGTGACCAACGAGGTTTGCTCCCTGCCGGTATTCAGGCCGCTGATCGGCTTTGACAAGATGGAGATTGTGGAGCTCTCGGAACGGATCGGAACCTACGAGACCTCGATTCTGCCCTATGAGGACTGCTGTACCATCTTTGTGGCCGAACATCCGGTGACCAAACCCAGTCTGAAAATCATCAGAAGGCATGAGCAGAATCTGGAGGAAAAGATCAATACACTTGTGCAGAAGGCGCTGGATACGGATGAGATGATCATTGTCAGGTGGGACCGGCCCTGATGCGCTGCAACCGTGGGGCGCGCCGCACAGACGGCCGTCTTCCCTGCGCCGCGCAAAAAAGAGTTGGCCGGGGCCAACTCTTAATGTGCGAAGTATTGAAAACAGGTTATCCATTAAATCACGTAAGGCGTTAACGCTTCGAGAACCTCATCGATGTTATCCTCCGCATGGATATTCAGGTCGATGGGTTTGGATAAATCCAGGCTGAATATTCCCATGATGGACTTGGCGTCGATCACGTATCTTCCGGATACCAGGTCGAAATCATAATCAAATTTGGTAATATCGTTAACGAAAGATTTAACCTTATCAATTGAATTTAATGAAATCTGAACGGTTTTCATTGGAATCACCTCCTTGGAGTCAGTTTGTTTCTGTACCTTAATAGTAAAGGGTTGCAACTGAAAAGTCAATGCCAAAACGGGACAAAGTCTCTGCAAAGCGCTGTAAGGCGTCCGCAAAATGCTTAAAAGAAACGGGTAAAAAAGGGATGACGGACAAAAAAAGTATTGCGTTTCATAATCTGGGCTGTAAGGTAAACGGATATGAGATGGAATTTATGCAACAGACATGTAGAAAAAAGGGATATCGTATCGTTCCATTTGATGAAAAAGCGGATGTCTATGTCATCAACACCTGTACAGTGACGAATATAGCGGACAGAAAGAGCAGACAGATGATCCGTAGGGCCAGGGCGGGGAACCCGCAGGCTGTGGTGGTGGCGGTGGGCTGTTATGTGCAGGCGCAGGGGGAGGATGCTCTTAAGGAGCTGAGTATTGACCTCGCCATTGGCAATAACAGGAAAGGGGATCTGCTCCCTTTGCTGGAGGAATACCTGGAGCGGAGAGACCGTCCCTGCGCACAGGAGGAAATCTCCGGGCAGGAAAACCACGTTTCACAGGAGCGGGGCGCAGGCGATGAGACGGACAGGCCCAGGCAGGCGGCTGTTTTGGATATCGCCCATACCGGCGAATATGAAGAGATGGAGCTGGAGAGCACCGGGGAGCACACCAGGGCCTTTGTCAAGGTGCAGGACGGCTGTAATCAGTTCTGCTCCTACTGTATAATTCCCCATGTGAGAGGGCGCATCCGCAGCCGGAGGATGGAGGACGCCGTCAGGGAGGTGCAGGGGCTTGTACAGAAGGGGTACCGGGAGGTGGTTCTGACCGGAATCCATCTGAGCTCCTACGGAATGAGCGCAGGGCAGGATTTTTCCCACAGCAGGCTCCTGGAGCTGCTGACACGGATCAGCGGACAGACAGGTATTGAGCGGATCCGTCTGGGATCTCTGGAGCCCCGCATTATCACCCGCGAGTTTGTGCGGGGACTTAAGGAATGCGAAGCGCTCTGCCCTCACTTCCATCTTTCCCTGCAGAGCGGGTGCGACAGTGTACTTAAGCGGATGAATAGAAAATACACAGCGGAGGAATACTATGAAAAGGTGTGTATGCTCAGGGAGGCCTTCGACGACCCGGCCATCACCACGGACGTGATCGTGGGATTTCCCGGGGAGAGCTGCGGGGAGTTTGAAAGAACCCGGGATTTCCTTGGCAGAGTGGGTTTTTATGAGATGCATGTGTTCAAATATTCCAGGAGAGCGGGGACGGCGGCGGAGGCCATGGAAGGGCAGATCCCCGAGCCGGAAAAGGCTTTGCGAAGCGGCGAGCTGATCTCGCTGGGGCAGGAGATGTCCCTCAGATACCGTCAGGCCCATTTACATAAGAAAGCGGAGGTTCTCTTCGAGGAGAGAAGGGTTATAGGCAGGGAGACTTATCAGACCGGCTTTACCAGGGAATATATCCGCGTGGCGGTGAAGGACGACGTTCTCTCCGGGGAGAATCTGGCGGGGCAGATCCGGGAGGGAGAGCCCTGGGCGCAGCTTACGCCGGATATTTTGCTGTTTCACTTGTAATTATTGAATTTTATGGCAAAATAGAGTAAGATAAAGCTAATGAGTGTTGCGGAGAGGTGCCATTTATGCAGGATTTGGGGAATACACAGTTTTTCAGGGTAGAAACAGACAATACGAGCGTGAAGGAAATACTTGCGGAAGTATATGCGGCGTTGACGGAGAAGGGCTACAATCCTGTGAACCAGATCGTAGGGTATATTATGTCCGGGGATCCCACTTACATTACCAGCTACAAAAATGCCAGGAGCCTGATTATGAGGGTAGAGAGGGACGAGCTGGTGGAGGAGCTTCTGACGGAATATATCAGGAACAACAGGTGGAAGAAATAAGCGCCTTCGACGAAAAGGAGCACGGATATTAATATGCGGATTATGGGTCTGGACTTTGGCTCGAAGACGGTAGGGGTAGCGATCAGCGACCCGCTTCTTCTGACGGCACAGGGGATTGAAATTATCAGGAGAAAAGAAGAAAACAAGCTGAGGCAGACGCTGGCAAGGATTGAGGCGCTGATAGAGGAGTACCAGGTGGAAGAAATCGTCCTGGGGCTGCCCAAAAATATGAACGATACCCTGGGAGAGAGGGTGGAGAAGACTCTGGAGTTTCGGGAGAAGCTGGAGCGGCGGACCGGCCTGTGCGTACATACCTGGGATGAGCGTCTGACTACGGTGGCGGCCGACAGGGCCATGATGGAGGCGGGAATACGCAGAGAAAACCGCAGGGATTATGTGGATAAGATTGCGGCGACGCTGATTTTGCAGGGATTTTTGGATTTAAGAAGGATGAAGTGCTGTGGAAAAGATTAAATTTATGCTGGATACACAGGAGAGCGTGGAGTTCTATGTCCTGGAACAGACGAAGCTGGGGGGAAGTCAGTATATACTGGTGACAGATACCCGGGAAGGCGACGGGGAGGCGCTGATCCTGAAGGAAATTTCAGGGCAGGGCCAGAAGGAAAGCGTCTATGAGGTGGTGGAGGATGATGCGGAGCTGGCGGCGATGGCCGGCGTTTTTGAGAACCTCCTGGAGGATATTGAACTCACGCAGGATCAGTGAATCAGGCAAAGATGGCAGCTTCAGGAAAACGGAATTTGGAGGTAATTTGCTTGAAAAAAATTGAACAGAAAAGAAGCTCGGCCCTTAAGGTGATCCCCCTGGGAGGCCTCGAGCAGATTGGTATGAACATTACTGCCTTTGAGTACGAAGACAGTATTATTGTCGTGGACTGCGGTCTCTCCTTTCCGGAGGACGACATGCTGGGGATCGATCTGGTGATCCCGGACGTAACTTATCTGAAAAATAACATCGATAAGGTAAAGGGATTCGTCATCACCCATGGACATGAGGATCACATCGGGGCGCTGCCCTATGTGCTGCGGGATATCAACGCGCCCGTTTACGCCACCAGGCTGACCATGGGGATTATCGAGAACAAGTTAAAGGAGCACAACCTGATCAACAATACCAGACGCAAAGTGGTCAAATTTGGACAGTCCATCAATCTGGGGCAGTTTCGGGTTGAGTTCATCAAGACGAACCACAGTATCGTGGATGCGGCGGCGCTGGCCATCTATTCCCCGGCGGGAATCGTGGTGAATACGGGAGACTTTAAGGTGGATTATACGCCGGTGTTCGGAGACGCCATCGACCTGCAGCGTCTTGCGGAGATCGGAAAAAAGGGCGTGCTGGCGCTGATGTGCGATTCCACCAACGCAGAGCGGCCGGGATTTACCCCTTCTGAGCGGACGGTTGGAAGAACCTTCGACATGCTTTTTCAGGAGCATAAGAATACAAGAATTATCATTGCCACCTTTGCCTCCAATGTGGACAGGGTGCAGCAGATCATCAATTCCGCCTACAAGTTCGGGCGAAAGGTGGTGGTGGAGGGGCGCAGTATGGTCAATATCATCGAGACCGCCACCAGTCTGGAGTGCCTGAACATTCCGGAGAATACGCTGATCGATACCGAACAGCTCAAAAATTATCCCGATGAAAAGACGGTGATCATCACCACTGGAAGCCAGGGAGAGAGTATGGCGGCCTTAAGCCGTATGGCTGAGGACAACCACAGGAAGATCTCCATCGGCCCCGGCGATACGGTCATCTTCTCCTCCCATCCCATTCCGGGAAACGAGAAGGCGGTCACCAACGTGATCAACGAGCTTCTGCTCAAGGGGGCGGACGTGATTTTCCAGGATGTGCATGTGTCGGGACATGCCTGTCAGGAGGAGATCAAGCTGATCTATACGCTGGTGCGTCCGAAATATGCCATCCCGGTCCATGGGGAATTCAAACATTTGAAGGCCCAGGCCAAGATTGCCAGGGAGCTGGGTTTTGCAAAGGAAAACATCTTTATTCTTCAGTCCGGGGAGGTGCTGGAGCTGACCCAGGAGAAAGCCCAGGTGACCGGAAAGGTGCCGGTGGGAGACATTCTGGTGGATGGTCTTGGCGTGGGAGACGTTGGAAATATTGTGCTGCGTGACAGGCAGCATCTTGCCGAGGACGGTATCATTATCGTGGTGCTGGGGCTTGACAGTGCCACCGACGAGCTGGTCAGCGGCCCGGATATCGTATCGAGAGGCTTTGTGTATGTGCGGGAGTCGGACGAGCTGATGGACGAGGCCCGCAGCGTGATCGGCGAGGCGGTGGAAGGATGCCTGGACAGGGGGGTCAGCGACTGGGGCAAGCTCAAGAGCTCCATCAAGGATTCTCTGGGCGAGTTCGTCTGGAAAAAGACCAAGAGACGCCCCATGATTCTGCCGATCATAATGGAGATTTAGGAGGACGCCTGAAGGCTGCTTTGGGGGTGCGCCCTGCGGCGCAGTCCGGAGCGTACAGAAGGGAGATACAGGATTTACATGAATGCCAGGTATTTAGTAGCTGCAATGATAGAAACCATCATCAAGATAGCGGTCCTCGCCGCCGTGGTGGTGTTCGTGTTCCGGGGAGCCACCCAGGCCTACGATTTCGGGTACCGGGTGTTTGCGGACGAGCCCGTGTCAGTCTCGGGGGGCAGGACCATTACGGTGGGAATCTCGGAGAACGCTTCCGTTAAGGAGATCGCCGAGATGCTGGAGGAAAAGGGTCTGATCGAGGATTCCAGGCTGTTTGTGGTGCAGGAGTTTTTGTCCGCTTATCATAAGGAAATCCTTCCCGGGATTTACGATCTGAGCACGGATATGACCGCAGAGCAGATGCTGGAGGTGATGTCCACCCCTGCCCAGGAGGGCGGGGAGCAGCAGGACACACAGAGCGGGGACGGGGATCAGGGATCGTGATTACGCAGGAGAGAATCAGCGCATTTATTAATTCCTTTGACGCCGGGAATACGCCCCTTCTGGATGAGATTGAGCGCTATGCCGGGCAGAACGCCGTGCCGGTGATCCGGCAGGAGATGCAGAGCCTGTTGCGGCTTTTGCTGGTCATGAAAGCGCCCCGGCGGATTCTGGAGGTGGGGACGGCCATCGGATTTTCAGCTCTTTTTATGAGCGAGTATGCTCCGAAGGACTGTCAGATCACCACCATCGAAAAATACGAAAAAAGGATCCCCCAGGCTCTCGAGAATTTCAGGAGGGCGGGGAAGGAGGAGGCAATCACCCTGCTTAAGGGGGATGCCTCCGATATTTTGAAGGAGCTTTCCGGCCCCTACGATCTGATTTTCATGGATGCGGCCAAGGGGCAGTATATCTGTTTCCTGCCGGAGGTTTTGCGGCTTCTGCCGACGGGGGGAGTGCTGGTCTCCGACAATGTGTTAAAGGGCGGGGATATCATGGAATCCCGCTTCGCGGTGACAAGACGCGACCGCACCATTCACAGCAGGATGCGGGAGTACCTCTATGCGCTCAAGCACAATCCGCTGCTGGAGAGCGCGATTCTGCCAGTGGGGGATGGGGCGGCGGTGAGCGTGAAAAAATGATACGCCCGCTAAAGCGGGCAGGAAGGTTATGATGAAAAAACCGGAACTGTTGATACCTGCCAGCTCGCTGGAGGTCTTAAAGACGGCGGTGCTGTTCGGGGCGGACGCCGTTTATATCGGCGGGGAAGCCTTCGGGCTGCGGGCCAAAGCGAAGAATTTTTCCCCGCAGGAGATGCGTGAGGGAATCGCCTTTGCCCATGAGCGCGGAGCAAGAGTGCATGTGACGGCCAATATCCTGGCCCATAATAAGGATCTTGCCGGGGCGGAGCAGTATTTCGGGGAGCTTCGGGAGCTGGGGCCGGATGCGCTGATCATTGCGGATCCGGGCATGTTCATGCTGGCGCGCAGGATCTGTCCGGAAATCGATATCCACATTTCCACCCAGGCCAACAATACCAATTACATGACCTGGCAGTTCTGGCATGAGCTGGGCGCCAGAAGGGTGGTCTGCGCCAGAGAGCTCTCCCTCGGAGAAATCCGACAGATCCGGGAGAGGATTCCGGCGGACATGGAGATCGAGGGCTTTGTGCACGGCTCCATGTGCATCTCCTACTCCGGGAGATGTCTTCTGAGCAGCTACTTTACCGGCAGGGACGCCAACCAGGGCTCCTGTACGCACCCCTGCCGCTGGAAATACGCGGTGATGGAGGAGAGCCGGCCGGGGGAGTATCTGCCGGTTTATGAGAACGAAAGGGGTACCTTTATTTTTAATTCAAAGGACCTGTGCATGATAGAGCATGTGCCGGAGCTGGTGGAAGCGGGAATCGACAGCTTTAAGATCGAGGGACGGATGAAGACGGCCCTCTATGTGGCCACGGTGGCCAGGACCTGGCGCAGGGCCATCGACGATTATTCTGAGTCGGAGGAAAAGTACCGGGCCGGTATGGAATGGTACAGGCAGGAGATCGAAAAGAGCGTCCACCGGCAGTTTTCCACCGGGTTTTATTTTGGAAGGCCGGACGAAACCGCCCAGATTTATGACAGTAGCACCTATGTCAACGAGTACGTTTATCTGGGAATGGCCCAGGAGGTGTCAGGGGACGGGCGGATCCGCATCGAACAGAAAAATAAATTCTGCGTGGGGGACGGGATCGAGATTATGAAGCCTGACGGGAGAAACGTGCCTGTGCGGGTGCTCTCCCTGACCAATCAGGAGGGTGAGCAGGTGGAGAGCGCGCCCCACGCCAGGGAGAGTTTGTGGGTGGAATTAAGCGGACAGGCTGATCAGTATGATCTGCTCAGAGCCCCAAAAGCGGCCCGGGGATAGCGGCCGGACAGCCGGAAATTCTCCGGAAGGGGAGGATTGTCCATCCGGCAGGCTTTGTTCAACCTGTCGGACGGAGCCGGATAAGCGAAATCCTTTTTCGGTAATTCTCATAAAATTGTAAAAAAGTGTTGCAATTAAGAAAGATATGGAGTATCTTGATAAAAGAAAACAGAATGATATTTTTTATGAACGAAGATGTTCCAAATTTTTTTGGAGCATTCTTTTTTTGCACAGGGGCGCACAGGGGAAACAGTTGCTGTGCAACGTGCGCCCCGCGCGGCGAGCCCGGGGAGAAGAGCGCCCCTGGCTCGATCATGCAGGGGAGCACAGAGGAAGCGGTGCTGAGGAGTTTATGGAAAGGAAAGGGTGAGAAAATGAGTGAAGTGATCAATGTGGAGGAGATTTTTGCCAGTAAGGTATTTACGCGCGCGACCATGAGGGAGCGGCTTCCCAAAAATGTCTATAAGGAAGTCCTTCGGGTGATGGATAAGGGCGGGGAGCTGACGCCTGCCGCCGCGGATGTGGTGGCGAAGGCCATGAAGGATTGGGCGGTGGAAAACGGCGCTACCCATTATACTCACTGGTTCCAGCCGCTGACGGGGATTACCGCGGAAAAGCACGATTCCTTTGTATCCCTTCCGGATGAGAGCGGAAGGATGATCATGGACTTTTCGGGGAAGGAGCTGATCAAGGGAGAACCGGACGCCTCTTCCTTCCCTTCGGGGGGGCTTCGGGCAACCTTTGAGGCAAGAGGATATACCGCGTGGGATATCACCTCTCCCGCCTTTTTGAAGGAGGATGCCACCGGAGTGATCCTGTGCATTCCCACCGCGTTCTGCTCCTACAAGGGAGAGGCGCTGGACAAAAAAACTCCCCTGCTCCGTTCCATGGAGGTGGTCAGCGAGCAGGCGCTGCGGATTGTCCGGCTCTTTGGCAATACGACGGCGACCAGGGTGGTTCCCAGCGTGGGGCCCGAGCAGGAATATTTCCTGGTGGACAGAGAAAAATACTTAAAGAGGCCGGATCTGGTCTTTACCGGACGGACGCTCTTTGGCGCGCCCGCGCCTAAAGGGCAGGAGCTGGAGGATCACTATTTCGGAACCATCCGTGAGCGGGTGGGGGCTTATATGAGGGATCTGAACATCGAGCTCTGGAAGCTGGGCGTTACCGCCAAGACCCAGCACAATGAGGTGGCGCCGGCCCAGCACGAGCTTGCCACCATCTATGAGATGGCCAATACCGCGGTGGATCACAATCAGCTTGTGATGGAGACCATGAAGAAGGTAGCGGGACGCCACGGGCTGACCTGCCTGCTTCACGAGAAGCCCTTTGCCGGGGTAAACGGATCCGGAAAGCATAACAACTGGTCGCTGACCACGGACAACGGCATAAATATGCTGGATCCCGGAGATACCCCCAATGAAAACATCCAGTTTCTGCTGGTTCTGGCCTGTATCATCAAGGCGGTGGATAAACACGCGGATCTGCTCCGCCAGAGCGCGTCGGATGTGGGGAACGACCACAGGCTGGGCGCAAACGAGGCGCCCCCTGCCATTATCTCCATTTTCCTGGGGGAACAGCTCGAGGATGTGGTGCGTCAGCTGGTGGAAACCGGGGAGGCGGCGCATCTGCTGGAGGGAGGAAAGCTGGAGACAGGCGTTTCCACTCTGCCCGATTTCGCCAGGGACGCCACGGACCGGAACAGAACCTCGCCCTTTGCCTTTACCGGGAACAAATTTGAATTCCGTATGGTGGGCTCCGCGGACTCCATCGCAAGCCCCAATACCATCTTAAACGCGATCGTGGCGGAGGCCTTCTGCGAGGCCGCGGATGTGCTGGAGACGGCGGAGGATTTTGATATCGCGGTGCATGACCTGATCAAGGAGTATCTCACCGAGCATCAGAGGATTATCTTCAACGGCAACGGCTATTCTGACGAGTGGGTAGCGGAGGCCCACAGGAGAGGGCTTCCCAACATCAGGTCCATGATAGAGGCGGTGGGAACTCTGACCACGGACAAATCCGTAAAGCTCTTTGAGAAGTTCGGTATCTTTACCAGGGCGGAGCTGGAGTCACGGGCGGAGGTGCTCTATGAGACCTATGTGAAGACGATCAACATCGAAGCCCTCACCATGATCGAGATGGCCTCGAAGCAGATCATCCCCGCAGTGGTGAAATATACCAGATCCCTGGCGGACACGGTGATTGCCGTGCGGGATGCCGGAGCGGACGCCTCCGCTCAGGCACAGATCCTTCAGGCAGTTTCCGAAAAGCTCTGTGCCATGAAAGCGGCTCTTGGAAAACTGGAGGAGGTGGAGGATAAAGCGGGAACGATCGCCAACGCCAGAGAGCAGGCTTTTTATTACAGGGATGAAGTAAAGCCGGCCATGGACGCGCTCAGAGCCCCTGCCGACGAGGCGGAGATGCTGGTGGACAAAAAGGTATGGCCGTTGCCCACCTATGGGGATCTGATCTTCGAGGTGTAGGATTCTGACCGGATTTGGAGAGGAAGTGTCGGCTGCAGCGACAATTCCTCTCTGACCATTTCCTTATGGAAAACGGCACACACACAATACCAGTCAGCACAGGAACGATAATCATCAGATATGGCGATCAGATATATTTTCCAAAGATATGAAACGTATACGTCCGGAAAATATCGGTTGCACTTCCCGCTAACGGAATTAGGCTCAACGCTTTCTGCAACCCGAAAGGAAGATACGGATCGATTACAGCCGAAGATATCAGCATGACAATTCCAGCATATCCCACCCGGTTCTTTCTATAATAAATGTATGGGCCGAGCGCCGCCCTTCCGGTTTATAATATTCCCCACAGACTCCCTCGCCGCCGTTTGGAGCCGAAAAAGCCCCGGTGTTTGACATCCGCGGGGGTATGCGGGGCGGGGATCAGCGTCACGTCCCTTGCCATTTCACTTCCCTCCCCTCAATTTTTGTGTTTATATGGGCATCCCTTCCTCCGGCTTTTTCTTTTATAAAAGTATTTAAAAATATTTTGAAATACTTGTTGACTCCAAAAGCGAATGTCACTATAATGCTGTTTAAAGAAAATTTGAAACAGGAGGACGAGAATGATTGGCAGTAAGTGAAGTATTGGCAGCTTTGGCTGATGAAACCCGTAGAAAGATTTTGCAAAAATTAAAGGAGGGCAGAATCAATTCCGGTGATTTGGCAAATGCACTGAATATGTCACCACAGGCATTATCTTATCATTTGTCAAAGCTGAAAAAGGCAGACCTGATTTATGAAACAAAATACAAAAATTTTATTTATTATGAGCTGAACTTATCTATTCTGGACGAAGCAGTCATGTGGATAAACAATTTACGGGGCGGTCAGTAATGAAAGTGAAAAAAACTGTGTTTTATGGGCTTATGTTTCTGCCACTGATAAGTGCTTTAATTGCGTTACAGTTTTTGCCGGAGCAAATCCCTGCTCATTATGGTTTAAACAATCAGGTAACACGCTGGGGCAGTTAATACAGTTCTCTTATTGTTCCCATTGTTACAGCCATGCTGGGCTGCTTTTTTCAGGGAATAGCAAAGGGTGCCGCAAAACATGAAGAAAATGGAAACAATAATGAGAATGTATGTATTGTTGCCGGTATTGTTACGCTTATTATTTTTAATGCTATGACCGGGTACATTTTATACGCCGGTTTTAATAAGATTGAAAACCTGTCATCCGGAAAATTTGATGTTAATCAGTTATTGTTTGGAATTTCAGGTGTCGCCATGATTATCACAGGGAATATAATGCCAAAGTTAAGAATGAACGCGCTCACCGGACTGAAAACCAGGTGGAGCATGAAGAATGAAACGACATGGAAAAAAGCCAGCGTTTTGGTGGAATCTCCTGCATGATCGCAGGTATTGCCATAGTTATGATATGCTTCTTTGTTCAGGGTATTTACTGCTTTCTGTCTGCGTTGGGAGTAATTGCAATTCTTCTGGTGACTGACGTTTTTTATACTTACAAGATAGCCCATTTCCGGCAACACCCGGTATGCCGAAATCCCCTGTTTACGGGTTTTGTGGGCTTTCCGTGTCCGTATCTGCCAGGGAAGGGGAAGCTCTGACAAAATATGACAGTATCCCCCGTGCTTCAACTGCATCCAGATACAAAGAATGCATCTTTTGACAAAACTTAAAGCTTTACTTTCAGTTTGTATTTACTTCAGCGGCAAAAATTTTGCTGCATAATTCTGTATATTCATCATATGAAATTTCAGCATCATTCAATGTATATTTCATGCCGGCCTCCGCATTATTGAAATCGGCAGGTTCCTCGCCGAAATTCATCTCTGCTGTCAGGTTATCAGCTCCTTCAAATTTTTCCATATGGTAAAATTCAAATCCTGCACTCGACCTGTTGCTATACATAATCCATACAGCTCCGTTATAATAAGTATACGAAAGCGTGAGGGCAGTGCCGCCTGGCGCCGCAAACTCATATACTTTGTTATCACGCGCATCAAGATATATACCGCCATAAGGACCATTAATGATCAGTTCATTTTCACCATCATTGTCAAGATCGACTTTCTCTCCGACAGAATATGAGTTCCATTCTTCAGAGTCCCTGTTTAAATCAGTAATATAAAATGTCGAATCTGTGGAGTCGGATGCACTTATTGAGCCACTTATGAATAAATCCAACAGTTCTTCTGCTGTCGCTTCCGAATCTGCATTTTCAACCGCATGTACACTGTCCTCCTGCTGATTTGCAGAGACATCCGATGATTTATAAAACCTGAATTCATTTATGCCTGCAAAATCAGTCCATTCCTGACCCAAAATGGTTACTGTTGCGATATCTTCATCCAATGTGATAACTCCATTCACTTTATCATCGCCATCACCAGGACCTGATGCTGTAAACGCTAATCCGTCTTCCGTTTCCATTCCGATACCGTCATCTAATAAGAACAACCTGTACAGATCTATCTGAATCCGATAGGTTCCATCATTGTTTTTCTTTATTTCCAATGCCGGCTCATTTACATCATAATCATTATATACGCCCTCATACTCATATACGTCAGCCACCGTTTCCGTTATCTTTGTGGCATGATATAAAAATTCAGCCTCTTTAAATGAAGATTTCCCATAATATACACCTATTCCATCTGTGCTGTATTCAAGAATATAATAACTGAAAACAGCCTCTCCATCAGAAAATGTCTGTTCAGGATACTTTATATAGATTCTGTTATCTTCCGTGGTTTCTATATTAGATGAATCGGCTAAGAAACGGTAAGAAGATTCTGATTCATAATCGGAAATGTCATAGCCATGGGATGTCTTTTTAATCGATAATTTGCCGGTTCCATAATCCGATAAATAACTATATTCTCCCGTCAGGCTTTCCAACACATCATCTTTACTTTCCACCGTATCGTCACTGATTTGGGCGGCGCCTGTCACGTCTGCCGGATTCTCTTCCGGATTTTCAGCCTGCCCGCATGCCGAAAGTACAGACATAACTATTCCCATCGCCATCATCATTTTTATTTTTTTCATCATTCATTTTCCTCATTTCTGCACTGCATCCCCAGACCATCACGAAAACCCGATACTTACATGCAAAACTAAAGCACCGACCAATCGCCCCTTTATCAGCGATATCTAAAAACACGAAAACGCAGGGTTCCCCAACCATTCCGGTGAACCCCACAAAACCTTAATAATCCCAATACAAAGCAACGCTTTCTATTTACTTTAAACCATTCCTCAATACTTTTGCCTGCGAGTACCCAGATTCCCATGGCATCAATTCAAGATTGCCGCCTGTACAGCGTGTACCCTGCGCTGATCCGGATCCTGGACGGCTCAGTCCACCTTAACCTCCAAATAGCCAAGGAGCTTGCTCATGTCATACTCGGAGATGACTCCCAGATTGGAGTCGTAAAACTTTCCGTCATAGTGTACCAGGTAGTGGCAGTAAAGCCCCATTTTTTCCATCATGATACAGCATTTGGGCAGTGTGGCCTCCTGACCTTCCGTGTATACAATAATATCACTGTGGTCGATACCGTAATAATTCAGCGCCGAGATCACCCGTCCCATGGTTCCCTGCCATTCCCGGCAGTCCATCACGCTGATTACCTCCGCGATGGTGACGCCGGCCAGCATGGCCACACAGGTCTGGCCGCAGAGTCCGTCCTCCGGCTGAATGATAATGTCGAGCCCGTCGATTTTCCGAATCGGATTTTCAAAGCTGTAGGGACTGTTCTGATTCACGTGGATCAGGCTTTTGGTGATATGAAGCAGTATTTTATGGACTTTGGAGATGTCCATATGGGAGACGTCCTCCTCCTGCAGATGGATCTTGTAGATCCCCTTTGTCTCGGGGAGAAGGGTGCAGGCAACGATCTTATTGTCCAGAACCAGCTCGCCCTCAATCTCGCCCCGCTGTCTGCAGACCTCCCATACGTTGAAGGGGATACGGATGGTGTAAATGTCCCCCTCCTTTTCGATTTTTCCACTGAAAAAATACCTCATAAAAATCCTCCATTCTTGCCCGCCTCTGAACCGGGGACAGTGATATAATATTTTGATCAGATTCATTCGTTCCGTTCGGATCTTTGGAAATTGCAGCGCAGGAGAGGATTCCTGCTATAAATAAAAATACCAGATTTCTTCCGGCTTGAAAACATATTTTTGCTCCAAATGTATAAAAAATATGTGAAATTTGAAGAAATAT
Organism: uncultured Lachnospiraceae bacterium; assembly: GCA_947570615.1. Classification (GTDB taxonomy): domain Bacteria; phylum Bacillota; class Clostridia; order Lachnospirales; family Lachnospiraceae; genus Suilimivivens. The sequence goes on from CANOVJ010000007.1 coordinate 45,896, forward strand.
TAAATGTTAAAAAAATAACAGGTCTGGAGAAATATTGTATTTAAAAAGAAACAATTTTTTGGCAAAAAAATACTTGTCAGAAACAGAATTTTCGGATATAATAGCAAACGTGATCAAGATTGGGCTATCGCCAAACGGTAAGGCAACGGACTCTGACTCCGTCATTTCAAGGTTCGAATCCTTGTAGCCCAGCGAATGTGACCCGGCAGAGAAAATCTGCCGGGTTTTCTTATGTGCAGGGGCGCAAAAGGGAATTTGCTGTTGTTGCAGCGTGTGCCCCGCGGCGAGTAGAGGGGAAATTTCCTCTGCCGATTACCTGAAAATGCGGTGTTTATGCGGACCTGGCGGACAGGTCAATTTGAAAATTCTAAACAGGCAGATTTGGTTTCTTGTAATCAGAGTGTAAGCTGTATATAATAATTACAGAGGGAGAAAGCGCATGAAATTCCTGAATAAGCAGGACGGAAACGAGGAAGAGCGGGTTTCCGATACGAATTTTAAAATCGTGGGAAGGGAAACGAAGAAGTACCACTGGGAATGCCAGAGCAGTACGGACAGCAGTATGCTTGTCAGGTTTTTGAGTATGATACACAGATCGCTCTGGATGAGGGAGAGATAAAAGGGCGGGTTCTCACAGCCACCCTGCCGCATTCAGCGGCATTGTTTTTAAGATGTGACAGGTCAACGCCGGACAGCCTGAGAATAGAAATTGTGACGCCGGGAGGCAGTGTCGGCTATGATATTCCGGTGATGAAATCTCAGAGCTACAGTATCGACGAAATTTTCGAAAAAGGGCTTTTATTTCTGATACCGTTTTATATCTTTTTGCATGAAAGCCGGTTTAAAGAGTATGATAAGGATGCGGATAAGCTACGGGCTTTAAAGGATGAATACGGGGATATCATGGGCAGGCCAGAAGGCCTGCTGGATGCGGGGCAAATCAGCGAATATACGAAATGTACGCTGATCGATATGTCCAATAAGGTATTAGAGCATATTGCCCGGAAATATGAAAATGTCAGGGAAGGAGTGAAATCAGTTATGGGAGGAAGAGTACTTGATTATGAGGCCAAGAGGATAAAGAACGAAGGAAAGCTGGAAGGAAGGCTGGAAGGAAATTTGGCTAACGATGAAATGATAACAGATCTCTATATGAAGAACTGAAAAATAAAATTCTTTTGGAATTACTGCTAATGTTGAAGCGATAGGACCGGGACGTCCTCTGGATAAGGTATGGCGTTCCGGTTTTTTACAGGTGCCGGGTGAGACTTCCCTATAAATAATGATCAGATGACAGGGCCCTGACCCCGTCATTTGAGGGTTCGAATTGTTGTAACCCGGCGAATAAATCCGATGGATTGGTTCCATCGTTTTTTTGATTGAGACGGGCTATACTTTAGAATTATTAAACAATAAAAACTTGAATGCAACAATTTCTATGGAAAAGCAATTTTTATGTAAATGAGATTTTCCAGCAAAAGGCATATGCAGAAAGATGGTTGAAGAAAAGGGCATTTATTGAAATTATTGTGAGGACGTGTATAATAAACAGTAAGAGAGCGGATTGATAAGGATGAACTGGAGAAGAAAACAGGGGCTGTTTTTATAGTGGCTTCAATCCCGATTCTGTTTTGTATTTTTCACATGGAAGTTGTTTGGAGCAGTGAGGAGCGCAGTAAGACTTTACACATAAAGGAAACACCGAAAATGATCTTAACGGAATATCTGAAATGCCCCATATGTTCGTCCCCTTTTGTGCTGAGCGGAGATGAAAAAAGCCTCGTCTGCGGCCGCGGCCATAATTTCGATCTGGCCCGGCAGGGATATGTGAATCTCTGCGGCGGTTCCATGGGAAAGCTTTATGAACAAAAGGAGCTTTTCCAGGCAAGGAGGAACGTCTACGAGGCGGGATTTTTCAGAGGGGTGGAGGAGGCGGCCGGAGCCCTTTTGAAGGAGCTTTTTCCCGGGAACGGGGCGGTGGTCGTGGAGGCCGGATGCGGGGAGGGCTCGTTTCTGTCCCGTATGGAGCGGGACAATCCGGGGAACCGCTATATTGGTCTGGATATATCAAAGAACGCGGTCAGGATGGCGGCCCGGGGAAACCCCAGGATCAGCTGGCTTGTTGCGGATATCTGTAAAATCCCCATAAAGGACGGATGCATCGATTGTATTATTGACATGCTCACGCCGGCGAATTATACTGAATTCAACCGGATTTTAAAACCGGGGGCGTACATAATGAAAATTATCCCCGGCGACTCTTATCTGAGGGAGCTGCGCCGGAATCTGGGGCTGGGCCGGTATGAAAACAAAGGGGTGGACAGCTTCTTTTCCGGTCAGTTTGAGTTGCTTGACCGCAGGCAGATCACGTATGTTTTTGACTGTGAGCCCTCCATTTCGGAGGATATCTATGTTATGACGCCAATGTCAGAAAAGCGCGAAGAGGAGAGCCTTCGGAAAAGGGTGGATTCGGTTACCATGGATCTGACACTGATGGTGGGGAAAGTCCGGAAGTAAGCTTCCAGACGCTCTGTTGGAGCAGGAGTATAAAAATGAGAGTATTATTTATTGGAAACAGTCACACTTTCTATAATGATATGCCGCATCTGTTTGCACAGATCTGCCGTGAAAAGGGGAGGGATGTGGAGGTGACCATGCTGACCCATGGAGGAAAGGGCTGGGACTTCCACGTGGAGGAGCCGGAGGTAAGGTTTAATATCTTCTATGGAGGATATGACGCGGTGGTTCTTCAGCACACGGCCCATCCCATGGGGGATCCGGAAGTGATGAACCGGTGTGGCAGGACGCTGATCGAATGGGTCAGGCAGGCTGGCGCGCGTCCGATCCTGTATATGACCTGGACTGCCAGGGCGGACGGGGAAGCGGCGCAGGCGGGTATGAGCGGCGCTTACAGGAGATTACAGCAGGAGACCGGATGCGAGATGGCCCCGGTAGGAGAGAACTGGTGGAAGTATCACAGGGAGCATCCCGATGAGGAAATGTACGCGGAGGATGGAGAGCACGCCTCGCTGACCGGTTCGAGACTGGCGGCGGCCACCATCGCGGAGGTTTATCTGGGAGGGCTCCGGGACTGATTATACAGAGAAATGCAGTTGAAACATAGAGAGCGGCTTTACCCCCCTCAGGGGGAGCGCAGTACGGCGGAGATGGAACTGGCACCGCTGCGCCGCGGTTTTTGAGAAACCCCAGGTTTTTCATGGGAAGCCTCTCTTTATCATAGGAAAAGGCGATGAAGGGAAGAGTAGACGGTCTGTGCTTTGACAGAGACCCCGGGCTGGTGAAAACGGGGAAAGCGGCAGGGCGATCGAATATGGCCCCGGAGCCGCGTACCGAAAGCAGAGATGCTCAGGCTACGACGGGTTCACCCGTTACAGTGACAGGCTATCGGCAGATCATTTCCTGCCCGTAGTTTACGAGGCTCCTGCTGCGAGGCATGAGTGAATTTGGGGTGGTATCACGAAGCGCAAGGCTCTCGTCCCTGAAAAGAAATTTTCAGAGAGGAGGGTCTTCTTTTTTATGCGCAGGGGCGCACAGAGGAATCTGTTGCATACGCAACGTGCGCCCCGCGCGGCGGGCAGGGAGAAAAGCATTCCCTGCCTGATCAGTCGATTGCAGCGTTGGAAAATATCACACCGGAACACCCCGGAACCAGGACACCACACAGATCACGCGGACAAAAGCGCTCCTGGCGATGCGCAGAGGGTAAGCCGCGGCAGGCAATGCGGAAGGGATTTCGGAGGGGCTCGGAAATGGAGGATGAAATGAAAAAATATATTTTAGTTGCGGGAGCGTGGCCCTACGCCAACGGGTCGCTCCATATTGGTCATGTGGCGGGGCTTTTACCGGGAGATGTGCTGGCACGCTACCACAGGGCAAAGGGGGATCGGGTCTGTTATGTTTCAGGAAGCGACTGCCACGGAACGCCTGTCGCCATCAGGGCGAAAAGGGAGAATTGTTCTCCTCAGGAGATCAGCGACCGTTATCACGAGGAGTTTAAGGCGTGCTTTGACTGGCTGGGATTCAGCTACGATCTGTACTCAAAAACATCCTCCCGGGAGCACGTGCGGTTCGTGCAGAGGTTCCACGAAAGGCTCTATAAGAGCCCGTATGTGTATGAAAAAGAGGTTCCGCAGGCATACTGCGAGCACTGTAACAGCTTTCTGGCGGACCGCTTTGTTACCGGAAAGTGTCCGGTCTGTAAGGAAGCGGCCAGAGGAGACCAGTGCGACGTCTGCGGGGAGGTGTTAGAGCCGGAAAACCTTCTGGAACCGGTGTGCGCCCTCTGCGGGCAAAATATTTCTTTTAGAAGCGCCAGACATCTCTACCTTGCCGTATCCAGGCTGGAGAGGGAGCTTCGCGCATTTGTGGAGAGTCATGACAACTGGCGCAGGAACGCAATCGCCGTTTCCCGCCGGTATATTGAGGAGGGCCTGCGGGACCGGGCGCTGACCAGAGACCTGGACTGGGGGATCGATGTGCCCGCAGAGGGGTATGAGGGAAAGAAAATTTATATCTGGGCGGAAAATGTGCTGGGATATCTCTCCCTTGGCGGGCTTGTCTGCCAGGAACGGGGATGGGATTTTGAAGAGCTGTGGGGGGAGACGGCCAGACATTATTATGTCCATGGAAAGGACAATATTCCCTTTCACACCATCATTCTTCCCGCACTGCTTCTTGCACATGGACAGGGCTGGCGCCTGCCGGACGATATCGTCTCCAGCGAGTACCTGACCCTGGAGGGAAAAAAGATTTCCACCAGCTTAAACTACGCCATATGGGTGAAGGATCTGGCAGGGAGGTATGAGCCGGATTCGCTGCGATATTATCTGATTTCAAACGGCGCGGAAAAGCGGGACGCGGACTTTTCCTGGCGGGGATTCATCGCCGGTCACAACAACGAGCTTCTGGGAGCCTGGGGGAATCTGGTCAACAGGACGCTGGCCTTTGTACAGAAATATCTGGATAACCGGGTGCCGGAGGGAGCGCCGGATCAGGAGAACCAGGAGAGAATTGCCGCCCTGTATGAAACAACAGGCGCCCTGATTGAAAAAGGGCGTTTTAAGGAGGCCGTCGACGGGATTTTTGCCCTTGTGCGCTATTCCAACAGATATTTCGACGAGGGCAGGCCATGGATTACCAGAGAGACAGACCCGGCCAGGTGCCGCGGGACGATTTATAACTGCGTGCAGCTCATTGCCAACCTGGCAGTGGCGCTGGAGCCGTTCCTGCCCTTTTCCTCCGGCGAGGCGCGCTCCTGGCTTGGTCTGGACAATACCTGGAGGGTAAAGACGGTCCCTGCCGGCCTCTTGCTGCCCCCAATCCGGATCCTGTTTCAGCGGATCGACAAAAAAACCATAGAGGAGGAAGAAAACAGGCTCCCCCGGATATGATGACACTCTTGCTTTTTTGCCCTTTTTTCCTTATACTGAAAGAGGATGTATGGAAGAGAGGAAAAGGATTTGAAAGCGATACAAAAACGACTGTTTACGGGCATCGCCGCCACGGCGGCGTGCCTTTGTCTGGCGGCCTGCCAGCCCTCCGATGAAAAGATTGCGCAGGCCCAGGAGAAATACGCGCAGCTTACGCAGACGCATAACCAGGTGGTAGAGGCGCACACGAAGGTGGAGGACGATTCGCTGGACGAGGAGCTCGTCGCCCTGCAGGAAAAAACCAGGGAGATGGAGCGTTGTAATCTGGCGGAAATGAAGGACGACGAGATCGATGAGCTGATTCGGACCATGGATTCGCTGATTTCGGACTATGAGGAATATCGCGCCGCCCTCTCCGGTATAAAAGGGGAGGAGGAGGCCGCCGTGATCACATCCATCACTCTGGCCCTTGTAAACGAGACGGAATTTTCCTTTTCCGGTCTTAAGCTCTATGAAAAGGGGGACAACGGTACCCATGTGAATATTCTGGAGGAGCTGGAGACGTTCTCGCCGCAGCAGTCCCTGACCGGGCTGATCATACAGCGGGATGTGGATCATACCCCGTGGATCCTCGTCCTGACAGATGAGGAGGGCGGGGAGTTTCAGACGGAGCTTCCGGTGGGGGAGTATCAGGAAGAGGGAGTCTCTCTGGCCGTTAGCTGGGACGGAGAACAGAATGAGATAACAGTTAATCCTTTATAACAAAAATACATCGCCGCATCCGCGGCGGAACAGGAGGCAGGAAATGAAAGAAGCATTGTTAAAGAAGTTCGGGGAAGTGTATGGGGATGCGCAGGGCGTGAAGGTGTTCTTTGCGCCGGGCCGGGTGAACCTGATCGGGGAGCATACGGATTACAACGGCGGGCATGTTTTTCCCTGCGCGCTTACCATCGGGACCTACGGGGTGGCAAGGGTGAGGGATGACCGGAAGCTGCGCTTTTATTCCATGAATTTCGACCATCTGGGAGTGATCGAGTCTGACCTGGACGATCTGACGCCCAGAAAGGAAGCGGGCTGGACCAACTACCCCAAGGGAGTGATGTGGGCCTTCGAAGAGAGAGGCATGAAGATTCCGAAGGGGATCGATATTCTTTTAAACGGGAATATCCCCAACGGCTCCGGGCTTTCCTCCTCCGCCTCCATAGAGGTACTGATGGGGTATATTCTGCGGGACTTCTTTGGGTTTGAGGTGAGCAATCAGGATCTGGCGCTGATCGGCCAGTATTCTGAGAATAATTTTAACGGCGTAAACTGTGGGATCATGGATCAGTTTGCCATCGCCATGGGAAAGAAGGAGTGCGCAATTTTCCTGGATACGGCGGACCTCGCCTATACATATGCGCCGGTGAAACTGGACGGCGCGAAAATTGTGATCGCCTGCAGCAACAAAAAGCGTGGGCTGGGGGATTCCAAGTATAACGAGAGAAGAAGCGAGTGCGAGACGGCCCTTGCGGAATTGCAGAAGGTTGTGGACATCAGGGGGCTTGGGGACCTGACGAAGGAGCAGTTCGAGGCGCATAAGGATGCCATCAAGGATCCGGTGCGGGTGAGAAGGGCCAGACATGCGGTCTGCGAGAACCAGCGCACCATAAAGGCGGTGGAAGCCCTTAAGGCCAATGATATTGCACAGTTCGGCCAGATGATGAACGCCTCCCACGTATCTTTGCGGGACGACTATGAGGTGACCGGGATCGAGCTGGATACGCTGGTCGAGGAGGCCTGGAAGGTGGACGGCGTGATCGGCTCCCGTATGACCGGGGCAGGCTTTGGAGGCTGTACCGTGAGTCTGGTAAAGGACGAGGCCATCGACGGCTTTATTAAGCAGGTGGGAGACGCCTATCTTGCAAAAATTGGCTACAGCGCAGATTTTTATGTGGTTGAGGTGGGGGACGGCCCCGTCACGTTATAAGGAGCAGGGTTTGATGGAAAGGGAAGCGGCGATGATACAGACAGAGATCAGAAGACTGGCAGAGTACGGCGTAAGGACGGGCCTCGTGCCGAAGGAAGACAAAATTTATACCATCAACCGTCTGCTGGAGCTTTTCGGGCTGGATGAGCTGGAGGAGGTCAGCGCGGAGCAGGCGGCAGAGATCGAAAAAACGCAGACGGAGGATCTGGAGGAGATTCTGGGAAATCTCCTGGATTATGCCCGTGAAAAGGGGATCCTCAAGGAGGACGGCGTGGTGTACCGGGATCTTCTGGACACCAGGATCATGAGCGTTCTGATGCCCCGGCCCAGCGAGGTGATCAGGGAATTTAAGGAGCTTTACGGGCAGGATCCCAGGAAGGCTACCGACTATTATTATAAGCTGAGCTGTGACTCCGACTATATCCGGCGTTACCGTATCAGAAAGGATGTAAAATGGGTGACGCAGACCCAGTACGGGGAGCTGGATATCACCATCAATCTCTCCAAGCCGGAGAAGGATCCCAGAGCCATCGCCGCCGCCAAAACGGCGAAGCAGTCCGGGTATCCCAAATGCCTTCTCTGCAAGGAGAATGAGGGCTATGCGGGCCGGGTGAACCATCCCGCCAGACAGAATCACAGGATCATTCCCGTGACCATTCAGGGGGATCAGTGGGGATTCCAGTATTCGCCCTATGTGTATTACAACGAGCACTGTATCGTTTTTAACGGACAGCACATCCCCATGAAGATCGACCGCGGGGCGTTCTGCAAGCTGTTTGATTTTGTAAAGCTGTTCCCTCATTACTTTGTGGGTTCCAACGCGGATCTCCCCATCGTGGGCGGATCCATCTTAAGCCACGACCATTTCCAGGGTGGCCACTATGAGTTTGCCATGGCGAAAGCGCCTGTGGAGAGGAACGTGGTGATCAGGGGATATGAGGATGTGGAGGCCGGGATCGTGAGATGGCCCATGTCCGTGATCCGGTTAAGAGCCCGGGATACGGAGCGGATCATTGATCTGGCGGAGCGGATTCTGGGACACTGGAGTGGCTATACGGATGAGGAGGCGTTTATTCTGGCCGAGACGGACGGGGAGCCTCACAACACAATCACCCCCATTGCCCGCAAAAAAGGAGAGTATTTTGAGCTGGATCTGGTGCTGAGAAACAACATTACCACACCGGAGCACCCTCTGGGGGTTTATCATCCCCATGCAAATCTGCATCACATTAAGAAGGAAAACATCGGCCTGATCGAGGTGATGGGTCTTGCGGTGCTTCCCGCCAGGTTAAAGGACGAGATGGAAGGACTTAAGAGGGCGATCCTTGAGGGAAAGGATCTGCGGGCGGATGAGACGCTGGCCAAGCATGCCGACTGGGTGAATGAATTTAAAGAAAATTATGAGACGATAGACGCCTCCAACATCGACGAGATCATCCGCAGGGAGATCGGGATCGTGTTTATGCAGGTGCTCACGGACGCGGGGGTTTACAAACGCACACCGCAGGGGCAGCAGGCCTTTGATCGGTTCATTGAGAGCCTGAACGCGCAGTAGGTGCGCAATTGGGCGGGAGGAAGGTTTCATGCAGTTTTTGCTGGCGGCGGTCAACGCGAAGTATATCCATTCCAACCCCGCAATTTACAGCCTGCGGGCCTTTGCGGGGGAGGAGCTGCAGCCCTTTATCCAGCTGGCGGAGTACACTGTCAATCACCGGATGGAGGAAATCCTGGGCGATCTGTACAGAAGAAATCCGGATGTGATCGGCTTCTCCTGCTATATCTGGAATATTGCGCCTGTTAAGGAGCTGCTTCTGGAAATTCCGAAGGTGCTGCCCGCCGCAAAGCTGTGGCTGGGCGGCCCGGAGGTCTCCTTCGAGGCGGAAAAGCTTCTGGCGGATTTTCCCATGGTGGAGGGGATCATGCTGGGAGAGGGGGAGGAGACCTTCCGGGAGCTCCTCGGGTATTATGTGGACAGGCAAAAGCGGGAGGAGAGAGGCGATGCCGCGCAGAGGCTGGAGGAAATTCCGGGACTTATGCTCCGCAGCGGGGCCACTGCCCGCAGAGAGCCGGTGGATATGGATCGGATTCCCTTTTTTTATGCCGGCCCGGGAGAATTTGAGAACAGAATCCTTTACTATGAGACAGGCAGGGGCTGTCCGTTCCGGTGCGGCTACTGCCTGTCCTCTGTTGATAAGAGCGTGCGTTTTCGCTCTCTGGACACGGTCAGGCGCGAGCTGCAGTTTTTTCTGGACAGAAGGGTTCCCCAGGTAAAGCTGATCGACAGAACCTTCAACTGTAACCGCCGCCGTGCCATGGAAATCTGGCGTTATCTCAGGGAACATGACAATGGCGTCACAAATTTCCATTTTGAGGTCGCCGCCGATCTGATGGACGAGGAGGAGATCAGGCTTTTACAGAGCATGCGGCCGGGACTGATTCAGCTTGAGATCGGCGTACAGACAGCCAATGAGGATGTATTAAGAGAGATCGGGCGGAGTATGGGCGCGGCCGGAAAGGGAAGAAGACAGATGCAGGGGGAAACCCTGTGGAGAGATGCCGCAGGAGAACCGGTATCCGCAGAGGCCCAGGAGGATTCTGCCGCCCGCATCGGGCGCGTGGTTCACGCCCTGCACGAAGGAAGGAATATCCACCTTCATCTGGATCTGATCGCGGGTCTTCCCCTGGAGACTTACGAGAGCTTTGGAAACTCCTTTAACCGGGTATACGCCATGAGACCCCATCAGCTCCAGCTGGGCTTTCTGAAGGTTCTGAAGGGGACGGCTGTCCGGGAAAATGCCGGGAAATACGGGATGGCTTACCAGGATCGTCCGCCCTATGAGGTTTTGTATACCAGGTGGATCACCTATGGAGAGATCCTGCGGCTGAAACAGGTGGAGGAGATGGTGGAGCTGTACTACAATTCCGGCCAGTTTACCCATACTCTGCCTGTGCTGGAGAGAGAGTTTTCTTCGCCCTTCGGGCTTTACGAAGAGCTGTCCGCTTTTTACGAGCGGAAGGGATATTTTGTTCAGACGCCGGCCCGGAGCCGCCGGTATCATGTGCTGCTGGAGTTTATCATGGAGAGAGCGCCAGGAAGGCAGGAGCTGTATAGAGAGCTTCTGACCTTTGACTATTATCTGCGTGAAAACGCCAGAAGCCGTCCTGACTTTGGACGGGATCTGACGCCGTACAGGGAGGAGATAAGCGGGTTCTACCGGCGGGAGGAGCGAGAGCCGGAGCTGCTTCGGGAGTACCGCGCTTATCACGCGAGACAGACCATGAGCATGACCCATATGGACGTCTTCTTTTATCCTGTCTGGGAGGAGCATGACCTGGTGCGCAGGGACCGGCCGGGATTCGTTCTGTTTGACTATGGGAAAAGAGACGCTCTGACGAAAAACGCGGCCGTGCGTCTGGTGGAGGTAACCTGAAAGGGGGTCGGGCGAAGCCCGGCGGATTTTTGAGGATTAATCTGTGTCATGGAGGGATGAGGATGAACGAGGAGACCTCCACGCTGCTTTCATTTGATGTGGTGAATCTGGACGGAAGTGTGCAGGAGGAGCTGCGGGAATCCATCAGGCGGGAATGATTGTGGATGAACAGCTGTGGCTGGATGCGCTGGTGACTCGCAACAATGTGGCCCATGCTTATAATCAGGCGGTGGCACTGGATATCGTGCGCCAGACCAGAGAAACCTATTATGGGATGTTCTGTGACCTGAAGGATGAGATAGACCGGAACTGGCGGCCCTGAATGTGAATATGCCAGGCAGAAAAGCCATATATTGTAAGAGACGAAAAAAGAATGCAGGATACAGCTTATGGCGTCTGTTTTAACCAATATTTCCGATATCATCATACCCGTACTGATATTTTATATTATCGCTTACGGAATGGCCAGTAAGACAAACGTATACGAGGATTTTGTGAAGGGGGCCAGGGAGGGGCTTAAGACAGTGGTCGGCATCATGCCCACGCTGGTGGCGCTCATGACGGCTGTGGGGATACTGCGCGCCTCCGGATTTCTGACTTTTCTGGGAAATCTGGTGCGGCCTCTCACGGAGCGGATGGGATTTCCGGCGGAGCTCTTTCCCCTTACCTTTATCAAAATGTTCTCCTCCTCGGCCGCCACTTCCCTGGTGCTGGACATATTTAAAAATTATGGCACCGACTCTCTGACCGGGCTGATCACCTCCATCATGATGAGCTGTACGGAGACGATCTTTTATACCATGAGCGTGTATTTTCTGGCGGCGAAGGTGACGAAGACAAGGTACACCCTGACAGGGGCTCTTTTATCGACCCTGGCGGGAATCGCGGCCAGCGTGGTGCTGGCGGGGATGATGTCGGGCGGCTAAATCTCCTGACTCCTGATCAACTCCCGTATCGCGTCAAACAGATAGGGCTTAAACGCCTCAATATCCGTGGGCTCACTGTAGAGAATCGAGCTGTAGCAGGTAGAGCTGACCAGTTCAACGATCATAAACAGGAGGATTTCGGGATTTTTGAATGCTCTGGGGGAATGCTCCAGAATCTTATAAATATTATAAAAATCCACATCGGAATTTTCGCTGGAGGAGATCAGCTCATTTTTGAAGATCCCCCAGCTTAAATTTTTGGAGATAAAGCCCAGGAGGGACTTATCCTCCGTAAACTGTCCGATAATGTTGTCCGCCAGAAAGATGATCCGATCCTCCAGCTCCGTCAGGCCGGTCTGTGAGAGGGCGGCGTCCGCAACGGAAAAAATGCGGCTGGCCTTGTGGGCGATGAGCTTGTTGCGGATATCATATTTATCCTTAAAATAGAGATAAAAGGTTCCCTTGGCCACCCCGGCCGCGTCCACGATGTTGTTTATGGTGGTCTTGTTGATCCCCTGCGTAGTGAACAGTTCGAAAGCAGTATTCAGAAGCGCTTCCCGCTTCTGTTTTTTATTTATATCGGTTTTTTTCATAAAATTTCCCACACCTTATCAGAATCCGCGGGTATAGATCTGACCCATCCCGTTTTCAGGTTATCTACATTATAAAGAAAACTTTCGGAAAGTCAAACCGGGTCCCGCAGGGAATTTATTAAAATTCATTTTATATTTATTTTATAATTTAGTAATTGACCAATGGTCATTTTGGTGCCATAATGCATATTATAGAAAATGACCATTGGTCATAAAAAGATGGTCATGAGATAATTGCAGGAGGTGTAGATTATGGAGAAATTTGGAAGAGCGGTTGTCAGGCTCAGGATCCCGATCCTGATTCTTGGCCTGGCGCTTCTGGTCCCTTCCTTTCTGGGGTATGTGAACACCAGAGTCAACTACGATATTCTCTCTTATCTGCCAGAGAATATTGAAACCATGGTGGGGCAGGATATTCTGGTTGACGAGTTCGGAACGGGAGCATTTTCCATGTTTGTGGTGGAGGGGATGGCTCCCAGGGAGGTCTCCAGGCTGAAGGAGGAAATCGAACAGGTGGAATATGTGGAGAAGGTTATCTGGTATGACTCCGTGATGGATCTCTCGGTTCCCATGGAGGTGATGCCCGATGAGCTCTACGAGGCCTTTAACAGTGGGGACGCCACTATGATGGCCATTATTTTCAGCGAGACCACATCGGCTGACGGAACAATGGAGGCCATAGAAAACATCAGGAAGGTGGCGGATAAGAACTGCTTCTTAAGTGGAATGTCCGCGGTGGTCACCGACACGAAGAACCTCTCAGAGCGGGAAGCCCCCATTTATGTATGCATTGCGGTCCTGCTTTCCTGTCTGGTTTTATCACTTACCATGGACAGCTTTCTGATTCCCTTCCTGTTTCTGCTCAGCATAGGAATGGCGATCATCTATAACCTGGGGAGCAATGTCTTTATGGGGGAGATCTCCTACATCACCAAAGCGCTGAGCGCAGTGCTGCAGCTGGGGGTGACCATGGATTACTCCATTTTCCTCTGGCACAGCTATCAGGACAAAAACCGCACCATACCGGACAAAAAGCAGGCCATGGCAGGAGCCATCGGCGAGACAATCACCTCTGTGGTGAGCAGCTCCATGACTACGGTGGCGGGCTTTATTGCCCTGTGCTTTATGAGCTTCACCCTGGGAATGGACCTGGGGATCGTGATGGCAAAGGGAGTGGTGATCGGCGTAATCGCCTGTATCACGGTTCTGCCCTCCATGATTCTGATTTTTGACAAAGCCCTGAATAAGACCCACCATAAGGCGCTTCTGCCGGATTTGAACGGAATCGGCGCGTTTGTCACGAAGCATTACCGGATCTTCATCGGGGTGTTTGCGTTTCTTCTGCTTCCGGCGCTGTACGGCTACAAAAACACCGGGGTTTACTACAATCTGGATGAGACCCTTCCCAGAGACCTGCCCAGTATTGTGGCCAACGAGAAACTGAATGAGAAATTTGACATGAATGCTACCCACATGCTGCTGCTGGACGCGCAGCTTTCAGATAAGGATGTCAGGCATATGGCGCAGGAGATGAAGGAGGTGGAGGGCGTCAACTGGGTACTGGGGCTGAACGCGTTAAAGGGAGCGTCCATCCCGGAGGAGTTTATTCCCTCGGGCCTGACGCAGTCCCTGGAAAATGAAAACTGGCAGCTTCTCCTGATCGGATCTCAGTATAAGGTGGCTTCCCAGGAGGTAAACGCCCAGTGTGAACGCTTAAGCGCGATCTGCAAAGCATGGGATGGAAAGGGAATGCTGGTGGGAGAAGCCCCCTGCACCAAAGACCTGATCGAGATCACGGATAAGGACTTCGAGACGGTGAGCGTGGTCTCCATCGGTGTGATATTTCTCATCATCCTGCTGGTGTTCCGCTCCATCTCCCTGCCGGTGATTCTGGTGGCGGTGATCGAGATGGCGATCTTTGTAAATATGGGGATCCCGTACTATACGGGAACGGAGATTCCCTTTATCGCATCGGTGGTGATCGGCACGATCCAGCTCGGCGCAACCGTGGACTATGCGATCCTGATGACTACCAGATACCGGAAGGAGCGATTCGAAGGTGTGGATAAGAAGGAGGCGGTGACCATCGCCTGCCAGAGCAGCGTAAAATCCATTCTTGTCAGCGCGCTCTCCTTCTTTGCGGCGACCTTCGGAGTGGGTCTGTATTCCAACATCGACATGATCAGCTCTCTGTGTACCCTGATGGCCAGAGGGGCCCTGATCAGTATGGTATCCGTGATCTTCATTCTTCCGTCCATGTTCATGGTGTTCGACGCGGTGATCATGAGAAGAGGGTTCAGAAACAGAAAAAATAAAAAACATGCAATCAGACAGGAGGCAGTTACGTTATGAATAAAAACAGCAGACTTGTAAAAGGAAAGAAAAGACAGGGCATACAGAACCGGAGGGGGATGAAGGCCGTGTGCCTGGCGATGGCCGGCGCTCTGACCCTTACCGCCTGTGGAACCGGGAATGAGCAGGCGCAGGCATCGTCGGCGATCACGCCGGAGAATCAGGAACAGGTGTTGGAGCAGGTGCTTAACGCACAGATCAGTCCCTCCCACAGCAGCGAGGCAGGCAAGGAGGAGACGGTTTATGTGCTGGCGGACGCCAGGGGCGGCGTCAGTCAGGTGATCGTCAGCGACTGGCTGAAGAATGCAGATGGCGGCAGCAGTCTTTCGGACTGTACGGATCTGACGGATATTGAGAATGTAAAGGGCTATGAGACCTTTGAGAAGGACGGGGAGGGAAATCTTACCTGGAAGGCCCAGGGCGCGGACATCTATTACAGAGGCAGCTCGGATAAGGAGCTCCCTGTGGAGGTAAAGCTCTCCTATCAGCTCGACGGGAAGGATATTACGCCGGAGGAGCTGGCGGGAAAAAGCGGCCGCGTGACCATCCGCATGGACTATATTAATAAGGAAACAAAGACAGTGGAGGTCGGCGGAAAAAAGCAGGAGATCAAAGTCCCCTTCGCCATGCTCTCGGGGATGGTGCTTCCTCAGGATACCTTTTCCAATATCGAGGTGAAAAACGCAAGGCTCCTGTCCGAGGGCAGTAACAGCGTGGTGGTGGGCATTGCGTTCCCGGGACTTAAGGAGAGTATCGATCTGGAGGATTTAAAGGACCGGATTGAGGAGGAAAAAAAGGAAGAGCTGGAGGAGATGGAGATTCCGGACTATATCGAGATCTCGGCGGATACGGAGAATTTCGAGCTGGGAATGACCATGACGGTGGCTATGAGCGATGTGCTCTCTCAGATTAACCTGACAGATTCCATCGACCTGTCGGAGCTGAACGATTCCATGGAGGAGCTGCAGGAGGCCTCGAACCAGTTAAAGGATGGGACCAGGGAGCTTAAGGACGGAAGCGGGCAGCTTAAGGACGGAACGGGAGAGCTCCTTTCGGGAACCGGCGAGCTGTGGGACGGTACGGCGGAGCTTAAGGACGGCACACAGGAGCTGTCCGATAAGTCGGCGCTGCTGGATGATGGAGCCAGATCTCTTGACGATGGGGCGTCGGCGCTTTTAAACGGCACATCGGAGCTCTTAAACGGCACCGTGCAGCTGCAGGACGGCGTGTCGGAGCTCGCCCAGGGGGCGGGAGCGCTGCAGGATGGCGGAGCGAAGCTGGCTGACGGGACGGGAAGCCTGGTGAGCGGCGCGAAGGAGCTGGATGCCGGGGCCGGCGCGCTGGTTGCGGGGCTTACGAGGGCCAGCACCGGAGCGCAGGATCTTCAGAAGGGGATTCACATGCTCCTGGAGCAGGTAAACGGATTGTGTCAGCTCTATGGGATCCCCATACAGGGCGGCCAGTCTGCCGCCAGTGATACGGTAGATACTTATCTGGCGCAGCTGGAGACGCAGAGAGACCAGGCAATGGCCCAGGCCGCTCAGGCCCAGGAGGCCTACAACAGCGCGGAAAGCGCACTGGCCGCGGCCTGTGAGCCCGACAGCCAGAGCCTGGAGGTGGTAAGCGACCAGGGGACACAGATCATCAGCGAGGAGGCTCAGATGGAGGTGCCGGTCAGCGCCACCACCGTTACCAGAACCATCACCCGGACCATCACCAGCGAACCGGCGCAGACAGAGGAAGGCGGCGAGGGAGAGCTGCAGGTGTCGGAGAGCGTTGAGGAGAGCGTGGATGAATCTACGGATTCCTGGACGGAGACGGTGTCCAAAACCGTGGAGGTGGAGGTACCTGTCTATTCCACCGAGACCGTAAATGTGGAGACGGTCAGTACCGATCAGGTGCAGAGCGCGCTGGCGGACTGCCGGCAGGCGGGGGAGCAGCTCTCGGCCTGCGAGGCGGCGGTGCAGTCATATGATGAACAGATCGACACGTTGCAGGCCCTGTCCGCGGCCCTTGCCTCAGACGAGGCGGCCAGAACGCAGACACAGGCACAGCAGCAGGCGGAGCTGGCGGCGAATTTACAGGCTCTGCAGCAGGCTCTCACCCAGCTCTCGGCGGGCATCGACGCGCTGGCGGGGGATCAGGGGCTCAGAGCGCTGAATACGGGAGCCAGCCAGCTCAAAGACGGAACTTCCTCGGCGGTTTCGGGGGCGCAGGAACTGAACAGCGGGGCCAATGCCCTGAAGCAGGGAATCGATACCTTAAACGACGGGGCCGGACGGCTTAAGGACGGAGCCGGGAGCCTTAAGGACGGCGCGTCGCAGCTTAAGAGCGGCACAGAGGAATTAAAGAGCGGAACCGCACAGCTTCGGGACGGAACCGGACAGCTGGTGGAAGGCACAGGCGCTTTAAACGACGGTGCAGGGAAGCTTAAGGAGGGAGTCAGTACCTTAAGGGACGGCGTTCTGACTCTGGACGACGGCGTGGGGACGCTGGATGAGGGAGCTCTCGCTCTGATGGACGGCATGTTCGAATTTGACGAGGAAGGAATCAGCAGACTGACAGGCCTGTTCGGGGACGATGTGCAGGACGTGGTAGACAGACTGAAGGCGGTTTCCGACGCCGGAAAGGAGTACAATACCTTTACGAGGCTTCCGGAGGGAATGGACGGCAGTGTGAAATTCATTATTAAGACGGAGGCGGTTTCCAGAGAAGAGTAAAGACAGAAACGGGCGGCCATATAATGCAGCGGCGGCGGGAAGATGGATTCCCGCCGCCGCTGATCTTTCCGGTATTTTCGGGGCGGGTGGAAAAAGGGCAGGCCCGTGTTCAGGGATTTCCGAAAAATAAGAAACAGGTTGCATCCGCCCATTTTAAGAGGTAAAGTAGACTCAGGTAATTGTGGAATTACGAAAACATCAGTACAGGAAAGGTTAAAGGGTAAGGAGTATGGCGGTTTTAACACTTAAGGTTCTGAATCAGGAGGGAAAGACGATCTGTGCAGACAGCGGAGAGGGGGCCTGCTCTCTGGTCTGCGAGGCACAGTATCAGGAGGGAGATGTGATCGTGCTCGAGTCCTCGGAGAAAAATATCCATGTGTGGATGCAGGTGGACGACGCCATGGGTCCGGCGTTTTGTTATATCACGGGGAATGTTTCTTACAGGATTCCCTTTGGGGAAAAGCGGATCAGCTATTCTCCCAAAGTGTTCTCAGGGGACCGGCATTACTTATATGCGAGAGTGGCGCGCCCGGACGAGATCACGGCGTACCGTAATCTTGCCCTGAACGTATGCGATCAGCATGGCGACACCCACTGCTATCCTCATGCCTTTGCCAATGTGGAGACCAGAGGAGAGGCGGTGTTCGCCGCCCGCAATGCCATCGACGGCGTGTGCGAGAACCGCTCCCACGGCGCGTGGCCCTATCAGTCCTGGGGGATCAACAGAAGAGACGACGCGGAGATGACGGTGGATTTTGGCCGGGAGGTGGAGACGGATAAGATCGTGCTCTGCACCAGGGCTGATTTTCCCCATGATAACTGGTGGAAGCAGGTGACGCTGACCTTTTCCGATGGAAGCTCCATCGACTGGGAGCTGGAAAAGAGCCGGCTGCCCCACGTGCTTTCCATTGAAAAGAAGCGGATCACATGGGTAAGGCTGAGCCGCCTGATTAAAGCGGACGATCCCTCGCCGTTCCCGGCCCTGAGCCAGATCGAGGTGTACGGCAGGGTTGTGACAGAGTAGGGATGCAGGGGAAAGGGAAAGAGAGAATGGACAGGAAAATAACAGAACTGAGACAGGGCTGGCGTTTTCACCTGGGAGAATGTGAGCCGGCCTGGTATAAGGGATATGACGACAGCAGCTGGAGAGCGGTGACGGTTCCCCACGACTGGTCCGTGGAAGCGCCTTTTTCAAAGGACTATTCCAGCGGTACCGGTTATCTGAGAGGGGGAATTGGCTGGTACCGGATCCGGTTTTCACTGCCGGAGGCTTACCGGGGAAAGCGGATCCGTGTGGTATTTGACGGCGTTTACAAAAACAGCCAGGTCTGGTGCAACAGCTATTATCTGGGAAAGAGACCGAACGGCTACAGCACCTTTTCCTGTGATATCAGCGATTTCGCGGTATTTGGGGAGCAGGACAACCAGATCAGCGTGAAGGTGACACATACGGATCTGGCGGATTCCCGCTGGTTTACCGGAAGCGGGATCACCAGAAAGGTTACGCTGGTGATCGAGGAGGCGGTACACCCTGCGGAGTACGGCGTCACCTTCCGGACGGAGAGCATTTCCCGCAGGGAGGGCGGATCTGCCCAGGAGAAGGACGCGCAAACTTTCGCAGAGATTTCGGTTATACATGAGATGGTCAACGCCACAGAGGATGCGGCGGAGCTTACCGTCACCACGGAGCTTGTTGACGGGGACGGACATATGGCCGCAAGGCTGAAAGGATGTGTGAAGCTTCCGGCAGGGGAAGAAGGCCCGGCATATGGAAGGGCGCAGAAGGACTGTCCCCGGAAGCTGGTGTTAAAGGGCGTCGTGGAAAACCCCCGCCTCTGGTCGCCCCGGACGCCGGAGCTTTACCGCATGAGTACCTGGTATCAGATAAACGGGGGAGAGGCGTACCTGGCGGATGAGCAGAGGGTGGGAATCCGCACCATTGATTTCAGGCCTTCGGAGGGCTTTTTCTTAAACGGCGTGGAGACAAAGCTTAAGGGCGTCTGCGTCCATCATGACGGAGGATGCCTGGGGGCGGCCATGAGCAGCGAGGTCTGGCAGCGCAGACTGCAGGAGCTTAAGGAGTGCGGCTGTAATGCCATACGATGCAGCCACAACCCCCACATGCCGGAGCTCTACGCCCTCTGCGACGCCATGGGCTTTCTGATGATGGACGAGGCCTTTGACGAGTGGGAGAACCCCAAGAATAAATGGTCCGTGGGACATAATGTATATCCGCCCAGGCATCAGGGCTATTATGAGGATTTCCCCGCGTGGCATGAGGAGGATCTGCGGGCCATGGTGCGCAGGGACAGAAACCATCCCAGTGTGATCCTCTGGAGCATCGGAAACGAGATCGACTATCCCAACGACCCCTACTGCCATCCCATGTTTGAGACCATGACCGGAAACAACGACGCCAACAAACCGGCGGCGGAGCGTCAGTATGACACGGACAAGCCCAATATGGAAAGGCTCTCCGTGATCGCGGCTCATCTGGCCCGGATTGTACGGCAGGAGGATGAGACCCGCCCGGTGACGCTGGCGGCGGCTTTCCCGGAGCTGTCCTCCCGCATCGGCTTTCTGGACGCGCTGGACGTGGTGGGCTACAATTACAAGGAGCATCTCTACGAGGAGGATCACAGGCGTTTCCCTGAAAAGGCCTTTCTGGGGAGCGAGAACAGCCACAGCTACGAGGCCTGGCGGGCGGTAACCGACCATCCTTACATCTGCGGACAGTTTCTGTGGACGGGAATCGACTATCTGGGGGAGGCCCACGGCTGGCCCATTCACGGTTCCCAGGCGGGAATCCTCACCACCGCGGGGTTTCGCAAGCCGGAATACTACCGGCGCAAAACCTTCTGGAGACAGGAGCTGACCATGCGTCTTGCCACCAGAGCGGACGATGGAAGAACCCAGGGCTGGCTTCCCATGAGCGGGAGCTGGAACTATGAGGAGGGGACAGCGGTGCAGGTAAAATGCTACGCCAATGTGCCCCGGGGAGCCTGTATTGTCCTGAAATGTAACGGACGCAGGGTAGGGAGTGAGTCCGCTTATGGCTCTGACGGCGCGTTCCTTTTCCACATGGATTATGAGCCCGGCGTGCTGGAGGCGTTCTGCTGTGATGCGGACGGCGCGGTACTGGGAACCTGCTCTCTGAAAACGACCGGGAGGGCCGCAGGATTTTCCTGCAGGCTCTGGCAGGAGAGGGACGCCCTTTCCGGACGTTCCTGGCAGGAGTGCGCAGCCCGGAGCGGGTACCTGTTTCAGATCCTTGTGAATCTGACCGATGAGGAGGGCGCGGAAGTTGTGTGGGATGATCGGGAGATTAAGGTACAGGTACAGGGACCCGGCGAGCTGGCGGGGCTGGACAACGGAGATCTGGCGGATGTAACGCCCTTCTCCTGCCATGTGCGAAAGACCTTTGCCGGGAACCTGGTAGCGTATGTGCGGCGGACGGGGCCTGGCAGAATCAGGGTTTTTGTGGAGCTCGCGGGAGCGGAAGGGGCGCAGAACGCGCCGGTTCAGAGGGAGATCCTGATCGGATAGGCAGGACGGATTAAGGAAAGGTTCAGAATGGATATCAGGAAAATTTATTCCAGAAACGCCGCCTTCCAGAAATTTGAGGTGCTCAGGACAAACCGCAACAAACGCTATAAATACGGCGAATTTCTGGTGGAGGGCGTTCGCAATATCAACGAGGCGGCAGGAAGCGGCTGGGAATTTACTTCCCTGATCTATGACGGAGAGAAATCGCTGTCCGGCTGGGCCAGGGAGATTCTGGGGACCGTGAAAACCCGGGTAAACTATGAGCTCACCGGCGAGCTGATGGAGGAAATCAGCGGCAAGCAGGATACCTCCGAGCTTCTGGCCATCGTGCGGATGCGCAGGGACGATCCCGCCAGGCTGGTTTTGTCCCCGGTTCCCCTTCTTATGCTGTTCGACAGGCCGTCCAACAGAGGAAATCTCGGGACGGTGATCCGCTCCTGTGACTCTCTGGGGGCGGACGGCCTGCTCCTTACAGGACACGGGGTGGATCTGTACGATCCGGAGGTGGTGGGCGCCTCCATGGGCTCCTTTTTCCGACTCCCCTCGGTGCGGATGACGGATAACGACGCGCTGTTTCAGTATATTGACGGTCTGAGAGCAAAGTACCCGGATTTTCAGGTGGTGGGAACCACGGCTCACCGGGAGAAGCGGATAACCCAGGTCGATTTTACCCGGCCGACCCTCCTCCTGATCGGAAACGAGACGGAAGGCCTGAGCAGGGCCTTTAAGGAAAAAAGCGATGTGCTGGCCACCATTCCCATGAGCGGGCGCTCCTGCGCTTCCTCCTTTAACGTGGGATGCGCCGCCACGGTCTTTCTCTACGAGGCTGTCCGGCAGAGGATGCAGGCTCTGTCCGTTTGATCTGAGTCCGTTTTACGGGACATATCTTCTGCTATCATGGAACCGGCAGAAAGGACGGGCGGATAAGGATGAATACAGAAATCATTATTGCGGCAGCCGCCGTGTCGGCGCTGATACTTTTTTCGGGACTGACCCTCAGAATGCTTCTGAAAAGGAGGCGCGGGAGAGCAGATCTCTTTGAGGATATGGAGGGCAGAGAGTTCGAGTATTTCTGTGCGGAGCTGCTGGAGCAGAGGGGCTTTGTGGACGTGGAGGTAACCAGGGGGAGCGGCGACTACGGGATCGACATTCTGGCGGAGAAGGAGGGTGTGACCTATGCCATCCAGTGCAAATGTTATACCTCGCCGGTGGGCGTGCATGCCGTCCAGGAGGCCTGCGCGGGCAGGGAATACTACGACCGGATGGTGGGCGCGGTGATGACCAACCAGTATTTTACCGCTCCCGCGGTGGAGGCGGCCAGAAAGCTCAAGATTCTGCTCTGGGACGGCGGATATGTGGAGGAGATGATGGAGGAGGGCGCTTAGTATAGCAGGCTCTCTCAGACGGCGGGCGGCCCCGGTCCGGCGAAAGCCGCCGGGAGCCGGATCGTCAGGGGGCGGCGGTGGCCGTAAGCTGCTGCGTAAGGCTCTGAAAATCCGAGGGTCCCGTCTCCAGAACGAATCTGTGGAAGCGCATCAGGGTGAAGTCCTCCCCCCAGAGCTCCTGCGCCTTCTCCCGCAGGGAGAGAAATTCCAGAAAACCAAGGTAGTATTTCAGATAGTTGACCGGCTCCTCCACGATGTATTCGTAGACAGAGGCGGCGGCCTGGGGATCGGTGATTCCCATCTCGCCCAGAATGCCTCTGACCTGGGCGGGGGTGGCGCCCTCATAGTGAATGGCGATATCCAGCAGAGAATACAGACACAGCAGCAGGTTCCGGTTCAGGCGGCAGGCCTCATACCAGGCGGCCTCGGAGGGCTGCGTGTGTTCAACCATCTGCCGGGCATAATAATACGAGAGATTCTCCACATAAAGGGCCCAGCCCTCCGTGTATCCTCCATAGTGCAGGAGATAACGCAGGCCGGAGGCGTTCTGGCTTTGCAGATAGAGCTGGCTGTACACGGTCTGGTAGAGGTGGCCCGGATAGCCCTCGTGAGCCAGGGTGGTGTAGAGTGTGAGGGCGTCGGGCATGTTTTTGTGATTGATATAAATAATGTTGCTGCTCATGTCGTCGATGGGAGGCGTCAGATAGTAGGCGGGACTGCTGTAATCCTCCATGGACGGGGAGACGCTTTTGATGGTACAGGAGGGCGAAAAGCTGCCCGATGTGTCGGGAAAGGCAGGGAAGTCCCCTGCGATACGGCTTTGCAGATCCGCAAGCATCTCCTCGGGCGCGGAATAGGGAAACTCCGTGAAGGCTTCAGGGTCTCTCTCAGAGAGCGCGGGATACTTTTGCATAAGGAGCATCAGGGAGGAGAGATTTCTCTGAAAATCCTCCCAGAGGAGCGTTCTGATCTGCGCAATGCTTCTGGGAGAGCCGGTGGCGGAGGCCAGAAGATATTCATAATAGGCGCGTCCCTCCGAAAAATAACACAGTCCCATGGAGTTTGCGCCGCTTCCCTGAAGGACAGTGAATGCGTCCGCCAGTTTTTCGTAGGCGGGAGCCACGACGGTGGTGAGAAGCCGGTCGTTTTCACAGACCCACTTCTGCTTCTGTTCGGAGGTGATCAGGTTCTGCGCTTCGAGAGCCTCCAGCCGTTCCAGGAAGGTGGTATGCAGAAAATGGGTTCCATCCTTCAGGGCGTTTTTGTCCATAATGAGGGAACAGGCCCGGATCACCTTTGCGGCGGCTGCGTCGGACATAAAGAGCCCTTTTTCAGCCTTTTCCTTCTCGTACCGGATCAGACCATCAAAGTAGGTATCCGTCTGATCCAGAATATGCAGATAATCTTCCACATCCTTTTCGGAGCGGAATGTATAGTCGGCGAGAAGAATCGGAAGGCCTGACTGCATTCCGGAGGAGGGGGAGAGGGGTTCGTCATAGAAGGAATACGAAACGCCCGAAAGGCGCAGCGTAAGAAAGCGGTTCAGCAGAGTGCAGGTGTAAGCGTCGCTCTCGCTCAGGCGCTGTGGATCGATCCGGGAAAGACGCTCGAGGGCGTCGCGCAGATCCCTCTCCCCGTTATCCGTGCCGGGTTCCCAGGGGGAAAGGACGGCGTCCCCGGAGAAACCATAGTTCTGCGGATGCGCCAGCGTATAGTGAAGGCTTATGGCGTTGCCGGAAAGCTCCGAGTGAAACAATTCTTCCGTCAGCGCGTGAAAGCTGCGGCCATCGCCGGTATAAAGAAAGAAGGACACGCCGGCCAGAAGGGGGAGCAGGAAAAGCAGAAGGCAGAAAATACGCTTTTTACGGGAAAAAATTTTTTTCAGAGACAAAGCCACGACCTCGAAGGACTAATCGTTTGATTATATGAGCCGGTTGTGATAGAATATTACTTGTCCTTTAAGAAATGTAATACAGGAAGTACACAGACTGAAGCAGTGCCTGCGGCGGGGCCGGCAGGTAACGGAAAGAATACAGGTATTTTATATGTATATATTAGCGCCATCTCTTCTCGCGGCGGATTTTAATATCCTGGGAGAGCAGATCAGAGAAACGGAGCGGGCAGGTGCGCAGTACCTCCATATAGATGTGATGGACGGCATCTTTGTTCCCAGTATCTCCTTCGGTATGCCTCTGATCCGTTCCATCAGGGAAACCAGCGGGCAGTTTTTTGACGTTCACTTAATGATCATGCACCCGCAGCGGCATATTAAGGAGTTTGCGGCGTGCGGAGCGGACGGAATCACCTTTCACCTCGAGGCGGCGGAGAATGTGCAGGAGCTGATCCGCCAGATCCACGGCTGCAGCCTGAAGGCAGGAATTTCCATCAAGCCCGGAACGCCCATGGAGGAGATTTTCTCCTATCTCCCATTTGTGGATATGGTGCTTGTCATGAGCGTGGAGCCGGGAGCCGGAGGGCAGTCCTTTATGCCGGAGGCCTTTGAGCGGATCCGGGCGCTTCGCAGTTATATTGACGCGCACGCCCTTTCTGTTAAGATCGAGGTGGACGGCGGCGTGGGCAAAAAAAATGTAAGGCAGATCATAGACGCGGGGGCGGATATTTTTGTCGCCGGCTCGGCGGTATTTAAAAAGCGCAGTATCAGCGACAATATCTCCCAGTTTATGGAGGCATTCAAAGAAAAAGAAGGTATCAGATGAGATGGAAAAGATAGGCAGAAACGCCCCCTGCTGGTGCGGCAGCGGAAAGAAATATAAGGTCTGCCACATGGCACTGGACGAAAAGATCCGGCGCTATGCGCTGGAAGGGCATATTGTGCCGGACCGGAGCATGATCAAGACGCCGGAGCAGATTGAAGGAATCAGGGAGAGCAGCAGGCGGAACGTGGCCATACTGGACGCGGTGGGGAAGATGATCGGCCCCGGCGTGAGCACCCAGCAGATCGACGACCTGGTACACGATATGACCCTTGAGCTGGGCGGGATTCCGGCCTCCCTCCACTATGACGGCTTCCCCAAAAGCGTCTGTACCTCCATCAACGAGGTGGTCTGCCACGGGATTCCCTCTGAGGATGTGATCCTCAGGGAAGGGGACATCGTGAATGTGGACGCGACCACCATATATAAGGGCTATTTTGCGGATTCTTCCAGAATGTACTGCATCGGCCAGGTGGACGAGGAGAAGCGCAGGCTGGTGAGAGTCGCGAAGGAGTGCATGGAGAGGGGGCTTGCCATGGTGAAGCCCTGGGGATTTCTGGGGGATATGGCCCAGGCGGTGAACGATCATGCCAGAGCCAACGGCTACAGTGTGGTGGTGGAGATCGGCGGCCACGGCGTGGGGCTGGAATTCCACGAAGATCCCTTTGTCAGCTATGTGGCCAAAGCGGGAACCGAGATGCTGATGGTTCCGGGAATGGTGTTTACCATTGAACCCATGGTGAACATGGGAACCAGCGAGGTCTATGTGGATGATGACGATGAATGGACGGTTTATACTGCCGACGGCAGACCTTCGGCCCAGTGGGAGATCACGGTGGCGGTGACGCAGGACGGATACGAGGTTTTAACCTGGTAGAGGCGCAGGCGCGCTTTTGAGAGGGCCCGGCGGATCCCCTTTTTACAGATCCTGACCGATATGCCCGCGTGAGCGGGCGTAGGGGATAAAATAAATAACCAGCTACACGGATAAGGCAGAACGGCCATACATGGAAGTATTATGCTTTTGTGTGCGGCCGTTTTCCATCATGAAAAGAAAGGAAAAGAGAATGTACGACGTAATCATTATCGGCGCAGGGGTAAGCGGATGCGCCATCGCCAGAGAGCTTTCCCGCATGGAGCTTAAGATACTGGTTCTTGAGAAGGCCTGCGACGTATGCGAGGGAACCTCCAAAGCCAACAGCGGAATTGTGCATGCGGGCTATGACGCCCTGCCGGGCACGCTCAAGGCAAGGCTCAATGTGGAGGGCAGCCGGAGGATGAAGGCCCTCTCGGAGGAACTGGATTTTGCCTACAGACAGAACGGCTCCCTGGTGCTGTGCTTTGATGAGAAGGAGCAGCATAAGCTCACCGAGCTCAGGGACAGAGGACAGGCCAACGGTGTGGAAGGGCTCCGCATCCTCAGCCGCCAGGAGCTTCTTAAGCTCGAGCCCAATGTGGGAGAGAATGTGGTGGCGGCCCTGTATGCGCCCACAGGGGCGATCGTGTGCCCGTTTGGACTGACCATTGCGCTGGCGGAGAATGCGGCCCGAAACGGCGTGGAATTCTGCTTTGGCCAGGAGGTAAACCGTGTTGAGCGGCGGGGGCAGGGCTATGTGCTCGCCACGCCGGAACAGGAATATGAAGCCAGAGTGGTGATCAACGCGGCCGGCGTGTATGCGGACCGGTTCCACAATATGGTGAGCAGCGCGCATATGGAGATCACCCCGAGAAAGGGCGAGTATCTCCTCTATGATAAGAAGACGGGAAATCTTGTGAGCAATACCCTGTTCCAGCTTCCCACCGCCCTGGGAAAAGGGATCCTGGTAACGCCCACGGTACACGGAAATCTGCTGACCGGGCCAACGGCGCAGGATATTGCGGACAAGGAGGGGACGGATACCTCCAGGGAAGGGCTTTCGCAGGTGACGGCCAAAGCGGCTCTCTCCGTAACCCGCGTTCCGGAGAGGGATGTGATCACCTCCTTCAGCGGTCTTCGCGCCCATGTCAGCGTGTGGCCGCAGACGGAGAGCGGAGAGGGAGCGGAGAAGGAGGATTTTATCATCGGTCAGCCGGCGGATGCGTCCGGGTTTATCGATGTGGCCGGGATGGAATCGCCGGGACTTTCCTGTGCGCCGGCTACCGGAGCGTATGTGGCGGGTATCGTGAAAGAGCTGCTCTCTCCCGGGGAGAAGACGGATTTTGTGGGCACGAGGAAGGGAATCCCCAATATGGCCCTGGCCTCTGACCAGGAGCGCCATGAGCTGATTCAGAAAAATCCCGCCTATGGAAACGTGATCTGCCGCTGTGAGATGGTGACGGAGGGAGAGATTCTGGACGCCATTCACAGAACGCCCGGAGCGGTCACGGTGGACGGCGTCAAGCGCCGCACCCGCGCGGGTATGGGGCGGTGCCAGTCGGGCTTCTGTAACCCGAGAGTGGTAGAGATTCTGGCCAGGGAGCTTAAGGTGGACGAGAGCAGCATCAGAAAGGCGGGGGAGGATTCCTGGTATCTTCTGCCGCAGGAGAATCAGGAAGGACATTGAGAGAAGGACAATGGCGCAGGAAGCTGAAGCGTGCAGGAGAAAAACGCTCCGCTTCGGCCAACGGAATGCGCAGATGGGAGCAGCTATGAGAACAACAGACCTGGTGATTGTGGGCGGCGGCCCTGCCGGAATGGCGGCGGCCCTGGCCGCTTATGAGAAGGGGATCAGGGATATTCTGATCCTGGAGAGAGACAAGGAGCTCGGGGGAATTTTGAATCAGTGTATCCACAATGGCTTCGGGCTTCACACCTTTAAGGAGGAGCTGACCGGGCCGGAGTACGCCGCCCGTTATGTGGATATGGTAAGCGGCACGCAGATCCGCAGCCTTTTAAATACCATGGTGATCGATGTGCAGGGGGGAGAGCCCTGCCAGATCACGGCCATGAACCGTCAGGAGGGCATGTTCCGGATCGAGGCAAAGGCGGTAGTCCTGGCCATGGGCTGCAGGGAGCGCTCAAGGGGGGCCATGAACATTCCGGGCTATCGCCCCTCCGGCATCTACTCGGCGGGGACGGCCCAGAGATATGTCAACATCGAAGGGAGAATGCCGGGCAGAGAGGTTGTGGTGCTTGGCTCCGGCGATATCGGCCTGATTATGGCCAGACGCATGACCCTGCAGGGGGCGAAGGTAAAGCTGGTGGCGGAGATCATGCCCTATTCGGGGGGACTTAAGAGAAATATCGTCCAGTGCCTGGATGATTTCGGGATCCCCTTAAAGCTCAGCCACACCGTCACGGAAATCCACGGTAAGGACAGAGTGGAGGGGGTGACGGTTGCACGGGTGGACGAGAATCTGAATCCCGTTCCGGGGACGGAGGAGCTTATAAAGTGCGATACCCTTCTTTTGTCCTGCGGGCTGATTCCGGAAAACGAGCTCAGCCAGCAGGCCGGAGCGCAGATGGATTCTGTGACGCAGGGACCGATCGTCAATGAGAGACTGGAGACCACCGTGCAGGGGGTTTTTGCCTGCGGAAACGTGCTTCATGTACATGACCTGGTGGACAATGTATCGCTGGAGTCGGAGAAGGCGGGAGCCTTTGCGGCGGACTATATCTTAAACGGCGAGAGCGACTGGGGACAGGCCCTGCGCCCGAAGATTCCGGCCAAATCCAAATCCACGCTTCCCGAGGGAAGGGACGCTTCCAGCCAGCTGATCTGTATCGGCTGTCCGGTGGGGTGCCTGATCACTGTGGAGAAGAAGGAGGACGGCAGTCTTTCCATCACAGGAAATACCTGTAAGAAGGGGGAGGAGTATGCCCGCAACGAGTTTACTGCCCCGGTGAGGACGGTCACCTCCATGATCCGTGTGGAGAATGGAAGGGGGAAGGTGATTCCCGTTAAGACCGCCACGGAGATTCCCAAAGGGAAGATCGGCGAGTGCATGGAGCAGATTCGCTCCTGTCTGGTTCCGGCGCCTGTGCGCGTGGGGGATGTGCTGATCGAGGACGTGGCCGGTACGGGAATTGCGGTGATCGCCACCGGAAACATGGAGGCGGCGCAGGGGTAGGACATACCGGAGGCTCCGGGATTGGCCGGCGCGGCCGGATCCGGCGGCAGAGCATGGAGGAGAAGGTTCAGGAGATACGTGGAATTCAGGAGAAAGGGCAGGGGTAAGGTATGAGCAGATATATTATGGCGTTGGATCAGGGGACAACCAGTTCAAGATGTATCCTCTTTAACAGAAAAGGAGAGATTCAGAGCATTGCGCAGAAGGAATTCGGGCAGATTTATCCCAGGCCCGGCTGGGTGGAGCACGATCCCATGGAGATCTGGTCCTCCCAGATGGCGGTGACCATGGAGGCCATGGCCAAAGTGGGGGCGGACTATACGGACATTGCGGGAATCGGCATCACCAATCAGAGAGAGACCACCGTGGTGTGGGATAAAATAACCGGGGAACCGGTTTATAACGCCATCGTATGGCAGTGCAGAAGGACTGCGGAGAAGGTGGACGAGCTGGTGGCGGCGGGATACGGGGATCAGATACGGGAAAAAACGGGGCTTGTGCCGGACGCCTATTTCAGCGCGACCAAGATTGCCTGGATTCTGGATAACGTGCCCGAGGCCAGAACCCGGGCGGAGAACGGGGAGCTGCTCTTCGGAACCGTGGACAGCTGGCTGATCTGGAATATGACGAAGGGCGAAATCCATGTCACGGATTACACCAACGCCTCCCGTACCATGCTCTACGATATTCACAGGCTGTGCTGGGACGCGGAGCTTTTAGAGCTTTTGCGGATTCCGCCCTGTATGCTGCCGCAGGTAAAGCCCTCCAGCTGTATTTACGGCTATACGGACAGCGCGGTATTCGGCGGTCAGGTTCCCATCGCGGGGATCGCCGGGGACCAGCAGGCGGCGCTGTTTGGCCAGTGCTGCTTTTCCAAAGGCCAGGTGAAGAATACCTATGGGACGGGCTGCTTTCTCCTGATGAATACGGGGAAGGACGCAATCGCCTCCGAAAACGGTCTTCTCACTACTATTGCCGCCAGCGTGGGGGACGAGGTGGAATACGCCCTGGAGGGAAGCGTGTTTGTAGCCGGGGCGGCGGTACAGTGGCTCCGGGACGGAATGCGTATGGTAAAGAGCGCCTCTCAGACTCAGGAGTATGCCTGGCAGGCTGCGCAGGGGACGGAAGGGGTGTACGTGGTGCCTGCCTTTGCGGGCATGGGAGCCCCCTACTGGAACCCATACGCCAGAGGCTGTGTGGTGGGGATCACAAGAGGCTGTCAGAAGGAGCATTTCATCCGGGCCACACTTGAGTCCATCGCCTATCAGACCTGGGATGTGCTCCGGGCCATGGAGGAGGACGCGGAGGTTTCCATCGCCGGACTTAAGGTGGACGGCGGAGCCAGCGCCAATGATTTTCTGATGCAGTTCCAGGCGGATATTCTGGGGGCCAGGGTCTACCGTCCCGAGTGTATCGAGACGACGGCGCTGGGAGCGGCCTATCTGGCAGGGCTGGCCTGCGGCTACTGGAAAAGCAGAGAGGAGATTCAGGCCAACTGGCAGCTTGGAAGAGAGTTTGTCCATGAGATGAGCGAGAGCAGCCGGGGGCAGCTCTTAAAGGGATGGAAAAGGGCAGTGCGCTGTGCCCTTGCCTGGGCGCAGGAGGAAGGAGAAGAATGAAGGACATCATATTTTTGACTCCGGTATTTAAACAGATGATCTGGGGAGGCAGCCGGCTTGGCAGCCAGTTTGGCTATGACATTCCGGGGGATAATACAGGAGAGTGCTGGGCGGTGAGCGCCCATCCAAACGGAGACTGCCAGGTCAGCGAAGGGAGCTGTAAGGGCATGACGCTCTCGCAGCTGTGGCAGTCCCATCCGGAGCTGTTCGGGAATCCCGGAGCAGACAGATTCCCGCTCCTTGTAAAGATCATAGACGCCAGGGACGATCTGAGCATTCAGGTGCATCCCGACGATGCTTACGCAAAAGAGAATGAGAACGGCTCTCTGGGAAAGACGGAGTGCTGGTATATCCTGGACTGCGAAGAAGGGGCGACCCTGGTTGCAGGCCATAATGCCGCGACCCGCCAGGAGCTGGAACAGATGATCCATGAGGGAAGATGGGACGAACTCATCAGACAGGTACCGGTTAAGAAGGGCGACTTTATTCAGATTGATCCCGGAACGGTTCACGCCATCCGGGGAGGGATGATGATCCTGGAGACCCAGCAGAGCAGCGATATCACTTACCGGGTGTACGACTACGACAGGCTTACCGACGGAAAGCCGAGAGAGCTTCATGTAAAGCAGAGCATCGACGTGATCACAGTGCCCGCCCCCTCTGCGGGGGAGAGCGTAAAGTCCGCGGCAGAGCTTCCCGTCAATACCTTAAACGAGCTGATCGCCTGCGATTATTACAGGGTATGGAAGCTCACGGTTGCCGGAGCCTTTTCCTTTGAACAGGCATATCCCTTCCTGATCGTAAGCGTGGTGGAAGGACAGGGAAGAATCGGGGACAGAGAGATTAAAAAGGGCGATCACTTTATCCTGCCGGACGGCTTCGGAGAGGCGGAGCTTACAGGGGATATGACGCTCATCATGTCCAGCGTGAACCAGGCTGGAACGGGAAAGGACGGGGAAGAGAGATGATCAATTCCGGATACAAAAAGATGCTGGAGGGAAAGTCCGTGATCAGGCAGCTGTCAGAGTTTGCCACGGCCAGAGGCAGGGAGATCGGCTATGAAAACGTGTTTGACTACAGCCTTGGGAATCCTTCTGTCCCGGTGCCGGAGAAGTTTACCCGGACAATGACGGAGCTTTTACAGACCAGGGATTCCATGGAGCTTCACGGATACAGTCCCAGCGTGGGGATCGCCTCCGTGAAGGAAAAAATTGCCGCGTCCCTGAATGAGAGATTCGGGATGGATTATACGGGAAACCACATTTTTCCCACCACAGGGGCCGCCGGCGCGCTGGCCCATGCCCTGCGATGTGTTACAGAGCCCGGGGATGAGGTGCTGGTCATGGCGCCCTATTTCCCCGAATACTATTTCTATGTGAATATGACGGGGGCCCGGATGAAGGTGGTTCCGGCGGATACCCGGAAATTCCAGATCCATTTCGGGAAGCTGGAGGAGATGCTGACCAGGGAGGTTACTGCGGTGCTGATCAACACGCCCAACAATCCTTCGGGGGCAGTGTATGACGACAATACGTTAAGGGAGCTGGCGGCTCTGCTTTTAAGGAAGCAGGAGGAATATGGGCACGATATCTTCCTGATCTCCGACGAGCCTTACCGGGAGATCGTCTTTGACGGAGTGAAAGCGCCCTATGTATCCAGGTATTACGATAACACCTTATCCTGCTACTCCTATTCAAAATCCCTCTCCCTGCCCGGAGAGCGCATCGGTTACGTGGCGGCCAACCCCAGGTGCAGGGATGCGGAGCTGATCAGCGTCATATGCAGCCAGATTTCCAGGGGGATCGGACATAACTGTCCGCCTTCCATCTTCCAGCTTGCCGTGGCTGAGATGGGAGGGCTTACGGGGGATATGTCGGTGTATGAGACCAACCGCAATCTCCTGTACGGAGAACTCACCGCGCTTGGATTTGACTGTGTAAAGCCGGGTGGAACCTTCTATATTTTCCCGAAAGCGCCGCAGGAGGACGCGGTGGCGTTCTGCCGCAGAGCGCTGAAATACGATCTGGTGCTGGTGCCCTCCGACAGCTTCGGAGTGCCGGGATATTTCCGAATGGCCTACTGTATCGACACGGAGAAGGTGGAGCGCTCCCTGGAGGCTCTGCGCAGGCTGGTGAAGGAAAATTATTAAAGGATCCGTTTTATATTCATATGGAAGGAAAGCGGTATGGAGGTTGAGATGACTGAATTTTTAAAAGCGGTACTGTTTGGGATTGTGGAAGGGATCACGGAATGGCTTCCCATCAGCAGCACGGGACATATGATCCTGCTGGATGAATTTGTGAAGCTGGACGTCTCGGAGGAATTCTGGGAAATGTTCCTGGTGGTGATCCAGCTCGGAGCCATACTGGCGGTGGTGGCGCTGTTCTGGAACAAGATCTGGCCCTTTGGCAGAAAGAATAACAGACATCCGGCAGGAACGACGGGTTTTCTGGCCTTCTGTAAAAAGGACGTCTGGATGATGTGGTTTAAAATTGTCGTGGCCTGTCTGCCTGCGGCGGTGGTGGGGATTTTGTTTGACGAGTTTTTCGAGAGCCTCTTTTATAACAGTATATGCGTGGCCATTGCCCTGATCGTGTTCGGCGTGGGCTTTATTCTGATCGAGAACAAAAATAAGGGGATGAGACCGAAGATAAGGACACTGTCGGATATCACCTTTACCACGGCGCTGATCATTGGCATGTTTCAGCTGATCGCCGCAATCTTTCCGGGGACCTCCCGCTCGGGGGCAACCATCCTGGGAGCGCTTCTCATAGGCGTATCGCGGACTGTGGCGGCGGAGTTTACCTTCTTTCTGGCCATTCCGGTGATGCTCGGGGCAAGCCTTTTGAAGGTTGTAAAATTCGGATCTTCCCTTACAGGGAATGAAGTGATGGTGCTGGCGACAGGGATGATCACGGCCTTTCTGGTGTCGGTGGCAGTGATCCGGTTTCTTATGGGGTACATCAAAAAGCATGATTTCAGGGTATTCGGATGGTATCGGATCATTCTGGGGATCGTGGTGCTTGTGTATTTCGGCCTTTCCGGACAGGGGTCTGTTTTCTGAGAACAGACCGGCTGTTTGGGTAAATATGACGACAGAAGTATGCGGGAACAAGCCTTCTGTTGTGCATAATACAGGCAGTATGTATGGCGTCGTCCAGGACATTTTTTGGGACATATGTAGAATTTTTACGAAAAAGTTGTTAATTAGTTGACAGAATGGAAAATAAAGAGTATACTGCAATGCAGAGAAACAGGGCGTTTTCAGGGAAGGCGCACTGGTCATATGTTTATTGATGCATGTCAGAGAATAATTTTCTGCGAAAAAATTTTCTGCGAGAAAACTTTTTACGTAAAAATTGTCTTCGTGAAAATTTCTCTGCGTGAAAGGAGTTTTGATCATGGCAGTAGCAAAGAAAACAACAGCAACAACGAAAACCAGAACAACACCTGCAAAGAAGGAAGTTAAGCCTGCGGATAAGGCATCAGAGGTAAAGACGGAAGTGAAGGCGGCTGTCGAAGAAGTGAAAGAATCTGTAAAGAAGACCACAGCCAGAAAGACGGCTGTAAAGCCCGCTGCGGAAAAGGCAGAGACGGTTAAAAAGGAAACTGTGAAGAAGGAGACTGCTAAGAAGGGCGCAGTCAGGGAAACCGTTCATGTAGAGTTTGGCGGGAAAGCCTATACAACGGAGGACTTACTCAAAATTTTCAGGGATGTGTGGAAATACGACCTGAACGGTAAGGAAGAGGACCTTAAGGACGTGGAGCTGTATGTGAAGCCCGAGGAGAACGTTACATACTACGTGGCCAACGGCGAGATACAGGGAAGTTTCAATATATAAGAGCGGACAGATCTGTTCTGTCAGTGAAAGACTCGGAGAGCATATCGGATTTTTTCAGTTCATTTCTGTTATCATTCTAAAACTTCAATAGAAGGATCGGTGGATACTGCCCGGCGCGGTATCCATTTTTTTATGCGCAGCCCCATGCAGAGGAAGTATGCCGCTAAAGCGGCGCATGGGGGGCGTGGCGAGCAGGGGAAAAAGCCTCCCCTGCTCGATTGCGCAGACTCGCATATGGAAGTTTGCTGCTGTTGATTTAGAATTTTTTAATAATTATTTTAAGCCGTATGTGTTGACAATAAACAGGGTAAGTGATATTTTATCTTAA
Source organism: uncultured Lachnospiraceae bacterium (assembly GCA_947570615.1). GTDB lineage: Bacteria > Bacillota > Clostridia > Lachnospirales > Lachnospiraceae > Suilimivivens. The sequence continues at coordinate 80,761 of CANOVJ010000007.1, forward strand.
GAAGATGTTAGCACTCCATCGAGTTGAGTGCTAACAACTCAGCGGGAAGCAGAAAGGGCTGATGGATTTGCAGCTGAGCGAAAGAAAAATTAAAATATTGCAGGCCATCATCCGCAACTATCTGGAAACAGGGGAGCCGGTGGGCAGCAGGACGATCTCCAAATATACGGATCTGAATCTGAGCTCTGCAACCATCCGCAACGAGATGTCGGATCTGGAGGAGATGGGATATATCGTACAGCCTCACACCTCCGCGGGGAGGATTCCCTCCGATATGGGATATCGCCTCTACGTGGATACCATGATGGAGGAGAAGGACAGAGAGCTCACAGAACTGAAAGAGATGATGCTGGAGAAGGAAGATAAGGTAGAGCATCTTCTGCGGCAGGTGGCGAAGCTCCTGGCCGCCAACACGAACTACGTTTCCATGATATCGGCCCCTGCCATCCACACCAACAAGATTAAATTCATACAGCTTTCCCGGATGGATGAGCGTCAGATTCTGGCCGTGGTGGTAGCGGAAGGCAATGTGATCAAGAACAATATTATTTCCGTACAGGAAAGGCTGGACGATGAGACGCTCCTGAAACTGAACATCCTGCTGAATACCCATTTAAACGGGCTGGCGCTGGAGGAGATTAACCTCGGCATGATCTCAGCCATGAAGCATCAGGCGGGAATACACAGCGCCATCGTGGCGGACGTGATAGACGCCATCGCGCAGTCCATCAGGGCAGAGGAGGATCTGGAGGTTTACACCAGCGGAGCCAACAATATTTTCAAGTATCCGGAGCTGGCCGACCAGCAGAAGGCGAGCGAGATCATCAACACCTTTGAGGAGAACCAGATGCTCACCGAGCTGGTGCAGGGAACCCTTTCCGATGAGAACAGTACGGGAATCCAGGTTTATATCGGAAACGAGACGCCGATCCAGGCCATGCGGGACTGCAGCGTAGTGACCGCAACCTACGAGCTGGGGGAGGGCATGCGGGGGACCATCGGTATCATCGGCCCCAAACGGATGGACTATGATAAGGTAGTGGGAGCGCTTAAAACAATCACCCATCAGTTGGATGAATTATATAAAAACAGGACATAGAGATGGAAAGGGATGAAGCGGATGAATGAGGAAATGAAGAAGGACATACAGGAAGAGACAGATAGAGCCGGAGCTGAGGATACACAGCAGGAGCTTCAGGAGGAGATGGAAGCCGATACCGCACAGGAGCAGGACGGCGAAGAGCCCGAAGCTGCAGAAGGCGCAGACGAAGAGGGGACGGACGATAAGCAGGAAGAGGCGGCTGAAGACGCACCCACGCAGGCCGGAAAGGCCGGAGAGGAGAGCTGGGCGGAGAGACGGGCCGCTAAGAAAAAGCAGAAGGCCGACAAAAAGCAGGATGCTTTCAAAGAGAAGATCGATGAGCTGGAGGATCGGGTAAAGCGTCAGATGGCGGAGTTTGAAAATTTCCGCAGGCGCACCGAGAAGGAAAAGACCGCCATGTTTGAGACGGGAGCCAGAAGTGTGATCGAGAAGATTCTGCCGGTGGTGGATAACTTTGAGAGAGGCCTTGCCACCATCCCGGAGACGGATAAGGGAACGCCCTTCGCCGAGGGGATGGAGATGATATACAAGCAGCTCGTCACAGAGCTTGAAAAGATGGAGGTAAAGCCCATCCCGGCGGTGGGAGAGGAATTTGACCCCAACTTCCACAATGCCGTCATGCAGGTGGAGAGCGAGGAATACGAATCCGGGGTGATCGCCCAGGAGCTGCTGAAGGGATACACCTACAGGGACGGCGTGGTGCGGCACAGCATGGTGGCCGTTGTCAGCTAGGCGCTCTGCATCAAAGATTTGCGGTATTTTTCGCCGGGCATATCATTGCCCCGGCGGTTTATATAAAAGAATTCAGCATTTAACAGTCTATAAATAAAGATTCAGGAGGAGAGCATTATGAGTAAGATCATTGGTATTGACCTTGGAACGACAAACAGCTGTGTGGCAGTTATGGAAGGCGGTAAACCCACTGTCATCGCCAACGCGGAGGGAGCCAGAACCACACCCTCGGTAGTGGCGTTTACCAAGACAGGAGAGAGGCTGATCGGCGAGCCTGCCAAGCGTCAGGCCGTAACCAACGCGGAGAAGACCATTTCTTCTATCAAGAGGGATATGGGTACCGACAGAGGGCGCACCATCGACGAGAAGAAATATTCACCCCAGCAGATTTCAGCCATGATCCTTCAGAAGCTGAAAGCGGATGCTGAGAGCTATCTGGGCGAAAAGGTGACAGAGGCGGTGATCACCGTTCCCGCATACTTTAACGACGCTCAGCGTCAGGCCACCAAGGATGCAGGCAAGATTGCCGGTCTGGATGTAAAGCGTATCATCAACGAGCCCACCGCGGCGGCGCTGGCTTATGGGCTTGACAACGAAAAAGAACAGAAAATCATGGTATACGACCTTGGCGGCGGTACCTTTGATGTTTCCATTATCGAGATCGGTGAGGGCGTAATCGAGGTTCTGGCTACCAACGGCGATACCCACCTTGGCGGCGACGACTTCGACAACAAGCTGACCCAGTGGATGATCAGCGAGTTTAAGAAAGCGGAGGGCGTGGATCTCTCCAACGACAAGATGGCCCTTCAGAGACTGAAGGAGGCGGCCGAGAAAGCAAAGAAGGAGCTCTCCTCCGCCACCACCACCAATATCAACCTTCCGTTCATCACGGCTACGGCTGAGGGACCGAAGCACTTTGACATGAACCTTTCCAGGGCGAAATTCGACGAGCTCACCCATGATCTGGTTGAGAGGACGGCGATCCCGGTGCAGAACGCCATGAAGGATGCGGGCCTTACCAATGCGGATCTGGGCCAGGTGCTGCTGGTAGGCGGCTCCACACGTATCCCTGCGGTACAGGATAAGGTGAGACAGCTCACAGGACACGATCCCAGCAAGTCCTTAAATCCGGACGAGTGCGTTGCTCTCGGCGCTTCCATCCAGGGCGGTAAGCTGGCAGGCGATGCGGGCGCAGGGGAGATCCTTCTTCTGGACGTTACGCCCCTTTCCCTGTCTATCGAGACCATGGGCGGCATCGCAACCAGGCTGATCGAGAGAAATACCACCATCCCCACCAAGAAGAGCCAGATCTTCTCCACGGCGGCGGACAATCAGACGGCGGTGGATATCAATGTGTTACAGGGCGAGAGGCAGTTTGCGAGAGACAACAAGTCCCTCGGGCAGTTCCGTCTGGACGGAATCCCTCCGGCAATGCGCGGCGTGCCTCAGATCGAGGTTACCTTCGATATCGATGCAAACGGTATTGTGAACGTATCCGCAAAGGATCTCGGTACCGGTAAGGAACAGCATATCACCATCACCGCAAGCTCCAACATGTCTGACGACGAGATCGACAGGGCGGTGAAGGAAGCGGCCGAGTTTGAGGCGCAGGATAAGAAGCGCAAGGAGGCCATCGACACGAGAAACGAGGCCGACTCCTTCGTATTCCAGACAGAGAAGGCTTTAAATGAGGTGGGTGATAAGATCGACGCCTCCGAGAAAGCCAATGTGGAAGCTGACATGCAGGCTGTGAAGGATATTCTGGAGAGGACGAAGGATCAGGAAATGTCTGATTCCGATATCGACGCTCTCAAGGCTGCAAGAGAAAAGCTTACCACAAGCGCGCAGGCCCTGTTCACAAAGATGTATGAGAACATGCAGCAGGCGGGCGGCGCGGCAGGCCCCGACATGGGAGCGGGCGCAGGTCCCGATATGAGCGGCGCAGGCGCAGACGCGGCGGACGATGTGGTTGACGGAGATTATCGCGAAGTTTAAAATAAAAAGAGTTCCCCTGCAGGCGGCTGGCGACAGCCGCCCTGGGCGGCGTAAGTGTGCCGGGAGGCAATGTGCCGGGGAGTAATGTGCCGGGCACATTGCCAGGGGGCATGGGAGGATATAGATGGCAGAACAGAAACGCGACTATTATGAGGTGCTTGGCATCGATAAGAACGCAGATGATGCCGCCATAAAAAAAGCATACAGGGCTCTTGCAAAAAAGTATCATCCGGATATGAATCCCGGGGATGCGGAAGCGGAAAAAAAGTTTAAGGAAGCTTCTGAGGCTTACGCGATTTTGAGTGACCCGGAAAAGAAGAGACAGTACGACCAGTTCGGCCATGCCGCTTTCGAGGGCGGGGCCGGCGGATTTGGCGGTTTCGATTTTAACAGTGCGGATTTCAGCGATATATTTGGCGATATATTCGGCGATTTCTTCGGCGGCGGGCGCAGAAGCAGAGGCAGCAACGGCCCCATGAAGGGCGCCAACATCAGGACCAGCGTCAGGATCACCTTTGAGGAGGCGGTTTTTGGCGTTGAGAAAGAGATTGAACTGACCTTAAAGGATGAGTGTAAGACCTGTCGGGGTACGGGCGCGAAGCCGGGGACCAGTCCGGAAACCTGCCAGAAGTGCGGCGGCAAGGGCCAGGTGGTCTTTACCCAGCAGTCCTTCTTCGGTACAGTGCGGAACGTGCAGACCTGCCCGGAGTGTAACGGAACCGGAAAGGTGATCAGAGAAAAGTGCGCGGACTGTCACGGGTCCGGGTACATTGCCAGCCGCAAAAAAATTCAGGTTTCGATTCCGGCGGGGATCGACAATGGCCAGAGCGTGCGGATTCGGGATAAGGGAGAGCCCGGCGTAAACGGCGGCCCCAGAGGAGATCTTCTGGTGGAGGTGATCGTAGGACGCCATCCCGTTTTCCAGAGACAGGACTACAATATCTACTCTACGGTACCCATCTCCTATGCGGTGGCTGCCCTTGGCGGCGACGTGGTGGTGGATACGGTGGACGGCAGGGTGATCTATGAGGTGAAGCCCGGAACACAGACGGATACCAAGGTGCGTCTGAAGGGAAAGGGCGTTCCCACCCTGAGAAACAAAGAGGTGCGGGGCGACCACTATGTAACGCTGGTGGTGCAGACTCCGGAGCGGCTTTCCCATGAGGCGAAGGAGCTCTTAAAGCAGTTCGACGCGGCCACCGGAGACAGCCTGAACGCCGCCAGAAATGTACAGGCGGAGAAGAGCGACGCAAAAAAAGGAAAGAAAAAGAAATTCTGGGAATAAATTCCGCGAATTAATTCTGCGAATAAGAACATTAAAACATCGGGCAGGGAAGATTTTCCCTGCCCGATTCATAAATCGGACATACGGCGCATATGATGGTATCAGACCGTTTCAAGGCGTTCCTTAAGGAGCGCTGCGATATGGCCGGAGAGGCTGGAGTTTAAACCCTCTGCCACGGGAATCAGCGCCTTTATTTTTTCGGCCTGTCCCGCCTGGATGTAGAGCTCTGCCAGAAGGCGGTAGGTGGCGCTTACATCGGTGCGGGTGCTTACGGCGAATTCCAGCACCCGGAGCGCTTCCTGCGGGTAACCGTTCTGATGGAGGCGCTCCGCCCATTTTTGCAGGGTGCGGACAAGCGTCGTGTAGCTCTGGTCATAGCGGGAGAGCAGATCGATATTGGGAGCGCCGTATTTCAGCTTGAGATCCGTGTTGCTGATGCCGGTGAAATTCACGATGGGATTTTCGGAGAGAGAGCGCAGGGTTTCGCGGTATTCGTCTATGGAGGGATCGTCCGGCATGACGTCCATGGGCAGATCGTCAAAGGGAATCCGGATATATTCGAGATCGTCCAGCGGCCTGCGGCGGGTTTTGTTGGCGGCCGCCTCCCGCTCCCAGAAGGCCTGGCTGGATTTCTCGTCCAGGCTCCTGCGCTTGTGGAGCTCGTACCCAAGCCAGGCGCAGAATATGATAAAACTTGCAAAAAGAGGAAATCTCATATATAATATCCTTTCAAAGAGATTTTTTCAGAGGTATCATTATGTTTGACTTTCATCATAAAAAAAACAGAAGAGTGTTTTCCTTAATCATCGTCACATTGCTGATACTTGCTATGATAGTACCAACTATAGCATCTTTTATGTACTAAAGCAAATATTTATAATTTGTGAGGTGGGATTATGAAAAGATGTAAAAAAGGATTCATCTGCCTGGCGCTGATTCTGGCGTTTCTTTGCGTGTGCAGGGAGCAGGCTTTCGCGAAAGAGGAAAAGCGGATTCTGCCGGGGATATTTATCGAGTCCATGTCTGTGGAGGGGAAGACCGCCGGGGAAGCCAGGGCCATGGTGGAGAGCTATGTGAGAGATAACCTCCTTGGCAAGACGGTTACGCTGATCGCTGTGGATGGGAACGCGGTGCAGATTACCCCCGCCGACGTGGGGCTTGTCTGGAGCAATCCTGAGATTGTGGAGGAGGCGGCGGACATCGGCCAGAAGGGCAATGTTGTGCAGCGCTATAAGGCGGCGAAGGATCTTCAGCATGAAAATAAGGTATTTCATCTGCAGTTCGATGTGGACAGAGCGCTGGTCGGCCAGATTCTGCAGGAGCAGTGCGCTCCGTTCAATGTGGAGGCCAGGGACGCCACCCTCTCCCGCACGGAGAGCGGCTTCGTGGTTAATCAGGGCCAGACCGGAAAGGTGGTGGACGAGGCGGCTTCCACCCAGCTGATCTGCGATTATTTCAACAGCGACTGGAACGAGGGAGAAAACGCCGCGATCGAGCTGATGGTGACTGTGTCAGAGCCCAGGGGGACGGACGAGGAGCTTATGAAGGTGAAGGATGTGCTTGGAACCTTTACCACCAGCTTCAGGACGTCCGGGCCTTCCAGAAGCGCCAACGTAGCCAACGGCTGCTCGCTGATCAACGGCGTTACGCTCTATCCGGGAGACGAATTTTCCACCTGTGAGGCGATCACGCCCTTCACCACGGAGAATGGATATTATATGGCGGCCTCCTATCTCAACGGACAGGTGGTTGACAGCCTGGGAGGGGGAATCTGCCAGGTATCCACAACGCTCTATAACGCGGTTCTTTTATCCGAGTTAGAGGTCACGGAGCGCCACAATCATTCCATGATCGTAACCTATGTGGATCCTTCCGCGGACGCTGCCATCGCGGAGTCCTCGGGGAAGGACTTCAAATTTATAAACAACACCCAGGCCCCCATCTACATTGAGGGCATCACCACGGACGACAAACAGATCACCTTTACCATATACGGGATGGAAACCAGGGACAGCGGCCATCAGGTGCGCTACGAGAGCGAGGTGGTCAGCACCACCTATCCCGACTCGGAGGTCATCTATCCCAGCGAGGCCCTGCCGGTAGGCTCTGTCTCAGTGCAGTCTGCGCATGTTGGCTATAAGGCGAATCTGTGGAAGATCGTCACGGAGAACGGCCAGGAGGTGAGCCGGGAGCAGGTCAATTCCAGCTCCTACAAGATGGTTCCCCGGACGGCCACGGTGGGGGTTTCCACCCAGGATCCCAATGCATACAATGCGATTATGGCAGCCATCGCCACCAACAGTATTGATCACGTAAAGAACGTGGCGAACGCGTTAGCGGCAGGGGAAGCGCCGCCGCCGTCAGAGCCTGTACCGGCGGATCCCGGGGCAGGACAGCCGGTGGAAGGCGGAGCCGCGCCCGCAGACCCCGCAGCGGGACAGCCGGCGCAGGGAGAAGTGCCCGCGCCGCCGCAGGAGGCAGCTCCGGCAGAGTAGTGCCAGGGGGGATAGAGATGAACACAGGAAAGATTTCCGAGGGCGTTTTAAAGCGTTCCGTGCTTGGAAGGATAAAAACCCGCAGAGAAGAAGTGAGAAAAGGCGCAGGCGCAGGCGAGGACTGCGCCTTTTTGGCATGGAAAAAGCAAGACAGCGGGGAAGTCCTTTCGGCGGAGGAAAATCCTGTGACGGCGCTTTCCACCCAGACAATGACGCTCCCTGTGAGCAGGGCGTCCTACCTTGCGGTGACGGCGGCCTTTAACAATCTGGCGGCACAGGGCGCAGACCCGGCCGCGGTTATGCTTTCGGTCACGCTCCCGGAGGGGGCGCAGGAGTCTGTTCTGAGGGAGCTGATGGAGCAGGCGCAGGAGTGCTGCAGGGAGTGGAACGCTCAGATTGCAGGCGGCCACACGGAGGTGAGCGCCGCTGTGAGATGGCCTTTGATTTCGGCCACAGCGGTTGGGAGGCTGACAGAGTGGAGACAAAATTCAGAGCCCGCAAGGCTGTCCCTTGTGATGAGCAAGTGGATCGGTCTCGAGGGGACGGCCATCCTGGTCAGGGAAAAGCAAAAGGAGCTCTCCGGACGTTTCAGCGCAGGGTTTCTCGCCCGGACCAGGGAGCAGGAGCGGTTTTTGTCGCTGGCTCCGGAGGCCGCAATAGCGCTTAAGTCCAACGTTTATGCAATGCATGATATGAGAAACGGCGGCGTTTTTGGTGCATTGTGGGAGTTATCCCAAAAGTTAGGCGTTGGACTTTCCGCAGACCTTAAAAGGATTCCGGTAAGGCAGGAAACCATCGAAATCTGCGAGTTTTACCACTTAAATCCCTATGAGCTTCTCTCGGGAGGCGCCCTTCTCATGGCGGCGGAGGACGGATTTTTGCTGGCAAAAAGACTGCAGGAGGCGGGAATCCCGGCAGCGCTGATCGGCGTCACCAACGAAAGCAACGACAGACTGGTGGTTAACAATGGGGAGAGCAGATACTTAGGGCCGCCCGGACCGGATGAGATTCATAAAGTGTCATTTAACTGAGAGATCAGTCACAGAGTTTGGAGAAAGGACAGGATATTTTTATGAGAGAACAGATTCTGGCAATAATAGAAAAAAACAGCCGTATCAACATAAAGGAGCTTGCGGTGATTCTCGGAGCCGATGAGCTCACCATTGCCAATGAGCTCAAAGCAATGGAGGAGGAGGGGGTGATCTGCGGGTATCACACCATGATCGACTGGGAAAAGACCTCCATCGAGAAGGTGACCGCACTCATCGAGGTGCGGATCACACCCCAGAGAAATCAGGGCTATGACAACATTGCGGAGAGGATCTACAAGTATCCGGAGGTGAACAGCGTTTATCTGATCTCCGGCGGATACGATCTCCTGGTGACGCTGGAAGGAAAGTCCTTAAAGGCGGTTTCCAGCTTTGTGTCCGATAAGCTTTCCACACTGGAAGGGGTGCTGAGTACGGCCACCCACTTTATTCTGAAGAAATACAAGGATCACGGGACGATTCTGGCGAAGAAGTATGAGGATACCAGAGAGAAGGTGACGCCATGAGAAATCCCTTATCAGAAAAAGTCGTCACCATCAAACCCTCCGGGATCCGGAAATTTTTTGACATTGTCAGCGAGATGAAGGACGCCATTTCCCTGGGCGTGGGGGAGCCGGATTTCGACACCCCCTGGCATATCAGGGACGAGGGAATCTATTCCCTGGAGAAGGGACGGACATTTTATACCTCAAATTCCGGCCTGAAGGAACTGAAGACAGAGATAGCGAACTACATAGAGAGGACACAGGGGCTTACCTACGATGCCGACCATGAGGTAATCGTCACAGTGGGCGGGTCGGAGGCCATCGATATTGCCCTTCGCGCCATGATCGACGAGGGGGACGAGGTGCTGATCCCCCAGCCCAGCTATGTCTCCTATGAGCCCTGTGCGATCCTGGCAAACGCCAGGCCTGTGATCATCGAGCTGAAGGAGGAAAACGAGTTCCGGCTGACGGCACAGGAGCTTCGCGAGGCCATCACGGATCAGACAAAGATTCTGATACTTCCCTTTCCCAACAATCCCACCGGGGCCATAATGGAAAAAAAGGATCTGGAGGAGATTGCGGAGGTGATCCGCGAAAAGGATATCTTTGTGATATCGGATGAAATATATGCGGAGCTGACCTTTAAGGGTAAGCATGTATCCATAGCCAGTCTGCCGGGAATGAAGGAGCGGACGGTGCTCATCAACGGCTTTTCCAAAGCCTATGCCATGACGGGGTGGCGCCTGGGGTACGCCTGCGCTCCCGCACAGATCATGGAGCAGATGGTCAAGATCCACCAGTTCGCCATCATGTGCGCCCCCACCACCAGCCAGTATGCGGCCGTGGAGGCCCTGCGCAACGGGGACGATGATGTGGCCACGATGCGCGAGGCCTACAACCAGAGACGAAGATTTCTGATGTATTCGTTTAAGGAGATGGGGATCAGGTGCTTCGAGCCCTACGGCGCATTCTATGTTTTTCCCTGTATTAAGGAGTTCGGCATGACCAGCGAGGAGTTTGCGGAGCGACTCCTGGCGGAGGAAAAGGTGGCGGTGGTTCCCGGTACGGCCTTTGGGGACTGCGGAGAGGGATTCCTTCGGATTTCCTACGCGTATTCCCTGGAGGATCTGAAGATCGCGCTGGAGAAGATAGGCGCCTTTATCGCCAGACTCCGGGAAAAGAAATAAGGTCAGTAAATCTGATACTCCACCACAATGGCGGCTTCCACCTGGACCTCGCCGGGCATGATCCCTGCCAGGTCCTCAGCCGCCTCAAACTTGGCGGAGGCGCTGTAGCGGCCTGTCAGGGCCTGATCGGAATAGCGGGCATCAGAATAGCCGCCGGTCTCCGTGATATTTATGACCTTTCCCACCTGAGCGCCTGCCGCGTCGGCCAGCGCCAGCGCTTTGCGGTGGGCTGCCTCCACGGCGGCAGTGAGAGCTTCCTGATAGCAATCGTCGTATCTGCTTGCCTGATAGGTGATGGAGCGGATGGTGTTGATTCCGGTGGAGACGGACTGGGAGAGAATCTCGTCGAGACCGTCGATGGGAAGGTCGCAGACGGTGAGGGTGGTAACCGCCTCATAGCCGGTGACACGGGGCGTGTTGCCGGAGTAATTGTAAACAGGATTCATATAGTAGTCCGAGGTCTGGATGGAGGTCTCCTGAATGTTCAGGGACTTTAAGAGATCGATCACCTGACTCACCGACTCCGTGTTTTTCTGCTGGCAGGCGGCCGCGTCGGAGGCTTCGGTGCGGACGGCGTATTCCACCTGAGCGATATCCGGTTCCACGGCGACTTTTTCACTGCTGTTTACGGTGATGGAGTGGGACGGCAGTCCCTGGGATTCCGCGCCCGTCGTGCTGGGCTCTGCGATCGTCTGGTCTGCATTCTGAACGGGAGCCTGCTGATCCGGCGTCTTTTCTGAAGCGCCGGAAGATGCGGCGCAGCCTGTGAGGGCGGCGATGATGATGAGAGTGGTAATAAATACAGAAGTTCTTTTCATGGGTACAAAATCCTCCTTTTCTGCATGTGTCTGATGTACAGGAAGCATCATGAATCTAAATGACGCTTTCTGTAGATACGCAGAGGAAGGAGGATTTTTATGGGAAAAAGAACGATATAAGGCAGCGGCTACATATTGATATCAATAACGCCCTTAATCCTGCGAACGCCCGCCGAGGAGGCCTCCTCCTTAAGGATTTTAAACCGGCCCGGCTCGCCCGTATTGCCGGCGTGGGGGCCGCCGCAGATTTCTCTGGAGTATCCGGGAATGGTGTAGACGCTGACCTTCACCCCGTATTTATCTGAAAAGAAGCCCAGCGCGCCGCTGTTATAAGCCTCCTGCGGCGACATTTCTTCCACAATCACGTCGATTTTCTTTTCGATGGCGTCGTTTACGAGCCGGGTTACCTGCTCCAGCTCCTCTTTTGTCACCTTACGTCCAAAAGAAAAATCAAACCTCAGCCGCTCGGCGGTGATATTGCTGCCCCGCTGGGATACCTCTTCCCCCAGGACCTTACGCAGTGCGGCGTGGAGTAAGTGTGTAGCCGTGTGCAGCCGGGCGCTCTGCAGGGTATGGTCAGCCAGCCCTCCGGCAAATTTTCCGGCGCTGCCCTGCCTTGATTTACTCTGGTGTTCCTCGAATTTGCTCCGGAAACCGTCCAGATTCACGGAAAATCCCCTCTCCTGCGCCAGCTCCACGGTGAACTCGATGGGAAATCCAAAGGTATCGTACAATTTGAATGCCAGCTCCCCGTCGAGAACCCCATTTTCCCCGATCCGGTCAAGATATTGATCGGCCTTTTTCAGGCCCTCGTCCAGAGTTCGGGAAAAGAGCTCATATTCCTTCTGAAGCTGCCCGGTAATAAAAGCCCGGTTTTCCTCCAGCTCCGGATACGCCTCCTTATACTGATCGATAATGACGGTGGAAAGCGCGCACAGACAGTTATCGTTTATCCCTGCTTTTTTGAACAGCCGGACGATCCTGCGGATCAGCCTCCTCAAAATGTATCCCTGCTCCGTGTTGGAGGGCGTGATCTTCTTCGGATCCCCCAGAATAAAAGTGGCGGCTCTGGTGTGCTCGCAGATAATCCGTCGGTCTCTTTCCGGGATACATTTTTGCGAGGATGAAATCATCTCTCCAAGCCGGGCCATGACAGGGATAAACAGTTCCGTGTCGTACACGCTGGTCTTTCCGTTTAAGATGGTGAGCACCCGCTCCATCCCCATCCCGGTATCTACATTTTTCTGCTCAGGCGCGGAGAATTGCCCGTCGGCATCCTGATTAAACTGAAGAAATACGTTGTTCCAGATTTCCACATATTTGCCGCACTTACAGGCCGGCCCGCACTCAGCTCCGCAGGCCGGTGTCCCCATGTCATAAAAGATTTCCGTATCCGGCCCGCAGGGGCCGCTCTGGCCGGCCGGGCCCCACCAGTTGTCTTCTCTGCCGTAATAAAAAATCTGGCGGTCTGTGAGCCCCAGGCGCTTCCAGACGCGGGCGGTTTCGGTGTCAGCTGCAGTGCGCTCATCCCCCTTAAACACCGTGACAGCAAGGCGCTTTGCCGGAATGTGAAGATGCTCTGTGAGAAATTCGAAGCTCATGGAGATGGATTCCTCTTTGAAGTAGTCTCCCAGCGACCAGTTGCCCATCATCTCAAAGAAGGTCAGATGCGTATAGTCCCCCACCTCGTCGATGTCGCAGGTTCGGATACATTTCCGAATGTCCGTAAGGCGCTTTCCGGACGGATGCCTTTCGCCAAGCAGATACGGCACCAGCGGGTGCATTCCGGCCATAGTAAAGAGAACGGTTGGATCATTCTCCGGCAGGAGCGACGCAGACGCAATCTCTGCGTGCCCTCTTTCCCTGAAAAAGCTTACATACATGTTGCGAAGCTCGTCTGCTGTCATTATTTCCTCCTTTTCTGCCAATATGGCCTGTGCAATCGGGCAGGAAATTTTTTCCCCTGCCCGTGCGGGGGGGGCCGTATGCTGCCCAGGCAGCAAAATCCTCTGTGCGCCCCTGCGCATAAAAAAGCCCTGAGCTGATATACTTATCAACTCAGGGCGAACGTACCTGTCCGTGTTACCACCTGATTTCAGATTCCTCTGCACTCTGTCAGTACGGGATTGCTCCGATACTGCTTCCTGCGTTAACGGGGGAACTCCGGTGAAGCCTACTGGGATCGCTCTGTTCGGTTCACAGCTCAGGGGCTGCTTCGATATCAGTTCAATGAAGATTCGCACCGGCCATCTTCTCTCTGCGAAATTCCTGAAATCTACTACTCCCCGTCAAAGCCTCTGGATTTTAAATTAGTGAGAGCATAGCATGATGGAAGAGGAAAGTCAAGGGGGATTTTCAAAAAGACCTGCGCAGCCTGGGCGCTGCTTTTGTTTCTGAAAGGGCGCCTTATGAACTTATTGCCATTCTTCTGTTGTATTTCTGATGTGCCTGTGAAAAAAGAGAACATAAAAACGATAAAAACGCAACGGATTTAAAACAACATTGCAAAATCGTCCGGAAAATGCTATCATATTCACAGAAATACTACAGTTTACGGAGAATGTCGTCATGAAAAAAATCAATCTATGGTTTCCGCCCCTGCTGTTGGCCGTATTATTATCCGGATGTCAGAGCAAAAGTGCAGAGCCTCCCGCAGAGGCGCAGCATACATCCGATTCTGATACGGTCAATCTGACGCTCTGGGGGGCGGAGGAGGATGAAGAGCTGCTCCGTCAGATCATCAGTGGATTCGAGGAAGAATACCGCGGGCAGGCGGAGTTTAACATTACCTATTCGCCCCAGAGCGAGAGCCACTGCACCGATGCTCTGATGGGGGATCTGGAGCAGGGAGCGGATGTGTTCGCCTTTGCGGATGATCAGCTGAACACTCTGGTGGCGGCCGGCGCGCTGGAGCCGGTGGAAAATGCGGAGGCTGTCAAAAAAGCTAACCTTCCCGAGGCTGTGCTGGCGGCGTCGGTGAACGACACACTGTATGCCCTGCCGCTGACAGCGGATAACGGCTATTTTCTCTACTACAATAAGAATTATTTTTCCCAGGAGGATATCAGGTCTCTGGACAGGATGCTGGATATAGCCGCGGAGAACGAAAAAAAGGTCTCCATGGAGTGGTCCTCGGGCTGGTATGTGTATTCGTTTTTTGGAAATACCGGGCTTGGCGTCGGTCTCAACGACGACGGGATCACCAATTACTGCACCTGGAATGCCACGGACGGGGAGATCAGGGGGATCGATGTAGCGCGGGCCATGGTGAGCATGGCGGCCCATCCCGGTTTCGTGTCCGCCGATGACGCCGGTTTTCTGGAAGGGGTAAGAAACGATTCCATCATCGCCGGGGTCAATGGTGTGTGGAATGCGGTGGCGGTGGAGGAGGCCTGGGGAAGCGCCTTCGGGGCAGCACGGCTTCCCGCCTATACCTGTGCCGGAAAGCAGGTTCAGATGGCCTCTTTCTCCGGCTATAAGCTGATCGGGGTGAACGCCTACTCCAGACATCGGGAATGGGCGGCCAGGCTGGCTGAGTGGATCACAAATGAGGAAAATCAGGAGTTGCGTTTTCGGATGCGCGGCCAGGGGCCGTCCAATATCAGCGTGGCATCCTCGCAGGAGGTGTCAGACTCTCCCGCGATTGCCGCGCTGTTAGAGCAGTCGGAGTTTTCCGGCCTGCAGCGGATCGGGGGCAATTTCTGGGATCCGGTTTCCGCCTTTACCGCCAACATCCTGGCAGGAAATCCGTCCGGCAAGAGCCTTCAGGATCAGCTTGATACCATGGTGGAGGGAATTGTCGCCCCATAGTATTTTGCTTTTCGGGTTTCCCCGGTATTGGATGGTATATCAATATTTCTCTGAGACGAAAAAGGAGCAAAAGCCATGATAAAGAATATCAGTCTGAAGCATCGTCTGATCATACCGATCGCCCTTCTGGGGATCGTGGCGCTTTTTTCAAACATCCTTTCCATAATCAATATCCGCAACGTGAATGCAAGCGCCTCCAACATCGCTGACAATTACATGGACGGCCAGAGGCGGCTGGCAGAGATCTGCCAATCCTCCATGAATATACATAAAATGGCATTGAGCCACATTGTGGCTACGGATTATGACGCCATGATTACCCTGGTAGAGCAGATCAAGCAGGAGGAAGCGTCTCTGGACGATATGCTGGCGGAATATGAGTATCATGTGACGGCACAGGACCGGACCCGGTATGAGGCTCTGCTGTCAGACTATGCGTCCTTTAAGCATGCGCTTGTCAGGCTTGTCTGCGCCAGCGCGAGCCACAAGACCCAGGACGCCTATGCCCTCGCCAACGGGGATGTGGCTTCCTGTGCCGCTGCCATGGAAGCGGATATCGACGCCATAAACGCATCCATCAGCGAACAGACTGTTCAGGCCAGAACCCGCCTTGCAGCCGTGTACCGCTTGTCCCTGGCCGTGGGAAGCCTTGCCGCGATTGCCTGTATTCTGCTGGTGTTTGCTGATCTGAAGCTGATTACCAACTATGTGGTGATCCCGATCAAAAGCATTCTGAGGATCATAAAGGAAAGCACCGGGCGCATCAACCATATGACCGGCGAGGTCCTGAAAAGAACCCAGGCCTCCCGCAGGAGTGCCACCGGACTTTCCGCTCTCACCGGAGAGCTGTCGGCAACCATCCAGGAGGTGGCGGGAAGCGTGTCTGACATCAAAGACAACACAGAGAGTGTGAGACAGGACGTCCAGAATATGGCGCAGGAATGCAACGCGATCGCTTTCTACACCGTCCAGATGAATACCCGGGCGGATACCATGCAGCAGTCCGCTCAGTCCAGCGCCCGGATCACCGGCGACAAGGCGGAGGAGATTTTGTGTACGCTTAACGACGCCATAGAAAAAAGCAGGAGCGTGGATCAGATCAGAAACCTTACGGGAGATATACTCACCATCGCTCAGCAGACCCGGCTGATCGCTTTGAATGCCTCTGTGGAGGCGACCAACGCCGGGGCGGCCGGAAAGGGATTTGCCGTTGTTGCCAGGGAGATTCGCGACCTTTCCAATTCCAGCCAGGAGACCGCCAACCGGATCCAGGAGGTCAACAATGTAGTCACCTCCGCCGTGTACAATCTTTCCGAAAACGCTCAGCATCTGATCGACTATATGAGCCAGTCTGTGCTCGTGCAGTTCCAGGCATTCGTGGAGTCCGGCAGCCAGTATAAAGAAGATGCAGCCTATATCCGCCAGGCGATGGATGAATTCCGTGAGCGCACAGAGCGTCTGACAGATTCCATGTCTGAAATCGCCGACTCTATCGGAGCCATCACGAAGGCCATTGATCAGGGAGCGGGCGGGATAGCCGGTGTGGCTGGAAACACCCGCTCCCTGGCAGACGATATGGAGGATATTTCCAAGCGCATGGGCGTCAATCAGGAGATTGTGCAGGAGCTTGAGAAGGAGACGGTGGTGTTCGACCACCTGTGAGGGCTGTGAACGCCTTTCAATCCTTCCAGTGCAGTCTGTGCAGCTCGCCCTCCCTCTGCATCTGCAAAAAACCCTGCTGGCGCATCGCCTCATAGAGCACGATGGCCACGGAATTGGACAGATTCAGGGAACGGATAGAGGAGAGCATGGGGATGCGGATGCAGGTGCTTTCATAATCCACCAGAATTTCCTCCGGGATTCCGGCGCTCTCCTTTCCGAACATGATAAAGTCATCCGGCCCGTAGGAAACCTGCGTGTATACCTGCCTGGCCTTGGTGGTGGCCATCCAGATCCTGCACCCCGGATGCAGGGAATGAAATTCCTCAAAATTCATATATCTGTGTACGTCGAGTTTTCCCCAGTAATCCATTCCGGCCCGCTTTAAATCCTTTTCGTCCAGCCGAAAGCCCAGAGGCTCGATTAAGTGGAGGGAAGTTCCCGTGGCCACGCAGGTTCTTCCGATATTTCCCGTATTTCCCGGAATTTCCGGCTGATGCAGAACGATGTGCATGAGATCAGTCCTCCTCCTCGTCCTCCGCCAGCGGCAGGGAGAAGATAAATTCTGTTCCCACGCCCTCTGTGCTGATGACATTGATGTGTTCCCCGTGGGCGTGGACGATTTCTTTGGTGATGGAGAGTCCCAGGCCGGTCCCCTTTTTGTCCTTGCCGCGCGATAAATCCGACTTGTAAAAACGATCCCAGATCAGCTTTAAGTCGTCCCTGGGAATACCGATTCCGCTGTCCCTGACGGACACGAAAACCTTGTTGTGCTTCTCCGTGGTCTCAATCCTGATAATAGAATCGTTGTGGCTGAACTTGATGGCGTTGTCCAGCAGATTGTAAAGCACCTGCTGGATCTTGCCCACGTCGGCGTTTACGAACAACTCGTCTCCGGTCAGCAGAAGCTCGATGGCGATAGTCTTGCTTTTGCAGGTCCCTTCAAAGGAGGCGGCGGTATTGCGGATGATTGTGTTGATATCAAAGTCGCTTTTGTCCAGCAGCATCCCTCTGGTATTGAGATTATTCAGCACCAGAAGGCTGTTGGTGAGCTTGATGAGTCTCTCCGTCTCGTTGAGTACGATGGTCAGGTACTTTTCGTAGAGCTGTGGCGGAATGGTGCCGTCCAGCATGGCCTCCAGATACCCCTTGATGGAGGTGAGGGGAGAGCGGAAGTCATGGGATACGTTTGCCACAAATTTTTTCTGGTCGTCCTCGGAGCGGGCGATCTCGCTGGCCATGTAGGACAGCGTGGCCCCCAGATAACCGATCTCGTCCTCACTGTCGATCTGCAGCTCATAGTGCATATTCCCGGAGGCGTACTGCTCCGTAGCCTCGGTGATTCTGCGCAGGGGAAGATAAACCATCTCCGTAAAAAAGATCAGGATGATCAGAGAGAGCAGAAACAGAATGATCAGCATCAGGTAGGAGATATTTAACAGCCCGTTGGCGGAGGCGAGGATATTGCTCATGGGATAATGGATCACCACATAACCCCGGACCCTGTAGTCCGAGGCGATGGGGGCGAAGACGCTGAGCTGATCCTGGGAAAAGCTGCCGGAGAAATTCCCGATGGTGTAATAGGATTTTTCCGTGACTGTCGGATCAAAGCCCTCGATCACCGTCTCGTTCCCCACGTCCAGCGGGGCCTGGGAGTCCAGGATCATGAGACCGGAGGGGTTGATGATCCACAGACTGGCAGAGAGGTAGGTGTCCAGCGCGTCAAGCTGCTTTTTCACCGTATCCAGGGAGGTCTCCTGATTGTACAGATCGGCGGCGTAGGTATTGGCGATCAGGGTGGCCTCCCTGTAAAGAGCCTCCGCCTTTTCTCTGGTCAGGTGCTCTGTGGTCATGTTGCTCACAAAGGTGGCCACCACCACAAAGCCGAAAAAGCCGAAGATAAAGTAGGCCAGCAGGAATTTCAGGTAGAGGGTCTTTCTCATTGCCTTACCTCAAATTTGTAACCGATCCCCCAGATGGTGGCGATGCGCCAGCCCGCGTGATCGTTTATCTTTTCCCGCAGGCGCTTGATATGTACGTCTACGGTCCTGGTGTCGCCGATATACTCATAGCCCCAGAGCTGATCCAGGAGCTGTTCCCTGGTAAAGACGTGGTTGGGGGAGGAGGCCAGAAAGTAGAGCAGCTCTAACTCCTTGGGAGGCATCTCCACGGTCTTTCCCATATAGATCACGGAGTAGTTGGTCAGGTTGACGCTCAGATCCGGGTACTCCACGCATTTTACATCGGGGGAGGCCGCGGCGGCGGGAGCGGGCTTATATCTGCGTAGCACCGCCTTCACTCTGGCCACCAGCTCCTTGGAGTCGAAGGGCTTCTCCATATAGTCGTCGGCCCCCAGCTCCAGCCCCAGCACCTTGTCGAAGATTTCGCCCTTGGCGGAGAGCATGATGATGGGGGTGGCGGATTTGGCGCGGATTTCCCGGCAGACCTGATAGCCGTCGATGCCGGGCAACATCAGATCCAGCAGGATCAGATTGGGGGCGAAGGAGTCCGCCAGCAAAAGGGCGCTTTCCCCATCGGAGGCAATCATGGTCTCGAAGCATTCCTTTGTGAGATACAAAGAGATCAGCTCCGCAATGTTACTGTCGTCGTCTACGATCAGAATTTTCTGTCTGTTTACCATATTGAAACCTGAACCTTTCTGTTGTCGGTCGAATCTGTTCTGCCGGCTCTGCCACAGGGCGGGCATCTTTGCGCCGGAACCGGACTGACGTCCTTATTCCTTAAAGGTCACGATGGTGACGCCCGCGTCGCCCTCGCCGTATTCGCCCAGCCGGTAGGATTTCACATATTTCACCCGTTTTAAGTGACTGTGGACGGCGTTTCGCAGGGCGCCCGTGCCTTTTCCATGAACCACTCTCACGCTGGAAAGGTGGGAGAGGTAAGCGTCGTCCAGATATTTGTCCAGCTCGCAGAGGGCCTCATCCACGGTCCGGCCCAGCAGATTGATCTCCGGGGAGATGGTCATGGACTTGGAAAGCCTGGCCTTGCCGGTGTGGCTTTTGGAGGGGGCGGCGGGAAAAGAGCCGGGCAGAGCCTCGTCCGGGATCAGTACCAGATCCTTTACGTTGGCCTGAGAGCGCAGGATCCCGCACTGTACGAACAGATTTCCCCTGTGGTCGGGAAGGGTGCTCACCGTGCCCTTAAGGCCCATGGAGAGGATCTTCACGCTGTCTCCCACTTTAAGCTGGTCCGGCCTGAGAGGCTTTTCGGTATTCTGATTCGGCACCCTGATGGTAAGCTTATCGTTTTTCTTTCCGATCTCGCCCCGGATCCGTTCCCGGGTCTTCTCCAGATCCTTTAAGGAAGCGCCGGGCCCGGCCTTCTGGTAGACGCGGATGGTCTCGTCGGCGAAATCCTTGGCCTGCTGCAGGATCTCCCGGGCCTGTTCGTTGGCCTGGCGCAGGATCTTATCTCTGGCGTTGTCGATGCGCTGGTTTTTCTCCTGAAGCTTTTTCTTAAGAGTCTCCACCTCCTCCTTGTAGGAGGCGATCTCCAGCCGCTCGTTCTCGATGGTAATCCGGTTGTTTTCCAGGGTGCTGAGCAGATCCTCAAAGCTCTTATCCTGGGTGTTGATCTGGCCTCTGGCCTCGTTTATGATGTAATCCGGAAGCCCCAGCCGGGAGGAGATGGCAAAGGCGTTACTCTTGCCCGGAATGCCGATCAGCAGCCGGTAGGTGGGCGAGAGGGTTTCCACGTTAAATTCGCAGCAGGCGTTTTCCACAAAGTCTGTGGAGAGGGCATAGACCTTCAGCTCGCTGTAGTGAGTGGTTGCCATGGTGCGGATGCCCCGGGTGTGAAGATGATCCAGGATGGCCACGGCCAGGGCGGCTCCTTCCGTGGGGTCTGTCCCTGCGCCCAGCTCGTCGAACAGACACAGGGAATTTTCGTCGGCATTTTTCAGGATGGAGACGATGCTGGTCATGTGGGAGGAAAAGGTGCTCAGGCTCTGTTCAATGCTCTGCTCGTCCCCGATATCCGCGAAAACCTCCGTAAAGATGGAGAGCTCGGAGCGGTCAAGGGCCGGAATATGAAGACCTGCCTGCCCCATCAGGGTAAAGAGGCCGACGGTTTTCAGGGAGACGGTTTTGCCCCCCGTGTTGGGGCCGGTGACTACCAGCAGGTCAAAGTCCTTTCCCAGATGGATATCGATGGGAACCACCTTCCCGGCGGGCAGCAGCGGATGGCGGCCCTTTCGGATGCGAATATAGCGCTCCCCGTTAAAAAGGGGCATGGTGGCGTTTTCGTCCATGGCAAGACCGGCTTTGGCGAAGACGAAGTCCAGAAAGGTCATGATCCGCTGATTCTGCCGGATCTCCGCTATATGTCCGCCGGCCTGGGCGCTCAGATCGGCCAGGACGGCCTCGATCTCTTCCTTTTCCCGGATGGCCAGCTCCCGAAGCTGGTTGTTTAAGCTGACCACGGCGGAGGGCTCGATGAAATAGGTGGAGCCGGTGGAGGACTGGTCGTGTACCATACCCGGGACCTGCCCCTTGTACTCCGCCTTTACCGGGATGCAGTAGCGGTTGTCCCGCATGGTGATGACCGCGTCCTGGAGATAACTGCGGCAGGAGCCGTTCACCATGGAGAGGAGCTGATTGTGAATCTTCTCCCCGGTGATGGTGATGGAGCGCCGCACATGCTTAAGGCCCGGACTGGCGTCGTCCGCGATCTCCTCCTCGGAGAGGATACAGCGGTTGATTTCCCCGCAGAGCAGGGAGAGCGGCTCGAGAGCCTGAAAAAAGCCGCTCAGGGAGGTTTCCTTCTCCTCATCCTTCGGGCCCCGGCCGTAGGCTTTGATCCTGCTCACGTTTTCCAGGAGCCGGGCGATCCGCAAAAGCTCGGGAGCCGATAAGGAGCTTCCCACCTCCAGGGAGCGCATGGCCAGGGAAAGGTCGCTCGTTCCCCCGAAGGAGGTGGAGCCTCTGGCAAAAAGCATGGAAAGAGCGTCGGCAGTCTGCTGCTGGGCGAGCTGTATTTCTTCGAGATCCGTCCCGGGCTTAAGCTCCCGGCACATGGCCCGTCCCGGCCCGGAGGTGGCTTTTTCGGCTAACATGCCGATGATTTTGGTATATTCTAAAGTGTGTAAAACTTTCTCGTTCATAAGCAACCTCAATATAAGATGATTTTGGTAAAGCTGGTTTACGGCGCTTCCTATTGTACCATATTTTCAGACGGGAAACCAGTCATACTTTTGCCGTGGCAAACCTGCTGTGGAAAAAATGCCATGAGATGCGTTATCATTGCATTCCGGGTGTGGTTTTGTTAAAATGGATTTCAAAACAAAGAGAGAAGGAAAACAGATTGACGTCTTTTGTGGAAAAACATCGAAAATGGATATTCCGGCTGATACTGGCGGCGGCTTTTGTTACGATTTACGCCTACAATTTCCTCACCCCCTATCTGTCGGACGATTACGCCTACGCCATCCAGGTGCGGGAGGCTGCCTCTGTGTGGGATCTGGTAAAGCAGCAGTACGGGGAGTACCTCTCCAACAGCGGGCGGGTGATCGGGCAGTTTAATGTGCGGCTTTCCCTGGCGGCGGGCAAGCAGGCGTTCAACGTGGTGAACAGCTTCATGTTCCTGGCGCTGACGCTCCTGATGTATGCCAATATACGGCGCAGGAAAAAGCACGATATCTTTGTGCTTCTGCTCATCCTCACCTTTCTCTGGCGTTTTGCGGTGAGCTTCGGGCAGACCATGCTCTGGATCTGCGGGGCCTGCAATTACCTCTGGGGAAGCGTGATCATTCTGGGGTTCGTGACCCTTTACCGGTATCTGCTTGGCAGAGCGGACCAGGGAGCTTTTGACAGGGCAGGGACGGGCCCTGGCCGGGAGAAAAACCCAAAGACCCGGCCCCTGGGAGACAGGACCGGCTCCGTCGGCGCGCTTCTGCGCGGCATTGCGGCAGCGGCGGAGACGCTTCTGTACGGTGTGGCAGCCGGGTGGTGCAATGAGAACACCTCCGGCGGCGGTTTTCTGCTGGCGCTCATGTTCGGCCTGAACTTCTGGTGGAACCGGCGAAAGCAGGGCAAAAGGGGGATCTATCTCTTTATGCTCTCCGGACTTTTCGGAATGTGCTGCGGGATGCTGGGGATGATTTCCGCGCCGGGGATCAGAAACCGGAGCCAGACCATGTCGGAGGGGGAGTACACCGGGCTCGTGGGGCTTCTCTCCAGAATATACAAGATCACCATAACCCTCCGGGAGCTGTTTTTCGGGGTGCTGGCGATCACGGTGGTCGTGCTGGTGCTGCTGGCATTACAGAAAAGGTTAAGTAACTGGCGGCAGATCCGGTGCAGTGAGACGGTGCTGTTTCTGGCCGGGGCGCTGGCCACCGGCTATGCCCTGGCCCTGGCGCCAACCCCCATGAACAGGGCGTATTTCGGGGCGGGGATCTTCCTCTTTATCGCCTGTATACAGGGGATTGTGGATGTGGCGGACCGGGAGCAGGCCATCCGGGTGGCCAAATACAGTCTGGTCAGCATCCTCTGCGTGTGGCTGTTTTTCACCTATCTGGATAATCTGGTGAATCTGGCCAGGATTTACCGGGAGGAGCAGGAGCGGATCACATTGCTCCGGGAGGAGAAGGCGGACCCTGACGGGGACGGTATCGTGGTGCTGCCCAAACTTCGCCCGGCCTTTGAAAATCCCTACAGCGACGCCCACAATTCCGATCTGGAGGAGGATAAGGACTACTGGATCAATCTGTTCTATGAGATATATTATGATGTGGGAAATATCACCGCCATTCCCCGGGAAGAGTGGGAGGAGCTCTACGGTCAGGGGTAGCGGCGCGGAAGGGAGCATGGTTGTAAGCATGGAATGGAAAAACTGGAGCAGCAGTCCCTGTAATCTCTGCCCCCGGAACTGTCAGGTGAACCGGGGGCAGGGACAGAAGGGCTTCTGCGGCATGGACGATACAGTCCGTCTGGGAAGGGCAGCTCTGCACCTGTGGGAGGAGCCCTGTATTTCCGGGAAGAATGGCTCCGGCACGGTGTTTTTTGCCGGCTGTAATCTGCGGTGCGTGTACTGCCAGAACCATGAGATCTCCGCGGGAGGGAAGGGGAAAAGCGTTTCTGTGGAGCGTCTGTCGGAGATTTTCCTGGAATTGCAGGAAAAGGGTGCGGCCAACATCAATCTGGTGACGCCGGATCACTACCTCCCCCAGACCGCGCAGGCCGTCCTTTCGGCCCGGAGGGATGGGCTGACGGTTCCGGTGGTATATAACGGCAGCGGGTATGAGAAGCGGGAAATTATCCGCGACCTGAAAGGGATCGTGGACATTTTTCTCACGGATTTTAAATATATGGACACCGCCATGGCGCAGAGATATTCCTCCGCCCCGGATTATCCTCAGGTGGCGATGGCGGCTCTGGATGAAATGGTAAAGGCTGTGGGGGAGCCTTTTTTTGATGACGGGGGGATGATGCAAAGGGGCGTCATCGTCCGTCATCTGCTTCTGCCCGGCCATAAGAAAAACGCCAGGGATGTGATCCGGTATGTATATGAGACATATGGGGAGAGGGTGTACTTAAGCCTGATGAGCCAGTATACGCCCTTTGAGAGACTGAAGGAAAATCCCGGCCTGAAACAGCTTTGCAGGAGGGTCACCAGGAGGGAGTATGAGGCCGTGGTGGACTATGCCCTGGAGCTGGGGGTGAGAAACGCCTTTATTCAGGAGGGAGATGTGGCCAGGGAGAGCTTTGTGCCGGACTTTGAGGGGGAGGGAGTTTAGCTTCGCGGGGCAGGCTCGTCAGCCTCCCCGGGGCCATTGCGGAAGTGACTGGGCGAGACGCCATAGCGCGACTTGAACGCCCGGGAAAAGTTGAAGGCGTTCTCATATCCCACACCGGCGGCGATCTGCTGGATGCTCAGGGAAGGATCCTTTAAGAGCTCCAGGGCATGCTCCATTCGCAGCATGAGCAGATACTGCTGGAAGGGCATGCGGAAGGCTTTGTGGAAGGACTTGCTCAGGTAAGAATAGCTCATGAAAAACCGCTCCGCCAGACTTGCCAGGGTCAGCTCCTCCATATAGTGTGCGTCGATATAGCACCGGACCATCTCCATGGAACCGGGGCTTCGGGGCTTTTCCTCCTTCTTTTCGGCATACTCCTCCAGGCTCTGGTAGAAATAGCCCTCCAGGCCGGATGCGTCAGGGAAGTCGCCAAGGGACGGACAATCCCGCTGGGAGGAAGCGAACCCATTGTCCGAGAAGGCCACCCCCAGGATTTCATTGAAGTAGCTGTAAAACCGGATCAGCGCCGGAAGAGAAAGCCGTTTTACCTCCTGGGAGAAGGCGGAGCGCTGGGGCGGGTTGGCGACCAGGGCCGGAGTCTCGATGAACTGAACCATCAGATGCATAAGCCGGGGAGTGAAGTCCGCCTTTCCGGCGCCGTCCTTCTCCGTAAAGAGTCTTCCGTACCCCGAAAAGATCCTCAGACACAAAAGCTCCTCCGCCCTGCGCAGGGCGCGGTGGGCCTGGGGGAGAGGGAAGGCGCAGGTGAGGCTGGCGGCAAGCATTTCATCCCGCGGACGGATCCGCTGGGAGAGATACCCGGCGAGCCTCTGCCGCAGGGCGGCGTCACAGAGGATGCCGATCCTGTTTCCGGCAAGAGGGTGTCCCAGCATCCCGTCAAAGACGTCGTAAAGGAGATTGAGCTCCCGGACCAGGGCCTCGTAGGGCCAGGCGCGGCAGGGAATCAGAATGGCGGCGCAGCAGCTGCCGGTGATTCCCGTCTCCTCCAGATCGGCCAGCACAGGCGCGGGCAGCGGGCTTTCCACAGGCAGGAAGGACAGCTCGTGAAAAACGTCTGCGGAGAGCTGGAAAAGGGTTTTGCGAAGCTGGTCCGGATTCTGCGTCCGGCCGTCGAGGCTGGCGATTACGGTGGCGAGGATACGGCTTAAGTCCTCCGTGAGGATGGGCTTTAAGAGATAATCGGTGGCTCCGCTCTGAAAAGCGCCCCGCACATAGTGGAAATCGTCATAGCCGCTCAGGACAATAAACTGTACCGGATGGAGCCTGCGGCTCAGGGCCTGGATCAGGGAAATCCCGTCCATGCCCTCCATTTTGATATCGGTAAACACGATCTGGGGTCTGTAGCTCTCGCAGAGGGCAAGGGCCTGCTCCCCGCCGGAGCTGGTCCGTATCTCGCCGATCACAGGGCTGGCCAGCAGCTCGATCTGCTTTTTCAGTCCTTCGCAAATATAGTATTCATCATCTACAATCAGGATATTGTACATGGCATCCTCCCATATCAGATTTTCTTATCAGGTTGCGCGGGGCGGCCAAAATCTCCCTGTTTTCTGATGCCGCTGACAGGAATGCTGACAGTGATCGTGGTTCCCCGATGCTCCCTGCTGCGGATGGTCAGCCCGGCCTTCTGTCCGTAGAATAATTTCAGCCGCCCGTAAATGTTTCTGAGTCCGATGAAGGTGCCCTTTGTAGCTTCGGGATGCTCCTCCCCGGAAGGGTCCCTCATATGGCGTTCCACTTCTGCAAGCCGCTCCGGCGACATGCCCTCCCCATCGTCCGAAATTGCGATTTCCACACAGTCCCCCGCCTGCCGTACCAGAATATGGATGTGAAGCGAGGTATCCGCAAAAACCAGTCCGTGGAGAATGGAGTTTTCCAGAATGGGCTGGAGCAGGAACTTGATGATCTGAAACTGCTCCAACTCTTCGGGAACCTCCGTGGAGAGGTGGAGCTGGTTAAAATAGCGGATATTGTACACATTAATGAGGGAGGCAGCGCTGCGCAGCCCCGCCTCAAGGGTGGTCTCCCACCCGTCGTTCCGGATATGGTAGCGCAGAAGCTGGCCAAAGGAGGCGATGGATTCGGCCAGGGCGTTCTGATCCTGCCGGGCGGCATAGCCGGAAAATATATTGAGCGTGTTGTAGATAAAATGAGGATTGATCTGATACTGCAGGGCCTCTAACTGGGCTCTGGTCTGGGCCGTCTGCCTCTCCACGTTTTCCTGGATCAGGGAGGAGACCTTGTCCAGCAGGATATTGTAGCGGTGAGCGATCATTCCGATCTCATCGCCGCGGTCCTCCGGAATTTTTTCCTGAAAGCCGTGGGCAATGATGGCGTCCATCAGGTTCAGATCCCTGTGGAGGCGGTCAAAGGATTTCCGGATAAAGAGGGTCAGGACGACAAACTGGAGCAGCGCCAGAACAACCAGAATCAGGGAGAGCCGCAGGGCGGGCAGCACATAGGCCCCGGTGGGAAGGGGGCATGTGTTGATCACGGTGATGGCGTAGTTTTCCAGAGTGCAGCAGATATGACGCTGGCCGCCCGCATCCACATAGAAGGCGGAGCCGTCCTGTGGAGCGTCGATGAGGAATGTTTCGGGATCCACGGAGGGAGGGACGCCGTATCCGTTTCTGGAGCTGTGAAACCACACATAATAATCCTTCTCCTGGGCATGGGGCGTCAGGATGGAGGAAAAGACCTTAGAGGGAGAGCACTCAAAAAGGATATATCCCATGCATTGCTCGGAATAGTCCCTGTCGATCCGGCAGATCAGCAGGATGACCTCCTCCCCGGCGGAGCCGGAGGGGTAGCCGCAGACAGCGCGGAAGCTTTTAGTCTCCTCCTGACCGAGATAATAGAGATGATGGAAATCTCCGGAATTCTGAAAATCCCGGAAAAAATCAAGGTCGGAAAGGCGCTCCGCCTTCCAGAAATAATTTCCCTCCACGGGCAGCGAATCCGGCACAAAGATATTGGCGGTTACTGGCGCATCTGTTAAAAGGGCATACCTGGCTGTCACAGGCAAGGGTAGAGTCCTTCGAAAAGCACGCGGCAGATTTGTGTAAACTTAAAAAAGTTATAAAAAAATATTGTAGGGACAGATATGATTCCTGCTTCCGTACTATGGGTGATAACAATTACAGCGGATATGTAGGGTCTGTAAATTCTGGAAAAGAAAAAATAAGAAGAAACCGAAATGCAAAAAAAGACGCATATAAAGCATTCTGGACTGAAATAAAACGACTGCTGAATGGTATGCCTGAGGATGACGAAGATGTGATTTACCTGAAAAGAGAACTGGAGAAAGAAACGCTGTTGCCCAAACAGCTTACTTATGAAAATGGAGTAATTCCCAATCAGGTTCATCTGTCAGAGTTGAAAAGAATATTGAGTAATGCCAGAAGCTATTTATCCTTTTTGGGAGAAAAGGACGAGAGCGGTCTTACAACAGAAGAACGAATTATCAGGTTGTTTCAGTTCCAGATTCCGTATTACGTAGGGCCGTTGTATATAAAAGATGGAGAAGAGGGAACGAAGTGGGTAGAGCGAAAAGCGGGGGGCAGAGTGTTTCCCTGGAATATTGATGATAAAGTGGATATGGAAAAAACAAGAGAGGCGTTTATCACCAGAATGGTACGGCATTGTACATATTTGGAAGGGGAATTTGTACTGCCCAAAAATTCGTTGCTTTATGAAAAGTTCATGGTCTTAAACGAGTTAAATAGCGTAAGGATTTATGGTGAAAAACTTTCGGTGCAATTAAAACAGCAGATTTATACTGATTTATTCATGACAGGAAAAAAGGTAACTGGAAAAAGGTTAATTCAGTATCTGATAACAGAAGGGAAGCTGACAGAGGAAGAGCGGGATGAGATAACGGGGATCAATGAAGATTTCCACCAGACGCTGGTTTCATACGGAAGATTTGAAAGCGTTTTGGGGGAGGATATTAAGAAATGGAAAATGCAGAAGATGGCAGAACAGATCATTTTCTGGGGAACAGTCTATTCTAATGACAGGAAACTTATGAAAAAGCTCATTTCAGAAAACTATGGTGAGCAAAGTGAAAAGAAGTATCTGACAGAAGCGCAGATCAAACGGATTCTGGGCTATAAATGGAAGGATTGGGGGAGATTGTCCGGAGATTTTCTGGAGATAGAAGGGTGCTCAAAGGAAGACGGGGTAGTTATGAGCCTGATTCAGGCCATGTGGGAAACAGACAGTAATTTAATGGAATTACTCAGTGACAGATATACTTTTCCGGATACGCTGAAAGATAAAACCGAAAGGCAGGAAAAGTTGCTGAAAGAATTTTCATACAAAGACCTGGAGGGACGATATCTGTCTGCGCCGGTAAAAAGGATGGCCTGGCAGACCATTTTGATTTGCAGGGAATTATGTCAGGTTATGGGAGAACAGACCAATAAGCTGTTTATCGAGATGCCCAGAGAAAATGGCGAAAAGGGAAAACGAACAACATCAAGGAAAAAGAAGTTCGAGGAACTGTACAAAAAATCTCGTGAGGACAGCAGAGACTGGGAGGGAGAGATCAGCGAACTTTCAGAAGACGCGTTCAGGAGCAGGAAATTGTATCTGTATTATACACAAAAGGGGAGGTGCATGTATACCGGACATCCCATCTCTCTGGAGGACTTGCTGTCAAACAACGGCAAGTATGACATTGACCATATTTATCCGCGTCATTTTCTGAAGGATGACAGTCCGGATAATAATCTTGTACTGGTGGAAAAAGAAAGCAACAGCCACAAAAGTGATACCTTTCCAATTGAGGCATCAATTCAGAGAGAACAGCGGGGATTTTTGAAAGCTCTGATGGAGGAAGGATTTATCTCACAGGAGAAATATAAACGTCTGACCAGAAGCTGGGAGTTTTCGGATGAGGAGCTTGCCGGATTTATCAACCGACAGATCGTGGAAACGGGACAGGCGACAAAGCGACAAAATGTGTTGCCGATTTGCTGGGAAGCCTTCTGCCGTCAACCGAGATCGTTTATGTAAAGGCAGGGAATGTCTCTGAATTCAGGAATAAGCCGGATTTACTCAAATCCCGTGCAGTAAATGATTTTCACCATGCACAGGATGCGTATTTGAATATCGTGGTCGGAAACACCTACCATACGAAATTTACAAAGAATCCGATCAACTTTATCAGGGCGTATCGGAAAGAACGCAAAACGAATGAGTACCACATGGATAAAATGTTCCAGTATGATGTGGTCAGGGATGGCGTTGTTGCGTGGCAGGCCGGTGAGAGGGGAACGATCATAACGGTCAGGAGAATGATGGCTAAAAATACGCCGCTGGTTACAAAAAGGACGTATGAGAAACATGGCGGGATAGCGGATCAGACGATTTATTCGGCAAAGGAGGCAAATGCAGAATACTATATTCCTGTGAAAACCAATAATAGCAGGCTTGGCGATGTGACAAAGTATGGTGGTTTCAGTAGCGTTTCGGGAGCATACTATTTTCTTGTGGAACACGAAAAGAAGGGAAAGCAGATACGAACATTGGAACAGATACCAATTTATCTGAAGGAAAAACTGGAGATGGATGAAGAAGCTTTAAAAGAGTATTGTTGTGCAAATTTGAAGTTAGTGAATCCTGTTATAAGAGTGAGGAAGAAACCAATAAAATCTCTGGTGAAGCGGAATGGATATTGGATGCGTCTTTCCGGGAGGACTGGAAACAGAATAGCGGTTGATAACGATGTACCGTTATGCTTATCCCAGGCATGGGTAAATTATATTAAAAGGCTGGAAACCTTTAAAGAATCTGGAAGGGAGAAAGATTGTAGTAAAGAGGAAAAGAAGAAAATCTCTGTGGAAAAGAATCTGTTGTTGTTTCAGGAATTATTACAGAAACACACGGGTACTATTTATCAAAGAAAGCCTAATCCATTAGGAAAGAAGTTAATAGAAAAGCAGGAAGTATTCGGTAATCTTTTTCTCAGAGAACAGGGGAATACTTTGCTTGAATTATTGAAGATTACCCAATCTTCTAATTTAAATGTTGAAGTGAAAGAAATAGGTCTCAAATCCAGCCCGGCAAAGATTCCGAACGAAGTAAGCTCCCAAAATGAATTCCTCTTGATAAATCAATCCATAACAGGAATATATACCTCTGTGATTGATTTGAAAACAATATGAGCTGGCGGATTGTCGTCATATCCAGCAGCGCAAAACTGGATTATCAACTGGGTTTTCTTGTGGTGCGAAAGGATAAGACAACAAAAATCTACCTGAATGAGATATCTGTTTTAATGCTGGAATCTACGGCTATATCATTGACAGCGTATCTTGTGAATGAGTTGATAAAGCGGAAAATTAAAGTTATTTTTTGCGACGAAAAACGAAATCCCAGTGGCGAGGTGATACCTTATTATGGAAGCCATGATGCAAGCGCAAAGATAAGGACTCAGATGGTATGGGACGGTTCAATTAAGGAAAAAGTCTGGACAAAAATTGTCGGTGAAAAAATACGAAAACAAAAAGAATTTCTGCAAGAGTTGAAAAGAGATGAGGCTTTTTAGTACCGTAAAAGTGTAGTAGTCAGAGAGTAATTAACTCTGACATCTG
>CANOVJ010000008.1 GCA_947570615.1 uncultured Lachnospiraceae bacterium
ACGGAGGCGGCGGTGATGGAGGCTGTGAACAGCTTCCATGGGAAAAAGACCATGATCATCATAGCCCACAGATTAAATACCATCGAAAAGTGCGATATTATTTATAAGGTGGAAAATGGGAAGCTGGTGGAGACCAGCTTACGGTAGAAAGCTTTTATGCGAAGAGATACGGCAGATAACAGGACGCGTTCTGAGGGCGCGAAGATGGGAGCGGGTATGGTCGGAACGGAATTTTTAGATGGTCAGGGACTGGGAAATCAACTGTTCTGTTATGTCACAGCCAGGGCAGTGGCGCAGGAAAACGGGTACGCCTTCGGGACAGCGGGGCAGGAGTGCTTTGCAGTGAATATTCACAGTAGCCGGGGGATGTATTTCATGGACGTGGATCTCGGGTATGCCATTTCACAGGAGGAAAAGAAAAGCTTTAACATATATCAGGACGCAGAGACGCGATTGTATACAGGAAACTCCAGACATGACATGGAGCATGGATGCTATATTGCCGGGGCGGATGAAAAGATACATCAGGTGGAGGATAATACCCTGATCTATGGAAATATGCAGGATGAATCCTATTTCATCAGCCATCTGGAAGAGGTGAAGCAGTGGCTTAAGGTGAAACCGGAGTATGATTCCATGGAGTACAGTAAGGAAAATCTCTGTATCATCAATATGCGTGGCGGTGAGTATACCGGAAGTCCGGAGCTGTTTATCGATAAGAAATACTGGATCCATGGTATTAAAGAAATGAAAAGAATACGACCCGATATGGAATTTATGATTGTAACGGATGATGTGGAGGCGGCGGGAAAAATGCTGCCGGGGATCCCGGCGTACCATTTTGATATCGGAAAGGACTATGTGACCATAAAGAACGCGCACTATCTGCTGCTTTCCAACTCCTCCTTTGCCTGTCTGCCGGCGCATACCAGCGAAACGCTCAGGTTTGCCATTGCACCCAAATACTGGGCAAGACATAATGTTTCCGACGGATACTGGGCATCGGAGCAGAACATCTACAGCCTGTTTCATTATATGGACAGAAAGGGCAGAATTTTCAGCGCGCAGGAATGCAGGAGGGAACTGGAAGAATACAAAAAGCATTCTGCCAGATATGCCAGGAGAAACTGCAGACCGGGGAGGGTGAGATATTTTTTCCAGAATATAAGAAGACGGCTGGTGTATGGCTGGTTTTTCTCAAAAAAGGTCTGGCGGGCGTTTCTCAGACGGACAGGCCTGGGTATGGGAGGGAGCATATGAGTAAATTATGGCTTCCCAACATTACCCTTGCCGCCATGACGAGTGTCAAAGTATATGAGACGGTTAAGGCGCTGGAGTACAGTATGCGGGGGATCGAGTTCGGGGAGGTGGTGCTGATCACCCACCGAAAGCCCCTGGGGCTTCCCGCGTCGATCACCTACAGACACACCTCCAGGCTGAAGGATATCGACTGCTTTAACTACAAGGTAGCCTACGAGCTGGGGCAGTACATCCGGACCGATTATGTACTGCTGGTTCACTACGACGGGTTCGTGGTGCATCCCGAAAAGTGGCGGAAAGAGTTCCTGGACTACGATTACATCGGTTCCCCGTGGCCGGTGCCGGAGCCGGGAAAGCGGCACTGCTATCATGATATCTACGGGAATCTGTGCCGGGTGGGGAACAGTGTTTCTTTGCGGAGCAAAAGGCTTCTGGATTTTCCCCAAAAGGCAGGACTTGTCTGGGAGCGGGATGAGGAAGGATTTTATAATGAAGATATTTTCCTCTGCTGTAGAAATAAACACAGGCTTGAGGAGGCGGGTATGAGGATCGCTCCCATGGAGGTGGCCAGGTATTTCGGACATGAGCATCCGGTGCCGGAGGTGCTGGAGGTGGACGCGCCCTTTGTCTTTCACAAATGGTGGGGAAGAAACGCGCAGTATCCGGTTTTTCAGAATCCATGGACGAGGAGATGGCTGAAATTTAAGGACACAGTGAGGCCGTTTCTGTTCTGGAGATATTTTGCAGGGGGTGGGAAATGATATATGACTGTATTCCCTTTTTTAACGAGCTGGATATTCTGATGCTCCGGCTCCATATACTGGATCCGATTGTGGATAAATTTATCATTGAGGAGGCCACGGTTACTTTTTCCGGGCATCCCAAGGAGCTGTGTTTTGAAAAAAACAGGGATATGTTTTCGGAGTTTCTGCCGAAGATAGAGTATATCGTTGTGGATAATTCTCCCACAGACACCACCACTCATCTCCGGGATAAGTTTCAGAAAAACGCGCTGATCAGGGGGCTCGAGAAGGCGTCCGATGAGGATATGATCATTTTAAGCGATGTGGATGAGATCCCCGATCCGAAAGCCATTGAGCGGATCGCGGCGGACTTTGATCCGGATAAGATTTATCATCTGGCCCAGAGAATGTTTTACTGTTATATTAATATGGAAGAAATGTCAGGGAATCTCCTGTCCATTACCGGCGAGTTCCCAGGGGTGGAACGGAGGCTGTGGCTGGGGAGCAAGGTATTTGGAAAAAGAAGCATTCCGGGAGACGGGATTATTCAGCTTCGGGAGGCCAGCGTCACGGACGAAAACGCGGTCAGGGTGGCCGGCGGGGGATGGCATTTTGGATATATGGGCAGCAGACAGGAGGCGGACGTCTCCCGGAGAATCGGGACAAAGGTGGTGGCAGCGGCCCATCAGGAGTATAATAATGAGGATACCCTGAAGGAAGCCAGGGACAGGCTGATCCTGGGGCAGGATATTTTTGGAAGGGACGCCAGGTTTGAGCGGGTGGAGATTGATGCCAGCTATCCCGAGTATCTGCGCTCCCATCTCGAGGAATACAGACATCTGATCATGCCGCCCGTAAGCAGGGGGAAGCGCATGGCGACCATGATTTCCATGAAAAGCCGGCATTTTTGGAGAAAAGTCACCAGAAGGGCAGGACGCATGCTGGTCAGGAGAGAAACCTGAACAGATAAGGGGTTGAGGATGGAGAAATATAAAATCAGCATCATCGTCCCGGTCTACAATACACAGCAGTACCTGAAAAGATGTGTGGACACTCTGACCGGCCAGACATACCGGCAGCTGGAGATCCTGCTCATCGACGACGGTTCACGGGATGAAAGCGGACGGCTCTGTGATGAGCTGGCCCTGGGAGATGAGCGGATCCGGGTGATCCATAAGGAAAACGGCGGCCTGATCTCGGCGTGGAAACGCGGCGTCCGGGAGAGCCGGGGAGAGTATCTGTGCTTTGTGGACAGCGACGACTGGATCGATGCGGTGATGCTGGAGGAGATGACGGCTTATCTTTCGGGAAATCCCAGGGAGATTGTGGCCAGCGATTATGTGATTGAGAGGGACGACGGAAGACGCCAGTATATGTGGCAGAGGCTTTCGCCGGGGGAATACGACAGAAAGGCCCTGGAGGAGAGAGTCATCCCTTATCTGCTGGGGCAGGAACACCGTTATGTGACCATATCCCGGTGCATGAAGCTGATTGCCAGAGGGCTGATCGAGGAGAACTGTAAGTACAGTGATCCTGAAATTCGCATGGCGGAAGACACTACCGTGATGCTTCCCTCCCTGATCGACTGTGACAGGCTGGTAATCATGGATCATAAGGCATACTATCATTACCTGTATGTGGGAAGCTCCATGGTTCATAACTATGACAGAGGGCTGTATGAGAATCTGCTGTTGCTGCGAAAAATAACCAGGAAGATCGTGGAAGATAAATTTGAAGGAAAAGAACGGGCCGATATGCTGAAGAAAGCGGACCAGGAGCATATTTTCATGCTGCTTCTGGCACTCAAAAACGAGGCCAGAGGGAATCCGGCGGGCTACAGAAAGAATATTTTTTCCATTTGCAGGCAGGAGGAAGTAAGGAAACTCTGCCGCAGCACACGGGTGGAGATCAGGGAAAAGGCCAATAAACTGCTTTACCTGGTTTTAAGACATCCCGATGAGATCACCGTCAGGCTGTTGCGTCTGGCAATGATTATATATTATTAAATGATGGGTCCGGGCGTGGGAGCAGAGGAAGGAGGAGTCGGATGGACCGGGAGGAGAAGGACATACCCTTAATCAGCGTAATCGTTCCGGTTTACAACGGACAGGATACGCTGACGGCCTGCGTGGAGAGCATTGAAAGACAGACCTACGAAAATCTGGAGATCATTCTTGTCAATGACGGCTCCACGGATGATACCGCCGCCGTCTGTGTCAGACTGCGGGAGTCCTTTGAAAATCTCCATGTGATCACCACTGAGGGAGCGGGGGTATCCGCCGCAAGAAACGCAGGGATCGACGCCTCAACGGGAGGGATCCTCACCTTTGTGGACGCGGATGACCGGTTGCGTCCCAAAACGTTACAGGTGTTATATGAATGCCTGAGAGATACAGGAAGCGACATGGCGGGGTGCGGTTTTTTCACCTGGGAGGCGGAGGAAGGCTGGGAGGGCTTTCTGAAGGAAAAGTACCGGATCCGCCGGCCGCGGGAGTATACGCCCGGCGCGTATCTGAGAGAACAGCTTTTAAAGGGCAACAGCAGATGCTGGAGTAAGCTTTACCGGCGCGCGGCCATCGGGGAGCTGCGGTTTTCGGAGGAGCTCAGTATCGGTGAGGACATGCTCTTTTTGCTGCGGCTTCTTCCCTTTCTAAGAAAAATTGCGGAGACGGACTATCCGGGCTACGGATATTTCCAGAACCCTGAGGGAGCCATGAACAGGGAGTTTGTTCCGCG
Organism: uncultured Lachnospiraceae bacterium; assembly: GCA_947570615.1. Taxonomy (GTDB): domain Bacteria; phylum Bacillota; class Clostridia; order Lachnospirales; family Lachnospiraceae; genus Suilimivivens. The sequence goes on from CANOVJ010000008.1 coordinate 4,740, forward strand.
GTATATGGATCAGATCACCTGCTGGGAGCTTGCCAGAGAGGATGCTCTTAAGATGGATCCCTCCCTGGCGGCGCAGACGGCGGCGCTGGTGATGGTGGGGATCATGCTGACGGCGGGAAAGCTGGCGGAGCTGTCCTTCCGGGAGAGAAGAAAGCAGAAGGAATACGTCAGAATCTGCCATGAAAAGCTGAAAGAGGAAATCGGAACGCCGGGAGCCTGCCAGGAGCTGCCGGAGGGCTATTCGTTCAAGGTGCAGATGTTTCTGGCCATGCCGCGAATTTATCTGCTTCTGTATCATCTGCACAAATACAGATAAATATCATGCGTTATTATAAAGAAGAAAGACGGGAGGCCGGAAGTGAAAACGGATAAGATTGTCATGTATATGCATGCGGGCAGCGGCAATCACGGCTGCGAGGCCATCGTAAACAGCCTCTGCCGCATGATCGGCGAAAAGGTGGTACTGATCAGCTATTTTGGGGAGGAGGATAAAAAGTATTCCCTTCCTGAGCTGTGTGAGATCAGGGGAGAGCGTCGTTTTCAGGAGCACAGGCTGGCGCATGCTCTGTATTATGTCTACAGAAGGCTTACCGGGGACGGGGAGAGCTTTATCAGATACCGCTATGGGGATGTGCTGCGGGGACATGCCGTTCCTCTGGCCATTTCCATCGGCGGAGATAACTACTGTTACGATACAATGCTGGGGGATCTGCGCCTTGCAAATTCCGCTTTTAATCAGAGAGGGACACGGACGGTGCTGCTGGGCTGCTCCATTGAGCCGGAGAGTCTTGAGCGGGAGGATATTGTAAGGGATCTGATGAAATACCATACGATCATCGCCAGGGAGAGCATCACTTACGGGGCGCTTAAGGAGCTGACGAGGAGATGGGAGGGAGAGGATCCGCGGATTCTCTGCTTTCCGGATCCCGCCTTTACCCTGCCCGGAAAGGAGCGTCCTCTGCCGGAGGGGTTTGCGCCGGGAAACACGGTGGGAATCAACGTCAGCCCCATGATCCAGGAGAAGGAGGAGAAGGCGGGGATCACCATGGAGAGCTATAAGACTTTGATCTGTTTTATCCTGGAGCGGACGGATATGCAGATTGCCCTGATTCCTCATGTGGTCTGGGAGAGAAACGACGACAGAAAGCCCATTCGGGAACTGTATGAGGCCTTTCGGGATACGGGGCGGGTGGTCAGGATCTCTGACGGAACCTGCCAGGAGCTGAAAGGGGATATTGGCCGATGCCGTTTCTTTGTAGGGGCCCGGACCCATGCCACCATCGCGGCATATTCTTCCTGCGTCCCCACACTGGTGGTGGGATATTCGGTGAAGGCCAGAGGGATCGCCCGGGATTTGTTCGGGCAGGAGGAGAATTACGTACTTCCGGTGCAGAGCCTTAAGAGACCGGATGAGCTGGCGGAGAGCTTTTCATGGCTTCTCTCCCATGAAAAGACGGTGAAGGGCCGTCTCATGGAAATAATGCCGGGATATCAGAAGCGCGCCTTTGGGACAGGGGAAGAAGTGGACAGATTATGGGAAGAGTGCAGTCGGCGGTAAGAAATATATTTTTTGGCCAGATCGGAAATTTCATGACCCAGATCCTCAATTTTGTTCTTCGGACCATCTTCATCAGGCATCTGGGGGACACCCTAAACGGTGTGAACGGGCTTTATACCAGTATTCTTTCCGTGCTTTCCATGGCGGAGCTGGGGATCGGCACGGCACTGAACTACAGTCTGTATAAGCCGGTAGCGCAGGGGAATATTGAGAAGATCAAATCCTATATGCTTCTGTACAGAAAGGCGTACCGCATCATCGGTATTGTGGTGGCGGTGATCGGGCTGGCGGTTTCTCCGTTTCTGCGCTTTCTGGTGCGGCAGCCCCAGGGCGTGTCGGTGAGGGATCTGACCCTGTATTACTTTATTTTTCTGTTTAATACGGTGAGCACGTACTTTGTGGCCTACAAATACAGCCTGGTGAACGCGGAGCAGAAAAACTATATCCAGACCAATATTCTCACGGTGACCAAGATGATCACTGTCTCTTTGCAGATTATCGTGATCCTTGCCACCGGAAACTATTATATTTATCTGCTGACGGCGGCGGTGGTGGAGCTCTTGCAGAAAATCTTTGCAAGCCGTTATCTGGACCGCCGATATCCTTATCTGCGGGATAAAAATGTGGAGAAGCTCTCCCGGCAGGAGACCGGCGAGATCGTTACGAAAACCAGAGCGCTGGTGTTCCACAGGGTGGGGGATGTGGCCAGACTCCAGACGGACAGCATGATTATCTCCGGATTTATCAACGTCACCTTAAGCGGCTTTGTGGACAACTACAATCTGGTGCTTAACTCTGTGGCCAATGTGGTGAACATAATTTTTAACTCCGTACTCTCCAGCTTCGGCAATCTCTTTGCCACCGAGACCAGGGAAAGACAGTATCAGATCTTTAAGGTGTACCGCTTCGCGGCCTGCTGGATCTATGGATTTACGGCGATCGGCTTTTCCATGCTGCTCACGCCCCTGATCGAAATCTGGCTGGGCGGGGCCAAAACCCTTGGTTTTTCCGTTGTAATATGTATTTTGATTGATTATTATCTGAAAGGTGATAGAATTGTATTATCAAACTTTAAAACGGCGGCCGGTGTGTTCGAGCAGGACAGGTATCTGGCGCTGATCCAGGGGGCGGTGAATCTGGTGATCTCCATTGTTCTGGTGCGTCGTGTGGGCCTGGTGGGAGTATATATCGGGACCATCGTATCGGGGCTGATTGCCAATGTGACCAAGCCGGTGATCATTTACCGGGTGATTCTGGATCAGCCGGTGAAGGGATATTTTGTGGACTCCGCAAAGTACATGGCGGCGCTGGCGGCGCTGTTCGGGGTACTTGCGGGAGTAAAAAGTCTGGTGATGCCTGTGGTGAGCGCGGGCTCCTTTGCGGTGATGTTTGTGATTATCTGCGTGACGTTTAACGGCGTCTTCTGGCTGCTGTTTGGAAGGACGCAGGAGTTTGGGTATCTGTGGGGGATTGTCCGAAGAAAAATAAACAGGTAGGAGGATTGCGATGCTGGAAATGGTAAAAGAGGCGGAACACGAGCTGCTTCACTATCCGGAGAGAAGTGCGGGATACTATATCAGAAGAAGGCTTAAGATGATCATGGGCAGGGGAGCGGAACCTGTCGATAAGATCAACTGGCCAAACGGGCTTCTTGCCAAAGGACTTGCCGATTACTATATGACGCACAAGAGCTCCGAGGAGGCCAGGGGAATCCGCGAGACCCTCCAGACCTGGTATGACGGGTGGATCAAAGGCGGCCATAAAATGTATTATCTGGACGATGCGCTCAGCGGCATGGCGCTGATCGATCTGCACGAGATCACCGGGGAGGAAAAATACAAACAGGCAGCGGATGAGATAGCCCGTTTTCTGGCCTACCACATAACGGATAAGGCGGGAAGTCTTCCCTACCGGCCGGGGCAGAAGAACGGCTATGTTTTCGCAGACAGTATCGGGATGATCTGCCCTTTTCTGTCCAAATACGGCAGTACATACGGGGATGCCAAATCCATTCATCTGGCGGCCACGCAGATTCAGAATTTCATCGATTTTGGAATGGATGCAAAGAGCGGTCTGCCTTATCATGGCTACCAGTTTGACAGCGGCGTCAAGTATGGCATTATCGGCTGGGGCCGGGCGGTAGGATGGCTGATGATGGGAATGTCGGAGAGCCTTGCCTTTATGGAGGAGGGAAATCCCGACTATGAGTTCATCAAGCAGATTTACCGCCGGCTGGTGGACAAGGTGGAGTCCTATCAGCTGGAGAACGGGCTTTACTGCTGGCAGCTTGTGGCCAGGGAGGGGCCTGTGGATACCTCCGCTACGGCCATGATCCTTTATTCGATTGCCCAGTCCCTGAATATGAAGGTGCTGATCGGGATCCATAAATCCCGTATGCTCAGGGGAAGGGAAGCCCTGTTGGGTATGGTGAAGGAGGGAAAGATTGAGAACGCTCTGGCGGAGTGCCAGGGATTTTCCATGTATCCTCAGGTATACGGGGCGTATCCCTGGGTGCTGGGGCCGGCGTTGTCGTTGTTTTCCATAACATCTGAAGGGAAGTAAAAATGAGATTTCATGGCTTGTCAGAAAAAATAACCTACAGGAAAATGGCTCCTGCACTGGTGGGAGTCTTCCTGATCTCGCTTCTTCCGATTTTGTATTGTTCCTTTTTTGACTATGCTACAGGCGACGATCTGTGGGAGGGCGCTGCCGCGCACAGGGTGCTGGTGAACGGGGGAACGGTCAGAGAATTTATAATGGCGGTATATGAGTGGGCAAAGGGGGATTACCTGGGATGGGAAGGCAACTGGTTTTCGATTATTCTGTGGTGTCTTGAGCCGAGCATCTGGGGAGAGAAGGTTTATTGCATCACGCCATGGATTTCCATTTTATTTCTGTGCGGAGGAACGTGTTATTTCCTGAGATATTTTCTGAGAAAGCATTTGGGGTGTAACAGATCTGTGTGGATCATTATCTCCGTTCTGGTATGCTTTTTTTCTGTTCAGTACATGCCGTACATCAGAGGCGGGATTTTCTGGTATACAGGCATGATTAACTATGTGGTTCCATATGGCCTGTGCCTGGCGTCTTTTGTCTGGACAGACAGGTATTTTGAAAGTGGCAGAAAGCGTTATCTGATTTTCACCGCTGTGTTTTTTTCCTGTCTGGGAGGAATGGGCTATATTCCCATAGTGCTTGCATTTGAAATACTGTTGATGATGATTATATATAACATGTGCAGTCATAAACGTGAAAAGGTAATCCGGGCATTCTGGATGCTGATACCGTTGGCACTTTTGACGGCGGGATTTATATTCAGCGCTCTTTCCCCGGGGAATGCCGTCAGAGGAGGGGAAAGCTATCATTTCAGTGTGGCGCGGGTTCTGACAACTGTTCTGGAGAGTGTGGGGCAGGGATTTTTTGGGGCGTGGGGCTGGTTTCTGTCCGTAAGGCCGTTGATTCTTGTAGTTCCACTGTCAGTGATAATGCTCTGGGAACAGACAGACATCAGCAGGGTCAGATGTAATTTTGATCACCCTGTATGGGCGATTCTGATCCTGTTTTTGATTTCCTGCTCCGTATATGCTCCAGGAATTTATGCAGAGTCAGAGGTCTCAGGAGGTGTTCCGGATACCATTTATTTTATATTCTTATTAACCCTTATGATGGGGATCATTTATCTGACCTGCTGTATAAAAAAGGCCGCGATAGAAAGAGGATGGAGGGTTCCGGACCGGAAATGGACGGGCAGACTTCGCATTATAATTATTCTGGGGGAAACTCTGTTTTGTATCATTGCGGGGAAATATCTGATTGGAAATATGACCGGTTATATCTGCTTTGATTTCATCAGGAGCGGCCAGCTCCGTGATTTTGAGTATCAGATGCAGGAACGGCTTGCGGTGCTCCAAAATCCGGAGATTACTGATGTTGTTTTGCCGGAAATGAACAATGAACAGGGACCGTTTATGCATATGGCTCTTATGCCCGATCCGAATGCTTATACCAACCAGGCGACGGCGAGATTTTATGGTAAGGAATCGGTGACGGCGATTCCCAGGGAAGAGTATTACGAATTATATGGAAGACCGGGGGAGATAACGGATGATAATCATTGAGGTGGCAGGCGGACTCGGAAATCAGTTGCAGCAGTATGCGCTGTACAGGAAGTTTTTGAGCCTTGGGAAGCAGGCCAGACTGGATATTTCGTGGTTCAGGCAGGAGCGTCAGGGAAAAATACCGGCCAGGCGGGAGCTGGAACTGGATTACTTTGAGGGACTGGATTATCAGGTCTGTACGCCGAAGGAGAAGGCGGCACTGACAGGAGGGGATGGTCTTGCAGGAAGGCTCAGAAGAAAGCTCTGCCCGTCTGCCGTCCATCATTTCAGAGAAAGCCGGATGTATCATCCGGAGCTGCTTGAGTATGATCAGATGTATGTCAGCGGTTATTTTGCATGTGAAAAGTATTATGCCGATATTCTGGAAGAGTTGAGGGAGCAGATCAAATTTCCGGAAAGCGGTAACGTTCTCAATGCGGAAATGGCAGCGAGGATGAACAAAACGGAATCTGTCAGCGTACATGTACGCAGAGGAGATTATCTTGACCCTGTGAATGCAGAAATGTTTGGAGATATCTGTACAGACGAATATTATGCCGGGGCGGCGGATGTTATAAGAAAGCACTGCCGGAATCCTCATTTTTATCTGTTTTCGGATGATCCGGCTTATGCAAAAAAGCATTTTAAGGGGAGCGAGTATACCCTGGTTGATATTAATCGTGGAAGAGACAGCTTTTATGATATGTGGCTGATGAGCAACTGCCGGCATAATATCTGTGCCAACTCCACCTTCAGCTTCTGGGGGGCGAGACTGAACAGGAATGCCGATAAGATTATGATCAGGCCGACGATCCATAAAAATTACCAGGTCTTTGAACGGAGAGAAATGGAAGAGCTGTGGCGGGGATGGCGTTTTGTGAGTCCGCAGGGAAGAGTATTTTAGCTGTTTCCGTGTGGCTGAGCAGACAAAAGCAGAGGGACAGATGAGAGAAAAGGGAAGTATTTTTACAAAGGCGGCGTACATTTTTTTTTACGTGGGCGTGATCCTGGAAGTGCTGGTGGTGATCGTTGACAAAAGTGCTTACACAAATCCGATAGAAGGCCGTTTGTTTCAGGTGACTTTTTTACTGTTTCTGATGAAGATATGGCTGACCAGGTATTCCCGGAGAGAGTATCTGACAATCGTTCTGTTTTGCCTGGTGGGATCGGTTTCCTATTTTGTGACAGGGCGGAACGAAGTGATCCGGCTGGTGGTATTTGCCGCGGCCTGTAAGGATGTGGATATGGACAGATGCCTGAGGATGGTATTTTATATGACGCTGGTGGGCTGTGCGGCCATTATCCTGCTGTCGGTAACCGGAATTTTTGGCGCTGTTTCTCTGACACAGGAATATGGGCGTGGCGGTGTGGAGACCAGATATACGCTGGGTATGGGGCACCCGAATGCATTGCAGTGTATGGTGTGGGCGCTTACGACGCTGGGCTTATATTTATATGGAAACGGCATAAAGTGGTATCATTATCTGATTGTGCTGGCGGTTAATATTTTCTTTTTCCTGCTGACAGATTCGAAGACAAGCCTTCTGGTAACGCTCTGCACGATGGTACTGGCTTACATGGCCGGGGACCGGAGAATGCCTGGTGTAAAAAAGGCGGGCGCATGGATTGGGGCGGGGATCATGGTTATCAGCATCGGGATTTCTGTGGCGATTGCCTGCAGCGCATACCGGGTATACAATTATGTATGGCATGGAGACAGAACGCCGATTACCAGATTTTATGCATGGCTGAATGGGGTCCTGAATGGAAGGATACGGATCCTGGTGGAAAACGACGGGTTCGAGGGGACAGTTTCCACCTGGCGTATTTTTTCCAGACCGGAGAATAATTATTACTTTGATATGGGATGGATCCGTCTGTTTTACTGGTATGGAATCATTCCGGCCTGCATTTTTATTGCAGTTTTGCTGGTGATGATGCTTTACTGTTACAGAAAGAAACAGTATCTGGCGATTATGCTGATAGCTTCTTTTGCACTTTACACTGTGATCGAAGCGCATGCGGTATCGGTTTATCTGGCGAGAAACTATGTGTTCTTTCTGATTGGGATGTTCTGGTGCCCTCTGATCGCGCAGAAACAGGAAGGAAAAGGGTGAGGCCTTGGGAAAGTGCAGAAAAGAATGTAAGGTAAAACTCTCTGAGCTGTGTTTTTATATTTTTTTTGTATCGCTTTTGTTTGCCAAGGGAATAGGGCTGTATGACGGACAGACAAAGTTTAAAATCTTTTTTGTCATAGCGTTGGCAGGCTGGGCAGGAAAAATGCTTCTGGAACGGTATTCTGTCCGGGAAGCGCTTCTGAGCATCGCTTTGGTGCTTCTGGGAGGGGGGATCTATCTCGTATCACGTGAAAAGGGAGCGCTGATTGTTATTTTATTACTCTGTGGAATGAGAAATATGGATATCAGAAGAGTTTTCAGGGTAGGAGCAATTACCTGGGGAATATCTTTTGGGACATTGTTTGTACTTACATCATTGCATGTGGTTGACAGTGCGTTTAAGGTGCATGACAGGCTGGGAATGGGGAGAGTAATCAGATGGAATCTGGGATATGCCCATCCCAACGTGCTGCATATTTCTTATCTGGTTATGATTTGCTTTGTTGTATATTTATTACAGGACAGGCTCCGGCTTTACCATTTACTTTTGCTGGAGGCGGGCAACCTGTACGTTTTCATGTTTTCCCTCAGTACGACAGGTTTTCTTGTGTCCACAGCCTGTCTTGTTCTGGTTTTTTACTGGAAGCTGAGAAAACGTTTAGGCCGGGTGGAACAGATTTTAATACAGCTTTGCCTGCCGGCATGTCTGTTTTTATCCTTCGGGGCGCCGCTTCTGTTTGAGGGAAAGCTGTTCGATGTATTAAACCAGGCTTTAAATACGCGTCTGGCACTTTCAAAATGGTTTTTGCAGAATCAGCCGGTTAAACTTCTGGGAGTGGATACTACCACAATTGTGACTGCGCTTCGAACGATGGATAATTCTTATGTGTTTGCGCTGATCACATATGGATGGGTATTCTTTGTATTTATTATGATATGTTATTTTGACACAGTCTGTCGCAGGAGCGTGAGGCAGGACGGGATGGCGTTATGCCTGATCTTGTCCTGCCTTGTGGCGGGTATAACGGAACCCTTTCTGTTTAATACTTCTTTTAAGAATATATCGCTCTTATTCGTCGGGGCGGAATTGTCTGACAGAATGCAGGGGGATGGAAGGAAGGTTCTGGATCTGGGACAGGACAGGAGCATTACCATAGGGCTTCCGAATTTCTCTGGCGTGTGTGTCGGTGTTGGAAAACGAATTTACAGATATCTCCCCGGGCTTGTTGTGCTTTCTGTGGCAGGAGCGATGCTGGCTGGAATAATTGTATCTCATAGATTTGCTGAACCTGAGCGATATCTTTTGCCGAGGAAGGCTTTTGAGTACACAGACGACCTGGAGGAAAGCTATTATCTGAAATCAGAGGATGATATTCCTCAGGCAGGAGACAGCGTTATGGGATTTGAATCTGAGAATACGGAGATGGTTGCATTTAAAGGAAATATAGCCAGGATGGAACAGTTCAGGAATACGGTGGCGAATGGAGCGATGGCCGGAGTATTAATATTTATCGTGGGTTGCGGCCTGCTGTTTCTTAAAACGAAAAATATGGATGGAAAACTGACAGATGAAAAATAAACTTCGTTATTGTAATATTATGAATACGAATATCAATGTCACGAACATGCGGGAGACGGTGGATTATCTGGTTGCGAATCTGGAAGAACTTCGTGGAAATTATATTTGTATTTCCAATGTGCATACAACCGTGATGTCATATCGGGACAAAAATTATAATAAGGTTCAGAACAGCGGGGCGATGGCGCTGCCGGATGGAAAGCCTCTGTCTATTGTCTGCCGCAGGAGAGGGTTTTACGATGCCGCAAGAGTACCGGGACCGGATTTAATGCCGGAGATATTTAAGGCCTCAAAAAAGCACGGCTTCAGACACTATTTTTATGGCGGTTCGCCTGAAACATTGAAGCAGCTGAGGATTCGGCTTGAGAAAAGTTATCCGTGGTTGAATATTGTGGGGATGTATTCGCCGCCGTATCGTCCGCTTACGGAAAGGGAGGATGAGGAAGCAATCCGGAATATTAACAGAACAGAACCGGATTTTATATGGGTGGCATTGGGAGCACCGAGACAGGAGGAGTGGATGTACGCCCATCGATTAAAGGTAAACGGGGTGATGCTCGGGGTGGGAGCTGCTTTTGATTTTCTTGCGGGGACCGTAAAGAGAGCGCCGACATGGATGCAGGAATGCTGCCTGGAATGGCTATACCGGCTTGTACAGGATCCCAGGAGACTGTTTCCCCGTTATATTTCCACGAATGTGACTTTTCTGGTAACGACAGCGCTGGAAAATCGTGAATACAGAGTCAGAAATAAATCGAAGAAGGTGGCAATGATCGGGCATAAAAGGATTCCTTCCAGGGAGGGCGGCGTAGAGATTGTGGTGGATGAAATAGCCACCCGGCTTATCAGGAGAGGATATCATGTGGATGCGTATAACCGTTCAGGATACCATGTTTCGGGGAAGCAGTTTGATGAAAAACGGGGAAAGGTTTATAATGGTGTGCGTCTGCTGACGATTCCTACATTTAAAAGCAGCAGCTTAAATGCGATCGTTTATTCTTTTCTGGCAACATTAAGGGCTCTGCCCGGAGGATATGGTGTACTGCATTATCATGCAGAGGGCCCCTGCGTGATGATTGGGCTACCTAAATTATTTGGAAAGCATGTTGTTGCCACGATCCATGGCCTTGACTGGCAGAGAGCCAAATGGGGAAATCTGGCGACAAGGGTGCTGCTGTATGGGGAGAGAAAGGCAGCGTTGAAGGCGGATGAAATAATTGTATTATCCCGCAATGTGCAGGACTATTTCAGAGAGCAGTATGGCAGGGAAACCGTATTTATTCCAAACGGAACAGAGAGGCCCCAATTTCGGCCGGCCAGAGAGATCCATGAGAAATATGGCCTGGATAAAGGCGGTTATATCCTTTTTCTTGCAAGACTGGTGCCGGAAAAGGGAGCGCACTACCTGATCGAAGCGTTTAAGCTTCTGAAAACAGATAAGAAGCTGGTGATTGCGGGCGGTGAGAGTCATGCGGCGGAATATATGGAGAAAATTCACCGGTATGTGGAGGCTGATGAAAATATCATTATGACAGGCTTTGTGCAGGGAAGGATACTGGAGGAGCTTCTCTCGAATGCGTATCTGTTTGTACTCCCCAGCGATGTGGAGGGAATGGCAATGAGCCTGCTTGAGGCCATGAGCTATGGGAATTGTTGTCTTGTCAGCGATATCCCTGAGAACCTGGAGGTAGTTGAGGATAAGGCCCCCTGCTTTAAAAAGGGAAGTGTGGAGGATTTAAAGGAAAAGCTGGAATATTTACTCGAAAATGAAGCGGCGAGAGAGGGATACAGAGCGAACAGCGCGCAGTTTATCTGTGAGAAATATAACTGGGAGGATGTAGTGGATAAGACGATACAGGTATATGAACAGGTCAGTGGAGAAGGTCGATAAAGAATTATGAAAATATTGATGGTAAATAAATTCCTGTATCCAAATGGCGGTTCGGAAACATATGTTTTGCGTCTGGGAGAAGAACTTCAAAGACAGGGGGACGAGGTTCAGTATTTTGGAATGGAGGACAGGCGAAACGTTGTGGGAAACCGGGTACAGAGCTATACCTCCAACATGGATTTTCACTCAGGTAAAATTTCGAAGCTGTTGTATCCGTTTAAAATTATTTATTCCCGGGAGGCAAGAAGGGCGATTCGCAGGGTACTGGAGGATTTCGGACCGGACGCAGTGCATCTGAATAATTTTAATTTCCAGATTACACCGTCAATTCTGTATGAAATACGTAAATACGAAAAGAGAGCAGGAAAACCAGTCAGAATCATTTTTACAGCCCATGATTATCAGTTATTGTGTCCTAATCATATGATGAGATGCTATAAGTCGGAAAAGAATTGCAGCAAATGTATTTTGGAGGGATACGGAAACTGTATAAAAGAAAAATGTATTCACGGGTCAACTGTAAAGAGTATCCTGGGAGCGGCGGAGGGGTGGATATACCGTGTCCTGAGAACTTATCGTAAGATAGATGTGGTAATCTGCCCCAGTATATTTATGGAGAGGCAGATGGAGCGGCACCCTGATTTGAGGGGAAGAACGGTGATGCTCCATAACTTTACGACAGTTACTGCACCGGAAAATGGCGATTTACCAGAAAAAGGAGATTATGTCCTTTATTTTGGCAGATATGCAAGGGAGAAAGGGATGGAGACTTTACTGAGCGTATGTGAGAAGCTTCCTGCAATCCCTTTCGTATTTGCGGGATCCGGCCCCTGTGAAGAACAGATTAATGGGATTGGGAATATTAAAAATATGGGATTACTGACAGCAGAATCATTGAGACCGATTGTCAGGAAGGCAAGGTTCAGCATTTATCCCTCAGAGTGGTATGAAAACTGTCCGTTCTCTGTGATGGAATCCATTCAGTACGGGACGCCGGTGATAGGAGCGGACATTGGCGGGATACCGGAACTGATTCGGGAAGGCGTAACGGGGTTGGTGTTTCCCAGCGGTGATGAGGAGCAATTGAAGGTCAGGATTCAGGAATTATGGGATGATGAAAATAAACTTATGGATTACAGCAGGAACTGCTTAAAATTCGGCTTTACCCCGGCAGATGAGTACGCCCGGCTGGTAAAACAGTATTATGCGCAGTAATTTTAGGGATGCATAATACTTTTAGTTGTGCTACAATGCGTAGATAGAGGCTTGGGGTAAGTGAATAAAAGGGATAAGGATAACAATGAGGGTGACTTTTGTAATACCAAGTATGTCCGGAGGGGGTGCGGAAAGGGTTATTTCCATTCTGGCAAATGAGCTGACAAAGAGAGGAATGGAGATAAGTATACTGATGACGGCCGGTAATGAATGTGCGTATGAGCTTGATCCTGCCATCGAAGTGATCCAGATGGGAGAACGCACAGGCGGCAGTATGAGGAAACGTTTAAGCAGACTGCATAAGATGCGTGGATATCTGAAAACCCACAGGAATGATATTCTGGTTGCATTTGAACCGGATGCCGCCTTCTGGTGCAGTATAGCAAAGGCAGGGCTTCATATTCCGATGATCTCTTCGGAAAGAAATGACCCTGCATCGTTTGGAAATAGCAGAGCCAGAAAGATTGCCTATGAACGTTCGGAGCAGATTGTATTTCAGACGGAAGAAGCCAGGGAGTTTTTTTCGGCGCGGATCAGAAAGAAAGGGCGGGTTATTCCTAATCCTATTGGGGAGAATCTTCCTTTGCCTTATACGGGAAAACGAAAAAAGACAGTGGTCTGTGTTGGAAGATTTGAGAAACAGAAAAATCACGGGGCTTTGTTAAAGGCATTTGCCGCATTTGTAGGGAGGTATCCGGATTATACATTACACTTATATGGTAAGGGGAGTCTTGAGGAGAGTCTCAGGGAACTGGCAACCCGGCTGAATATAGAAGGAAAGGTAATTTTTGAAGGATTCAAAAATAATGTTCTACATGAGATACGGGATGCAGGTATGTTCGTATTATCTTCTGATTATGAGGGAATCTCAAATTCTCTTCTGGAGGCGATGGCGATCGGGGTGCCGGTTATCTCAACGGATTGCCCCTGCGGCGGATCAAGGCTCTGTATTGAGGACGGAGTTAACGGATATCTGGTTCCGGTGGACGATGTGCCATCCCTTTCAGCGGCTATGGCTCGAATGGCAGCAGATGAGGAGGCTGCTGTCCGAATGGGCAGAAAGGCGATTGGAATACGAAATATTTTTTCTGTCGATCATATCGTCAGCCAGTGGACAAAGTTGCTGAATGAATTAGAAAAGAGATAAAACAGAGGATAGAAATGCGCTTTTTATATATTGCACCCAGATACCACACAAATCAGGCCCCTGTTATGAAGTATCTGACCCAAAATGGACATAAGGTCTGCTTTATCAGTCATTATCGGGGGAAAATAGAGGATTATTCTGTTGTTCAGCCAGTTATTCTGGGATATGCAAAATTGTTTTATATCTGGGAAAAGTTTTATGTCAGTATCCTGAACAGAAATAACAGTAAAGCGGTGGACATGAAACTGAAATTCGGCTTTCCTCCCGTGAGAAAACTGAGAAAAGAGGTAAAGAAGTTTGCCCCGGATGTTATGATTATACGGGAACGTTCCGTGTATTCAATTATTACCTGTCTGGCCTGCAGAGGAATGCACATTCCCATGATTCTCTATAATCAGAGTCCGCTTTGGGAGGAGACGATAAAAAATGACCCGGCCCATAAAATTGTAAGGGCGCTTCTGCCGAAAGTCAGAATGACTCCGGTGAAGGGGACGGAAGACAGAGACTGTGTAAAAGAGGAAGGAGCTGTATTTATTCCCTTCGTGATAGAACCGCGGGAAAGGGCGCGGGACAAACAGTGGTTTCAGAAGGAAAACGTAAATATTCTGTGTATTGGTAAATATGAAAAGCGAAAAAATATCCGGATGTTGTTGGAAGTGTTTGAGGAATTACATGTGAAGTATGCGTTGTCCCTGACAATTGCGGGGGAATGTAGCAGCCGTTTTCACAGAGAGTACAGGGCACAGCAGGAGACTTTTGTAAAGGAACATGATTTGCAGGGAGAAGTGACGCTGCTGCAGAATCTGGGACGTCAGGAAATTGAGGAATTATACAGAAAGACAGATCTGTTTGTTCTGCCAAGTACAGATGAACCGGCTTCCGTCTCGCAGCTGGAGGCGATGGCTTTTTCTGTACCTGTGATCTGTAGTGATAAGAATGGAACGGCATGTTATGTGGAGAGCGGTGTAAATGGATATCTCTTTCAGGATAATCAGAAAAAGTCTCTGAAGGAGGAAATGGAAAGAATGGTGGCGGACAGGGGAAAAATGACACAGATGGGAGAAAACGGTTATGAATACATAAAAGATAACTGTAGTTTTTCCCGGTATTACGATGGAATATTACAATGTATGGACAGGATAAAAAAGCAGGAGTGAGGATAATAAATTGATCAGACAGTTGGCATATATATTTAAACGCAGAGATAAATTAAAAATTTTCGTGCTGTTTATTATGGCGTTAATCGGCAGTCTTCTGGAGTGTGTGGGAGTCAGTATATTTATGCCTTTTGTAAATGTCCTGATGGACACTTCTGAAATCCATACGAATGAATATCTGTCATTTTTATACAACAGATTTTCTTTCCATACGGATCAGGGCTTTCTGACTGTAATGGCAGGGGTTATCATGCTGATATTTGTAGCAAAGAACCTTTATATGATATTACAAAAATATGCCATATATCGTTTTTCCTATAATACACAGATGAAGATTTCCACGAGACTGCTGAAGGCATATATGAGCGAGCCCTATACCTTTCATCTGAACAAAAATGTCTCTGTGCTGCAGAGAAGCATGCAGGAAGATTCGGAGCTGTTTACAAGAGCCATTATACATTTTATGGAGCTTGTGGTGGAAGTCATGGTCTGTATCGCGCTGGGATCATATCTGCTGTATGTGAGCAAGTCCATCACGGTTATTATTGTCAGTCTGCTGATTATCTGTATTGGAACTTTCACTTTTACTGCAAGAAAATATGCCAGAGGTTATGGGAAAAAGTGCCAGGGATATAAAGCAAAAATTTATCAGTGGATGAATCAGGCGCTGGGAGGAATAAAGGAAATAAAGATTCTGAACAGAGAGAGCTACTTTATCCGTTCTTATGAGAGTTATTTTAAGAAATTTGCAAAGGGACAGCGCATTAACAGGCTGCTTGGCGTGATGCCCAAATATATTGTGGAGATGGTGAGCATAAGCGGGATGCTTTTTGCCATTATGATTAAGATGAACTATGGAAGGAAGGATATTGTAGAGTTTATTCCCCAGCTGGCGGCATTTGCGGTTGCGGCATTCAGGCTTTTGCCGGCAGTGGGAAGAATTAATGAGCATGTGACGGATATCATGTATGCCTCATCATCGATCGAACTGGTCTATAATGATCTCAAAGCGATAGAGGACATACAGAAACAGGATACGGCGGAGGAAAACGGCGAATGGAGTTTTGAGAAGGAAGTCGTCATAAAAAACGTGTGCTACCATTATCCGAATGTGGATGAGAATGTGCTGGAATATGCCAGCTTTACGATCAAAAAGGGACAGACGGTTGCGCTGATCGGGGAATCCGGCGCGGGAAAGACAACCATGGCTGATATTATTCTGGGATTACTGGAACCGCAATATGGGAAAATTAAGGCAGACGGCATGGATGTGTTCAGGAATATGGACGCATGGCATAGCGAGATAGGTTATATACCGCAGATGATTTATCTTTCGGATGACACAGTTCGGAATAATGTAGCGTTTGGTATCGAAGATGCTGAGATAGACGATGAGGCGGTGATTGAGGCTTTAAGGAAAGCGCAGCTTCTGGAATTCGTGGACGGCCTTTTAGATGGAATCAAAACGATGGTGGGGGATCGGGGAATCCGACTCTCCGGTGGACAGAGGCAGAGGATCGGAATTGCCAGGGCATTATATTGTGATCCTCAGATACTGGTTCTGGACGAGGCTACTTCTGCCCTTGATAATGATACGGAATCGGCGGTGATGGAGGCGATTGAAAACCTGCGTGGAGAGAAGACGATAATTATTATCGCTCACAGACTGACGACGATTCAGAATGCGGATGAGATTTATGCAGTCGAGGGAAGGAAGCTCGTGAGGAAGAGTAAGGAAGAGGTATTTTCAGGTGACGTGTTAAATGAGAAACGGAAAGCATAAGGGAGTAAAGAATTTCTGTATTATAGCGGCGATACTGGTATATATCCTGGTGGGGGCAGGAATATACAGAGACTATGGGCTCTCGTCTGATGAACCGACAGAGCGCATAAGTACGCTTGTCAATGTGAAATACCTGATCAGTCTTTTCGATCAGGACAGGGCTTCAGAAATGGAAGTGCCGGATCTGATGACATATGACGACAGATATTACGGCACCCTTTTACAGATGCCCACCATGATTTTGGAGATTGGGCAGAGGAGTCTGAGGGAGATTTTTTACGGCAGACATTTGTATACCTTCATTCTCTGTGTGGCAGGCTATGCAGCATTTTTCTTTCTGTGCAGGATGCTGTTTCGGTCGGAGATGACAGCGTTTCTGGCAACTGCGATGGTTGCATTGTATCCCCGTTTTTTTGCGGAGCAGTTTTATAATATTAAGGATATGGTTTTTGTGTCTGCGTTTATGATATCCATGTTTGCCACAGTGAAACTGATTGAGAGCAGATTCAGGTGGAAATGGCTTATCGCTTTTACAATATCAGCTGCAGTTTCCACAAATGTAAGGATAGTTGGAATTATTTTTCTGATCCTGATGCTGGGATATCTTCTGATGGATTTCTGTGCGGCGGGACTGCTAAAACTAAAGGGTTATGAGGCGCAGTGCAGAAGGCCGGCCCTGTGCGGCATGGTGATGGTTTTTTTATATATCATATCCTTTGTGGTAATGTTGCCCGCGACATGGGAGAACCCGTTGAAAAATGTTCCGGAAGTCTTTTCCAAATTCTCGCAGTTTGATAAGTGGGATTCAACCATTGTTTTTATGGGAGAAGTCATTGGGAAGTCGGAAATCCCATGGTATTATATACCGGTATGGATGTTGATATCTTTACCGTTATGGTATATTCTTTTGTTCGTTATAGCAGTGGTTATCAGTCTCTTACAGGTGGGAGGCCACATCCGAAGGCAGGAAAATCTTCTGTATCTGGTTCTTTCCAGATACAGATACCATGTCTGGTGTGCTTTGCTTATTGCGATACCGTGGTCTGGCATCGTATTTATGCATTCTACTTTATACAATGGATGGCGGCACTGTTATTTCTTTGTACCCCCGCTGGTTTTATTTTCCATGTTTGGAGTAAATCATATTCTGAAAAGAAGTAAGAAACTATTCGGATTTGTAGCTGCGATTATATTGACTGGTTTAATTATTCAGATTGGATGGATCTGGAATTATCATCCGTATGAGATGGTATATTTGAACAATTTTGGAAAATCCTTTGGCGCGGATTTTGACAGAGATTACTGGCATATGGCGACGCTGGATGCATTCAGATTTATAGAAGATAATGAAGAGAGTAAAAAATTCTCTGTAGGGACTTCAGGGCATGAATTATATATGTATATGCTGGAGGATTGGGAGAGAGACAGGATCGAAGAGGCAGAAGAACCGTTATATTATATAGAGACATACAGGGGGAAAGTCGGTAACGGTTGGGAAAAGGAAGGCTATAAAGAGATAAAATCTATAATTATAGATAATTTTAAAATATTAACGATTTACAAAAAGAAGGAATAAAAAACGAATCCTGATAGATGAATCAGTATCAGAGACAGGTAGGGCAGGACGGAAAATGAAAAAGAACTGGTTTTTTATTGTCATAATGCTGGGAGTTGTTGTTATTTTTTTAAATCGATATGTATATTTAGCGGTGCCTGTCGTCTCACATCCGGATTCACAGGTTTCCTTTGGTACGCAGGATGAGGTTATGGAGCAGACCTGGCAGCCGGAGATAAAAGAGATTACGGGAATCAGCATCCCTTATTATGCGCAGGACAGTTTTACATGTGATGTAAAAATGGCAGTCTTTTCTGACGACTATTCGGAGGTATTAGTGGAAGCCGTACAGAAAGACCGTGCTTTTTTGGCTGAAGAATCGGGAAATATTGATTTCAGATTCGAAAGGACAGCGCTGATCCAGGGAGAGCGATATCGCATACAGGTATCCCTTGTAAATGCGGAGGAATCAGGCACATTGCAGATTGCTTCCGGAAGTAATTATGGAGGGTGCAGTATTGCAGACAGAGAGGTGGGACAGGCTGTTGCCCTTACGATTACTTTTGCCAAGTTTTCCAGAGTATTCTGGCTTATGGCGGTGTTGTTTCCTTTACTGTCCTTTTCCCTGCTGTTCATGACTGTAACGGGAAAGAAATGGGAGGAGACGGTCGGGGTTTCCTTATTTCTGGAAGGAATAATATTGTATTGCTTTGGATGCGCAGAGCATCTGGTATGGGGAATAAATGCGATATACATTCTCGCGGCCGCAGGTATACTTCTGGCAATGCTTCTCTTTAACCGGAAGCGGCTGGAACTGAAATCTTATCTCTCTGCGGGGCTGTGGATTTATATGGTAATGTTCGCTGTTATCATCGTCTGCAATAATGGCGACTGGCTGGGATACAGGGACGAACTCCGACACTGGGGAATAGCCGTCAGGGATATGTTTTATTTTGACTCATTCGCAAAGCATGCGGGAACGACGGTGATTCTGCCAAGATATCTGCCGTTTGCCACCTTGATAGAGTATCTGTTTGAATATATGAATGGGATGTTTAACGAGAGTATTCTGTTTATATCTTATCACACAATGCTGTTAAGTGTACTGATTATATTGTGCAGGCCTTTGCAGGGAAAAAGTGGTATAAGGAGAATTTTTCCTGTTATGTCCCTGATGATATGCGTTCCTGTTATTTTCTTTAATAATATATCCAACAGTATAATGGTAGATTCCCTGCTTGCAGTAATCGTGGCTTATATTTTAATATGTTATTATTCGGACAAAATGACATGGTTTAATATGATGAGGATTTCGACCGCTTTGGTAGCGCTTACGCTGACCAAGGACATGGGACTGGTTCTGGGGGGACTGACCGTATTGATCATGTTGGGCGACAGTCTGTTGATGCAGATTAAAGAGAAAAATGTAAGTCTGAAAAAGCTTATGTATCCTGTTCTGTGCGGAATACTGGTTTTGGCGGTATATTTCAGTTGGCAGGCATATCTGAGTATTCCGACGGAGAGCGACAGTAAAGCGACAGTACAGGCGCAGGAGAGCGGGTTGCCTGGGGCATCAGAGATAGAAGATACATCAGCATCAGACGGAATGCAGGGGATGCAGGATGTGGGAGGGGGCGCCGATTCAGCTGTACAGGCAGGAAATGCGGGGACGGTTTCCACGTCAATACGGGCAAGCAACGTTACATTGGGCGGCCTTTTACAGGTGATAAAAGGAGAAGGAGAAGAATATCAATATCAGGTAACAAGAAATTTCCTTGTAGAGCTGTTTGACGGAAAAACTTATTCATTTGGTTTTTTTTCATTTTCATTTGCTGATCTGCTTGCGCTCCTTGCACTTTTTGTTTTTTCACTGGGGTATTTTGGATACTGGCAGGTGGATAAAACGAGAATGTATGTTTTTGGAGGTTTATTTTTTATAATGGGCGTCTGTCTGTGTGCCTTTTTGCAGGTTATGTACTGGTTCAGTTTTTCCATGTATGAAGCGTTGGAGCTAACCTCTTTCAGCCGGTATCTGGGGCCGTTTATCTGTGCTCTTATTATTGTGACCCTGTATTTAGTATTTAAGAGGGCATACGATGAAAAAAACAGCTTAAAGTGGTCAGGGTATTTGATGTCTGTAATAGCATTTTTTCTGGTGGTCGCAATGCCGACAGAGGGAATTGTGGTTGAGGGGAAGGACATAGAGGGCAATACTACAGATGAAATTACTTATGGACATAATGAGATAGCTGAGATTCTTCGCAGTGTAGGACGCAGAGGTGAAAGAGCTTTTTTTATATGTAGTAACAGCGACGGATATTCCGAATATGTGTTTCGAAATACGGTTTGTCCGATCTTTTCTGAGCATGATTACTGGAATACGGTATCGACGCAGGAGCTTTTCCAGGAACAGTATATATTGTATGGGAATGATAACATTGATGATAATGGCGCCTGGATTTTTCCGACAGAGGAATGGAAAAACGAATTGAGAAAATGTCAGTACCTTGTTATATTTCATGCGGATGAGTTGTTTTGCCGTTCATATGCCGAAGTATTGGGCAGCTCAGTAGAAATTGAGGATGGCAGTGTATACCGTGTTATAATTAACGGGGCGAATGTTTCCTTAGAGTTTATTGGCAGGACGGGGATAAAGGGCTGGCATTGATGGAGGAGAGAATAAGGATTAAGGGGGAGGAAGGTCGATGAAGGCAGGAACGAAAGCGCTCCGGGATAATCTGGGATATGTGGTTTCGGTATTTATTCTGGGAATAAGCTGGATACCATATCTGGTCAGTACATTTTATGTACTACCCTGCAGTGATGATTTTGGGATGGCCAACAGTATGATAGCTCTTGGCGGCCACAGTGTAAAGAATGTATTTCAGAATGTAAAGCAGGTGTACTTTAACTGGCTGGGTACTTATTCAGGAAAAGCTTTTTCCTCATTTTTTGACCCATTAGGACGAGTAGGGGTACAGGGGAACAGAGTTTTTCTGTTCTTTTTAAGTATTTTATTTGTTTTATTGACAGGCACATTGTTTTTTGCGTTTTTCTCATTTCATGAGGGGATAAAGAAACAATACATCTGTCTTCTGGTGTCAGTTTGTCTGGCAATGTGTTTTAATTGCAGGGTTCTTACGCAAATTCTGTTCTGGTTTACAGGGGGCGCAGAGTATACGCTTCCGGCCCTGTCGGGATTTGGGGGTATTATATGTCTGCTATTATCATTCAGAGCGGTAAGGAAGAGAAGGAAATTATGTATGATCTCCCTGGGAGCTGTTCTGGGAGTAATTGCCTGTGGTGGTAATCTTCAGGTGTCGGGATTTGTATGCTATGTTTTTCTGATATTCCTCTGTTACAGTGTGTGGAAGAAAAGGAATCAGTGGGCATATGCGATTGCCTTTGTTATAACCTTTTCAGGGGCCCTGCTCAATGCGGCGGCTCCGGGGAATTATGTCAGAAAGAGTGTTATTGAAAGCGACATATCCATGTTCAGGGCGATGTTTTATGCCATGCTGGCTGTTTTGGAGGAAATTAAATATATATTTTCCTCTTCGTATATACCATGGATGCTGTTGGCACTCATGATTTTGAACTTTTTCTTTCTTCCGGTCATTTATGAAAAGCTATACCATCCGGTTTTGATTGGTGCAACAGTTATTTCCGCGTGGCTGGTTTCTGTATTTCCGGTATGTTATGGATATGGAAGCAGTCTGTTAATGGACAGAGGAAAAGAATTACTGGATGTTTTTATAGTAATTGGCCTGTGCCTTCAGGTTAACTGTATTACAAACTGGATGAAGAAAAAGCATGTCAGCCTGCGGAAAGAGAGTCTGCTCACAATCACATTGCTGGCTTTAATCAACATTGGCTATCAGCAGGCTCAGATGCCGGTTTCTCAAATGCCAGGTCTGATCTGCTTATTCCAGCTTGCATCGGGGGACTTAAAGGAGTATCATGATGAATGGGAAAACGTACTTAAGCAGATAGAGGAAAGCAGGGATACAATCGTTGAGGTCCCGATCAGGAAATCGATTTATGAAATAAAAAGCATCGTCAGGTCTCCGGGAATGACGGATGAGTTTGAGGACTGGCATAACATGGCAATCGCTTCCTTTTATGGGAAAGAAAAGGTACGTGTGATTATACGGGAGAATGAAGAGAGTGAATAGAACATGAGGCGTGAAGACAAACAGGTATTATTCCTTTTTTTAGCGGCGGTTGTTGTATATGGGATTATAGTTTCTTTTTTTACATCAACAGTTCATATTGATGTAGATGAGGAGCTATATGTTGCATTAGCGAGATCGTTTCATTATTGCAGAAGATTTGAGTATAATGGTCAGATCCCAAATTATAATTGTGTATTGTACCCGATGCTTATCTCACTGGCTTATTATGTTTATTCCCCAGGTCGTATTCTTTTTGTGATGAGAATGTTTGGGGTTACAATTTTATGCTCGTCAGTTTTTCCAATATACCTTCTGGCAAAACAGATTCTCAAAGACAGGAGGAAAGCTGTTTTGCTGAGTAGTTTTCTGATGATAATGCCATATATGTTTGACAGTGCATATCTGATGCAGGAAGTGTTGAATTATCCACTTTTTATATGGGCAGTATATTTTATTAATTCTTTTTATGACAATGAAAACGATGCCGGGAAAAATAAGTATCTTGTATACGGGGCAGTTCTTTCAGTTTTATGTGTTTTTACCAAAACTTATATGTTTTTTTTACCTGTTACAGTAAATCTCTGCGCTCTTTATTATATGAAGGGGAAGGCGGACAGAAAAAGGAATATCATCGGCATTGTGCAGTATGATATGCGCAGCGTTACTTGCAGGAATATATTTGGCTATATATGCAATTAACGGATTTGAAAGAGGAACAAATCATTATTCGAATCAGTTTTCCAGTTTGTTTCCAATCGGTTGGGATACACTTATTTACGGGACGTTGGGAGTTCTGGTTTATGCCGCTCTTTTTATAATTAATACAGGAATCATTCCCTCAGCTGTTATGTTATATAAATGGAGAAGAAAAGAGGAGCGGTCCTGGCTGTATTTTTTTCTGATAATATCGTGCCTGTTTCTGATAATTGAGATTGTTTATATGATTGTACTGACTGAAGAAGGAACCGGGATGCTGCCACATAAATTTTTATTTCGTTATTTTCAAATATTTGTACCAATACTTTTAATTCTGTTTTTAGATTACAGGGGTGAGATAAAGAAATATAATATACTCTGTTCCACCCAAATTCGGACTATTGCAGCCGTCAGTCTTTGTACAGCGTTGGGGTATTTCATCTGTATGAAAGGAGATACCAGACAGGCGATCATGGCATGGACGGACACTTGTTTCTGTTTATAGAAAATGTTACAAAATACGTTATACCCCATGCGGATGTTATATGTATATTGGTACTACTGGGGGGATGGACAGGGAGAGGGAACGGTAAAAGAACAGTGAATATTGATATTGTAATGAAAACGGGAATCGTCTGTATTGGTCTTTTGTGGATCATACAGGCAATACAGTTGCCTTCAATACACTTGCAGATGGGAGCAGCATACATAAAGATGGAATAAAAATAGCAGAATATATGAATTCTGAGAACTGTGAAGGCATCTATTATATTTATGATAATATGGAAGAAAAAGAAAGTTATCTGAGAAATTTCTATGGTTATGTAATACAGCCATATCAGAAAATGGCTAGAGAAGATATAGGGGAAACTGTGAAAGTGAATGTTGACAGGGAATTGTTGTTTTTATTTCCGAAAGAATCAGAAGTAAAGAAGAAAGCGAATAATTTTGAAGAGATAGATTTGCACACGGAGAAGCTGTCTGTCTGTGTCTGGAACGGGTAGACGTGTGCGTAGATGTTGAATATGTTAAACGACAGAGGTGAGTTTGATTAAAAAGTACAGAAATGAGTGGAAATATTGTTGTACGGAAAAGGATCTGGGTATAATAGAGCAACGTCTGGCTGCGATAATGGAGAGGGATTCTAATGCGGATGCCGGGGGGAAATATGAAATTCACAGCCTTTATTTTGATGATTATAAGGATACCTGTGCAAAAGAAAACGAGGCCGGAATATCTGACAGACTAAAATACAGAGTTCGCTATTATGGGAGTGGATATGATTTTTTAAAGCTGGAATGTAAACAGAAGAAGGATGGCCGATGTTATAAGGAAAGCTCTCCACTTTCCCTGCAGGAATATCAGAAAATAGTAGATGGAGACACAGAGGAACTTTTCTGGCAGACGAATGATCCATTACTTAAACGGTTCTGTGCAGGAAGTCTCTCGCGGAGGCTTCTTCCCAGAGCGATTGTTGACTATGAAAGAATTGCTTATGTGGAGGAAATCACCAATGTACGCATTACGCTGGATATGAACATTTCTGTGTCAGATGAGTATTCGTACTTTCTGGATGGCACTTATATGCGATATCCGGTTCTGGATAGGGGAAGACATGTATTGGAGGTAAAATTTGATTATATTTTACCGGGATATATAAGACATATAATTTCGAATCGGAATCTGATTCAGTCAGCGTTTTCGAAATATTATTTAGGAAGAAAAATATTGCAGGGGACAGGGAAGCAGAGATGGATGTGATTAAATATACAATTGAGAATATCGGGAATTCGTATGGGAGCTCAGCGTTGCATACTACGGTTATCTTATCGGTTCTTCTGATGGTGCTTGTTTTGAGCATATATGAATTTATTGTCTACAGACTGGTTTCACACAGAGCCTTTTATAACAGGTCGTTTAATATCTGTATTGCAGTATTGCCATTTTTTATTGCTACAATTATTTTGTGTCTGCAGTCAAATATTGTGATCACATTAGGGACGATAGGGGCACTGGCGATTCTGCGCTTCAGAACTGCGGTGAAGGATCCTGTGGACATGCTGTATCTGTTGTGGTCGGTGCACACAGGAATCGTTTGCGGATGTCAGTTGTATGAGGTTGCGGTATTGACTTCACTTACAGTGACCATCGTGCTGATTGTACTGGAACATATATCCGTTGGCAGAAAACCCTTTGTACTTGTTTTGCACTGCGCTGAAAAGAATGAGTCCGGTATTATAAAAAGGATAAGTGAGAATACCGGGAAATATCGTGTCAAAAGCAGAAATTTTACAGGTAAGGGGCTGGACATGGTGATAGAGATATCTGTAAAATGCCCTGAGAAGCTGACAGAAAGTCTCCGGGAAGCCGGTGTGGAAAAGTTTTCTGTCCTGGAGTATGACAGTGAAGATATATTGTAAATGGATGTGGATGAATGAAAAGAAATTTATGTACGGCTGTCCTTGCGCTATCCATGATCGTGGGAGTTTACCTTGTATGCTTTCGCGAAAGTGCCGGACACTATTCAGAATATGCAGTCGATGAAGAGTGGATCGAAAATGTCACGGAAGGGCGGACGGAAACGACAGATTTAATTTCTGAATTGATTTTTAATGAACAAACGCTTATATTTGATAATGCGACCGATACTTTCTTTTATTCTCTTATTGAAGGTGATTTGAAGGCCGATGATCCTGTTATAAAAGTAAAAAGCGAAAATGCAGACGTAAAAATTGGATTTTTATCAGAAAGAATATCGGAAGATGGGATAAGAGATAACCGGTCGATTATGGTTATGGCTTACACTGACAGGACGTATTGCCGGTATTTTCTGAAATGTACAACATTGCCGCTTATGAGTATAGAATGCCAGGAAGAGATATCGGATGATGCTGTTGAGATGAAACTGACGGTATTCGATAATCGGCGGAATGCGGTGAACAGAGTGATATTCTCAGATGGAGAAATTCATATCCGGGGTGGCAGTACAAGGGAGTTCCCCAAAAAGGGATATCGTATTTCGCTGAAACAGAAGTCGGTGGGAGATAATATCCGTTCAAATCATGTTTCACTTTTAGGAATGCGTCAGGATGACGATTGGCTGTTGTACGCAGGATATAATGATCAGGAGAAAATCAGAAATGTTTTCTCCTCCAATTTGTGGAAATATACCTGTGGAACGGACAATTCCCGGGGAACAGATACAGGTATGGAGTATAAATATCTGGAACTGTTCATCAATCATGAATATTGGGGATTATATGCTTTGGGGTATCCAATTGACGAAAAACAGTTGGAGATAAATGGAGAAAAGGGAGATCAGGTTTTATATAAAAAAATAACCTGGGCCAGTGAGGAGGCACTGCGGTTTTCTGAATCCGGAAATATTGATGGTTATGAGATAAAAAGCAGCACGAGAGTCGATGGAGAAACAGAGGATCTGACAGGAGACTGGTCTCTTTTATCAGAGTATTACAATAAATTATATCAGTGTCCTGATGACAATGACATGCTGTATTCCGGAATAGATATAGATAATGCCATAGATATTTACCTGTTTTTTAATCTCATACAGGGACATGATAATGTCAGAGGCCCCTTGATTAAAAATCTTTATATGACGATAACCAACGAGCATGACAGACTGACGGCATTATATTCTCCCTGGGATATGGATATCACCTGGGGGAATATGTGGACAGAGGATGTAATGGCGAATAAAGTTATTCCTTATGGTATGCCAGTGGATGATAACTGTATCATGGAAAGCGGATATTTAAATCAGTTATTGGATAATGGAGATGATTTAATATGGGAAAAAGTATTTCGGAAGTACCGTCGATTACGGGAGACTGGCTGGTCAGAGGAAAATATTAATTCCATGCTGGATGAATATGAGGCGGATATTTATGGTTCCGGTGCATATGCAAGGGAGATGGAGCGGTGGACGGAGGGAACTTATTCGGGTATTGTCAGTCGGCTGGATGTTTTCAGGGATTATGTCATGAAACGTTTACATGAGACAGACCTGTATTATGGAAGACTGGAGGTTCTGTCCGATGAAAATGCCCTTATCAGACGCAGCGCTCAGTATAAGGGGTTCCGTGAAAGTAGATTTATTATAGAGATTAATGACAGAGATCTGCTGAATAATGCGGATTATGTGGAACTGTTTGAGTACATTGGAGTTGACAGTTCTTTAATCACAGGAGAAATACGTTTTGCCATCGTGAACCCGGCAGAGGGAAAGTGTGAGTATCTCTCTGCGCTGGAGGATGGTATGGAGACCTGTGGGGGAGTAATCTCCTTTTCGGATAACAGAGAGGAGGAAAATGCTTATACGATATGTCTGGAGGGGCTTCCCTGTCTGCGAGTAACAGATTTGCCAGCGAGCGGGATAAGGATGATTTTTGTTAAGGATAACAGAGCGAGGGCGTTTGATTTTTACTGAGTATACTACGGCATTGAAGGTGAGGGAGGCGGTTGTGCTGAAGATACTGATAATTATTCCGGCATTTAATGAGGAGGGGAGCATAGAACGGGTAGTCAATGACCTGACAGAAAGATTTCCACAGTATGATTATCTGGTCGTCAACGATGGTTCAACAGATGGCACAAAAGATATATGTAATGGAAACGGATATCATGTGGTGAATTTAATCGTAAATATGGGAATCGGGGGGGCTGTTCAGACAGGATATCGATATGCCGTAAACAACAGGTACGATATCACAGTGCAGATCGATGGAGATGGACAACATGATGTATCTTATCTGGAGGAGATGATTCGCCTTATCGAGGATGGGAGAGCAGATATTGTTATTGGTTCCAGGTTTCTTGGGACAGAAGGCTTTCAGTCAACCAGACTGCGAAGGACCGGCATCGTATTTCTCAGTATGCTGGGAAAGATTCTTACAGGCGTCCGGGTTCGGGATATTACAAGCGGATATCGGGTGGTCAATTCAAAATTTATACACATATTTGCGCAGGATTATCCGGCTGATTATCCGGAACCTGAGGCAATGGTGATTGCGGCGGTACACGGAGGGCGAATATTGGAATATCCAGTGGTGATGCGGGAGCGAAAAACCGGGGAGAGTTCTATAACCATAAAAAAGTCGGTTTATTATATGTGTAAAGTTACACTGGCAATGATTATTCGAAGAATAAGTTTTGGAATCCGGAGGCAAAAATGATCCCTGTAACTCTGAGAATTACATTGATATTTGCGGTAATAAGTTACTTTGTTTTTATTTTGTACTATTTAAAAAACAAAATGCTGGAATTAAAGTATACGCTCATATGGCTGGCAGCCGGTCTGGTGATGATCGTGTTAATCGCGTTTCCGGAGCTTCTGATGACGTTTGTCGCTTTCTTCGGAATAGAAAGTAATATGAACGGATTATACATTCTGGTTCTGGCATTTATTATCATGACTTTAATGACACTGACATCCATCGTATCGAGACAGAATCTGAAAATAAGAATTCTGGTTCAGGAGTTGAGCATATTGGAAAAAAGAATTCGGGAACTGGAAAACGGGGAGTAATAATAATCTTGAAGAAGCTGGTTCAAATAAATACCGTCTGCAATACGAGTACGGGAAAACTGATGGGAGATATTCAGCGGGAGGCTGACAGGGAAGGATATAAAACGCTTTCGATTGTAGGAAGACGAAAGGTATTTCCGGATCTTCGTTGTGAGCGGATAGGGAATGGATTATCCTTCTGGATCCATGTCGCGGTTAATACTGTTTTTGACAGACAGGGGTATGCGTCATATTTTGCGACGAAAAGGATCATAAAAATAATACGGAAGGAATGTCCGGATATAATCCATCTTCATAATTTACATGGATATTATATCAACCTTCCATTATTGTTTTCATATCTGACAGAGGAATATCATGGAAAAGTATTCTGGACATTTCATGATTGCTGGCCCTTTACAGGACATTGCGCGTATTTTACGGCTGTCGGATGTGATAAGTGGAAAAAAGGATGTGAAAGGTGTCCGAACAGGAAGGGATATCCTGTCAGCTTGATTGCAGATGCGTCGAGGAAAAATTACGCTGACAAGAAAAGGATGTTTACCAGTCTGAAAAATTTTACGGTCATTGTTCCGTCTGAGTGGATGGCGTCCATGGTCAGAAAATCCTTTTTTGGAGATTATCCGGTTGAGGTTGTGAGCAATGGGGTAGACCTGAATGTATTTTCATGCACCAGGCCCTCAGAAAGTCTGTATGATAAATATAATATCGACAGGAAAAAGAAAGTCGTTCTGGGAGTTGCGAATGTCTGGGATGCCCGTAAGGGGATGCCGGATTTTCTGGCGTTGGCAAAAGTAATACCCGATGATTATCAGATTTTTCTGGTAGGCTTGTCGGCGCTGCAAATGAGAAGGCTTCCTGGGAATATAACGGGGATACGCAGGACAGGGGACAGAAAGGAGCTTGCGGCAATTTACTCCGCGGCGCATGTTTTTATTAATCCATCGCTTGAGGAATCCTTTTCTCTTGTCACAGTAGAAGCGATCGCCTGTGGCACGCCGGTAATTGTCCTTGATACAAGTGCGGTCAGGGAGCTTGTCTGCGAAGAGAATGGCATCGTCTTAAGGCACCATAGTGGAACAGATTATCTGGAGGCGATCAGGGAGCTCGAGCGAAGGGATCTGTCGGGAGAGAAGATTTCACAGACCGCGAGAAAATATAATTCGAATAAATTTGCCGAAAGAATTATTGAGCTGTATAGAAGCTGAAATGAGAAGAGCATGAGTAAAATAGCGGTGATACTTGTAAATTACAATGGAAAAAAATATAATGACAGTTGCATCGAGTCCGTCCTTCACAGTAAGGTTTCCTGTGAACTGGAAGTAGTTATAGTAGATAATGCGTCTACGGATGGCTCTCTGGAGCTCTTATGTGATAAGTGGGGATCAAACGGTCAGGTAACGATTATCGCCCTGAAAACGAATTATGGATTTTCCAAAGCCAACAACGCCGGGATCGAGCGAGCCGAAAAGAATGGGGCGGAGTATTTTCTGTTGTTGAATAATGATACGGAAATTGCAGAGGATACCATAGAAAAAATGGTGCGTCTTCAGAAAAAAAACAGTGCGATTGTTGTTCCAGGAATTGTTTATGCAGATCAGCCTGACCGTATCTGGTGCGCGGGCGGATATTTTAGCAGAGTCATCTGGAAGCCTGTACAAAGGGGTTTGAATCAAAAGGATATGGGCCAGTTTGCGCAGAGTGAGCAATGCAGCTTTGCCAATGGATGCTGCGTACTTCTGTCAGGAGAAATTCTGCAAAGACTTGGGAAGCTTGATGAAAGATTTTTTCTTTACTATGAGGATGTAGAATACAGTCTGCGGGCCAGGCAGAAAAAGATACCGATATGGTATTGCGCGGATGCGGTGGTTCATCATAAGGTAAATGGGTCAACGCTGGGAAATGAAAGGCCGGACAGTGCGTATTATATCACGAGAAACTGGCTTTTGTGCAATCGTATTTATATGAAGTATCGTTTCCCTGTGTTTCTGCTTTATTTTATACTTAACAGAGCCGCATGGCTTTTAATATGGTTATTAACGGGCAGAGTTGCAAATGCGCTGGCTGCAATGGAAGGAGTTGTGGATTACAGAAAGAGAATAACCGGTCAATATTCGAAGAATAGTTTGTAAAGGTGTTTTGTTTATGATATACTAACCTGAAGTGGAGCGATGTAGAAGATGAGAGAAAAAAGAGGTTATTATATACATTTTGATGCTCGGAAGTCGGTTGGCGTCAGTAAAAAAATTGATATGCAGATGCGGGCATTAAGTAATGAGTTTTGTATGGAGGAAATTCCAATAGCTGCCATACCTCGAAACCTGATTTGGCGTATTATCGGGTTGTTTCCCTTCGCATCTGTTCCAAGAAAGTATGAGGATGCGTGGAAACAGATAGTTGCTCCTGATTTTGTTTACGTAAGAAGAACGGTTGCGGATTTTTCTTATATGTCATTTTTGCGTCAGCTCAAGAAAAAATATCCGAACTGTAAAGTGATAGTTGAAATTTTTACTTATCCTTACGACAGGGATGACTTCTGGAAGTGGAATGCGTGGCCTTTTTATATTAAAGAGATATTGAACAGAAAAAAATACAGGATATGTGCGGATCGTTTTGTAACATACAGTGGAGATAAAGAAATTTTTGGTGTTACGGCTATTCGGACTACCAACGGGGTAGACACCGACCGGATAAAAATGTCTGTGGGAAACTATCATAGGGATAGAATTACCATAATAGGTGTGGCTTATATGCAACGGCAGCATGGTTATGAGAGGATTATCCGGGGCCTTAAAGATTATTATAAGAAACAGAATATTAGAAAAGAAGTGTATTTATGCTT
The DNA here is from genome assembly GCA_947570615.1 of uncultured Lachnospiraceae bacterium. GTDB lineage: Bacteria > Bacillota > Clostridia > Lachnospirales > Lachnospiraceae > Suilimivivens. The sequence goes on from CANOVJ010000008.1 coordinate 36,100, forward strand.
GGTGGGCGACGGGCCGGAAAAGAAATACTACCAGAAACTGGCCAGGCAATATAATCTTTTGGATCATGTTCAATTTTACTCTACTGTAATTGGAAAAGAGCTGGATGAGTTATATGATCAGGCAGATATTGCTCTTGCTTCTTTTGGCTTTTATAAGGCAGGAGTGTATTTTTCCAATTCATCATTAAAAGCGTATGAATGTCTGGCTAAAGGGTTGCCATTTGCAACAGGGTGCTCCATTTCAGGAATTGATGAAAATTGTCCTTATATGTTTTTATTTCCAAATGACAAAAGTGTGGTTGATATTTCACAGGTCGTAACCAGATTTGAGAATCTGATCGAAAAGTTTGGGAAAGATAAGTCGGAGCTGGCACGGGAAATACGCGAATACGCTGAGACGAATTTCAGCATGGAAAAAGTGATGAAACCTATAATAGATTATATTGGCCGAAATAACGAGGAGCCGACATGAAAATAGTTTTAAACGAAAGTACCGGAACGAGGAGCCAATTGATAAAGAATAATGCTGACAGTCTCCTGATTTTTTTCCTGTACTTTTTTTTGCATTTGTTTATGAAATTTAATCGTTGGGACGATGTGTTGTATACAACATATTTTGAAACCTATAATTATAATATGTTCAGCTTTATCAGCAGACAATATCAATATTGGACATCCAGAGTTTTTATTGAAGCAGCTGTTATTTTATTTGGATGGCTGCCGCGAATAATATGGGTTGTAGTAGATTCGTTGATGATCGTGTTATTATATCGTGCCGGAGCTGATCTTATAAAACTCATTACCGAGAAACAGGAGGATACTGGATATAAGCAATGTCAGATGTTTCTGTTCTTATGTTTTCCATATGCGCTGATGGCCACGGCAGGATGGCTGACAACAACGATTAACTGGACATGGATGCTGGCGCTGCTTGTATATGGCATAAAAGTATTGCTGTATTCCGTTATGGGTAAGAATGAGCGGCAGAATATAGTTAAAAACGTAATGTATTGTATAGCGTATATATATGCAACTAATTTTGACGTTGCGGCGATTGTAATGTCAGGGCTACTTATCGTTATATGTGTAGCCTGTATGAAATCCTCTGGTTATAGATTCTGTATTGAATATTGGGAAGCTGCCGCTATAACCGTAACGAATCTGCTTTTGTTTGTTATATGTCCCGGAAATTGGGTCAGGATGGAACAGGATGCGATTATACACGATACGGCTGACGTGTTAACGCTATCTTTCTGGGGCAAGATCAGGATGGGAATTAACTCAGCGTTTTATCACTATATGTCGATACCGAATGTTGTGCTGTTTACTGTCTGTGCAGTTCTGATGACAGCCATCTGGCTCAAAGCTTCAAAAAAAAGCACGAGGATTATAGCATTTATCCCGATGGGGATTACCGTGGGCTGGACAATTTACATGTTCTTTGCATATACGGTAAAAAATCGAACATTAACATATATATATCCCGATGCTCTGTTTAATACAGGCACGGAGACAGAACAGTATCTGGCACTGAGCTCAGCTTTGATCCTGGTAGCGTCAATCTTATATCTGTTGCGGGCGATTATACCGGAAGACAGATTATTTATCCCGTTGGCAGTAATACTTTTTATATGGGGCCTTGTTCCCGATATCGTACTGGGTTTTACATCAACAATATCGGCATCCATTCTTCGTGTAGTGTCTTTTTTGTATCTGGCGTTTATATTTTTAACCTGCGTGGTCATTAAATATTCAGGGATGCTGAAGAATTGTGCTGCCAGAAGGGGAATTATTTTTCTGGGCATGAGCGGAGCCGCTTTTAATTTAATCCAGATCATACGTCATATAATTGTTTATGGCTGACGATGGGAAGAGAAGAGGCTGCCTGGTGAAGGGGGCTGTATGAACGTTTTATTGCTTGGAAAAGCTGATTCTGTATTTACCAGAGATTTCTGCAGATATATTTTAGATTCAGACGAGATGAATACAGTTATTTTATCACAGGAATTATCTGAGGAATATAAGCATGATTATGAAATGGAAGGTGTAAGGCAGATAAGGTGGCCGGATGGGTTCTTAAAAGGAGTTCTTAAACGGCCCAAAACACTGTTAAATTTTTGCAAAACCTGTAGAGAGTTAGAAAAAGAAATTGGATTCGGAAGAGAAATTGATATAATGCATGTCCATTATGTTGAACCTTTACATCTGATTTACTTTTTACAGTTTTGGAAGAATGCGAAAAAACGAATATTGACATTTTGGGGCAGCGATATTCTAAGGGCTTCTCGCACAAAAAAAATCTTGCTCCCTTATTTTTTGAAGGATGCAAATCATATTATTTTTATGATTAAAAATCAGTATGAGTTTTTTCAATCGATATATGGTCATAAATATGATCACAAAGTCAGGATTATAGATTTTGGTAACAGTTTGATTGATCATCTGGATAAGAACTTGGAATGCCGTTCACGGGAGGAGTGTAAAAGATATTTTGACATGCCTGTGGACAAAATTATTGTGCATGTGGGGTATAACGCATTCAGGGCGCAACAGCATTTGGAGATGATGGAACGTTTGAAGGAGCTTCCGGAAGAGATTTTGATCAAGACAGAGTTTGTTTTCAGCGTAGCATACAGGCAGGATAGCGATTTTGAACGGTATAAGTCCCAACTTATCGATATCATGGATAGAAAAAAGGTGAATTACAGATTTTGCTGCGATTATTTACAGGACGAAAAACTTGCGATGTTTCGCCGGACATGTGATATATTTGTATATGGACAAAAAACTGACGCGCGATCGGAGAGTCCGTTAGAATATGTATATGCCGGGGCTGAGTTTATATGTCCCAGGTGGTTATCGGGCAATTATGAGATACTTGACAGAGCGGAAACAAAATATTATATTTATGAGAATTTTGAGGAGCTCTGCAGAGTTTTTGAATCGTGCCTGCAAAGTATGGATGTGTCGTGTGACAGAATAAATAATTTCGGAAGACAAAAGATCCGTGAAGAAATATCCTGGGATTCTGTAGAGGAGAAATGGGGAGCGCTGTATGAAGGACAGTAAAAAGAACAGTGACAGGTTGATATGGTTGAATGGAAAACTTGTACCGGTTAATGAAGCAAAAATTGGTATCTTGTCTCCGACGTCACAATTCGGGGCAAATGTTTTTGAAGGGATACGATGTTATTGGAATGAGAAAGAACGACAATTATATGCCTTTCGTTTAGATGATCATTATCTCAGACTGGTACGTTCGATGCGCTTATTTGGCCTGAAGAATCCGTACAGTATGGAAGAATTGAAAGAGTATCTGAAAGAAACGGTCAGAATGAACCACTATAAAGAGGACATTGCAGTACGGCAGACAGTATTTGTGGATGGAATGGGAAGCTGGTTTTCAACGGAGCCGTTAGGAATGTTTATCGCACCCATTGGGAAAGCAAGAAAAAAAGTACCATTATCTGCAGGTGAGAGAGTTTGTATAAGCTCATGGGAAAGGATCAGTGAGCGGGATTTGTCGCCGAGAGTGAAAGTGGGGGCGAACTATATTAATAGCAGGGCGGCGTATCTGGAGGCAGTGAATAAGGGGTTTGACGCTGCACTGTTTTTAAATCGCATGGGTTATGTGGCAGAGGGGACGGGATCCTGTTTTTTTATGATAAAAGGAAATGAAGTTATTACTCCATCGCTGACAGACTCTATATTGGAAAGCATCACCAGAGATACTGTGATCCAAATAGCAAAAGATGAGTTAAAACTGAAGGTAACAGAGCGCCATATTGACCGCAGTGAATTATTTATGTGTGACGAAGCCTTTTTTTGCGGGTCTGCGGTTGAAATCAGTCCCATCTCCGCGATAGAGGGTTTCAATGTGGGCGAGGGAAAACCAGGGAAATATACAATCGAGATTCATAAAAAATATATAGAGATTGTAGCAGGAGACAATATAAAATATTCGAACTGGATTGAGCCTGTTTATGATTGTGGGGTATAAGAAAATGGCGTTACAGATGATGTATATTACAAATAATCCTCAGATCGCGCGAATTGCCGAAAAGTATTCGGTGGACAGAGTCTGGATAGATCTGGAGCAGATTGGGAAAAAAGAAAGACAGGGTGGCATGAACACCGTTCAATCTGACCATTCCATAGAAGATGTCAGAAGAATCAGGGACAGTATTGAGGGAGCTGCTAAAGTACAGGTCAGAGTGAATCCGATGCATGGGAACTCACAGTGGGAAATAGATAAGGTGATCTCTTATGGTGCAGATATTATTATGTTGCCCTTTTTTTCCACTGTAAATGAAGTCGAACGATTTATTAAAATGGTAAATGGCAGGGCGAGGACTTGTCTGTTGCTGGAGACTATTGGAGCAGAGCAGAACCTGAATGATATACTGAAAATCGGAGGTATTGATGAGATCCATATAGGCCTGAACGATTTACATCTGCAATACCATCAGAGATTTATGTTCGAACTTCTGGCAAACGGAAAAGTAGAAGAGCTTTGCGGCAAAATTGCGGCAGTGGGTATTCCTTATGGCTTTGGAGGTATTGCCAAGCTGGATGAAGGGATGTTGCCGGCCAGACATATTATTGCGGAGCACTACCGGTTAGGGTCTTCCATGGCTATTTTGTCAAGGAGTTTTTATGATTCCTGGATAGCGAATGATTTGGAAGAGGTAGAGAGGACTTTTAAGTATGGTCTGGGAGAAATCCGTGAATATGAGCAGCGCCTACAGCATGAAAGCGCTGTTTTCTTTGAAAAAAATAAAGAGACGGTTATTGAGGAAGTGAAAGAAATACTGCAAATTATAAATAATAAGAGGAATTAGAATGAAGTTAGATTTTGATGTATTAAACAGAATATCCGCAACTTATGGAGATTCCTTTTATCTATTGGATACGGATGTCTTTGACAATAATTATTCGGAAATGATACAGGCATTCAGGGATATTTACTCCAATACTAGGGTAGCTTATTCCTATAAGACCAATTACATTCCCAGGCTCTGCAGGAGAGTAAAGGATATGGGAGGAGCTGCCGAGGTAGTCTCCGAAATGGAGCTATGGCTCGCAGAGAAAATTGGAGTCGAGGGAGAGGATATCTATTATAATGGCCCTTACAAGAAGGCAGATTATATAGAGAAGCTGCTTTTAAAAGGGGGGCATATCAATATCGATTCCGATTATGAAGCCGGTATTATTGAAGACATTGCACTTCGAAACCCGGATGTTTTGTTTCGAATTGGCATTCGATGTAATATTAATATTGGCCAGAAGCCTTTGTCCAGATTCGGCGTTGACGTCGCGTCGGGAGAATTGAAAAGAATAGTAAAGTATATTAACCAGATTCCCAATGTAAAAGTAAATGGTTTGCATTGTCACATTCCTTTTCGAACTCTGGAATCCTTTTCCAGAAGGATGGAGTATTTATTTGAAACTTTAAACGATCTTCCTGAAAGCAGATGGGATTATATCAGCCTGGGGGGTGGGTACATGGGAAAGATTGATGAGCAGTTGGCAAGACAATTGTCATATAATCCCCCCACATTTTCGGAATATGCATCGGTTATAGCAGGAGGAATGAAGGAGTATTTTGCAGAAAGTGCCCGAAAGCCCAAATTAATTATTGAACCGGGAAGTGCTCTGGCGGCCAACGCAATGAAATATGCCACACGAGTTGTTGACATAAAGTGCATAGGAGGACATTATATTGCAAATATGGCAGGGAGCTCATTTCAAATAAACCCTGCAGTCAAAAATGTTAACAGACCGGTTGTCGTCTGTCATTCAAAGGACGAAAACGAATTAAGGGAATTCGATTGCCTGGATATGGCAGGCTATACATGCATAGAAGACGATTATTTATACAGGAACTATCAGGGAAAATTAGGGAAGGGGGACTTTGCAGTATTTGATAATGTGGGCTCTTACAGTGTGGTGATGAAACCTCCTTTTATTTTGCCGGATGTAGCTGTTTTAGAGCTGCAGGAGAATGGAAAAGCAGAGCTGATTAAACGTCCTCAGACGGCAGAGGATATATTTATGTATTATTATTGACCGGGGTAGAGTGCGAGATGAGCGAGGATAAAAAGATATCAATTATTTTGAGCTTTTATAATGAGGAGAGATATCTGAAAAAGGCAATTGACAGTGTTCTGGCGCAGACATATCATAATTTTGAGCTGATAATAATTAATGATGGATCAGATGATGGCAGTGAATCCATTGTGAACAGTTATTCAGATGAACGTATAATTTACGAAAAGAATTCTGAGAATAGAAGACTGGCATACTCTCGAAATCGAGGACTCGAACTTGCAACAGGTGATTACATTGGTTTTTTTGATGCTGACGATATCATGATGCCGGATAAAATGGAAAAGCAGATCAGATATTTTAAAGAGCATAGAGATGTAACGCTTATAAGTGGCGGCTATAAATATATGGATGCGGACGGGAATGTGGAAGATGCGGTTATTGTGCCTGAATATAGAAATAACGAACAAATCAGGGCCTATATGTTATATAGAAACTGTATTGCCTGCGCGGGAGCTGCCCTGTTCCACAGGAGTATTATAGAGAAATACAATATCCGGTTTGATGAGACAAATATGGCGTCTGAGGACTACAGGTTTTGGATTGATATGCTGCCGTATGCCAATGCAGTGAATTTGGAGGATTGCTTTTTTTGTTATAGAGTAAATCACGGTTCCAAGTCAGCAGCAATTGTGAATGAGGACAAATCTGCATATGACAGGGAGATAAGAAAACTCCTGGAGCATGCGTGGGCCCAAAGAGGTTTTCTGCTGGAAGAGAGTGATGTCTCCTTTATGTATGATTTTTTTTATAGGCAGAAAAGAATATGGAAGCTGCCAGATATATGCCGTGGAATCAGTATATACAAAAGAATAAAGGAGCAGATTCGTGTGTTGCAATTGCGGGAGGGAGAACTAATACTGCGGTATTATAAAAAACAGTGGGCGCGGGGATATCAGGTATACTGGCTGATTAAAGGAATAGCGGGCGTGGCAGGGTGAAGTGCATGATTGAGTTGGATTTTTTATTTGTTTATGAACATAAGGTGAGAGAACTTGAAAATCTTTGCCTCATGAAATATGAATTGGACAGAAGAGGGTACAGGACCAAAATCGTTTATATTGATGATGCACAGAATGCGATGGCCGATACACCGATTTATCATGCGAAAGTGCTTTGTACAATGGCATGCTATGACAACTATACTCTTTTCTGGCATAGTAAGGAATTTGTAAAGTTTGAGAAGGTAATTGATCTTCAGTGGGAAAATATTGTTTATCCCAAGGATGAGGGCCGGGAGAATGCCTATAAGAATTACCACGGGATCGGCCGGGAGGTGGTTCATGTTTCGTGGGGACAGCAAAATGTTGATCGTCTGATCAGGGTGGCACATTTAGATAAAAAGAAGGTGAAGCTGACAGGACATGTTGGTATGGATTTTCTGCGGGCTCCCCTTGGCAGATATTATTTGCCCCGGAAAGAGATTTTATCGAAGTACGATATTCCGTCTGATAAAAAGGTTATTTTATTTGCCTCGCCATACTATGGAGACTGCCTGACAGAGGAGTATATTGAGGGGATGTGCAAAGCATTTGGAGAAGACTGGAAAGAATATTACAGTTTTATGTGTGCATCTCAGCGGGAAGTTCTTATGTGGTTTCAGAAGATATGTATGGCACATTCTGATCTGGTAGTGATATATCGACCGCATCCGGGGCATCCGAGTGCTATGGCGCAGGAGCTGTCAGAAAAATTTAGCAACTTTCGAATAATATCGGCAGAATCTGTTAAACAATGGATTTTAATCTGTGACAGGATATATACAGGGAACAGCTCGGTGGTGGTAGAGGCTTTTTTTGCAAAGAAGATGTGTAATCTTTTGTTCCCGTTTCCGACAACACCGGGATTTGAGTTGAAACTGATCTCTGAATCCTGTAAAATTAAAACATATGAAGAATTCAGCGAGTCAATATACGAAGAGCATGGAGATTTCCCGACGCCTGATAAAAGTATTGAGGATATTTATCTGATAGACTGGAAGACACCCAATTACATAAAGTTTGCAGACATGGCGGAAGATGTCTGGCGGGACAGATACTATCAGCTTTCCAGACGGCAATTGTGGCATTATAAGGAATATAATGCCGGACAATATTTGCAGAGAATCTTTACAGGGATGAAACCGCTGTATAATATATATCTTTCTCTGTTAAAGAATCAGAAGCTGAAATGGCCCGTTCTGGAGCATCAGAGAGAAGTCCGCAGAAAAACATATGAAAGAATAGCGGAAATTGAGAATGAGCATAAGCATGAGCTTACGAGTGAAATGGAAATTGCAGAAACTATTAACCGAATAAAACAGGCCTTGGAAAATTAATTAACATTCAGGAGGAGAAGAAAATGAATAGGACGATTACCGCAATTATTCCTGTAAAAGGGAACAGTACAAGATTACCGAATAAGAATATTCTGCCTTTTGCGGATACAAATTTACTGCTTCATAAGATTCGACAGCTCAAACAGGTGGAGGAGATCACGGAAATCGTTGTCTCATCAGACTCTGATGAAATGCTTGCAATGGGAAGTGCCGAGGGCGTAACAGCGATCAGAAGACCAAAAAAATATGCAGATGAATCAGTGCCTTTTGGAATGTTCCTGGAGTATATCAGCGACGAGATGCCCAATGAGCATATAATGTGGGCATGTGCTACTTCACCATTGGTAGAACCTTATCTGTATCGAAAAGCCATCAGATTATATTTTGAAAAACTGCAAGAAGGATATGACTCGTTGATTACCTGTGATCCATATCAGACTTACCTTATGGATGAAAAGGGGCCCTTAAACTTCAGTATGGGGCTTGCTCATAAGAATTCAGAGCAGTTGCCACGATTATATCATTTCACGAATGGGATCAATATTGCGCCTCGTGTTAAGCTTAAAGAGTGGCATTATAATTATGGGCCGAAGGCGTATCGTCTGATTATCAACAAAAGGGAGGCGGTAGACATTGACGATATTTATGACTATGAAATTGCCAAAGCTCTGTATAAGATGGAAGACCCGAATCCAACCATTTAGGTGACGGCAGAAGGCAGGGGGAATACATGAAGTTGTGAATCAGTGGTTGAAAGAGGGGCCTGCGAATCTTCATTTTACTTGTTATGAATATTTCGATTCCGTAGAGTTTTCATCTCTCAGTGAAAGATGCCCTTATATTTCATACCCGGTTGGATCTACGTTTTTAATCTGGGGGATGGCTAGATTAATGGGAAGAAATCATATAGGCATATATTTTCTGAAACATGTGCAGGCACTGTTCTTCCTGACAGAAACATTATCGTTAGCTTTTTTCTCCTGCTTTATTCTGACACAAAGAGGATGTAAAGGAAAAACAGGAAGGATAATGGCCTCTGTATTAATAGCAGTTACCTGGATGTATTTGCCAGGAAATGCCTGGTATTTATCCAATGTGCTATGGTCGGACCAGCTGGTCATTTTGTATGTCATGCTTTTTATCATGCTTGAGTATATGAATGATATCCTGAATAAGAGCAGGTTAAAGCTTTTTATAAAGGCGATCAGAACAGGAATTATTTATATGGGGGTCATGACAGATTATTTTTTCTGGATATTCATTTTTTGTGTGACCTTAATAAAGGCAGTAAGATTTATTCTGATTAGGATGGATTTCAGGACGGCCACAGCGGGGCTATGTGAGTATGTATGGCCTGTTTTTGCGGGGATAGCAACCTTTTTGTGGCAGATTTCGTATACAGAGAACTGGTTTTCGGTTTTGAAGAAAAAGTTTATTTACAGGACGGGAGGAACAGCGGAAGGATCTTTGTTCGATAATTTCTGCTCCGTGTTCACGGCCGGAAGTACTGTCAGGGGGGGGTGCTGCTGGCTTTCATTTTTCTCTCTGTGCTTCTTCCAGTCATAGAATTGTTAAAAGGGAGGAAAATAAAAAAAATATTTACGGAGCCGGGGACCGGAATTATTCTGGCAGCCGTGATTGCGCCCTGTGTTCAGATTTTACTTTTTAAAAATCATTCTGTGAATCATGAATTTTCAATGGTAAAGCTGGGATGGATTGTCGCAGTTTTTCCGCTCATTTATGCGTTGTATATGCGGTGGATGCATAATGTAGATGTTAAGTGCCGATTTTTTCAGAATGGTGAAGGCGTCCCGGTTATGTATCTGAGAATGATTATGATGATAGTACTGTTGGCAATTATAATGGGGCAGCCTTTTTCGACGAAGGATTATCTGAAAAGAATGAATTGGGTAGCTGAGCATAAAATGGAGGAAGCAATTTATAATCTGACAGATTACGATGACTTATGCTTTTCTTTTGATACAAAGATATCTTATGATGATTCTATGTCCATGGCGGTATCTGAAAAATGTATTTATAAGGTAGAGGATATGGCGGAACTCAAAAAGAAAGTATCCCGGACAGAAAGCAGGGTCGATAAAATTTTTTTTGTGATTGATTACACAATGGAAGGTGGAAATGCCGTGCAGGATGGCCTGAAAGCGGCAATGATGGAACGGAATGAGCATGTATATGAGGATGATCAGTATTGCATCGTAGGATTACAATGAAGCTTTGAGGTAGCGGGATATCTGCGAGTATACAGTTAGAAAGAAGGGGGATTACAAATGAAATCTTTTAAAGGCCATACAAAAGAAATCATTGTCTTAACTGTAGAAATTATTTATATTTTGTCGCTGGTGATCAAATGCTTTGGAAGCAGTTCTGAGTATATACTGGACAAGAACAGTTTCAGTGGAACGCAAAAGTGGAAGGAGAGGATAGTATATTTTGAGAATGACTCTGTAGGAGTAGAGACAGAGAAGGCCGGACAGTGCGAAGTTATGACCAGTTCGATACCATTAAAAAGCGGAGCATATAAGCTGGAAGTAATATATGATTCTGTCAGTGATTATGATAATGCCAATATAGATAACAGTGCGGGAAAGCTGTGCTTTAGGACAGAAAACGCATCGGTTTTACAGGCATCTGACATTGTTTTGAGCGACGGTATTCACAGTATACAATCCAGACTCTGGATCAGGGAAATGTGGGGTGAAAAGGAGTGTGAACTGAAAATATCTGTTATTTACAATGGTTATGGAAGGCTGGCGATTAAAAGTATTTCTATTGCTGAAAAAAAATTATACAGAGTGACCAGATGTATTTTTGCCATCCTGTTCTTTCTTGTTATAGATTTTCTGATCGTGATGTTTGGCAGAAGAAATGGACGGTTCTCAAATGAAAAGAAAAGATTTATTGTAGCAGGGATTTTGGGAATTACATTTTTCTCCAGTATGACTTATCTGGCGGAATTCCTCAATCCGGGGCATGACCTGAATTTTCATTTGGGGAGAATAGTGTCGCTGGCCAATGGACTTAAGGAATTTCAAATACCCCATAGAATGCAATTTGAAATGTTGAATGGTTATGGTTATGCTACGCCTTTATACTACGGAGAGATTTTTTTATTATTGCCGGCGATTTTATATGATCTTTACGTGCCATTACAGACAGGCTATCAGATATGGGTCGTGATTGTTAATCTGGTTACGGCGTTACTTGGCTTCTGGTGTTTTGAAAAAATAGTGGGCGATTGGAGAAAAGGGCTGTTTGGAGCGGCGGTATATACACTTTCGGCTTATCGAATAATGGATTTAACAGTGCGTGCCGCGGTTGGAGAGTATATGGCAATGATTTTCTTTCCCTTATTATTTTATGGGGTATGGAAGTTGTATACAAAGTCTGAGGCGGATAATATTTCTTTTGGAGATTATTTGCCTCTAATTGTATCGGTGACAGGAATAATTAACTCTCATATATTGAGTTGCGAAATATTGACAGTTTTTATTATATTATTTATGCTGTTTGAATACAGGACTACTTTTAAGAAAAAAATGCTGCTTGCACTGGTAAAATGTGGAGTATGGATAATTTTTCTTAATTTGTGGTTTGTGATTCCCTTCGTTCAGTCGATGCAGATGAAGGTGGGGGTGACAGATATGGACAGGGTAAATATGATTGAAAGGCATGGGGTCTATTTGTCCCAACTGTTTGGTATTTTTCATTCAACTACCGGCGGAAATGTTCCTTCAGGGAGAGTTGGAGAGATGCCGCTGGCGTTGGGAGTCTCTTTGTGCTCAGGCTTGGTACTGTTTTTGATTGTATATATCATGAGAGAAAAGTGGGATCTATGTTTTGGAAAAGAGATGCGAAGCGCGAAAATTTGTCTGGCGTTCGGAGTGTTGGCGGTCTTTTTGGCTTCTGATTTATGCAGATGGGATAATCTTATAGCTTTTAACAGGACAATCGCCAGGCTGGCGGGAATGATAGAATTTCCATGGCGATATCTGGCACCTGCTACGTTGTTGTTTACGGCCATGACGATATGGACTTTGCATATAATTGAAAGTAACCTTTCTATAAGAGCATGTAATGTGATAATGGTTTCCATAATAGGTCTGGTAGTTCTTACAGAAGGCTTCTTTATGATGGACTGGACTGATGTACGGGAAGAAGAACAGGTCTTATCAGAGTCTGATGTAGATATGACAAGATTTTCCAGTTCAGATTATCTGCTGCTGAACACGGACAGAGAAGCATATAAAAACAGAGATCTATTATACGGAGACGGAATAGAGAACGCCGAATTTCATTATGATAAAAACGGAAGATATTATTTGAACTGCGATAATCTGAATGAAGAACATTCCTATGTGGATGTCCCTGTGCAGGCGTATGATCATTATCATGCCTACCAGAGCGATGGACAAGAACTTGTGGTGGGAAAGGGAGAAAACAATCGGATCAGGATTATGGTGCCCGGGAATTATCAGGGGGCAATATGTCTGAGATATGAAGTCCCTGGATTATGGAGAGTATGCGAACTGATTTCGTTTACCACGGCCTGTGCGCTTTTCTGGAGAATGGCTCTGGAGTGGAGAAACAGGAACAGGAGAGAATATTGTGGACAACATCAAACTACTTGACTGTACATTAAGAGATGGCGGATACATCAACGACTGGAATTTTGGTTTCCACACAATCAGGGATATTATCAGGAAGCTGGTAAGTTCAAAGGTCGATTATGTGGAGGTTGGGTTTCTGCGCGACTGTGAATATGATCGTGACAAGGCACTTTTTAATAACTGTGCGGAAATAGCCCCGGTTTTACCGGACAGACATGATGGCACATGCTTTACAGTGATGGCATTGCATAATAAATATAATATTGATAAACTCGAGCCATATGACGGAAAAACTGTCGATGCCATACGGGTAACTTTTCATGATTACGATATCGAAGAAGGCCTTGTATTTATCCGGAAAGCAAAGGATAAAGGCTATAAGGTGTTCTGTAACCCGATCAATATTATGGGGTATTCGGATGAGGATATCCTGCGGCTCCTTCAGAAAATAAATCAGATACAGCCATATGCGTTCTCCATTGTGGATACCTTTGGCTCTATGATGAAGCCGGATCTGCAGAGAATTTATTCTCTGGTGGAGCATAATCTTGACAGGTCCATTGTAATCGGGCTGCATTTGCACGAGAATCTGGCCTTATCCTACTCTCTTGCCCAGGAGTTTATCATGATGAAGTCGGCAGAGAGAAAAAGTGTGATAGACGGCTCCATGCTGGGAATGGGACGAGTTCCCGGAAATCTTTGCATGGAGCTCATTATGGATTATATGAACAGGAGTCAGGGAGGAATCTATGACGTGAATCCTGTTCTTGATGGGATAGATGACCATATCATGCAGCTGAAAAAGCTGGAGCCCTGGGGATACAGCACAGCATATGCGTTATCGGCAAAATATAATCTGCACAGGAATTATGCCGAGTTTTTACTGGGGAAGGGACGCTTAAGAGCAAAACAGATCAATCAGATTCTTGCCAGTATAGAAGACAATAAAAAGACAGCTTATGATGAGCGCTATATAGAACGATTGTATGAAGGGTTTCAGAATCATGAGGTGGACGATAAAAGGCTGTTGGAGAAATTACAACAGCAATGGAAGGAAGACGAGATTTTGATTTTGGCGCCGGGAGCAAGTATTTCCAGGCAGCGGGAACGGGTAGAACAGTTTATTTCCCGAAAAAAGCCAATTATTGTGTCGACGAATTTTATACCGGAGTTTTATGATCAGGATTATGTATTCTGCTCGAATGCCATGCGCTACAGTGCGATGGAGGACAGATGTAAAGAGAACAGTCTGCTGGTTACATCCAATCTGGTAGGAATTTGTGATACGGAGAATGTGCTGAATTATTCGGATTTAAGTCTTGATGACGCGGGAAAGTGTGATAATTGTGTGATTATGCTACTGCGGCTGATGGTCAGGCTGGGGAAAGAGCAGGTGTATGTTGCAGGATTCGACGGATATCAGCCAGAGGGTGTAAACTATATTTCCTCGTACATGGCAAATCAGCACACCAGGGGACTGGAGGAGAATATCCGAAATACGAAGTATGTCTCGGATATTCGAAAAAAAATCAGAGTAAATTTTCTGACGGACTCATTGTATGACCGATAAGAGGTGGAATATGCAGGAGAGAAAATCGCTGAAAGAAATCAGATATCTGATCATTGATGTGGATGGAACGCTGACGGACGCAGGTATCTATTATGATGAAAATGGGAACGAGCTCAAAAAATTTTCCACAAAGGACGCGGCGGGCTTTTTTGCGGCCCATAAAGTGGGCATAAAAATAATAATTCTTACGGGAAGGGAATGCGCGGCCACGGAAAGACGAATGACAGAGATGCAGGTAGAGCATCTGGTGCAGGACTGCAGGGATAAGGTCAGCTATATACGGAAATTTATGAGTGACCATGAGATCCGGAAAAATGAAATTGGATACCTGGGAGATGATCTGAACGATTTGCCGGGGATGGCGTTATGTGGATTTGTCGGGTGTCCGTCCGATTCCTGTGAGGAGGTAAAAGCGATGGCAGATTATGTCTCTGGTTTCAGAGGCGGATACGGGGCAGTGAGAGATATCATAGAGTTTCTGCTGAGGGAGCGTGGAGAATGGAAAAAAGCAATCTCAGAAGTTTACGGAGTGGGAGTATAGAGAGGGTAGGAAGCATATGGGCGGCGCGGCAGATAAAAATGAAAGATCGGAAATTCTCGCTTTGCTTCGGCAATGTCGGGCACATTACAGAAAAAAGGATTTCCGGCATATTGTTTTGAATGGATATCATAACCCGGATTTCCTTGAACTGAACACTTATGGAAAAGAATATACGGGACAAATTATCTATCAGATTGAGGCGTTTGGCTGCGCGGTAGGCTTTTTCGCGGAATTCCTGTATACTCTGATTCGCCTGTATTTCGCGGCGGAGAGAGGTTTGACTCCTTATGTACACTGGGGGGAGGATTTTCTGTATTATGAGCGGGACGGCATTGAGAATCAGTACAATGCGTTTCTGCATTATTTCGAACCGGTCTCAGGCGTTGAGGGGATAAATAATGCGGCTCATGTATTGCGGGCGACAGATGATCACATCCATGCGGTACAGGATGTATTGGATACACACGGATATGCGGTCACAGAAGAATATATGAACGCATTAAGTAATATGGTCAGGCAGTATATAAGATACAATGATAAAACACGTAAATTTCTGGAAGAAGGGTATACGGCCCTGATCGGGGATAAGAAGGCGCTGGCGGTACATTTTCGGGGAACGGATTATCGCAGACAGTATAATAATCATCCGGTTTTTGTCACCATCGAGCAGGAAATAGCGAGAGTGCGGGAGATTTTCGGCGGGAAGGACTACGAGGTGATTTTCCTTGCCACGGATGAACAGGAAGCGGTGGACATTTTCCGGCGGGAGTTCGGCGACGCTGTCAGAGTGTTTGAAGATACATGGCGTTCGGACGGAGGGAACGAATCGGTTGCATACAGTCATTCGGACAGAACGAATCACCATTATCTGTTGGGACTGGAAGTATTAAGGGATCAGTATATGCTTACGCGAAGCGCAGGGCTGGTCTGCGGGATTTCCAATCTGACGCTCTCGGCGAGAATGATGCGCAGGGCGTGGTATGATGCAGATTATGAGGATCTGGTTATACTGGATAATGATCTGTGCCATAATGACCGTCAGTTTTGCGACGCCACACATTAATGGAAGCTCGAAAGTATGAAAATAATTGATTATCTCTATGAGTGCTGGTTGAAGTATTCCTATAAAAAGGAAAATGAAAAGAAGCGGGTTATTTTTTCGGAGAGCAGTGTGGTCAGTCGGGACTGTGTGTTTGAAGGAAATAATTTTGTGGCGGGCGAACTGCACGGATGCCGGTTTGGGTATGGCAGCTATATCCACAGAAACAGCGTGCTGAAAAATGTCAGAGTGGGGCGGTTCTGTGCGATCGGGGAGGATGTGAATATCAGATTATTTGAGCATCCGGTCAGCATGGTGGCGATTTCCCCCTGTTTTTATCGGAAAGAGCATACGTTGAGAACCTTCGTGGATCAGAACTTCTATGAGGATCTGAAAGATATGGGGGATGGTTATTCGGTAACTATTGGAAATGATGTGTGGATTGGGCGGGGAGCTTCTGTCAGAAGCGGGGTCAGGATCGGGGACGGCGCTGTGATAGGTGCGGGAGCAGTGGTGACCAGGGATGTAGCCCCTTATGCAATCGTGGGAGGAGTACCGGCCAGGATAATCCGTTACAGATTTACGCCGAAGCAGATCGAGGCGCTCCTGAAAATAAAATGGTGGGACAGGCCATGTGACTGGCTGGAGGAAAATGGAAGGTTTTTTGTGGATGTGGATGGGTTTATCGACAGGTTTGAGTAGATAAATGCGGTTCGCGGGAGGAAGTATGATTTCTGTAATTGTGCCATCCTATAATGTAGCGCCTTATCTCAGGCGCTGTGTCGATTCTCTTGTCGGTCAGACATACGGGGATCTGGAGATTATCCTGGTGGACGACGGTTCTGAGGATAATACGGGGAAGCTGTGCGACGAACTGGCGGATCTGGATCCTCGAATCAGAGTGATCCACAAGGAAAACGGAGGCCTTTCAGATGCCAGGAATGCAGGGATTGACATAGCCAGGGGGGAGTATTATTCATTTATTGATGGAGATGACTTCATAGAGCCTGATACATATGAGGCGATGATGGTGGAGATGAAGGACCCGAATGTGTCGATTGTTTCAGGGGGATTTTTCAATACAGATATCGAAGGATACACAAGAATTTTTGTAAGCCCGCAGAGACAGTATCTGACGAAAGAGGAAGCTTTTATGGAACTGTTTGTGGGTAAGAATTATATTACCCAGTCAAGCTGTAATAAGCTGTTCAGGAGCAGTCTGTTTGAAGGGATAAGATATAAAAAGGGCATTATAAACGAAGATATGGAGATTCTGCCAAGGCTTCTGGACACGGGAAACAGCCTGGTTCTCCTGGACAAAGCGGTATATCATTATATAAAAAAGCCGGGAAGCATAACATCCTCGGATTACAGTATTGAGAGGTATAAGGCAATAGAAATTGAAAGAGAAATCTATTTGATGTGTAAACACAAATATCCGAAGCTGAAACCCTATGCCAGTATATATGAGTTGAAATCGCTGTACGGGATGTTGAATAACCTGATGGCGTGCAGGAACCATCAGGAATTTAAGCGGCAGGAACTGGCCGTCAGGCGGAAGATGATAGCGGTATGGCTCCGGTGCAACCGCTGGAAAGAGGTAAGGGAGACTTACAGAGATAAAATGAAAATTTATTTTCTGACTGCGTTGGCAGGAGTTACCAATCTGGAAAAACTGGTTCGTTTCAGACGGCGAATAACCGGCATGAAGGGATGACGGGGAAAGAAAATCAGGAGAAAACGGTATGCTCAACGAATTGCGAAAGGTGAAGGATGCGCTGGGGAAGCTTGCATTCATTCTGAATAAGGAACAGAAAAGATATTGTGTTCTGATGTTTCTGATGTCGCTTGTGGCGGCTCTGTTTGAGCTTCTGGGAGCATCGGTGGTGATTCCGGTGATCCAGGCGGTGATCTCGGCGGACGAATTGATGAAACAGCCATATATGCTTCCGTTTATTTCCCTGTTTCACCTGGAGACAAGGATCTCGGTGATCGTTTTTGTATGTATATGTGTGGGAGTCGTCTATGTTGTAAAAAACATCTATGCTGTGGGATATGCGTGGGCCTCCGCAAAATTTTCGAATAAGATTCGAAGGGAGCTGGCTGTCCAGGTACTGCAGACCTATATGGGGCAGGGCTATATGTTTTTCGTAGATAACAACTCATCGCGGTTGATCAGAGGAATCAGCTCTGATGTGAACAGCGTTCAGACGGTAGTGACCCATCTGTTTTCCTTTATGTGTAAAGCGCTGATGATTTTCTGCATGACATTGTTTATCATTGTACAGACTCCGGCTATGGCGCTTTGGATGTTGTGTCTGGTGGTATTCTGTTTTGTGGTATCCCAGATGATTTTCAGGAAACCGATGAGACAGTTTGGGGAGTCTTCCAGGGAATACGCATTTCGGGCAAGCCGTGCCTCTCTGGAGGCCATTCAGGGGAGTAAAGAGGTACTGGTATTTGGCAGACAGGATTACTTTGTCAACGAATATCTGAAAAATATGATTGGATTCAATAAAGCGGAAGTGCAGATGTCGGTGGCTTCCGTAGCCCCGGGTTATATGATAGAGGTGGTCTGCGTTCTGGGACTGCTGGGGGCCATAGCGGTACAGATTATCATGACGGACGGAGCGGGGGATCTGATATCGCAGATGGCGGCTGTTGCGGTCGCCGCCTTTCGTATCCTGCCCTCCCTTGGAACATTGCTGGGGAATGTGAATGCGATTGTCTTTAATATGCCGGGACTGGCCTGCGCATCGGAAACACTTCATATGGTAAAGGGGCTGGAGCAGGGAAAGAGAGCCGGGGAGGACAGCAATCTTTCATACAAGGAAGATATCCACCTGAAAAAAGAGCTGGTGCTGTCCCATATTTCCTATTCTTATCCGAGAACGGACAAAAAGGTGATCGACGATCTGTCCATGACCATATCCCGGGGAACGTCAGTTGGATTTATCGGATCCTCAGGAGCAGGAAAAACCACCCTGGCGGATATCCTTCTTGCATTGCTGAAGCCTCAGAGCGGCGCTATTTTAATGGACGGGGTTGATATCGAGCGGTTGGGAAGTGTATGGAATCAGGTGATTGGCTACGTCCCTCAGTCGGTGTATCTGACCGATGCATCGGTACGAAGAAATGTGGCTTTTGGGGTAGACGAGGCCCATATCGATGATGGAAAAGTATGGCAGGCACTGGAGATGGCACAGATGAAGGAGTTTGTTCAGAAACTGCCTGAGAGTATTGACACGACAGTGGGAGAGAGGGGAGTTCAGCTTTCCGGGGGGCAGCGTCAGAGGATTGCCATAGCCAGGGCACTGTATAATGATCCGGATATTATCGTGCTGGACGAGGCCACTGCCGCCCTGGATAATGAGACCGAAAATGCGGTTATGGAGTCCATCGAATCGTTGCAGCGAATGAAAACATTAATTATTGTAGCCCATCGCCTGACCACCATCAGAAAATGCGACGTAATTTATGAGATTGCAGAGGGAAAGGCAATTCAAAGGAGTAAAGAGGAGGTTCTGGGGATGGAGGGAAACGGAAGTGAGCATGAGAAGGCAGATTGAAGCGAAGGCGCTGGAATTAACAGAGAAGATCCTTCCCTGTACCGTGGCGGACAGACTCCTGATAGAGAGGAGAAGAAGAATAAACAGAATTAAAGAGTGCTACCCTTATGCAGTCTTCTTCTCAAAAAAAAAGTCTTACAAAAAGTATTGTGTTGTCAGATACACCGCACCACAGATGGAACTGATGGCAGCAGGGATACAGTATATATTCTGCTATCATCAGCTGGCGGCGAGGGGGTACATTCCCATTATTGATATTGAGTACGCATACTCGTACAAACAGGGGAGGCTGGGAGAGGCGAACATATGGGATATGTGCTTTAAACAGCCGATTACCGCGAAGGAAGCCGCGGGAGAGTCATATGTGCTGGCCGCCGGAGAGCTGTTTTCTTATTCCGATGACGCGCAGATCAGCCTGGATCTGAATAATGACAGGGAGGATCATTTTATTCATGTCAGAAAAGAACATTTCAGAGAGTACTATGCAAAGGCTAAGAAATACACGGATCCGATCTGGCAGGTAAAGGATGAACTGCTGGATGAACTGGACAGGGAGGTCTGGGATAAGGTTAAGGGAAGACGGGTTCTTGGGGTATTTCTGCGGGAGAACTTCTCAAGAGATGTGATTTATGAGGATAACGCCGATAAGGATGTGTACAGTAAACATCCTCTGCTCCCGGGAGTAAAGGAGACCATCAGAATCATAAGGGAGGAATTGTCAGACTGGGATTATGAACTGATCTGTCTGTCCACGCAATATGCAAACTCTCTGGAACGGTTTAAGGAGGAATTTGGAGATAAGGTTATCTGTATCGAACGTGAGAGGATGGATATATATGCTCCTGCGCCGGATAACTGGAGTATGAGCGAGAAAGAAATATATGAAGTGAATCGGGCAAGAGCAGCAGAGCGTGAAGAGAGAATAAAAAAATACCTGCAGGAGCTTGTGATTCTCTCACGATGTAATTATCTGATTGGGGGAGCATCCTCCGGGATGGTGGCGGCGCTGGTCATGAACGGCGGAAAATACGATGATATCTATATTCTTGAGGATGAAAGAAAAACAGGGAGATATTAAAGAGAAAATGGGTTTGGAGAGGATTGGAGAGGAAGTAAAGATACGGGGTTATCTTCTGATAATGTTATTTTTTTCGGTTTGCTTCTATTTTGTATGCATGTTTATCAATCATGATTTTTTTCATGCAATCACGGTTTATCATGATAATGATACTTTTATGGATTGGTGTAATTGTGTGGTATATTACGATGGAAATCCATATATAGAGGGGTTTGGCGGGAATTACCCAGCTATGGCAGTTCTGTTTTTTAAGATTTTTCGATTGGGGATACCCGGCGAAGTTTTATCGGACGGAGCGTATAACCTGCGCGGGTATCAAATCCCGTGGCTGATTTTCATGCTATATAATGGCGTTTTAATCTGGATCTTCACCATATCAGTCAGCAGTAAGTTAAAACTGAAGCCTTTCGACAGAAACCTCTTTTTCCTCGTTTTTCTATTCAGCTTTCCAACTGTTTTTGCGCTGGAGAGAGGGAATATAATCAATCTGGCCTTTGTCCTGACTGTATTTTTTTATTGCTTTAATGATAATGAAAACAGATATTTGAAGGAGATCTCTTTTCTGGCGCTGGCGCTGGCTGCCGGGATTAAAATATATCCGGCGGTTTTCGGGCTGCTGTTGCTGAAACAGAAAAGGATCAGGGAATGTATAAGACTCACCATCTACGGGATGGTGAGCTTTGTGGGGCCATTCTTTCTGTTTGGGGGATGGAAGGCTGTCCTGTCCTTTATACGGGGGATTCTCTCCTTTGCGGGTAATCGAGTGGCGAGGGCCGAAGAATTTTCAGAGGAGATGGTGGCATCAGCACAGGCAGGGATACCGGACTCCGGCAGTCTGGCGAATATAAAGGAGGCGGCTGCGCCTGCCATTATGCCGATGGATTACGGGTATAATTTTTCCTTTAAAAATATATGCAAAATTATTCAGGAAATAATCGGTGTCAGTCTGTCAGAGAGAATCGTCAGTGTGATACTGATTCTTCTCTGTGTTGTGTTGCTGGTCACGGCCATCAGGACCGGGGAGAGATGGAAGGAGTTATTATGTTATACATTGCTGATGGTACTGATACCATCTTTCAGCGGAGCTTATGTTATACTGTTTCTGTTTATCCCTTTTATTGAGTTTTTAAACGGCACGACGGAAAAGAGGGACCGGAAAGAGGGCCTGGGCACAGACCTTTTTTTTGCATGGCTTATGTTTCTGCTTATAACGCCCTGGGCGCTGCCTGATATACCGTTTTTTTCAATCAGAGTCCAGCCCTGCCCGCTGACAGGAAGCTTTCTGGGATATTTTCTGTGCGTTCTGCTGTTGGCGCTCCTGATGCTGTATGAGGGTCTGAGTTGTTTCCTGGGGGGGCATAAGAGAATGAAAATTGTATGCGGGGCGGCAACGGTAATCCTGCCGGCTATTGGCGCATGCTGTGTTTTTGTGAAAGCGTACAAAATGTAGACTCAGATAAAAGATGATTGAGAAATCAGGCAGAGTAGAATATAATAGGATACAATATTATTGACAGAGGAGAAAACAAATGTTTGAGAAAATGAATGAAGAGCAGGCAAAAGAGCAGATCCTTGACATGGTTAAGGAATATTATACAATTTATCGCAGCCCCCGGAAGCCTTTTCAGGAGGGACAGAATATTCCGTACGCCTCCAGGGTTTACGACGACGCGGAAATGCGGAATCTGGTTGACAGCGCGTTGGAGTTCTGGCTCACATCCGGAAGATATACCGATCAGTTTGAAAAGGAGTTTGCAACATACCTGAATGTCAGGTACTGTTCACTGGCCAATTCGGGCTCCTCCGCAAATCTGCTCGCTTTTATGGCGCTTACATCTCCGTTGCTTGGGGAGCGCAGAATTAACAGAGGAGATGAGGTTATCACGGTAGCGGCAGGATTTCCCACGACGGTTGCGCCGATTGTCCAATATGGAGCCGTTCCGGTATTTGTGGATGTGACCATACCACAATATAATATCGATACGGACATGCTGAAGGAAGCGCTGTCTGATAAAACGAAGGCTGTCATGATTGCACATACGTTGGGTAATCCATTTGATTTAAAGGCGGTGAAGGAGTTTTGTGACAGGAACAATCTGTGGCTGATA
Organism: uncultured Lachnospiraceae bacterium; assembly: GCA_947570615.1. Taxonomy (GTDB): domain Bacteria; phylum Bacillota; class Clostridia; order Lachnospirales; family Lachnospiraceae; genus Suilimivivens. The sequence goes on from CANOVJ010000008.1 coordinate 59,058, forward strand.
GAAGATAACTGTGACGCCTTGGGGTCACAGTATGAGATGAACGGAAAGTGGTATCTTACGGGAACGGTGGGGGACATTGGAACCTCAAGCTTTTATCCGCCTCATCATATGACGATGGGGGAAGGCGGCGCTGTGTATACGAATAATGCGTTGCTGCACAAAATTGTCAGATCCTTCCGTGACTGGGGAAGAGACTGTGTATGCCCTCCGGGGAGGGATAACTTCTGTGGACACCGTTTCGACAGACAGTATGGACAGCTGCCGTTTGGGTATGATCATAAGTATGTGTATTCGCATTTCGGTTATAACCTGAAGGCGACGGATATGCAGGCAGCCATCGGCTGCGCCCAGCTCGAAAAGTTTCCGGAGTTTGTGGAGAAAAGACGGAGTAATTTCATGCGTCTTTATGAGGGACTTAAGCAGCTGGAGGAGTATTTTATCCTGCCGCAGCCGTGTGAAAATTCCAGGCCCTGCTGGTTTGGCTTTATGCTGACATGTAAGGAAGGAGTGGACAGAAACCACGTGGTTCCCTGTATCGAGGAAAAGGGAGTACAGACCAGAATGCTGTTCGCGGGAAATATAACCATGCATCCCTGCTTCGACGAGATGCGGAAGACCGGAGAGGGATACCGCGTTGTGGGAGAGCTGAAAAATACGGACAGGATTATGCGTGATACGTTCTGGATGGGAGTCTATCCGGGAATGACGGACGAAATGCTGGATTATATGGTAAATGCACTAAAACAGGCGGTTCAGAAATGAGCTAAGAGGAAACAAAAATGTTTGATTTATCCTTCTACAGAGGTAAAAGGGTTCTGGTGACAGGACACAGTGGTTTTAAAGGGGCTTGGATGTGCAGAGCGCTCCTCAAGGCCGGTGCGGACGTAACAGGCTATGCGCTGGAACCTCCGACAGAGCCGGGGCTGTTTCAACTGCTCTCTCTGGAATCGGAGATGGAGTCGGTGAGAGGGGATATCCGGGATCTGGATGGGCTTAAGAAGACCTTTGAAAACGCCCGGCCGGAAATCGTCATTCATATGGCGGCGCAGCCAATCGTCAGGGAGTCATATAAAAGGCCGGTATATACCTATGAAGTAAATGTGATGGGAACGGTCAATGTTCTGGAGTGCATCAGGCTGAGTGATTCCGTCGTGTCCTTTGTGAACGTTACGACGGACAAGGTGTATAAAAATAAGGAATGGGAGTGGGGGTATCGTGAGAATGAGGAGTTAAACGGATATGATCCGTATTCCAATTCCAAATCCTGTTCGGAGCTTGTAACGGAGAGCTATAAGAATTCTTTCCTGGAAGAACGTGAGATGGCGGTTTCCACAATGAGAGCAGGGAATGTGATCGGCGGCGGTGATTTTGCCAGCGACCGTATCGTCCCGGACTGCATCAGAGCGGCAAAGGAAAACAGAGATATCATAGTCCGCAATCCGTATTCTGTCAGGCCCTATCAGCATGTTCTGGAACCGGTTATGGCGTATCTTATGGTAGCGGGCAGGCAGTATGAAGATAAGGCGCTTGCGGGAAGCTACAATATAGGACCGGATGACAGTGATTGCTGGGCCACAGGAAAACTGGTTACCCTCTTCTGTTCCCGATGGAATGAAAGAATGAAGACAGGGATTTCATGGAAAAACGAAAGCGATGGCGGGCCACATGAGGCGAATCTGCTCAGACTGGATTGTTCAAGAATTAAGAAGACTTTTGGCTGGGAGCCCAGATGGAATGTGACCACTGCAATGCAGAAAATTATCGACTGGTATGAGGTATATTTCAGGAATGGCGATATTTCCGAACGGATGGACCGGCAGATAGAGGAATATTTACAGACAGGTGATATATGATCAGCGCGTTTTTTTTGAGCTATTGTTTAATGACGTCAGAGGAACGAACAGAAAAATATATAAATGCCGTCGTCGTGTGGACATTATTTGTTTTTGTCATGACGGAAATTCTCTCCCTGTTTCGAATAATTACTACGCTGAATTTATGGATTTGCTGGCTGGCCCTTGATCTGCTCCTGCTTATTGTGAATACCAGGAAGTGCAAAAAAACGGGGTGGAAATGGAAGGATCATCTGCCGGCAGGGCGCCATATAACTGCAGGAAAGACGATCGGTATCATTCTGTCGGTGGGGATTGTCTATCTTGCGCTGAAGACGACGCCTTATAACTGGGATTCCATGACGTATCATCTGCCGCGTATTTTTCACTGGCTGCAGAACGGCTCTGTGGAGCATTATGCCACGCATATTGACAGACAGGTGGCCAGTCCGGTTCTCGGAGCATTTGTGAACCTGCATGTATATTCGATGGCAAGTGGAAATGAGTGGCCGGTTAATCTGCTGCAGTGTTTTTCGTACCTTACCAATGGACTTCTCGTATATCAAATCGCCGCAAAAATAAAGTGCTCAGGGCCGTATTGTGTTATGGCCGCCATACTGTATTTTTCCATGCCGATTGCCTTTGCAGAAGCGCTCAGCACACAGGTTGACAACTATTCGACGTTGTGGATGCTTTGTTTTGCTTATCTGGTTCTTAACTTAATGAAGCCGGAGGAGAGGCTTATTATAAGCAGGCGGAATCTGTTCCGCGTCATAATGATCAGTCTGTGCGTCGCGTTTGGATATCTTGCCAAGCCTTCTGTAGGGATCGGGATGGTCATATTCGCGTTCTGGCTGCTGCTTGTTATGATCAGGCGAAGGGACAGTATTTCAGCGGCAGCGGTTTATGCTCTGACAGGGGGATGCGTTCTGGCTCTTATACTTGCCCCTGAATTTTACAGGAATATCGTCACGTTTTCTTCGTTTTCCTCGCCGGATGCAGGGCAGAGGCAGCTGATCGGTTCCTTACACCCAAGGCATGTTCTTGTGAATTTCGTAAAGAACTTTACCTTTAATATGCCGACGGTATGGCTCTATGACAGCTCCTTTATTATATGGAAATATGTGATGCGTTTTGCCGGATTGCTGGAGATCGACATTGACAGCCCTGTCATATCGGAGGACGGAAGAGAATTTGTTGTTCGGAATGCGCAAAACTACGGAAACAGTACGGCGGTAAATCCTCTGATCATATGGCTGCTGATTGGATGTGCGCTCTTATTTTTATTTAAGAACAGAAAAAGACATTTGAGTGAAGTGAGAAATCAGTATTTTATAGTGGCAGCCTTTTCCTTTCTGTGCTTCTGTGCCGTGCTCAGATGGGAGCCTTTTGTCAGCAGATACATGATATCCTACCTGGCTGTTCTCTGTCCCGCCGTTGTGGGTCAGTTGGAAATGTTCCTGGAAGGACAGAGTGAGGAGCATCTCAGGAAAAGAGCAGGCATTTTTGCAATTATATATTTCCTCTGTATCACAGAGCTGATCGGACTGGTCTGTTACCATGGGCATATTGCAGGGACTCAAAGGCGGAGGAATATTTTGTGAGCAGAAGAGAAATAGAGGAGAGTTATAAAGAGATAGTCAATTTTGTTAACGAAGGTGGATACGATAAAATTGGACTGCTCACAGGAGGCGATTCATATGAGTATCCTCTGGATGCTACGATAAAAAACGGTGTCCGTCTGGAGCATATGAATGTTATGAATGCGACAGGAAAATATGAGAACGCTGATTTTGTACCGGATATCATTATTGCAGTAAATTTTGCGCCTGATGAGGTGACGATATGTCATGGCTTTGAATATGAGATAAAAATGGTGGCAGGCGAAGACATCTGTGTATTGGAGAAAACTGGAAATCTTTAAGGAGAATTGGGGCAGGTTAGCGAAAGAAATATGGCAATTTATGCAGACTGACCCGTTCCCGGACAGGCAGGGAACAGCAGCAGGCGGAAAGGCGGATTCATGAATGTTATCATCACAGGACCAACCGGCGCCATAGGGATAGCGCTGATCAGAAAATGTATACAGGAAAAAATATCCGTTCTGGCAATCTGCCATAAAGGCTCCGGAAGAGCGGATCATATTCCCAGGAGCCCCCGGGTCAGAGTTCTGGAAGCTGATCTCTCAGAGATCTCAGAGCTTGAAAGTGAAATTGATGAGAAATATGACATATTTTATCATCTTGCCTGGATGGGAACGACGGGAGAAGCCAGAAATGATATGTATCTTCAGAACCGGAATGTAAAGTTTACCCTGGATGCGGTGGCGCTGGCATACAAAGCAGGATGCAGTTTGTTCATAGGAGCCGGCTCGCAGGCTGAATACGGAAGGGTGGAAGGATGCCTTACCGCACAGACACCGACATTTCCAGAGAATGGATATGGGATGGCCAAGCTCTGTGCAGGTCAGATGAGCAGAGGAGTATGTGAAAAGCTGGGTATGAGACATATCTGGGTAAGAATTCTGAGTGTTTATGGGCCGTATGACGGGGAAAACGCTATGATAAGCAGCACTGTCAGGACGTTGGAGGCGGGTGGACATGCTTCGTTTACGCCCGGGGAACAGATGTGGGACTATCTGTACAGCAGGGATGCGGCGAGAGCGTTGTTTTTGCTGGCGCAAAAGGGAATTTCAGGAAAAACTTATGTACTGGGAAGCGGTCAGGCGAGACCGCTTAAGGATTATATAGAGGAGATTTATCGGGCTGTGGGCGAGACGAATACACAGGCAGGCAGTATCGGGATCGGTGATCTGGAGTATGCCCGGAGGCAGGTCATGCATCTGGAGGCGGATATTTCGGAGCTGACCGCAGATACCGGTTTTTTGCCGGAGGTGAAGTTCGAGGAGGGAATCAGGGAAATCCTGCGGGTTGCCCGGAGAGAGGCCTGGAGATAAACGGACAGACACCTTCTATGTGGAAAACATTGCGGGAGTCTGTCAGTCAGGAGGTGCGTCTGTGAAAAAAATCAGCGTTGTGATACCATGCTATAATGAAGTGGAAAATGTAGAGCTGATGGCTATGGCAGTGACCAACGTTTTACAGGAGACACTGTCGCATTACGACTATGAGATCATATTTATAGATAACTGTTCTTCTGACGGGACAAGGGAAAAACTGGAGACGATCTGTGCCGGGGATAAAAAGGTTAAAGCCATATTTAACGTGACCAACTTCGGGCAGTTTAATTCTCCGTTTTATGGAATGTGCCAGAGCGACGGAGACTGCACGATTACGCTCTGCTGCGATTTTCAGGATCCGGTAGAGATGCTTCCGGTACTGGTAGCCGAGTGGGAAAAGGGGCATAAGATCGTAAGCTGTATCAAAACTTCTTCCAGGGAATCCGGAATCATCTATTTTCTGCGGAGCTGCTATTATAAGCTGATTAAGGGAATGTCCAGCGTAAAGATGATAGAACATTTTACAGGGTTTGGACTGTATGACAAAACATTCGTCGCAATTATGAGAGAGCTGGACGATCCGATTCCGTTTCTGCGGGGCATTGTGGCGGAATATGGGACAGGCTTTCATATGAAGGAAATAGAATATGAACAGGCCAGGCGCAGAGCCGGGAGGACCCATAATAATTTTTACAGTCTGTATGACGCAGCCATGCTGAGCTTTACATCCTATACCAAGGTAGGTCTGCGGTTGGCAACTTTTCTGGGCTTTATCAGTTCGGCGTTAAGCCTTCTGGTGGCGTTAATTTATCTGATTCTGAAGCTGGCTAACTGGTATGGCTTTCAGGCGGGATATGCCCCGCTGATCATAGGAGTGTTCCTGATTGGATCAATACAGCTCTTTTTCATAGGGATTATGGGTGAATATATTCTGAATATCAATACAAGGGTGATACACAGGCCGCTGGTGGTAGAGGAAAAGCGGATCAATTTTGACAACACACACAGCGGAAAACAACAGAGGGATGCGGCGCAGCGGAAAGAGAAGAATCCATGCGGCCTGAGAGCAACGGAGGATGAAAGGTGAAGAAGGTAATTACGTACGGATCGTTTGATCTGTTTCATGAGGGGCATTATAATCTCTTGAAAAGGGCGAAAGAGCTGGGGGATTATCTGATCGTGGGTATTACCACAGAGCAGTACGATGAGTCCAGAGGAAAATTAAATATCATCGATTCTCTGATCGACCGGATCGATCATGTGAGGGACACCGGTTTCGCCGATGAAATTGTCATTGAGGATCATGCGGGGCAGAAGGTGGAGGATATCCAGAAATATAACGTGGATATCTTCACGATAGGGTCTGACTGGCTTGGAGCCTTTGATTATCTGAAGGAGTACTGCGAGGTCGTGTATCTGGAGAGAACCCGAAATGTTTCCTCCACCATGCTTCGTATGAAAGACCGATCTATTATCAAGCTGGGTGTGATAGGCTGTGGGAGGATCGCCAGAAGATTCATGACGGAGGCGAATTTCGTCAGTGGGATTGCGGTGGTCAGCGTATACAATCCGCATATTAAGAGCGCGCAGGCTTATGCACAGAAATTTGAGCTGGGCCATTACACGGATGACCTGGAAGCCTTTTGGGAGAATGTGGATGCAGTATATATCGCCTCCCCCCATGAGACTCACTATGAGTATGCCAAAGCCGCGCTTCTGCATCACAAGCATGTCCTGTGTGAGAAACCGATGGTCTTTCGGAAGGCTGAGGCAGAGGAACTGTTTCAGATTGCCAAAGATAAAGGTCTGGTTTTGTTGGAGGCGATCAAGACGGCTTATGCGCCCGGGTTTAATCAGCTGATCAGTGTGGCCAGAAGCGGTGTGATCGGACAGATCCAGGACGTGGAGGCCTGCTTTACCAGACTGACGAAAGAAGGTTTGCGGGAGCTTGAGGATCGTGAGTATGGCGGAAGCTTTACAGAGTTTGGAAGCTATACCCTTCTCCCTGTTATAAAGCTTCTGGGGACAGAGTATAAGGAGGTGCGGTTCGACAGTATTCTGGCTGATAACGGGATCGATCTGTACACCAAGGCGTCCTTTCGGTATGAAAGCGGCTTTGCCATGTCAAAGACGGGACTTGGGGTAAAGTCAGAAGGACAGCTGATTGTGGCCGGTACGAATGGGTATATTCTGGCGCCGTCCCCCTGGTGGCTCACAAGGTCCTTTGAAGTGAGATACGAGGATGCTTCAAAGATAGACCAGCATGCTGTCAAATTTCTGGGGTATGGGCTTCGTTATGAGCTGAGCGATTTTGTCTATATGATCAATGGAAATGGAAAACGCGGGTATAAGCTGACGCGAAGCGAATCAATCGCTATGGCGGAGATTATGGAGCAGTTCCTTTTGCAGAGAAAGGAATAACGGAAAGCAGGGTGTTATGATAAAAGATGTCTGGAAGAAAGCTGGCTATATATTTGAACGGAGACAGAAGATCAGGCTGGTGTGGCTGGTTATTATCCTGTTTGCGGAGATTTTTCTTGAGCTGTTGGGGGTCATATCTGTATTCCCCTTTATTTCACTGATCCTGAGCCCGGATATGATCCGCCAGAACAGATGGCTTTCGCTGGCCTATGATATTTCGGGGGTCAGGAATAACGAAGACTTTTTCATGCTGATGGCTTTTGTCATGATCGGCATTTATATTTTTAAAAATGTGTTTAATGCCTTTACCAGTTATAAGCGGGTGGGCTTTGTGTATGATACGCAGAGAGAGATCGGGGTACGGCTGATGCGAAGTTATATGCAGGAGCCTTACAGCTTCTTTCTTGAGAAAAATTCCTCAGTTCTGATGCGGGGAGTGGGGACGGACGTGCAGCAGTTCTTTGCACTGGTGATGCAGTGCCTGTACTTGTTCTCGGATGTGGTCATGATGCTGGTGTTCGGCGGATATATGCTGTACACTGATTTCGTGTTATCGGTAAGTGTCATAGTGGTTATGATTCTGTTTGTCACCATATTTGTGCGCTGGAACAAACGGAGAGCGACTTTTTATGGAAAGGAAACCCAGAAGTGCAGCAGCAGTATGACCCAGTGGATGCAGCAGGCGTTTGGCGGCGTGAAGGAGATCAAAATACTCAGAAGAGAGGATTTCTTCATAGATAATTATGAGAAATACTGCCGTCAGACCAACCGAATGCAGAGGATATTTTCCTTTTTGAATTCAATTCCTCACATGGTGCTGGAGTGCTTCTGTACGGCGGTCATCCTGCTGGTGATTGCGGTGAGAGTCAGAAACGGGGCTAATGTGGCCGTCTTTATCCCCCGTATGGCGATTTTTGCCATGGCGTTGTTTCGATTGTTTCCCAGGATCAGCCGTATTAACAGCAGTATGAATTCCGTGATTTTTTCTTATCCATATCTTGACAGTGTGTATAACGCACTTAAGATGAGCGAAGAACATAAATACCAGAGAGTACGCAGGTCAGAAATCGGTGAAAAAGAGAAAGCCCTGACCTTTGATCGGGAGGTTTCACTTGAAAACATTCACTTCGCCTATCCCAATACAGAGACGGAGGTGCTCTCGGGGGTAAACATGACCATCCGAAAGGGACAGGCGGTGGCTTTTGTAGGGCCCTCCGGCGCGGGGAAAACCACGCTGGCAGATGTGTTCCTGGGCATTCTGGAGTTGAAGGATGGACGTATTCTCTGTGACGGTAAGGATATCTTAAACCACGCGGATGAATGGGCGGACAGGCTGGGCTATATTCCCCAGAGTATCTTTCTCTCGGACGACACGATACGGAATAATGTGGCATTTGGTCTGATTGTGGACGAGTCTGCGGACGGACAGGTGTGGGCTGCCCTGGAGCAGGCGCAGCTAAAGGAGTTTGTGGAAAGCCTGCCGGAAGGGCTTGATACCAGGATCGGCGAGAGGGGAGTGCGGCTCTCGGGAGGACAGAGGCAGCGGATCGGAATTGCCAGAGCGCTGTATACCAATCCTGATATCCTGGTGCTGGATGAGGCGACCTCTGCCCTTGACAATGAGACGGAATCCGCGGTGATGGACTCTATTGAGCATCTGTTGGGACATAAGACCATGATTATAATTGCGCACCGTATCACCACGATTCGTAACTGTGATGTGATTTACAGAGTGGATCACGGGAATATTGAGAAGGTTACCTATGAACAGCTACAGGATGAAGTAGAGCAGTCGGCAGAAAGAAACTCCTGAGAATGATTCGGGGAGGAAAAAGAGAAAGGTACGCCTGCCATCTGTGCGGGACAGGGAGAAATCATGAAAATGCAGCTTCAGAAGGTGTATCCGGGCAGTAAGATAGAGATTTTGAAGGATGGCTATCGGTTTTCCTGTGAATTTTTCGGCATGGAGATTCCGGAGGAATATATTTATACCTATGCCTATCAGGAACAACAGAGATGGGTGAGTCCTGCCGTGAAAAATTTTTCTGAGTACATTTCAGAGCGGGAGAGGAGGATTTCACAGGAAGGGTATGTGGAGATTACCGTTACCCACACGGATGGGCAGGAGTTGTCAGTTGAGGAAGAGTTGAAAATTTCGGAGCTGATACGGATAAAGCATCCGGACGGAGCAGAAAAGGAAAGAGAAGACAAAAGGGTACAGGCCTTTCTGAACCTTCCGGAGGTGCGGCGGGAGCTGGAAAGAACGATTGCATCTGTTGAGAAAAGACGAAAGGAGGACAGTCTTGTTTTCACTTTGCTGACAGATACTCATTATGTCATTAACGGAAACTTTGAGGATACGGCAGCGACAATAGAGGCCGTCAACCGTGTGGTGAAGCCGGATGGGATCATCCATCTGGGAGATCTTGCGGATGGTATGCTGGGAAAAGAGCAGTGCAGGCATTACAGCGATCAGGTGTTAAGCCGGATCCTGAGCTGGGGACTGCCCTTTTATTTTACCATCGGAAATCATGACAGCAATTATTTCAGAAAAAATCCGGCGCGGTTGACGTTGGAGGAACAGTATTCTTACTATCTTCAGGATAAGGTGACTGGCAGCCTTATCAAGAATCAGCTCTGGTATTATCAGGATTTCTCACAGTCCAGGCTGCGTTTTCTGTTTCTGCACTCGTTTGATGCGGCGCAGGAGCACCGGTATGGTTTTCCGCCGCAGGAGCTGGAATGGATAAGGGACATGCTGTCCAGGGTACCGCAGGATTACAGGGTGATTCTGTTCAGCCACGATGCGCCTCTTGCCAGGCTGGATTACTGGGCCAGCGAGATCAGAAACGGGGATGCGTTGATGGGGATTCTGGAGAAGTGGCAGGAGCAGAGCGGCGGAAGGATTATGGCTTTTATCCACGGGCATACACACGCTGATTTTGTTTATCGTGAGAGAAAATTCCCGATTATTTCCATAGGGGCATCCAAATGTGAGTTTTTTCCGGACAAAAAGCCGGAAGGGTCTGTACGGCATCGAAGAGAGATGGGGACAGCCATTCAGGAATTATGGGATACCATGATCATTCATCCGAAGGAAGGGAGCATTGACTTCATTCGCTTTGGGGCCGGAGAGGACAGACATGTGGGTGCAGGGGATCAGATGAAATTTCCGAAAATATGGGCTCACAGGGGAGCGTCAGGATATGCCCCCGAAAATACGCTGGAGGCCTTTCGGCTGGCCCGGGATATGGGCGTCGACGGGGTAGAGCTGGATGTGCAGTTTACGAAGGACAGACAGCTGGTGGTTATTCATGACGAGACCATTGACCGGGTAAGTGATGGAACCGGGTATGTGGCGGATTATACGCTGGAGGAGCTGAGAAAGCTGCGCTTTAACAGGACACATCCTGAATATGAGGGATGTGTGATTCCTACTCTGCGGGAGGTCCTGGAACTGCTCAGGCCGGCAGGGATGACTGTGAATATTGAACTGAAGACCGGCATCAACTTTTATGACGGGATCGAGAAACAGGTGCTTAAGCTGGTGGAGGAGCTGAGGATGGGGGAGCAGGTAATCTATTCTTCGTTTAATCATGCTTCGGTTATTCGGATGAAACGTCTGTGCCCGGAGGCCAGAGTGGGACTGCTCTACAGTGATGGAATTTGGCAGCCGGCGGAGTATGCTTCCAAGCTGGGTGCAGAGGCGCTGCATCCTTCCCTCAATAATATGCAGTATCCGCAGCTGATGGAACAGAGTCGGGAGAATGGCGTTAAGGTGCATGTGTGGACGGTGAACGGCAGGGAAGAATTGAAACGGATAGAAGAAATGGGCGTAGATGCTATTATTACTAACTTTCCGGATGTGGCCCGGGAAGTGGTGTACGGGGACGTGAAGGCGGAAAAGGTTCGGGCGGATGCTCTGGAAGCGCGGGGGATGGCGAAGACGCAGGGACTGGAGCGGAGAGGAGAAGATACGGATGGCGGGAAAAGGAGAGGGGGAGCGATGAATATGATTCTGCACGGCTGCGGGCTGGCCTATTCCAGGGTGAGAAGGGTGTTTGTGAGGATCGACGGGGCGGTGCAGAGGATGGCGGGGAAGTGAGAACGTAAATGTACAGGAAGAGGAAAACATATGTTGATGGATTTTACAGGAAAGGTGTACAGTGTGGGTGACGGGCTCTGTTATGAGGGGTGTTGGCGCAGTGAGAGGGGAAGCAGATATCATATGGTGATAGACTGTGGAAACAGAATACCCACCTGTCGGAAAAAATGGAAGGGGAAATTATCAACCCAGATGGAGTGCGATATACGTTTACAGGAAGTCACAGATGAAATTGCAGACAATGGTCAATGTCTGGATCTTTTTATCTTAACGCATTTACATACGGATCATTACAGTGGATACAGATATCTGTTCAGGAAGACCTCCATTGAAACGATTATTATGCCTTATTTATATCCGGAGGAGAGGCTGTGCTTAATAATAGCCAATGGACTGGGGGAGGGGGAACAGAGATTTATGGCCAGGCCTTATTCTGAAATTCTTCAGCAGGCTCAGGAAAGAAATCCGAATGTAAGACTGATCCTGGTGAGAGGGAATGAGAGCCACTCTGAGCAGAATCAGGATGCGAATAACGTAAATCTCGAGCGTTCAACGATATGGGGGCAAAGGCATGCGGAACAGGAGGAAATACTTGAGGCTGAGAATTTAAGCGGCACCCGGGTTGAAGTAGTAAGTACCGTGCCAGAGGGGATCAATGTTGTCGGGATCGAATGGATATTTAAGCTTTATAACCTGGAAGCAGACCGGAATGAGATCGATGTTCTGAGACGAGTGGTTGGAAAGTTAGATGCCAGGAGACTGCATGATATTATTACAGATCCTCATAAGCTCAGAAATGTCAGAAATATATACACGAAAATTGCAGGAAGTTATGGCAATGACATTAATAATACATCTATTGTGATTTACCATGCGCCGTACGACTGCCCGGGGAGGAGCGGCAGCTGGATAATGGGTGATATTGATTTGAGAAGATACAATATTACTTGTGAGATTTTGAAGTTTTTTGAACGAGAGGTGAGAAAAATTGGACTCTTTTCCATTCCTCACCATGGTTCAGATGACAGTTGGAACGAATTATTGATTGGTCATGGCAATTTGGACAGTACGGTATGTTTTGCTTCCACACATAATTATTATTCTGGAAGATTGACTTCGGTCATGATATCAGATCTGAGGTGTCACAATATTTGTGTGATGGTCGTAGACGAAAATCGGTTCAGTGAAATTGAGCAGATTATCAGCGTTGGGGATAAACGGTTTACCCAGCATATTATCCGAAGATGCAGGGGGATTTCAGAAGAGATTGAGGTGTTTTAAGAGAGTTGCTACAGCAACATTTCAAAGCCCATTACAGGATGGTACTCAGATGCCCTGTAGTGGGCTTTGAACTTAATGGATATATTGTAAAGAGGAACGACGATGAATTGTATATATTCAAATGCAAAATGTAAAATATTGGTAGAGAAAAGTACAGGGACATATGCTTATACGGGGAGGGTACTCATATGAAGCTGCCAGAGTTTAAAATGGGGTTTACGTTTTCAGGGAAATATCGAAAGGACTATATTCGGCCAATGTGCGAAGCATTATTGAAGCTCGGATTTCATAAAAACGATATATTTTATGATGAATGGCATGAGGAGCTTATAAATGGAACACGGGGAGATGAAATATTAAAAGAGATATATCGGCATCATTGTGAGCTTGTAGTTGTACTGCTCTCTCCTGACTATAAGGAACGGAACTGGCCTGGAAATATCGAGTGGCGTTCTGTCAAGGAGCTGATTAATGAGGGGAAGGATGATAAGATTTGTCTTCTGGGGATAGACTCTGTTGACATAGATAAGATAGATGGGCTGTATAAGCATCAGGCAATTCCCAAGTATATTGACAGTACGCCATCAGCAGAAGTCGCAAAATTTATAGTTCGAGTATACAGACAGAGGTTTGATTCGGATGATATAGATGTTGGATCAGGAACACAAACGATTTACCGTTCGGGGGATCTCAAAAAACCTTCTCAGATAAGCAGAACCAACAGCAGACCAGGCCATATTGACAGAGTGATGGGGTGTGACGATAAGGCCGGAGTGGACGGAGTATTTTAAAGAGCAGATTAATAAAATGACTTATTACGTGCAGAACTACGGCGAGGTTGAGTTCGCTGAAAATGAAATGACGTCTGTTGTGGCATATCACAGGTCAGAAATACTGATCAGATTTAATATGGAGATATCAGAGAACGGCGAATCTGCGGAAGGGATGATGATAGAGGTCTGGGAGAGTTACATTAGTGAACGCAAGATGGGGACATGTGTTTTGAGACTGGTCTATCGAAATGATGTTTCCACAATCTGGGAGTATATTCCGGGAGACTGGGATGACAGAATCCTGTCGTGGAGATAAATGTGTGTACCGTAACGGCGTATTGCCGCAGATAGTAAACCGATCAGGAGGGATGTTTTGAAATCGCAGCAGCAATTATATCATTATTGTACAGAAACGAATAGCCGCACAAAAAACTGGATTCGGGCAATAGAAAATGGCAGGATAGCAGATATGGAGGTATGGCGGAACAGTGCCGCATCGTATGGAGACGGTTCTTACCTGGTGGCGAAGATAGAAAGAGGATATCTGGGGCCGGCAGATGAGCTATGGGGCATTTTGAAGCGAGATTGTAATGAAGAAGCTTATATTGATGACGTACGTGTGGTGACGGACCGGATTTTCCGGGATATGAGTTCGAGACTGACCGCTTTATTGGGGAAACCTTCCCACCATGTTGTAATGCGTGTGAATAGCAATGGAGAAGGGCTGTTTTTCATTGGGCCACGTTCCCTGCCGTATGATATTCTTTTTTCGGATGAGGGGGTTTTTATGACGGTGGGATATGATGTGTTCTAGGGATTTCTGGACAGGGCGGACAGGTGCTCGTTTCCGGAGCTGTACAGGTATTTGAGCAGTAACGGGTTCCGGATTGGGTAGAGGAATTGGGTTTGTGCGCGAAAAATGTTTACGAAGAGAAAGAAGCTGTTGCATCATGATGTGACAGCTTCTTTTATGCGCAGGCCCGTGCAACGGAAAGTTGCCGCTAAAGCGGCGCACGGGCCGCGCGGCGAGCAGGGAAAAAAGCCTTCCTCTACTCGAATTTAGAAAGAAATTAATTAATGTAAAAAGAAATAGAGTTATGCGTTGCTGTGGGGAGGGAAGCGGTACTAAAGGACGTGGATAGTATAAGTAAGATAAAAAATCCTTGCGGGAACGGCCAAATAACCGTATAGTTAGAGTAGAGATAATAAAGGGTAATTGAGAAGGAGTGTTTTTTTGTACAGTGAACACATATATCAGCACAAACTCTGAACAATATTTTGCTTTCAACATATGGGATATCGAGTCCGCAAAGGCCGTGATGGATGCCGCTGCACAGTGGAAGAAAAATCTGATTCTGCAGACCTCCACAAAAGCTTTTCAGCAGATGGACAAAGAAGAAATGCGTTTTTTTGTGGCAAACTATTCCGGGAACACAGGAATTCGGGCTTATCTGCATCTGGATCACTGCAAAAAGATGAACTTAATACAGGAGGCGGCACGCTGTAAATGGGATTCAGTCATGATTGACGCGTCCGAGCTGCCACTTGAGGAGAATATCCGGCTTACAAATGAGGTCTGTGACGCCATGAAGGAATATGAAATTCCGGTGGAGGCAGAAATAGGCCAGATCAGTGGCGCGGAGGAGGATGTCTGCGTGAAGGAAGCCGGAGTCGCGCGATTTGAGGATGTATGCACCTTTGTAAAGAGAACAAACGCAGATATGCTCGCTGTGGCGGTCGGAACGGCCCATGGCATTTATCAGGGGGCGCCGAAGCTGCATTATGATCTGCTTGAGCGGATTATGCGTTTTACGCATATTCCTCTGGTGATTCATGGCGGAACGGGTCTCAACGACGAGACATTTCGGAAACTCCTGTCTTATAAAAATGTAAAAAAAATTAATATATCGACAGATGTAAAGCTGGCGTATCGAAGCGGAATATATGAAAGTATTCGGAAGGGAGAACTGGAGGAAACGAGATTTGACCCCCTGAAGGTAACAGGAGAAATTCACGATTCTATCTGTAAAATGGCGAAAGAAAAACTGGCGCTGCTCTGTGGAAATAAAAATTCCGGGGAAAAGGTTGAAAAGTAAAAATGAAAACAATTCTTGTATTGAATATGGGGATGAAAAGTATCCGCAGTATTATATTTGACAGCGAGGGAAACAAGCTTGCCCAGGCGGCCCTTCCCATAGAGACATCCCTGTCAGGGGAATGTGTGACTCAGAACCCTCGTGAATGGTGGGAGAAGGCTGGAAGGGTCATAAGAGAGACCGTGGCAGATGCAGCCGGAGTGAAGATAGACTATCTTACAGTTACCACATCCTCGTCCTGCCTGGTATGTGTAGACAGGGATGGAGAGGCATTAACTCCCTGCATCATGGTATCTGACAGGCGGGCGGTCAGCGAGAGCAATTTCATAAAGACCGATCCTGCATTTGAGACGGTTAAGAGAGAGACCGGGCTGGATGCGGATCCTTATCTGATGCTGCCGAAAGCACTCTGGGTTAAAAGAAATCAGAAAGAGATGTTTGACAGAGTATATAAACTCCTGGCACCCAATGATTTCCTTATTGCAAAATTGACGGATCGCTATGTTACGGATTATATGAATGCCCAAAAGTGGCATTATGATCTGGAGAAAAGAAAATACCCACTGGAGTTGCTGAAAAACATTGGTATACCGTCAGAGCTCCTTCCGGAGGTTATAGCTCCTGGGGAGTATGCAGGAGATATCAGTGACCGGGCCGTCAGGGAAACCGGGCTGAACAAAGGAGTAAAGATTACCGTATCCACCTACGATGCGATCTGCTCTTTTATAGGAAGCGGCGTATCACAGGCGGGAGAGGCCAGTGATGTGTCGGGGACTGTGACGGTGTTCCGGGCGGCAGCAGAACAGAAAATAGAATGTCCACTCACTAAAATACAGCAGCTCCCCTATTACGAAGGGAATATGAATATTGTAGGGGGATCCAATAACCTTGGCGGAGGACTGATCGAATGGGTGAAGCAATGCTATTATCAAAATGAAGCTTTCCCCTATGAACTGATGGAAAAGGACGCCGGAGAAGCAGCGCTGGGAGCAGGAGGCGTTATATTTCTTCCCTACCTTCTGGGAGAGAGAGCGCCCGTGTGGGATCCTGATGCGAGAGGTGTGTTTTTTGGACTGGAGCGTATGCATACCCGCAGGGAAATGACCAGAGCCGTTTTTGAGAGCACTGGCTTTATAGATTTGGATATGATAGCGGCGATAGAGGAGACAGGGCTCAGGGTTAATTCTATTCGAATGTCTGGCGGGCTTGCAAGGCTGAATCTGATTTCACAGATAAAAGCGGATATTACCGGGCGTGAGGTTCTGGTGTTGTCCGAGTTTGAGACGACGGCCACAGGGGCGGCTATGATCGCATTTTATGGTCAGAAGGTGTATGGCTCACTGAGGGAGGCTGCAGAACAGTTTGTGAGAGTGAGGATGATCATCAGACCGGATCGTAAAAATTATTTACAATATCAGGACATATATGCACTGTACAAAGAAACCTATCGGACATTGAAGCCTCTGTTTCCCAGAAGAAGGGAGATAACGGAGAGGTTATACAGGAAAAAGCAGGTAAGAATAGAAAATTTATAGTTCAGAGAAGGAAACAGGTATTTATATGAAAGCGTATCAGCTCAATGTTCCGACAAGCGTATATTTTGGCAGAAATATTTTAAAGGAAGTAATCGGGGAGCAGCAGAAGCTACTGAAAGGAACGATCCTTGTGGTGACCACAGGGCGTTCCCTGATCCGGTTTAAGCATCTTCAGTTGCTGGTGGATTCGCTCGAAGCACTGCCAACAGTAAGCAAAGTAGTTATTTTTGACGGAATAAGCGCAAATCCCAGACTGTCAGAGGTGGAGAAGGGCGCCGCTGTCGGGAAAAAGGAAAAGGTGGATGTTGTAGTAGGCTTCGGAGGAGGCAGCGCGTTGGATGCCGCCAAGGCGATCGCGGTGGGGGCAGGGCATACGGAAGATGCCAGCGATTTCTTTTATGGGAAAAAGATGCCCACAGAAAGTACGCTGCCCATTATAGCAATTCCTACGACAGCAGGAACCGGCAGCGAGCTGAGCAAGGCGGCAATCATAACGGACGAAGAACGGAAAGTGAAGAACGGAATCAGAGGGACAGCCCTGTACCCCAGGCTTGCCATAGTGGATTCCTGGTTTACGGAGACGGTCCCTTTTAAGGTTACCATGGAAACGGGCTTTGATGTGCTGGCGCATGCCATTGAGAGTTATATTTCCAGGGCGGCCACACCCTATACGGAGATGCAGTCCGAATATGCCATCAGGATCGTGGGAAAATATCTGCCCAGGCTGGCAGAAAATTTGCAGGATGTGGAGGCAAGGGAGAAAATGAGCCTTGCGAGCATGATCATGGGGATCAATCTTGGAAACGCCAGTACCTGTCTGCCTCATCGCCTGCAGTATCCGCTGGGGGCTCACACAGATACCAGCCATGGACAGGGACTGGCCGCGCTGTTTCCGGCGTGGGTGAGATATGAGTATCGGTATTCCGGAGAGAAAATGAAAAAGGTTATAAAGATACTTGCAGATATAAATTGTAAAGATGACACAGATGTGGTAGAATCAATAAGTAAGTTTATAAAAAGTCTGGGTCTGCCAATAACTCTTCGTGAGACAGGTATTGAGCAATCCCTGATCAGTGAAATGATAAATGAGGTCTCTGGAAGTATAGAGAAAGATCCTGCGGCGCAGGATAAAGATATTATAGAAAAAATTTACCACACAGCGTTTTAGTGAGAAAGGGTAAATATGCAGGCAATTATCATGGCCGCTGGAAAAGGAAGCCGGTTAGGCGCTCTTACAGCAGGAAAACCGAAGTCTTTTGCCGAAATTAAAGGAAAGAAACTGATTGAATACAATTTGCAGCTACTGCAACGCTATGGAATCGAAGAGATTATCATTGTCGTTGGATATCAGTGGGAGGCGTTCGAAGAACTGACCAGAGATATGGCGAATGTACGGCTTGTGTACAATCCCTTTTATGAGATGGTAAATGTGCTTGGATCCTTTTTCATGGGGATGGAAGCGTTACACGATGATTTCATCTATCTTCATGCGGATACACTGTGTGAGCCTGCGATTTTCGAAAAGATGATAGAACTGGGAGCAGATGCGGTACTTCCGGTTGAATATGGAAGCTGTAATGAGGAAGCCATGAAGGTAAGAAGCGAGAATGGCAGACTTGCGCAGATCACGAAGCAGATGCCTCTGGAGGTGGCGGAAGGGGAATTTATTGGCATGGCCTCCTTCCGAAAGGAAGTGCTTCCGGCGCTTAAGGCAAAGACCAGACAGTTGATGAAGGAAAAGGAATTTGCCGCTTACTTCGAAAGTGCGATCCAAAGACTGATCGACGAGGAGGATTTCAGGATCGAGACTGTCTCCACGGAAGGCGCTTTCTGGGCTGAAATTGATTTTGTGGAAGACTATGAGAAGGCTGTGAGAGAAATACCGGAGAGCCTCACTGCGATGACAGTATAAATACGGGTACAAAGATGGGATATAATGAGAAAAGTGACTGGTCAGAAACATTATATATTGGCAGGCGCAAAATAAAAGCCTTTTTTCACGGGCTGGCCTATTATATCTGCAGGGTATTTCCCATTGACAGACAGAAAATTGTGATGTGGACTTTTGAGGGGGGCGGTGGATATGGATGCAGTCCCAAATATGTGGCGGAGGAACTGTTAAAGCAAAACAGGGAAGGACGTGGAGCGTACGAAATCGTCTGGCTGGTGAATGACCTGGAGAAAGAATTTCCGCCGGAGATCCGGAAGGTGAAGAGTACTCTGTGGAACAGAGCGTACCATTTAACTACAGCGGGAACGTGGCTCAGTAACACACGAACCTTTTATGGGGCCAGGAAGAGAAAGAAGCAGTGTTATATTCAGACATGGCACGCAACGATCTGCATTAAACCTATAGGGAAGTATCGGGGGAGCCTTTTCCCTAAAATGGCATATCTGGTCAGCGAATATGATTCCGGGCTGATCGATTACGTGTTGTCCGGTTCGGCGTGGTGTGATCATATGTACCGTGAAGGGTTGATTTATGATGGGGAAATAGTCAAGACGGGAACGCCCAGGTGTGATGTTCTGTTTAATCAGCGGGATGAGAAATACCGGCAGATGCGGCAGGAGTATCAGCTTCCCACAAATGCCAGGATCATGCTGTACGCACCAACCTTTCGGGGCGGAAGCCAGAATAAGAATCGCAGCGTGAACACAGAGGAAGCTACGGTGGATTTTGTGCATCTGACAGAGGCGTTGGAGGAAAGGTTCGGGGGAACCTGGTATGTTTTTTTAAGATTACATCCCCAGCTTGCGGCTAAAATGCAGGGGATAAAGGTGGGACAGGCCTCAGACAGACTGGTGGATGTGAGCCAGCGGCCGGATATGAATGAGATTATTGCCGGAGTAGATGCATTCCTGACAGACTATTCCAGTGCAATCTTTGAGGCTGCAATGATCGAACTGCCGGGATTTATCTATGCAGACGATCTTGAGGAGTATGTGGCGGATCGGGGAGATCTGTTTTTTGATATGTATAAGCTGCCCTTTCCGGTGGCTCTTAACAATGAGGAGCTGGTGGAGAATATCAGAAGGTTTGACGAGGCGAAATATGGAAAGGAACTCTCACAGTTTATGGATGAGGTTGGAATGTTTGAGGATGGGAAGGCCAGTGAGAGGGTTGTGGAGTTGATAGAGAGAAGGCGGCTTTTGGGGTGAAATAAGAAGGCAGCAGATATTGTAAATTGGGCGGGGCTGGGATTGATTTTTAGGTCGGAATATATTATATATATTTTATTAAATAAATGTGAGGACTCGAATGGAAAGAATCAAAGTACTTCATTTTCCAATAGCAAACAGCAAAGGCGGTATTACGCAATATGTTTTGCGTAACTGGAAGTTTATTGATAAGTCTTTGTTTCAATTTGACTTTGCAACAATGAGTAATACGTTGGATTTTTCCCATGAACTGGAAAAGGATGGATGTAAAATCTATTATATTTCCTGTTATGCAGAGGATGATAAGAAGAAATTTATAGCAGAGTTTAAGAAAATTTTGATAGAAGGAAATTATGATATCGTTCATTTGCATACGAAGCAATGGAAGAGTTTTCTTGTGGAACAGATTGCAAGAAAAATCGGAGTAAAGAAGGTTATAGTGCATGCCCACAGTACAGGCATTGATACGCTGGAAGAACAAAAAAGACAGGAAGAAGAACTGTTACATAATCATGTATTGGAACATCTGACAGAGGATATTGCAACTGATTTTTGGGCATGTTCGTGGAAGGCAGCAGAATTTATTTTTGGAAATAGAATATTGAGTCAAAAAATTAAAATGATGAAAAATGCTATTGAGTTATCAAAATATGCATATAATCCTCAGATTAGAGGTGAGTACAGAAAAAATTTAGGGATAGCAGATAATGAATGGGTTATTGGAAATGTAGGAAGATTTGTTTATCCAAAGAATCAGGAGTTCCTGATAAACGTTTTTGCTGAAATATGTAACAATGACGAAGTAAGCTCTTCAAGATACAGGTTGCTTCTGGTAGGTTCTGGAGAACGTGAGAAGGAATACAAGAGGCTTGTTCGCGAAAACAGGATAGAAAAAACGGTGATTTTTGCAGGACAGAGGGCAGATGTACCTCAGTTATTGCAGGCTATGGATATGTTCTGCCTGCCATCACGGTTTGAAGGATTGCCAATTTCACTGATCGAGGCGCAAATGTCAGGTTTGCTATGTGTTGCGAGTGACTCTGTTACAGAAGAAGTAAATATAACAGGAAATGTATATTATATTCCGTTGGAAAAAGAGAAATGGGTAGAAAATATTCTGAGGATAACGAAAAGAACGAAGGAACGATATGATATGTATGAAGAGATGGCAGAAAGTGGGTACGATATTGAAACACAAATAAAAGTTTTAGAAGCAGGGTATCTGGAAGGTTTATTATGAAAAAATTTGATCACTGGCAGATAGCATACAGAGAAGATAAGAAGGGAAAATTTAAATTGATACAAAACCCAGAATGGGCATGGGCGGCGGATCCCTTTCTGGTAGAATATGAAAATCAAATTTATTTATTTGCTGAACTGTTTCTTTTCAAATCAGAAAGAAATGGCGTTATAGGATATTGCAAATATGAAAATGGGGAATTTGGAAGTTGGATTGTAAGTATGGACCGCCATTGGCATTTATCCTATCCAAATGTATGGGTAAGTAATGGAAGATTGTATATGTGTCCTGAATCATATCAGGTAGAAGAAGTGGCAATTTACGAGTTGATTGCATTTCCTGATAAATGGCGTAAGGTTCATATATTGCTTCAAAATGGGAAATATGTGGATAGTACTTTTTTAAAATATAAAGATAAGGATTATTTATTTACTTATCATTTGACAAAGTCAGGTATTATAGGTGAATTACTTTTATATGAGATTTTTAAAGATGGCACATTGTCGCAGGAAACGTGTATTAGTGATGATATCGGAAACTCCAGACCTGGTGGAAATGTAATATTACATGAAGGGAAAATAATACGTGTGTCTCAGGACAGCAGAGACGGGTATGGGCATGGATTGGTTTTCAGTGAAATCCAGAGTATCAGTCCAGCCTACAAAGAAAAGGAATTTTTAAAAATACAACCTGATGATATCAGTGGAAACTGGACACAGAAGTTTAGCGGTATCCATACATTTAATAACTTGAAAAATATAGAAGTTATAGACTTAAAGTTCACAACATACTCCTGGAAAGAAAGAATTGCACAAAAACGAGTCAGAAAGGTTTTCACGAACAAATATTAAGTGAGGAAATTAATAATATGGAAGATGTAATTGTATTTGGACATGGGAGGTATTATCAAAGTAAAAAGGAAAGCTTAAAAAAAATTTATAATGTAATTGCATTTATTGACAATGCTGTGAAAAGTGATGAGGAATTGTACGATGAGGGAGTTCCAATTTATAATCCTGCTCAGATCCGTAAACTTCCTCAGGTTACAATAATAACGATGTCTGCCCAATTTTATGAAATGGCTATGCAGTTGACGGGTTTAGGGATAGATGACACGTGTATCCGATTTGGGGTATCTCTGGTTCCCTGCTATGATGTTGTCGAAAAGACTTTTTGTGATTTAAACTGTAACATATGTATGGAGGGCGGAAAGCTTGTATTATCGTGTTCTGAAAAAAAATATATTTTGACAAATAAATGCGAATATGAAGCTGTTTTGAGAAAGATGATACGAGACAGATATCCATATATTAAGTTAGTGGCGGATATGCCATTGCAGCCGTTAAGCCGAAGGTTTGGGTTGGAGTATGGAAAAGCGGTAGATCGTTTCTATATTGAAAGTTTTTTAAATGAAAACAGAAAATATATTAGAGGGAATGTAATGGAAATCGCCGAGAACACATATACCAATATGTTTGGAAAAAATGTGAAACATGCGTATTCATTACATGTTAATGGCTGGGGACACGATTGTATCAAAGGAAATCTTGAAAC
The DNA here is from genome assembly GCA_947570615.1 of uncultured Lachnospiraceae bacterium. Classification (GTDB taxonomy): domain Bacteria; phylum Bacillota; class Clostridia; order Lachnospirales; family Lachnospiraceae; genus Suilimivivens. The sequence continues at coordinate 82,013 of CANOVJ010000008.1, forward strand.
AGGAGAAGGAATTATTGAAGGCAGTATAGACTGTCTGATCTGCACACAGACATTGGAATGTATACTGGATACAGAAAAAGTAATAAAAAATATATATAAATTATTGAAATCAAATGGTACTGCCTTAATTACAGTCGCAGGAATAAAGCAGATATCATTATATGATTATTATAACTGGGGAGAATACTGGAGATTTACAAAACAGACATTGGGAAAAATGTTTTCCAGAGTATTTGAAAGGGAAAAGGTAGAAGTATTTTCTTATGGAAATATAAAGACAACATTCGCGATGCTTTATGGTGTATGTCAGGAGGAATTAAGCTCGAAGGATTTTGAGTACAATGATGAGCAGTTTCCGCTTATTGTTGCCGCAAAAGTCAGAAAGTAGTGCGGAGGGAAGATGAAAGAAAAGATAGTAATATTTGGGGCTGGGAATGTTGGCAGAATGGTATTAAACAATTATAAAGGAAAAGTGGCATATTTCATTGATAACAATGAGAAACTCCATGGGAAAAATATAGAGGGTATTGTTATTAAAAAAGTAGAAGACTTTATTCCTGACAAGGAAAAATATAAACTTATTATTGCTGGTTACGGCCAAAATATGATGGAACAGCAAATTGTCGGTATGGGAATAAATGACTACTCGCTGTATTTGAATGATATTCATGGATATTATGCTACCGATGAATTGGTATTTAACCCCTATGAAGATAATGCGATGCGGGATGTAAGTGAAAGTGATTATAATGAAAATGCCAGGAGCAACTTAATGATAGAGGCGATTAATCGGGAAGTAGAATGTTTACACGATAAAGAGACTATATTCAGGCACGTTGAAATAGAAACGATTAATCGATGTAATGGAAAATGTGGATTTTGTCCGGTCAGTGTCGGAAATGATACCAGAAAACTCGAATATATGACGGATGGATTATTTCAGAATATTATTGATCAATTAGCTGAAATAAATTATGCCGGTAAGCTGGCGCTGTTTTCTAATAATGAACCTTTTCTGGATCAAAGTATTATTGAGCGGCATCATTATGCAAGAAGGAGATTGCCTGATGTAAGAATGCATCTGTTTACAAATGGAACTTTGCTGACAATTGATAAATTTAAAGAGATCATGCAGTATTTAGATGAACTGGTGATAGACAATTACCATGAAGACCTGCAACTGATTCATCCATGTATAGCGATTGCGGAATACTGTGACAGATATCCGGAATTGAAAAAAAAGGTGACGATAGTACTTCGTAAACCGAACGAAATACTGAGCAGTCGAGGAGGAGATGCTCCAAACAGAAAGGATATTTTGTGTATGGAAAACGTGCGTTGTGTGCTTCCGTATCGCCAAATCATTATCAGACCGGATGGAAAAGTTTCGTTATGTTGTTGTGACCCATATGGAAAGAATACTTTGGGAGATTTAAAAAAGGAGACACTTTTGGAAATCTGGAGAGGGACTTTGTATAAAAAAGTAAGAGAGGCTTTGTATGGAGGGAGAAAAAACTGGAATCATTGTGTTCATTGTGACTATCTTGGATTGGCATGAAGAGGAAGAAAAGGGAGTATATCTGTAAAAATGGGTGATAGTATTAAGTTTGTGATGTGGGGATATGGAATAAGAGGAAAACGTGTATATTGTAGGACAGGTAAACAGTATATAAACGCAATCATAGATAATGATGAATCAAAACAGGGAGTAACTGATGATAGAATTCCAATTATATCATTTGAGCAATATCTGAAACATTATACACAAAACATAATAATTATTACGATGGTGCAGTATGAACCTGTGGTAGATCTATTGGAGAAAATGGGGATATATCAGTATCTGTTGCTGGATGAATGCCCTTATGAATTATATTCAGATATGAAAGAAAATATTATAGACTATCTACTTGATGATATTAACAAGGAAGATGCGATATACGGTTTGAGCTTATATAGTATTTTATTGCAGGAAAGGATACAAAAGGAAAGGAAAATAACTATTCCGATTCTCCCATGGAACATATCATGTGTGAAAAGATTACAAATTTTAATGGCGATATTGAATAATGTCAAGTGCGAAAGCGATATTGAGAAATATATAAATAATGGAAAAAGAATATTTGTCACAACAGATATAGATTATGACAATCTTTGTGGTAAATATGAGGGACAAAAAGAATTATTTGTTAATGCATATGATTTTTCATATAAGATTCCTTATTATTACAATTTTCGAATAGAAAGATTTAGAAATACACATAGGAACCAGAGGATTTTTATTGTATGTACAGGCCCCAGTCTGAAGACAGAGGATTTGGAAAAGCTGGCAAACGAGCATGAAATATCTATGAGCATGAACAATGTATTTCGCGTCTTCGAACAGGTAAAATGGCGGCCTGATTATTATGTAGCAATGGATGTAACCTGCCTGAAGTTTATGAAAAGTGAAATTATATCAATGGATGTAGATAATAAGTTTATTGGCGATTTAGATATGTCTTTTTATGACCAGTGCATCCCGGACAACCTATATAAGTTTCACTGTAGATATGAGGACAGGAAAAAAATCAGACGAACATTTTCAGAAGATATTTCGAATTGGGTATCAACATCATTTGATTCAGTTACGTATGTATGCATTCAATTTGCGGTATATATGGGCGCAAAGGAAATTATACTTCTTGGCTGTGACAATAGTTTTAATGCTGGGAATTTAAAAAAGAAGGAAAGTCATTTTATAGATAATTATTATAAAGGATTTCCCCAAAAGGTAAATTGCTATGTAAATAAGGAATGTATTCTAAATGCATATCGGTGTGCGAAAGAATATGCTGATTCTCACGGGATAAAAATATATAATGCTACGCGAGGCGGAGAATTGGAAGTATTTGAGCGTGTGAATTTTGACAGTCTGTTCTGAAATGTGTCGGAAGGAGACTCGGATAGTATGTTAAAGATGTTAGTATTCGATATAGATGGAGTTATATCGGATGGAAAGAGATATACAGACGGAAAACAGCTTGATCTTAAAACGGTGCATATGAGAGATATGGACGCTATTGTTTTGTTGTCCAAGAATGGGTATAAGGTTGGCTGTATATCGGGAGAGGATAATGAATTTAGCAGGCAGTTTTCAAAGATAAACGAAATTGATTTTGTAAGACTCGGGTGTAAGGATAAAGAATCTGCATTACATGAGATTGAAAATATGTACCATATCGACGCGGATGAAATTTGTTATATAGGCGATGGAAAGTACGACATACCGGCCTTACAGTTGGCAGGCCTGGCTATTTGCCCAAGCGATGCAATTAAAGAAGTAAAAGATATTTCTGATATAATATTAAAATGCAGGGGAGGGGAGGGCTGTCTTGCAGAATGCTACTCTATTCTTAAAAAATCCGAAAAAAGAAGTAGAGATATTATAGAGCTTACAGAAAATAGCCTGGAACAGTTCAAAACCAGGGTCAAAGAACATCAAAGTCTTGTTGAAGAAGTATTAGAAGATAAAGTGTATTTTCCTGCTGTAAATCAGGCTATTGGGATGATTGTAGAGAGTTACAGAAAAGAGGGACAGATCTATTTATGCGGAAATGGTGGAAGCGCGGCGGATGCACAACATCTGGCAGCTGAATTAGTTGGACGTTTCTATTTAGAGCGAAAGGCATGGGGAGCAGAGGCTCTGACCACCAATACTTCTATTATAACAGCCTTGGCGAATGATTATGATTATAGTTTGATTTTTGCACGACAAATAGAGGCAAAAGCGAGAAGGGGAGATATATTAATCGGAATCACAACAAGCGGAACTTCAGAGAACATTTGTAATGCATTTAAGAAAGCAAGGGATATAGGGGTAAAAACGATACTGATGACAGGAGAAATATCAGAGCATTTGGAAATTCTGGGGTATACGGACTGTTTGTTAAGCGTGCCTTCAAAGGATACGCCGCAAATACAGGAAATACATATTATGACGGGGCACTTAATTTGCCAATTTGTGGAACAACAACTCGTGGAATTAGAATATAAAAAATGGAGATCAGAATGAATAAAGAACATGTATTTATCATTAGTGAAATTGGTATTAATCATAATGGCGATTTAACAATTGCAAAAGAATTGATAGATTGGGCAGTTTTGGCAGGCTGTGATGCAGTTAAATTTCAAAAGAGGACAGTGAACAGGGTATATACAAAAGAATATTTGGACGGATATAGAGAAAGCCCTTGGGGGACGACTCAAAGGGAACAAAAAGAAGGCCTTGAGTTTGGTAAAGAAGAGTATGATGAAATCAACAGGTATTGCGAAGAAAAGGGAATTGAATGGTTTGCATCTGCATGGGACATTGATTCCCAATACTTTTTAAAGCAGTATGGTTTAAAATACAATAAAATCGCCTCTGCAATGTTGACAAATGGAGAATTGCTCAGAGAGGTGGCCAGAGAAGGAAAATATACATTTATAGCAACTGGTATGAGTACATATGCAGAAATAGATTATGCCGTAGGTATATTTAATGAGTATGGTTGTCCATTTGAACTAATGCATTGTAACAGTACGTATCCAATGCCGAAGGAAGATGCGAATTTGCGGTTAATACCTGCATTAAGAGAAAGATATAACTGTAAAGTCGGATACAGTGGGCATGAGTCGGGAAGAATTGTGTCGACGTCTGCCGTTGCATTAGGAGCTACATCGATTGAGAGGCATATTACATTGGATAATACCATGTATGGATCAGATCAGGCGGCTTCACTGAATGTAAGGGATTTAGTCAGATTAGTGGAAGATATAAGACTTATTGAAAAGATATTGGGAGATGGTGAAAAGGTTTTAAGTATAAAGGAACAGGAGACAAGAAAAAAATTAAGAGGCTGTTAGGAGCAGATACAATGAATGTGGCATTTATTCCCGTGCGGGGTGGAAGTAAGTCAATTCCTCTAAAAAATATTAAGTGTATAGCTGGAAAACCGCTGGTGTATTGGACCGTAAAGGCGGCAAACGACTGTGAATGTATTGACAGAGTTTATGTATCGACGGATAGCGAAATAATAAAAAAAACAGTTGAAAGTTTTGAACTGAAAAAGGTTATTGTTGTAGGACGGAGCGAAGAAACAGCCTCTGATACCGCCTCTACAGAGTCTGCAATGCTTGAGTTCGCAGACCAATATGAGTTTGATAACATTTTTCTTATTCAGGCAACTTCGCCATTGCTGGAAGCAGAAGATTTGACCGGGGGATACAATCTATTTTGTGAAAAAGATGTAGACAGCGTTTTTTCTGCTGTAAAGCAAAAAAGGTTTCATTGGGAAATTGGGAATGATGGGTTTGCCCAGCCGATGAATTATAATATATTTCACCGCCCCAGAAGGCAGGAATTTAGCGGATACTATGTAGAGAATGGGGCTTTTTTTATAACTACGAAGCAAATGCTTTTACAGAGCAGAAATCGTATATCAGGACACATTAAATTGTATGAGATGGATGAAGCATCTTATTTTGAAATTGACGAACCATCTGATTGGAGCGTTATAGAAGCTTTATTAAAAAGAAAATTAAGCAGGAAGTAAGCAATTGAGGAAATCGGAATGAATATTACGCTGGAGGAAGAATGGAACAAGATAATTGAAAGCAATCAATTCATATATATTTACGGTGCTGGAAAGATAGGAAAGAAGATACTTCATCTGATAGAAAAGACAAAAGATTCTGATTCAAAATTTAAAGGCTTTTTGGTATCAGATTTGATTGGTAACCCCTCGACGATTAATAATTTTCCTGTTATGGTGCCGGAGAGTGTTTTTGACAGGACAAGTTTGATATTAGTGTCTGTAACAGATATTTATCAGGAAGCAATTGTGGAAAGTCTGAAAAAAATGGCCTTCACCAATATTATTATAGCTTATAAATATTCATTTATTGATAATGATGAAACATCTCCTTTTTGTGAAACGATGAAAGTAGGTACAAATGAATTATTACTATCTCAATATAGAGAAAAACATTTTAACAGATATGATGTTATTGTTCGATTGTTAGCGATAGAACAATATTATGGGAAAAATAACAATGGATTTGATTTGTATGTCAAAATGCAAAATAACCGGATATGTGATGATTCATATGGAAGGATTTCGCTCCAAAGATTTATAAAATTGATACAATCTTACGAAAAAAATGGATATGATGATAATTCTGAATTAATTGTTGATGATAAGTTGCAGTTATTGGATGGATCGCACAGGCTCGCACTGGCTGTATATTTTGGTATTACCCAATTAAGGGTAAGGATTGTTTCTGGAGAAGATATAGATTATGGGAAGGGATGGTTCCAGAAGTTTTTTTCCCCCGAAGAGTGTGAGATGATTGAAGAAAAATTTTCGGGAGTTAAAAAGAGTTGGATGCATCCAATTAAAGGAATACTATGGCCCAATGTGGCAGAGTATTTTGATGCTATTATAGATGTAATTGAGCGGCAATATGTGGTTACCAATATTAAAGACATGAAATTAACTTCAAAACAGTTTGATGAAATGGTATATGAAATTTATCGATTAGATGACATTGCAGAATGGAAGATAAATACAAAACTTAAATATATGAAATGTTTTTCGATATATTCTGTTCGATTTTTTGATATTGATTTTGGGAACCCGGAATTTAGAATCAGAGCTGCCGGAGGAGGAATACTTTCGGACAAGGGAGCAAAGTTGAAGGAAAAAATAAGGGAATTATATAAAGAAAAGTTAGACGAATATTTTCCCGACATTATCTTTCATACAGCGGATAATTTTTTACAAACTAAATATATTGAAAAGTTGTTTAATGAGAAAATACGTATGTGGAATATGGAAGTCTGATGGGAGATACAGTGAATTATGGGAATTCAGTTTCTTGAGGGATTAGAATACATATTACAGAGAAATGGAATCAGTAAAGATGAAATATGTATTATAGGAAGTTCTGTTTTAGCTTTTTATGGCATCCGGAAGAATCACGATTTAGATTTTGCATTATATCCTGAAGCGAGGACCAGAATACTGAAGGAAAACAATCTTCAGATAGAGGTATTACCCTCGGGGACTATAAATTTCAGTAAAAATATTCAGTCTTTACAGCAGAGATATGCAAAAATTGGGTTGTTAGATGAGGAATTATTTGATGATAGATATACGGTATATATGGAAGGGTATCGAGTTGCAAAAATCGAGATAGAAATAGCTCAAAAAATCGAGCGTAATTTTGAGAAAGACAGAAGAGATTTAGAACGGATCGGGAATAATTATGGACAATTTCCAGAATTCGATAACATTTTATTTGAGAAATTAATGAGGAGAAAAGCCGTCATTTATGGGGCGGGAACAAATGCAAAGCTCGCATATTATTGTTATTCTAAAAAGTTTGAATTGATTTGCTATGTAGATAAAAATGAGGAATTGTGGGGAAAGGAAATTAATGGATTAAAAGTATGCTCGCCGAATATTCTAAAAACAACGGAAGCAATAATAATTATTTCAAGCCAACGATGTGCAGAAGAAATTAGAAAAGATATTTATTCAGAATTTGGGAGGCGAAAGGTGATAACCTTTTGTATGAAAGAGGAACTATCGATAGCAGGTGAAGAGCATGGGAAGTGAGAAGATATATTGGATATTACTTCCCATAAGAGGTATTTAGGTTGAAATATAAGGTTGAGTATTAAATAAAAAGAAGGAGACGGTATGGAGAGTAAGGTATCAGTTATCATTCCTGCTTATAATGTAGAATACTACATAGAAGAGAGTATAAACAGTCTGACTAATCAATCATATAAGAATATTGAGATTATCTGCATTGATGATAATTCGAGGGATGGAACACGTGACCTTATAAAAAAATGCCAAAAAAAGGATTCCAGAATAAAATTAATTATAAATGATAACAACAGAGGACCTGGTTATAGTCGAAATAGAGGGATTGAAACAGCGACAGGAAAGTATGTTTATTTTTTAGATGCTGATGATTATATATTAGGAAATGCGTTTGATGTGTTGGTTGCTTTGGCTGAGTATTATAATACGGAATGTATTTTTTTTGATAGTATTATGAAATTAGAGTCTAAAATGCTTGGCGATAGAAATATGACATATAATTTAGAAAATATAGAGAAAAAGATTTTAAATGGGCAGGAACTGTTTGTGACAATGATGAGTAATAATGTTTTTTCCAGCTCTGTTTGGAGACAATTTTGGAGAAGAGAATTTTTATTAGAGAAGAAACTTAGATTTGTAGAAAAGTTGACATCATGTGAAGACGCTCCGTTCACAGTACATGCAATTTTGCGTGGAGACAGAATGATGGTATTGAATCAGGCACTGCATGTGTATAGAAAGCATGAAGGTACGCTTTCCACCAATCTGTTTTGCTCAAAAGTGATGGCGTCATTCTATGCATATTGCGTGTTGTTGAAAGAATTATTAGATGATAATTATAACGAATCTGTGAAGAATGCTTTGGAAAAAAGATGTCGGCAGTCTCTGATATCAGTGAAAAGATTTTATGAGAGAAATAGATTAAGCATATGTGGGAAAGATTTTTCGGAACCATTTGAACGGCATTTGTTTGAGTTAATCATTGAAGGAAAAGATCACAATTTTATCGAAATAGATACTTCGATTTTGGATGAAATAAATAATTATAGATATGTAATTATATATGGTGAGGGACGTATTGCAATGGATGTATTACATACCCTGAGAAAGGTAAATATAGAGGTTTGGGGGTTCGCTGTTACAAATAAAACTGAAAAAGATTCGGACATAGAGGGAATTCCAATAAAGGAAATTCAGGAATATAAAATATATAAGGAAAAAGCAATTATAATTCTGGGAGTTGCAGTGGGTAACAAAAAGGCAGTGTTGAGTAATTTAAAACGTTGTGGCTTTGAACATTATATTGATTTAATAAACAGAAATAATTATACATAGTATCTTTAGAGTTGAAAATTCTGCATTTAAGGATTGAAAGAACAGGAAGTAATAAATGGATATCGTCAGGTTTAAAAGTGGACTGGGTAATCAAATGTTTCAATATGCTTTTTATCAGGCATTGAGGGCCCAAGGAAGAACTGTGAGAGCCAGTTTGGGGTATTACGATAATCATCCAGATAAAATGAAATTTTGTCTGGATGAAGTTTTCCCCCAAATAGTATTGGACCAGGTATCAAATGAAGAATTTGAGATTATAAATGCAGAATGGCAAAGGGTAAAGCAAGATAGAAAAGTGTTAGCCACGTTTTTGGCAGATGATAGAAGCAGATTTTTCTGGGTGGAAGAGAGAGATGCAGGATATTGCCCCAGAGTATTCAATACTCAGAATTGTGTGTTTGTAGGATATTGGCAAAGTGAAAAATATTTTTTAAATATAAGAAATATATTGATTAAGAATTTTGAATTTCCATATGGGGAAAAGCAACTGGAAATTATGAAAAAGTGTTTGCTTGCGGATAGACAATATGTTTCAGTTCATGTAAGGCGTGGGGACTATTTATTGCATCCGGGAGTATGGGGCAATCTTAGTGAGAGTGAGTATTATGAGAATGCCATTCGGTTTATGAAGAAAAAGATACCTAAACTGCAACTTGTTTTTTTTTCTGATGATATATCATGGGTAAAGGAGAGACATTGTTATAAGGAGGCGATTTATATTGAAGAGAATATGTTTGATAATTATAAACCATGGTATGACTTATGCTTAATGTCGTGCTGTTCTCATAATATTATTGCGAACAGTTCCTTTAGTTGGTGGGGAGCATGGCTAAACAGGAATGAAGCTAAAATAGTGATTGCTCCTCGAAATTGGTATTATGATGGAAGAGTTGGGAAGGATATCTGCCCAGAGGAATGGTTACGTATGGGGGAATCAGGATAGAATTTTCTTTTTGGAAGATTTGTTATAAGCTAGATAAAAAATCAATTACACAGTTAATATTTGAGTGGTAGGGGATGAAATGAAAATATATATTTGGGGAACCGGAAAGCTGGCAAAGAAACTATTAGAGAGAGGAATTGAGGAAAAAGCCATTGAGGGATTTATTGAGACACATAAAAGGAATGAAATGTTTAGAAGTAAAAAAGTTTTTTTACCAAATGAAATTGATACAGATTATGATGCAATTATTGTAGCAAATACATTTTCTAATGAAATTTTTCTATATGCCCGCACACTTGGTATGGGAATAGAAAAAATGATTTTTATGTCTTTTTGTATTTATATTAATCCCAGGGAAAATTTGAAATTGAAAAAAAGAGTTTTAGGAGAAAAGAATTATTGCGCTTACATTGCACAATATAATCTTTTTGAAGAAAGTTTTTTTGTGGCAGATAAAGAGAAGTACCGTTATATGAATAAACGTCCAACATTTATGCAAGACGATAAGAACGATTATCCGATTATTAAAGATAGGTATGAAAATGCGGGGAACATACACAGTTATTTTTGGCAGGATTTATGGGCGGCGCATTTGGTAAATCAGAATCATCCCAGGGAGCATTATGATATTGGTTCAAGAGTGGATGGCTTTATTGCTCATATACTTGCAATGAATATTCCGGTGAAAATGATTGATATACGTCCTTTTCCGGAACAGATTGAAGGACTTGTAACAATTTTGGATGATGCAACAGAATTAGTGAAATTTGAAGATGATAGTATAGAAAGCTTATCCGCATTATGTTCCCTGGAGCATTTCGGGTTGGGAAGATATGGCGATCCGATAGACCCGGAGGCTTGTTTTAAATGTTTTGTCAATATTCAAAAAAGGATGAAAAAAGGAGGACATTTATATATATCAGTTCCTGTTGGAAAAGAAAGGGTTCAGTTTAATGCCCAGCGCATTTTTTATGCAAGTACGATTGTAGAATGCTTTAGTGAGATGACATTGCTTGAATTTTCATGTACAGCTGATGGAAAACTCGAAAAAGATGTAGATTTGGAAAGATATAATGATGATACTGGAAAAGGAGGAAGTAGATTTGGCCTTTTTCATTTTATAAAAAAATAATCCGGAGAAGCGAAGGGATGTGGAACTGAGTTCCACCGGAAGCCAATATAGCGCTGGGAATATTTGATAGGAAACGTAAATATTTACTGGGTGAAACTGGATAAATGAGGAAATATAAAACTTTAAAGGATTCCGTCGGAAACGTTTTATAGTCGTGTTAATAAATCAGTCAGGTTATCAATAAACGTATAAGAAAGGGGGGGAATATGAAGGAAATAAAAACGCTTACTATGTATCTGCCGCAATTTCATCGAGTACCTGAAAATGATAAATGGTGGGGAGAGGGATTTACAGAATGGACAGCAGTAAAAGCTGCACAACCGTTATTTCCAGATCACAAACAACCTAAAACTCCACTAAATAAGTATTACTATGACTTGTTGGACAAAAAAACATTATTTTTTCAAGCTGAATTGATGAAGAAATATGGCATAGATGGGCAATGTTTTTATCATTATTATTTTAAAGATGGCAGAAAAATACTTGAAAAGCCAGCAGAGAACCTACTGAAGTGGAAAGATATTAATATGCCATTCTGTTTTTGTTGGGCAAATGGAAGTTGGACAAGAACATGGAGTAAAATACGGGGTAATTCCTGGGCTGATAAATTTGAGAAAAACGATGGAGAAGAAGGACTTCTTCTGGATCAAAAATATGGTCGGGAGAAAGAGTGGAAAGATCACTTTGAATATATGATCCCTTTTTTTGAGGATGACAGATACATTAAATTGGATGGGCAACCTGTATTATTAATTTATAACCCTACAGCGATTGCTTGTTTATATCAAATGATAGACTACTGGGAAATGCTGGCTGAAAACAAAGGTATCGGAAAATTGTATATTATTGGTATGAATATTTCTTCGGGCTTCAGAGGGATAGATGGTGTATTGCTATATGCACCACATACTTTTTGGAATCTTGATGTTGTGGAAAATGGTGTTTATCGACCAGACTATGATACGATGTGGAAAAAAATTATAGAAAAACCCAAGGTAGAAGGGTATAAAACTTACTTTGAGGGGGTCTGCAATTGTGATGATACGCCCCGCAGAGGAAATAATGGTGGGGTGGCATTTCGGAACTTTAGGATTGAAACTTTCTATGATGGAATGTACGAACTATATAAAAAAAGTATGGCTCTCAAAAATGAGTTTGTATTTATAAATGCGTGGAATGAATGGGGGGAAGGAATGTATTTGGAGCCGGACGAAGAAAATGGGTATGCATATTTGGAAGCTGTTCGTAATGCTAAAACGGCAGCATTACGGGAAATGGAATTATCAGAGAGTGATAATTGTAACATGAAGATATGTTTAGAGCAGAAGACATATAGGCATGATGATAGTGGGAGAAAAAATCGCCTTATCGCGGATTGTCTTGATAAATGGCTCTATTTAAAAGAACAGGGGAAATGTTTGGATGAATTTCTAGTTAAAAATGGTATAAAAACTGTGGCTATATATGGGATGGGAATTCTGGGAAAGCATTTACTTAACGAGTTGGAACAAGGTGATATTCAGGTGGAATATATAATTGATCGAAGAGTAAAAGTCTATCATGGTGATTACAAAGTCAGGAAACCAGAAGATTATCTTCCAATGGTCGATGCGATTATAATAACTGCATTAGGTGATATGGAAAAAATATATAACGAACTGAAAAGGAAAGTGAGCTGTAAGTTATTTTCAATTAGGGAGTTAACAAATGAAATATAAGAATTTAGTTTGTTAAATTCAGCAGGAGAGGAGGATGCTTAGAAGTGGATAAAATAGTAGTATATGGGATTGGAAAAATAGGCAAGGGTTTTGTGGATAAATGTATTGATAGCGGCATAAAGGATATCAGAATCACAGATTCAAATAGAGAATTATGGGGACAGAAATATCGAAATATTATAATACAGGAGCCCCAAAGTGCTTTTTTAATAAAATATGATCAGGTAATAATTGCTATGGGGGAGAAAAACAGGCAGGAAGTAACGGACAAATTAGTGAGGTTACTGGGGGTGCCAGATAGTAAAATTGCGTATTATAAGGATTTTGTGGTTTTGACACAGAATGCTGTTTGCAATCTTGGGGATATGCAATTTAAAAAAGATAATACTTCCACTGGAATAATTAATGTAAAAGAACTGTGTGCGATGTTGGATAGAGAAAACTTTAATGATTTGGAGAAATTTTTTTTTGAAAAAGAGCACAGAATCATAACGAAGTGGCTTCACTATTTTGAGGCATATGATCGTTTCTTTTCAAAATACAGGGGAAAGAACGTCTCCATATTAGAAATAGGGGTTTACAAGGGCGGATCGCTTCAGATGTGGAAAAATTATTTTCAGGGTTCGGGAAATGAGGTAAAGATTTATGGAATAGATATTGATGCGAACTGTAAAGAATTTGAGGAGAAAGATATTCAAATTTTTATTGGTTCTCAGGAGGATAGAAATTTTTTGGGTGAGATTAAAGATAAAATTGGAAGTGTGGACATATTAATTGACGACGGTGGGCATACGATGCGGCAGCAGATTATTACACTGGAGGAGTTATTTGATCTGGTGGCGGAGGATGGAATATATCTGTGTGAGGATATCCATACGTCCTATATGGAGCAATATGGGGGAGAATATGAAGGGAAAACTTTTGTCGAGTATTCCAAGAAGATGATTGACGACCTTCATTCGCAGTATTCAGAGACAGATAAGTTAGTCAGAAACAAATATTCCGAAGAAGTTAAAGCAATTACATATTTTGATAGTATGATTTTTATAGAAAAAAAGAAAAAAACGAACAAAAGCATATCTGTAGAACTTGGAACTGTATAAACATCAAATGGAGGAAAGGAATAATGGAGACATTCATCCCATTTATTTCAGTTATAGTACCTGTGTATAATCCGGGAGAGTATTTATATGAATGTTTAGACAGTATATTGAAGCAAACATACAAGAACATAGAAGTAATTATTGTTGATGATGGTTCGACGGATTTCAGTGGGAAAATTTGTGACCAGTATGCGCAGGCAGATGAAAGAATAAAAGTATTTCATCAGGAGAATCATGGCTTGGTGGCATCACGAAAAAAGGCATTGTCATATTGTCGGGGAGAATATATCGGGTTTGTTGACAGTGATGACTGGATTGAAGAAACAATGTATGAGGAATTAATCCGTCTCTTAAGGAGTAACGATCTAACGGATATTATCTGCTTTGGATCAAATCATGTCAGAGAAGGTAAGACAGGTGCATACCTCAATCTGATAAAGGAGGGAGAATATACTGGAGAGAATTTATGTACGCTTTATAAGAGTATGATGTTTGATGATAAAAGAAATGCACCGGGAATATTTCAATCAGCCTGCTGCAAACTGTTCAGAAAATCATTGCTGGAAAAGATTCTGGTAGGGATGGACGACAGGCTTACCTATGGGGAAGATGCAGCAATTGTTTACAGTTGCTGTCTGAAAGCAGGGAAAATAGTAATTACAAACTATAAATTTTATAATTACAGAGCTAATGATAATTCCATGTCCAGGGGAAAAAATGTGAAAATTTTTGAAAAGACAAATTTGTTTTATGAATATATGATGGATGTTTTCTCAAAATATCCACAGGAATGGGATCTTGCAAGGCAATTAAAATGCTATATTTTGTATTTTATTCAAATTGGATTAAGCCGGGTGTTTGGAATTGAATGTAAAAAGGTCTATCAGTTGCCGTTTGATATGATACGTAATGGCGAAAAAATTGTACTCTATGGAGCTGGAGATGTTGGAACAGCATATTATCAGCAACTGAAAAATCAGAAAATGTACGAAATTGTCCGTTGGGTTGATTTAAAATGTGCCGGAAAAATGATACAGGGTAGGATTATTGATCCGGTAGATGTAATTAAGGATGTAGTCTTTGACACGATTATAATTGCTGTTAAAAAAGAAAATGTTATGGTTGAAATAAAAAAACAGCTGGAGGATATGGGAATAGATAGTGAAAAAGTAGTGTGGACAGAGCCAATAGAAAAGGAATTGCAATGGCAACTCGTTCTGTGACGAAATCATTTTATATGATATCAGGGAAAGAGAGGTTATTTGAGGAGTGGAGATAGATGTTAAGAGTCATATTTGAAAAAGAGATTTAACATTGGTATTTAAATTAAGAAGTATATGGAAAGGAAAAGGTAATTATAAGATTACCATAAAAGATATGCATATTGTATTTGTAACATATGAATTTGTAACAGAAAAAATAAATGGTGGATTAGGTAATTATGTAGCCAATATCTCATCAATTCTTGCCGAAAAAAATCATTACGTTACAGTTCTATTGATTTCAAATCATAATAAGAGGATAAAATGGAAAAGAAATGTTACAGTAGAAACATTTAAGTATACATATTACTCTCAAAAAAATCTTTTTTCCGAATATGTAGATTTCGTATTTCGTTGCAATTTTTCAAATCAATATTATAGGAGCGACCTTATAAATAAAAAAATTGAAGAATTAGATAAAATAAAAAAAATTGATATAGTACAATATTGCGGAGACGATTTTTCGATTTGGAAAAGAAGAAAAAAGATTCCGAGTATAGTTAGATTGTCCAGCTTTAAGGAATGGATTGAGTTTGCATTACTCTCTGGAAGTAATATGGATGATTATTCATGGTTAAACAGTATACAATCAAGATTATTTATTAAGTCATTGAAGTTTGCTGACGCAGTTTATGGACCCAGCAAATGTGTTGCAGATCTTGTCAGGAAAAAAAATCCGTTCCAGAAAATATCAATAATCGAGTCTCCCTGTTTGTTTACAGATAAAATTGTAGAACGAGTAGATGACATACTTTTTGGGAAAAAATACTTTCTCTTTTTTGGCAAATTAGATGTCTTAAAAGGGATCGAGGTAATTGAAAATGCTGTTTACACAATAATGAAGGATAATCCGGATAAATATTTTGTTCTGATGGGGAGAGATGCTGGGGGCAGAATACAAAACATTTTAGATAAAGCGGGAAAGTATAAAGAAAAAATTATTTATATGGGAGAAATCAGAGACAGAGGGAGGCTGTCTGCTGTAATAAAAAATGCATATGCTTGCATTTTACCTTCCAGGGCAGACAACCTTCCGAATACCTGCATTGAATCAATGGCATTGGGAAAGATTGTAATTGGAACGTATGGCGCCAGTTTTGATCAGCTTATTATTGATAAACAAAATGGATTATTAATTAAGAGAGATAACCCGAATGAGCTTATAGCAGCTATTCGTTATTTAAATGGGTTGACAGAAGAACAAAGAAATGAAATGGGACAGAGAGCCAAAAAACGTGTTGAAATGATGAGTCCTGATAAAATCTATAATCAGGTTATTAAGTTCTATGAAGATGTAATTGAGCAGAAAAAGAGGAAAGATAAATGGTAAAAATCATTATCCTTTTGGGCGGTTTTTTATTTGGGGCAGTTATTTCGTCTTTTTTTCTATTAAAGACCAGTTATAGAATAATTAATTTTAAAAATCAGAGAATTAATAAATTCGAATTGTATTTTGAATTGTTAGATTCTTGGCTGTATTTGAAAGAAAATAATATTTCCCTGGAAAAATACTTTGTACAAAATAGTATACATAGTGTCGCAATATATGGAGCTGGAAAAGTAGCAAAGCACCTGATTGCAGAATTGCGGAATTCATCAATAGATATAAAATATTTGATCGATAATAAAGTAAAAGAACTGCTGGATATTCCAATATATTCCCTGAAAGAGGTTTGGCCGGATGTTGATTGTATTGTAATTACAGCAAGTTTTGACTATGAGAACATAAAGGAAAAAATTAGCAGTAAAACAGATATAAGCTTGATACTGATAGATGATGTTTTATATGAATTAGCTTTGTAAAATTGAGGGGGAAGATATGGTAACAGTAGCAGCGTTTGATGAAAATTTTTATGAAAGATATAAAAATGATAACAGGCCGGTTGTATTATATGGTGCAGGAAAAAATATGCAAAATTCCTGGAGTCGTTACCCCAGGGTGGATCACATTTGTGATAAAAATGCAGATCAAATAGGAAAATATAATGATGTGGAAGTGATTTCATTAGAGGAATTGAATAAATTTAATGAATCACTATATATAATAGTCACCATAAAAAGTCCCTCAATCGTAAAAGAAGCGATACATACGATCTGCAGTATGAAAATTGATGCAGTTATATTTAAGCAGGAAGATAATATTGCATTTTGCGATTCATTTTGGAATTCCATGAATTCCTATGAAATAGCAGAGAGTAGCAGGAAAATAAAAGTAAATATAGTATGTACTGATTCAGGATGGATTTTTAATAAATTTGCAGAGAGAATGAAAGATGTGTTAGAAACGAATAATGTAGAGGTAAAAGTTTCCGCTCAACCCTGTGATGGCGTAGATATAAACCATCATATTCCATATGTTGCTTTTACTCCAAAAAGAAATGATACCTTAATGATTACCCATGTTGATAATACCAAAAAAATCGAATTATTGAAGAAGCAATTGAATGTTGCCGGAATGGGGATCTGTATGTCCAGGGATACGTTGGATAAACTGGTTTCTTATGGTGTAGACAGAGGAAAACTTTGTTATATAAACCCGGCCCATGATGGAATGATTCGTCCGCATAAGTATTTCATAGGAATTACACACAAATGTCACGATGAGGAGGATTTACGAAAAAGATCAACGGCTTTGTTAGATGTACTGGCAGGAATCAATGCGGATTATTTCAAGTTTTTTATAATGGGTGCTGGCTGGCAGGAAATTGTGTCGGAAATGCTTAAAATGGGGTTTGAAGTCGAATATTACGAGGATTTTGTATACGATATCTACAATATTATGATGCAAAAAATAGATTACTTTATGTATATGGGATTTGATGAAGGCACAATGGGATATTTAGATGCTTTAGCGGCTGGCGCAGGAACGATTGTGACTCCTCAGGGTTACCATTTGGATGTAGACTGTGAGATTGATTATCCTTGTTGTACTGTCAAACAATTCAGGGAGGCATTTCTGGATCTGCAGCATAAAAGAGAAGCGCGTATAAAGGCGGTAGAAGACCGGACATGGAAGAATTATACATTAAAACACCTGGAGATTTGGAATTATTTGTTGAGACGTAAGAGTCTGAAAGAACTATATGCTAATCAATCTGACTATCAGGATGGAATTTTTTCGGCCATGATAGAAGATAACAGAGTATAAGATGCTGCAAGAGGAATAGATATGAATTGTAAAGAGAAGGTAAGTATTGTTGTCCCGGTATACAATGCAGAAAAGTTTTTAGAAAGATGTGTTTCCAGTATAATAAACCAGACTTACCATAATATCGAGGTGATTTTGGTCGATGATGGTTCGACAGACAAATCATATGATATATGTAAAAAACTGGAAAAGAATGATAAAAGGGTTCTGGTTTATAAACAAGTTAATAGAGGTAGCCTGGAAACCAGAAAAAAGGGCATAGGGTATGCAAGCGGAAAATTTGTAATGAGTGTGGACAGTGATGACTGGATAGAAGAAAATATGGTAGAGGAACTGGCGCATTATATGATGAAATATAATGTAGATGTGGTATTGTCCGGTATATCTTATGATTATCCACTGAAAGAAATGAATAAAAAATGGTATGATGGCGTAACACCGGGGCTGTATGATCTGAAAAATATTGATTCTGAAGTTTTTAATTATTTCTTTCTGGAGAAAGAAGGGGAAAATACTGGAAGAGGAATAAGGGGGCATATTTGTACAAGATTATTTAAAAAAGATCTTATTATGGGCATTATAAATCAAATTGATACTCGGATAAAAAATGGAGAGGATGATGTATGTTTATATCCGGCAATACTTTCATCTGAGAGCATATATGTATTAGACAAGGCATTTTATCATTATTGTATTCGTGATAATTCATTGTGCCAAAATGCAGCGAATAGAAGTTTGACACAAGTCGAGTTATTAGACAAATGTTTACGGGGGTATGTTGAACGACATTCCGCAAGAGGTAAGTTAATCAGACAATTAAACAAATATATGTATGTAGAGGCTAAGGAATGCGCCAAAAGAATGTATCAGATAAAGGAGATCAGACGGTATGTATTTCCTTATGATTACCTGCCGGCGAAATGTACAATAGTAATATATGGAGCCGGAAAGGTTGGAAAGGAATATATTAAGTTTTTAAATCATAATACACAATATAAATTAGCGGCATGGATAGACAGAAAAGTTGATAAAGAGGTAAATGTACAAGAACTATCTGTCATAAAGAACATCAAGTACGATTATATTCTTTTGGCTGCGGTGAGCAGGGAAACGGCGGAAAGTATGCGAATAGATATACTTGGTTATGTAGAAAATCCTCAGGCTATCCTTTGGGAAAAACCAATTATAAGGTATGAAGACGCATGCTGTGAGGATGTATAACCGAATTAAAGTAATTTTAATAGCGATACATAAAGAGGGATAAGAAAATGGACTTTATACCAGTAAACGAGCCGCTGCTAAATGGCAATGAAAAAAAATATTTGTACGAATGCATTGAGACAGGCTGGATATCATCGGAAGGACCATTTGTAAAGGAATTTGAAGAGAAAATAAGTTCAGCATTCGGACGAAAATATGGTATTGCAGTGTCCAGCGGTACTGCAGCTCTGGAGGTGGCGGTGCAGGCCCTGGGGATTCAGAAAGGCGATGAAGTGATTATGCCCGCCTTTACAATTATATCCTGCGCTATGGCAGTGACGAAGCTTGGGGCAGTGCCTGTATTGGTGGACAGTGACATGCATACCTGGAACATGAATGTGGATGAGATTGAGGCTAAGATTACGCCGAAAACAAAGGCTATTATGATTGTCCATTTATATGGTCTGCCGGTTGAAGTGGATCAGATACTTGCACTGGCGGAAAAGTATAGATTGAAAGTCATAGAAGATGCGGCCGAAATGCATGGGCAGACCTACAAAGGCAGACCCTGTGGAAGTTTTGGTGATATCAGTACATTTAGCTTTTATTCAAATAAGCATATTACTACGGGCGAAGGCGGTATGGTGGTAACGGATGATGAGAAACTGGCACAACGATGTCGGATGCTGAGAAACCTTTGCTTCAGAAAAGACATCCGTTATGTGCATGATGAGATCAGTGATAATTACCGTTTGACCAATTTGCAGGCGGCAGTCGGATTGGCGCAGCTTGAACGGTTAGATGAGTTTGTGAAACGTAAGCGCGAGATGGGGAAGTATTACACAGAACAATTAAGTGACATAGATGGATTGATTTTTCCACTGGAAAAGACGGATTATGCGGATAACATTTATTGGGTATATGGTATTGTTCTGGATCGACAGATTCAGATTGATAATAAAGAGATACAAAAACTCTTGGCAGAAGAAGGAATTGGTTCCCGGACTTTTTTCTGGTGTATGCATGAACAGCCGGTTTATCAACAGCAGGGATTTTTTGAGGGACAGCAATATCCCAATGCGGAATACCTGGCGAGAAAAGGATTTTATATTCCAAGTGGATTGGCGCTTACCGCAGAACAGATGAAGCGGGTGGTCGAAGGCATGCACAGGGTGATGGACCGGATTTGATTATAGATATTTTTTATGGAGGAAGCAGATAGATTATGTTGCTTTGGTGTACAGGTTTATCGAACAGGGAGAATAAAAAGTGGGACAGGTAGAAGAAGTTAAAAAAAAGAATAGGTTATTGGCGATGATTATCAGAGACAGCTATAAATGTGAAGGCGTGGACTTTATTACACCGAATGCCTATTCTCAGCAGGTGGCTTACATGCATCACCCAACAGGAAAAATAATAGACGCTCATGTACACAATCTGGTTTCCAGGAACGTGGTAATGACACAGGAAGTGCTTTTTATTAAGCGAGGTGTACTTCGTGTTGATTTTTATGATGAATACGAGGATTACCTGGAGAGTAGAGACCTGCATGGAGGGGACGTTATGCTGTTGGTTTCAGGTGGCCATGGTTTTCAGGTATTGGAGGAAGTGGAGATGATAGAGGTTAAGCAGGGACCTTATGTAGGAGAGGAGGATAAAAAGCGGTTTACCGGAGTTTCTGCGGAGGAAGTGATATATTATACTAAATAGGGCATCGTGAAAATGGGAGTATTAATGAAAATAACAATTATTACAGTTTGTTATAATAGTGAATGTACAATAGAAAAAACTATTTTAAGTATAATTAATCAGAATTACAGAGATCTGGAGTACATTATTGTTGATGGAGGATCAACAGATGGAACCATAGATATAATAAGAAAGTATGAAGATCATATTCATAAATGGGTGAGTGAACCGGACCAGGGGATTTATCATGCTATGAATAAAGGAATAAATATGTCAAGCGGTGAAGTGATAGCATTTTTAAATAGTGATGACTGGTATATGGAAGACACTTTGGAATATGTATGTCATAAATTTGAAAATAAAAAAGTAATGATACTTTCTGGCGAAGGATATTTATGGGAAAATGAAATCTGTGCAGGAATGTCTAAAGACTGTGAAAATGATGAAAGTGATATAAGATTTCGAATGATATATTTTCATCCGAGCACATTTGCAAGACGAAAAGTTTTTGAAGAAATTGGTGGTTTTGATATGAAATATTTGATAGCCGCTGATTATGCATGGATGTTGAAAGCATATGATTCCGGAATTATACCTGTTCATACCAGCAAATGCTTATCTAATTTTAAGTTTGGCGGGGCATCAACCGTAGATGCTTTTAAGACTGCCTTAGAATGTAAAAAAATAAGTCTGGAGGCGTTAAATAAATTATTTATTGAAGGAAAGATCCCTGAAAACGAGTATGAAAGTTGGCTTTCGGTTATTGTGGAATATCATAAGATAAATAAGGTAGAAAAATACAGAAAGCTCTTGTGGGATAGTGTACTGAAATCAACAGAACTGAGGCGGGATGTCTACCATTATATCAGGGGGAAGTATTTTAAAGATAAAAGAATAGGTATATTTGGCACGGGAGTAGTAGGCTCAAAAGTATTTTTGCTATACAAATATTTTGGCAGTGAAATAGTTTGTTTTTTTGATAACAATGAAAAACAAATTGGGAAAGGGAAAGAGAATTTACCTGTTTTTTCAAGTAAAGATATAAGAAATGATTTTATAGTTATAATAGCTACGAGTAAATTTGAGGCGGAAATCGAGGATCAACTCATTCAAATGGGTTTTAAAGAAGAGGAAAACTATCTTGTTTTTTCCAGAATAATAAAACAAATAGAAGAAGATCTTGTTGCATTTTATGATTGAAAAATTAATAACCGTGAGGAAAAAATTTTGCTTAAGCATAGACAAAATACGGTAATCGTTGCCATACCGTATTACCATACTGATTTGTCCGAAAAAGAAATAATATCATTAGGGCAGGCTCAGAAAGTGTTGGAGAAATATGATTTGTGCCTGATTGCACCGTTACGATTGCAGTCTCTTTTAAAGACTCAAAAATATCAGGTTGAATATTTTGAGGATAGTTTTTTTGAAAATGTATCTACATATAATCGCCTGATGCTTACAACAGAATTTTATGAAAGATTTAAACTGTACCGTTATATGTTAGTATATCAGTTAGATGCGTTTGTTTTTTATGACAGATTAAGTTATTTTTGTGATTTGAATTATGACTACATAGGAGCTCCGTGGATTTATCCGGAAAAAGGGATGATAGGAGATATACCCCAAAAGGCATATGTGGGCAATGGGGGGTTATCATTAAGAAATGTACGCAGTTGTATAAAAGCTTTGCGGGACAAAAGGATGGAATTGGGAGAACTCAACTGTAATGAAGATTTTTTCTTTTCTGCTTCAAAAGCTGGTTTTAAAGTGGCACCTTTATCAGTAGCTATCGAATTTTCTTTTGAAACGCATGTCAGGAAATGCTTCGAAATTAATGGCAGGAGATTGCCTTTTGGTTGTCATGCCTGGGAAAGGTACGATTTTTCTTTTTGGAAACCATATATAGAGAAATTTGGATATGATTTGTCCGGAATGGAGTTAATAAGCTGTTATGAAGATTCTGTATTGGATAAGAAATTAGAAGATTACAAATATAAACTGTTGGAAGTGATACGGATTCTTCCACTGAACATGCAGAAATTATTAAGAAAAAATGGCTTAAACCACAGGCGTTTTACTATATGGGGGGCGGGGAAATACGGAAAACAGATAGTTGAAATTTTTTTACAATTTGGTTTGGAAGTTGATTATGTAATAGATGAAAATGAATTGTTAGAGAACAGAACTATATATAAGGTTCCAATTATGAATTTTCAGACTTATAAATCCCTGAATTTAAATAATGTTATTATAGTTGCAGTAAAAAAATACATTGATGATATTCAAAAACGACTGGAAGAAAATAATTTTGTAAGAAAGAAAGATTATATTTCAATTCTGGACTTATCGGACCTGTTTTATATAGAAGTTTTATATAATATATGCATGAATGACGAGGGTAAATAGAAAGAGATGAATACGAAGCAAAGTAGTATGAATTGGGGATATATGGATCCTGACGATTTACCACAATCTCCAATAATAGCAGAGGGGAAAGGGGAATTAGCAGTTTGTATTCCCACGTATTGCCGGAAAGCTATTGTCGAGGAATTATTAAAGACCAACATGGAGCTGTTTTTGAAATATGGAATCGACGTGTATATTTATGATTCCAGCGATGATGATCATACGCAATTGCTGGTGGAGACATGGCAGAAGATATATTTTAATTTATACTATGTCCGCTTTCCGCCTGAACTACATTCAAATATGAAGGTGTATAAGATATTTCAAAAATATTCCTTATATAAGGATTATGACTATCTATGGGTCTGTAGTGATTCCATCAGGTGGGCGGAGGAAGTAATTATACAGGTAAAGAATCAGTTAGCTAACGGTTATGATATGATAGTAATTAATTATAGAGATGAAAGTCATTCAGGAGAAAAGGAGTATTGTGATCCTGTCTTTTTTGCCAAAGAATGCGGGTGGCATTTGACGTTATATGGCGCCACCGTTCTGAATACGCACACAATGCTTGAAAATGTTAACTGGAAAGAACTGCAAAAGAAATATAATAAACCTGAACGAGTAAATCATTCTCACGTGTGCTTTTATCTTGAACAGATAGCAGCGTTAAAAAAGTTTTCTGCCAAATGTCTGAATTATCCCCGGAAGGTTTTAATGTCAACATCATTAAAGAGACATTCAACATGGCGGAAAGAGACGTTTTATGTGTGGGGGTACTGTTTCCCTGATGCGATAAATGCATTGCCCCAATATTACAGAAAGAGTGTGAAAAAAGAGATAATAAAGAAAAACGGGAAATATGGAGATGTATTGGATGCTTGTAATTTGTTGGCATTGCGGGCTGACGGGTTATATGATATGGAGATTTATAAGGAATACAAGAAGGATTGGCATGCGCTTACAGATGTGCCCAAATGGAGACTGAGAAAGATTGCTCGAATGTCCCCGGAACAGGTAAAGAAAGAACAAATATTGCAACAGATTGGAAAACAGAAGATAGATCAGCATAAAAAGCAGATTAATGAATTAAGGAAGTTTGCCTGTCGACAGAAAAAACTGTATATATACGGTGCAGGGAAGTGCGCCATAAGATATGCAGGCTATTTGGACAATATGCAGATCAAATATGAAGGATTTATAGTATCTGAAAAAGGGCAGAACAGCACGGAGATAAATAATCATTCGGTTTTTGCTTTAGCAGAACTGGATTTGTCAGGGAAGAATATTGGTATTATTCTGGCATTAAATCCAACCAACCAGTGCCAGGTGAAGGAAATTCTAAAAGAGAGAAGAATAGATAAAAACGTTTACAGTGAATATATTGTCAGCATATAGCTTCCAGGGGAAATAGTTGGAAGTGTATATAGTTGAAATATTGATGTTACTTATCTACAATTGTAGCCTCGATTGGAATTTTGTAATCAGGCAGGAAATATGTTTAAGGATGTTCCTGATAAGGCTTGAAAGGGTAAAATAAAGTGTGTCAGGAAATACGTATGGCACACTTTATTTTTTATGTGAGATGAAAGAATATATCAGGCCGGATTCTGAGACATTCTCACATCTCAAAAACGGTAGATAGTTGGTCTGAAGATCTGCTATCTGCCGTTTATTTGCGTAAAGCATCATCAAGTAGTTCACTGGATAACAAAATACTGAAAAATCCTGAGGAGAAAAGCAATGGGGACAATGTATGGCTATGCACGTGTAAGTACAAAAGAGCAAAAAGAAGACAGGCAGATGATTGCACTATGCGAGAAAGGAGTTGATGAAAAATATATCTTCCTGGATAAACAGTCCGGAAAGGATTTCGAGCGTTCCATGTATAAAAGGTTGCTGAGAAAACTGAAACCGGATGATCTGCTTTATGTAAAAAGCATAGACCGGCTGGGAAGGAATTATGAGGAGATTCTGGAGCAGTGGAGAGTCCTGACGAAAGAAAAGAGGGTAGATATTGTGGTGCTGGATATGCCGCTTCTGGATACGAGGCGGGGAAAGGATCTGATGGGGACCTTCCTGAGCGATATTGTATTGCAGGTTCTGTCTTTTGTGGCTGAAAATGAAAGAAAGAATATCAAACAGAGACAGAAGGAAGGAATCGAGGCGGCAAAACTGCGCGGCGTCCGGTTTGGAAGACCGGCAAAACCGCTCCCGGAGAATTTTGAGGAAGTTTTCAGCCAATGGATGGAAAAGAAAATTACAGGGAAGGAGGCGGCCAGACGGTGTAATATGCCATTGTCAACCTTCCTTGAAAAAGCGAAGAAAAGAATGATTTGATCAGAGATAAAAGGTGGTTTCAAAAAGGTGTACTTTT
>CANOVJ010000009.1 GCA_947570615.1 uncultured Lachnospiraceae bacterium
GTCCAATACCCTGCCGGACGCCATGAACGTAGGACAGACACAGTATCTGGCGATGCTCAAATACGATCAGCTTGAGCCGCTCACGGCCGCATTTGAGGAATATGCCTCCGACCAGCTTAAGCAGTATGTGCGTTCCGGCGGCGATACCCTGATGGACGCCATCTCCTCCGGCGGGGAAATGTATGCCATTCCCGCCCCCAACATTACCGCAGGGGGCGTCAATGAAATGTGGATCCGTCAGGACTGGCTGGACGAGCTGAACCTGGAGGCTCCTACCACCATGGACGAGGTTTTTGACGTGGCAAAGGCTTTTGTTGACGCCAAAATCGGCGGAGACAATACCATCGGTATCATAGGCCCTGCTTCCGGCGATCAGCTCATCGGAAGGGGAGGAAACCGCTGGGGGCTGGATCCTCTCTTCGGAGCCTTTAAGTCCTATCCGGAATACTGGATACAGAACGAGAACGGCGAGATCCTGTATGGATCCGTGCAGCCGGAGACGAAGGAAGCGCTGGCGGAGATTGCCGAGTGGTACGCGGCGGGCGCTATCGATCCCGAGGTATTTGTAAGAAGCGATTCCCTTGAGCCGGTTACGGCCGGAAGAGTCGGGATCTTCTTCGGGCCCTGGTGGTGCGGTTACACCATAGGCGACATGGCGCTGGCGGGTACGGCGGACTGGCAGGCATACCTCTCGCCGCTGGCAGGGGACGGAACATTTTACTCTCCCATGGCGGATCCCACATCCTCCTACGTATGTGTCCGCAAGGGCTACGAGCACCCGGAGGCGGCGATCAAAATCATCAACTACCTGATTGCCAACGAGCAGTCCTGGGTGGATGAGAAAAAGACGGAAAACAATATTACTTCCGACATATATCCTTTATTCAACGTATATGACAACGCGGACGAGATCGAGTATTCCTACGAGTGGCTGAAGAAATTCAACCTGGGCGAGGTGGCAAAGGACGACATAGACATGACCAACCGCAAGCTCCTTCGCGGGGACCTGGACGCCATCGAGATTCTCAAGCTGGATCCGAAAGAGGATTTTTCCGTTGAGTATTGGGATAACAAACATGAAATAGCTGCAAGTAATCTGCCCAGACTGGTATCCATCATGATCGGCGAGAGGCCTCTGGTGGAGGATGGCTATGAAGCTGTCTACAATATCTACAGCGGCCAGACCGAGACCATGGCGGCCAAGTGGGCGAACCTGGAGAAGCTGGAGGAGGAGACCTTCGCCAAGATCATTCTGGGGCAGGCTTCCATCGACGAGTTTGACACCTTTGCAGAGAAATGGTATGCTGAAGGCGGCCAGGCCATTATCGACGAGATCACTGCGGCAGTGAACGAGTAGGATATCAGCGATTCGAAAAGCGGGCGCGGCGTCGTGCCCGCTTTTATCATAAATTTTTCAAATGGAGGACTGAAAAAATGGCACAGCAGACAGACATCACACTGCGGCAGAAGGTAATGTATTCCCTTTTTGTGCGCAACCATACGCCGGAGGGGACCTTCCGGGCTCTGGAGGGGGATCTGGACCGGATTAAGGCCCTTGGAACCGACATCATATGGTTCATGCCCATACAGCCGGTGGGCGTTCTGGAGCGAAAGGGAAAGGACGGAAGCCCCTATGCCATCCGGGATTACCGGAAGACGGATCCGGCCATGGGAACCATGGAGGAGTTTCGCCATCTCACCGACGAGATCCACAGAAGGGGGATGCAGTGCATTCTGGACGTGGTGTACAATCACACCTCCCCGGATTCCTGGCTGATGGAGCATCACCCGGAGTTTTTCAAAAGGGACGCACAGGGAAATACGGTGACGCTGGTGCCGGACTGGAGCGATATCGCGGATCTTGACTATGGCGTGAAGGAGCTCTGGCGCTATCAGATCGACACGCTGAAAATGTGGGCGGAGATGGTGGACGGCTTCCGCTGCGACGTGGCCCCCAGGGTGCCCGTGCAGTTCTGGCGGCAGGCCAGAGAGGAGGTGGAGACGGTAAGGCCCGGAGCCATCTGGCTGGCGGAGAGCACGGAGAAGCATTTTGTCAAGTTTATCCGCGACCAAAAGGGGTATTGCGCCTCGGATTCACAGCTCTATGAGGCGTTCGACATGTGTTATGATTACGATATCTGGCCTTCCTTCATGGCCTGTCTCAGGAAGGAACAGCCGCTGTCCCTTTACCTGGATGAGATCGAAAAGCAGGAGGGGGCATACCCGGAAAACTATGTGAAGCTCCGCAGCCTTGAAAACCACGATCAGGACAGGATCGCTTATCACTGCCCGGATAAGACCGCTCTCAAAAACTGGACCGCCCTTTCCTTTATGCTTAAGGGCTGCGCGTTCATCTACGCCGGCCAGGAGGCCATGCTGAGCCACCGCCCCAGCATCTTTGAGAAGGATCCTCTGGATTTTTCAAAGGGGGAGGATATCTCGGAGCTGATCGCCGCACTTTCCCGGATCAAAAAGAATGAGCTTGCGGCGGATGGGATTTACCGCCTGTTTGCGGAGGATGAGAAGGAAGTGGCGGTGAGCGTGTGCGAGATGGGAGAAAAGAGCGTCGTCGGGATTTTCAGCCTGGGAGGCTTTTCGGGGAACGTTCCGGCTTATCTTGCAGACGGCAGCTATGAAAACCTGGTCGACGGCAGTATCGTGACGGTTAAGGACGGAGCGCTTGCGCATGGCGGAACCCCTGTGATCGTGAGGACGCGGACAGAGCTTCTGGCAAAGCCGAAGGAATGATCAGAGCAGACGCAGAAAGGATGAAAACCGGATGGCAATTTCAAAGGAACAGCGGGAAAAGCTGGACAGATACCGGATTCTGAATCAGAGTGTGAGGGAGGGAGAGATTCTCTTTACCGGCTCGTCCCTGATGGAGCAGTTTCCCATCAACGAGCTTCTGATGACGGAGGGAATGACGCAGGTGATCTACAACCGGGGAATCGGCGGCTTTAAGACGGAGGATATGCTTCTGTCCATGGAGGAGATGGTTTTTGGAACCAGGCCCTCCCGGATCTTTATCAACATCGGAACCAACGATATCGGGAGCCCGGACTATAAGCTGGAGACACTGATCGGCCATTACGGGGAGATCCTCTCGCGGATCAGGGAGAGGCTTCCCGGGGCGCAGATCAACATGATGGCCTACTATCCGGTCAATGAGACCGAAAAGCTTCCGGACGAGGAGTGGGCGGCGACTCTCTTTGTCACCAGGACCAACGAAAATATCCGGATCGCAAACAGGGCGGTGGAGGAGCTGGCCCGGGAGCGGGGATGTAATTTCCTGGATGTGAACCGGGGACTTACGGATGAGAAGGGAAGGCTGAAAAAGGAATTCACCGTTGAGGGCATCCACATGTATGCCAACGGGTACCGGGTCGTGCTCGAGAACCTGCGGCCTTATCTGGAGCAGAGGGTTATCTGACAGGGGGATTAATACAGGAACACTGATATAAGAACAGGCTGCCGCACTTTCGCGGCAGCCTTGCCTGCTGACAACGGACAGTTCGCCAGGCGTGCTGTCCGTTGTTACAATAAGCTGACTCGCGAAGCGTGACAGCGTTTGTTATTATCTGGTTCCGAAAATCCGGTCCCCCGCGTCGCCCAGACCGGGACAGATATAGGCATGCTCGTTGAGACATCTGTCAAGGTGTCCCACATAGATCTGGATGTCGGGATGATCCTCATGGAGCTTCTTAAGGCCCTCGGGAGCCGCTATGATACACATGAATTTGATGCGCCTGCCGCCATGCTGCTTGATGAAGTCAACCGCCTCGGAGCCGGAGCCTCCGGTCGCCAGCATGGGATCCACCACGATGATGGTCCGCTGGTCGATGGGCTCGGGAAGCTTGCAGTAATACTCGTGAGGCTCGTGGGTCACCGGATCCCGGTACAGACCGATGTGGCCCACCTTTGCGGAGGGAACCAGAGCGAGGATTCCGTTCACCATTCCCAGCCCGGCACGCAGGATGGGGACGACTGCCATTTTCTTGCCGGAGATCATCGGCGTCATGCAGGTCTCGATGGGGGTTCTCACCTCCACCTCCTCCAGGGGAAGATCCCCCAGGGCCTCGTAACCCATCAGCATGGCGATCTCCTCGATCAGTTTCCGGAACTCGTTGGTACCGGTGTTTATGTTCCTCAGCAGGGAAATTTTGTGCTGAATCAGAGGGTGATTCAAAATATAAGCGTTTTCCATATTCTTCAAATGTTCCATAGCAGCTCGCCTCCATCTCTTGTTGTCATTATACAAAATTGTAGTGCAATTTTATAAGGAAGTCAACATTTTGAAGGGATTTGCAGGATGTTTGTCGGACACCTGCAGGACACCTGTGTCCTGGTGTCGGAGGGCGCTCCGGATCAGGCGCGCAGGCCGGAGTCGGACCGGCTCCGTAAGGGGTCTGCACAGGAAAAGGCCGCGCAGAAAATTTAGAAAAATTTTATCTTTTCCTTGCAATAACCAGAGGGAACAAGTATACTCGTAGAAGTGCGTAAAATTACAGTTCAAAAGAATTACAGGAGGACAATTCAATGATAAGACAGCAGGAAGCGATCAGGGACGCCAGCGGGCTTGGTCTCCCAAAGATGCTGATCCTGGGATTGCAGCACATGTTTGCCATGTTCGGCGCGACAATCCTGGTACCAATTTTGGTGAATGTTTATTTTGAAGGAGAAGGACTTTCGATTCAGGTAACCTTGATCTGTGCGGGGCTGGGAACTTTGTTTTTCCATCTTTGCTCCAGACTGAAGGTACCCGCATTCTTAGGTTCTTCTTTTGCGTTTCTGGGAGGTTTCCAGACGGTGGCCCAGCTTGACACTGGCATTTTTGCGGGGATGAGCATGGGAGATAAGCTTCCCTACGCCTGCGGTGGAATCGTGGTGGCGGGGCTTTTGTACCTGGTGCTGGCGCTGGTGATCAAACTGCTGGGAGTTAAGAAGGTAATGAAATTCCTTCCCCCGGTGGTGACGGGCCCCATGATCATCTGTATCGGCCTTTCCCTGGCGCCCTCTGCGGTGTCCAACGCCTCCACCAACTGGCTTCTTGCCATTATTGCGCTGGGCACGATCATCATCTTTAATATCTGGGGAAGGGGGATGTTCAAGATTATCCCTATCCTCATGGGCGTGGTGATCTCCTATGCGGCGGCCCTTTGCTTTAACGCCTTTGGCATGACCAATCCGGACGGCAGCGCGATCCTGAACTTTGCCGGGGTGCAGGCGGCGGGCTGGGTGGGACTTCCCCCCTTCCGGATCTGCAAATTTGATCTGACGGCGGTGCTGGTGATGGCCCCCATCGCGCTGGCCACCATGATGGAGCACATCGGAGACATGTCCGCCATCTCCGCCACGGTGGGCGAGAACTTTATCGAGGATCCCGGCCTGCACAGAACGCTGGTGGGGGACGGACTTGCCACCTCCTTATCCGCGCTGGTGGGAGGCCCGGCCAACACCACCTACGGGGAAAACACGGGCGTGCTGGAGCTGAGTAAGGTGTATGACCCCAAAGTGATCCGGCTGGCGGCGATCTATGCCGTGGTGCTGAGCTTTATCCCGAAAATGGCCGAGATCATCGGTTCCATTCCCTCCGCCATCATCGGCGGCGTGAGCTTCATGCTCTACGGAATGATTTCCGCTATCGGCGTGCGCAACATCGTGGAGAACAGGGTAGATTTCACCAAGTCCAGGAACCTGATCATCGCGGCGGTGATTCTGGTGAGCGGCCTGGGCTTCGGGAGCGGCCTCACCTTCACGGTGGGCGGCACCTCCATCACCCTCACGGGACTGGCGATCGCGGCGCTGGTGGGGATTTTGCTCAACGCCATCCTTCCCGGAAACGACTATGTGTTCGGCAGCAATCCGCAGGCGGATGGAAACAGAGGGGTGGATATGCGCCCCGATTTAAAAACGAAGAAATAAAAACAGGAAGCGTCAAAACGCTCCGACAGGGTCAGGGAGAGCAGGTCTTTCCCTGACCTTTTTAACATAGGGATGTCTGGCGAAGCCTGGCATCCGTTGTTTGTGCAGGCCCGCATATGGAAGTTCGCTGCCGGTGCAGCGTGCGCCCCGCGCGGCGGGCAGACCCTGCCTGAGCGCGCAGGGAAAAAAACTTCCCCCGCCGGATTGCTTCCCCTAAAGTCTTTCCAAAATCATCCGATACTTATTATGTAATAAATAATGGAAGTGCATAAATGGGCGGAGCATGGATACGCTGATATCATGCCGGAAAATGATTTATGTATCGACAGAAGGATTCAGAGAAGATCCACGGAAGGAGGAATCCGAATGCGTATAGAAGCTTATACACAGGTACAGAAACTCTATGATAACAGAAAGACCACCAGGGCGGTGGCCGCAGGCAGTACGGCCGCTTCCGACAGGCTGCAGATTTCCAGCCTCGGGAAGGATATCCAGTGGGTGAAGCAGGCTCTTTCGGAAAGCGGCGATATCAGGGAAGATATCGTGGCTCCTGTGAAGGCGAAGGTCCAGTCGGGAACCTATGAGGTGAGCACGGAGCGCTTTGCGGATAAGCTGCTGGAGAAATTTCTGGAGAAATATGAAGAATTGAGGTAACAGATGGCAAGCTTAATGGAAAACCTGATCGAGATACTGGATCTGGAGAGTCAGGAATATGAGGACTTGCTTACTTTATCCTCAAAGAAAACGTCGGTTATCGTATCCGGTAACCTTGATGATTTGGCCAAAATCACGGATGAAGAACAGAGCGTTGTGGGTAAGATAAACCGTCTGGAGCAAAAGCGCCAGGAGGTGTACGCCGATATCGCCAATGTAATTAACAGGGATGTTAACACGCTGATGCTCACCGACCTGATCGAAATGCTCAGGAGCAGGGAGCAGGAACAGCAGAAACTGGCCAGGGTACATGACAGATTGAGCACGGCTGTGCATAAGGTCAGAAGCATTAACGAACAGAACCGGATTCTGATCGAGAACGCGCTGGAGATGGTGGAGTTTGACATGAACATGCTTCAGGCCATGAAAGCCGCGCCGGAGACAGCCAATTACAACAAGGGGGCCTTTAACACCGGAACTCCTGTGGGGCTGGACGGGAGCGGCTTTGACGCCAAACAGTGATCCCTGGGAATGATCATAGGAAGATAAATTTTCACAGATTGATCCTGAGGGGTTAATCAGAAGAGTCGGAGGAACGCAATGTCTTTATTCGGAAGCTTATATATCGGAGTGAGTGGTCTGCAGACCAGTCAGAATGCGCTGAACACCACGGCGCATAATATGTCTAATATCGACACCACCGGGTATACCAGGCAGCAGGTGCAGCAGGGTACCCGGATTTATAAAACCATTTCTACTAACGCCACCGCCATTTCCTGGCAGCAGACGGGTCTCGGTGTAAACTATACCCAGGTGAAACAGGTGAGGGACGATTTCCTCGACAAGGCGTACCGCCGGGAATCCGGGCGGAGCGCTTTTTACGAGACTTCCACCTATGCCTTTGAGGAGGTGTACGACCTTTTCCAGGAGCTTGAGGGCGAGGCCTTTGCGGACTCGATCAGCAATCTCTGGAAGTCGGTGGAGGATCTGGCCAGAAATCCGGGCGACGCGGTGACCCAGGGGGTATTCGTACAGCGCTGCAGCGAGTTTGTGACCCGCTCCCAGGCGGTGTACAAGGGCCTTTCCGAATATCAGGACAATCTGAATAATCAGGTAAAACGGCACGTGGACACCATCAACGCCTACGGAAAGCGCATCGCGGAGCTCAACCAGGAGATCCAGAAGATCGAGGGCGGCAAGGTGGAAAAGGCCAACGATCTGCGGGATGAGAGGAACCTGCTCATCGACGAGCTCTCAGCGCTGGCCAATATCGAGTGCAGAACCAATGCGGACGGAAATATCATTATCAAGCTGGAGGGAAAGGATTTCGTGAAATCCGATTCCGCCAATGAAATCGAACTTTATACCGATCTTGAGACCGGATTTTATACGCCCTACTGGAAGCATCTTGCCAGGAAGGATTCTAATGGCAAGGTGGATGCGGAAGGGATCAAAGGGGCGGAGCTTTTCAATATGAACCAGAAAATCTCCACCAGCATGAACACAGATATCGGAGCGCTGAAGTCCATTCTGATGGTGCGGGGCGATCACAGAGCCACCCATGAGGATTTACATATCGGAGAGCCGGGAGGCGCGGAGAAATACGACAGGGAGATTTCCCAGTCCATCATGATGAACGTGCAGGCGGAGTTTGACCAGCTCATCAACGCCATCACAACGAAGATCAACGAAGTGTTCCGGGATGCGGCCAATCAGGCCGGGCCTTTCCCTGACAGCACTTATATGAGGGATGCCAACGGAGATCCTTATCAGATTTTCAACACGATGACAGGATCGAAGGAGGATAAGGACTTCACAGTGATGAACCTGATCATCAACGGAGAGCTGAAGCAGGCGCCTTCCCTTCTGGGCTTTAAGAAGGAGAACGGCCAGGTGGACCAGGAGACCGCGGACAGACTGCAGGATCTGTTCAAGGAGGAGGGCCTTACCTTAAATCCCAATGTGAAGACGAAGCTGGATTTTGTCAACTACTACGACAACCTGATCTCCCAGGTGGCCAACTCGGGCAATGTCAGCAAGGAGATCTGTGCCAATCAGCAGCTCACCATGGATAACATCGCGGCGGCCAGGGAACAGATCGTGGGAACCTCCTCCGACGAGGAGATGAGCAACATGGTCATGTTCCAGAACGCGTACAATGCTTCCAGCCGTTACATAAACGTGATCAGCGAGATGATGGAGCATATCATCACCACGCTGGGAAGATAAAACAGAAAATTATGAAGCCGGAGCTCCACGTAAGACACAGAGATTCCGGATTCCGAAGGGAGTGGAATAAATGCCGTCACAGTTTTTCGGATTATATATCGCAGGTTCCGGGCTTCGCGCCGCCAACGCCGCGCTCAATACCACAGCGAACAATATCTCCAACGCCCAGACAGTGGGCTACAGCCGCCAGCAGGTGACCCAGCAGGCCAACAACGCTCTGAGAACCTTCACCACCTACGGGTGCGCGGGGGCAGGCGTGGATACCATCGCCATCGAGCGCGTGCGGGATTCCTTTTACGATACCAAATACTGGAACAACAACTGTAAATTCGGGGAGTTTTCCGTCAAGAAATACTACACCACCATGTTCGAGGATTACTTCGACGACAAGGGAACCAGTGGATTCACGGCGATCTTTAACAATTTCAGCAACTGCCTGCAGAATATCACCACCGACGCCAGCAGCGATAAGACCAAGCAGCAGTTTATCGCCGCGGCCAAGTCCCTGACAGATTACTTTAATAATATGTACGGTGATCTGCAGGAGCTTCAGAAGGATATCAACCTGGAGATCAAGCAGAACATCGACTCCATCAATTCCCTGGCTCAGAAGATTTCTACCCTGAACAAGCAGATTAACACCATCGAGCTTTCCGGGGCGAGGGCCAACGAGCTCAGGGACCAGAGGGATCTGCTGATCGACGAGCTCTCCGAGATTGTGGACGTGGAGATCATGGAGATTCCCATTCTTGACGCCAATGATCCAAAGAGAGATACCGGAGTCAACAGATACATGGTGCGCATCGCCGGCGGCCAGCTCCTGGTGGACGGCAACGACTATAACACCCTCTCCTATGTGGCAAGAAAGAATGACGAGAAGGTAAATCAGACGGATGTGGACGGTCTCTACCGCTTTATGTGGGATAACGGCAACGAGTTCAGTCTTTCCAACGCGGCCATGGGCGGTAAGCTCAAGGGGCTGGTGGATATCCGGGACGGCAACAACGGGGCGAACTTTAACGGGAAGGTGCTCGGACCCGACCCCAATAATACGGCTACGGGCGTACGCATTCAGGTGACAGACGAGTATCTGAAGACCATGCAGGACTGCACCCTGCCGGAGAGCGGCGTCATCAACATCGGAAATACGCTTTATTACTATAAAGGCTGGGAGTTTGATAAGGAAACCAGCACCTATACCTTTAATCTTGATCCCGCCCATGAGGGCGCCCCGGCGGTGGATGCAGGCGTCATCGCAGGCATGACGGGGAAGGATGCAAGAACCGAAAAGCAGATCAAATACCAGGGCATTCCTTATTATATGGAACAGATGAACGCCTGGATCCGCGGCTTTGCGGAGAAGGTAAATGAAATCTTCTCCAGCGGCTATGACTCCCAGGGAAACCGGGGCGGTATCTTCTTTACGGGGACGTCCGGGGACGGGACGGAATATACGGCGGCTGACTTCATGGACGACAACGGCTATTACGAGCTGACGGCCGGCAATTTCACCATCAGCGCGGAGCTTCTGCTCAATGCCGACCGCCTGGGAACCAAGAGCACCGAGGATATCGGCGTGGAGGAGCGGGGCAAGGTGGATGAGCTGATCGCCCTTCTCACCGATAAGAACGCATTCAGCTTCCGAAACGGAACCGCGGGACAGCTCCTGGAGTCGATTCTGGCGGATGTGGCGTTGAACGCAAGCGATGCGGGCATGTTCTATGATACCTACAACGGCCTGCGCAATAGCATCGACAATCAGAGAAGCTCCATCTCCAGTGTGGATGAGGATGAGGAAGCGGTGGGGATGGTGAAGTTCCAGTATTCCTATACCCTGGCGTCCAAGATGATACAGACCCTGACAGAGGTCTATGACCAGCTGATTCTGCGCACAGGCGTGTGAGGATAAAACGGGCAGTATGATCCGGACTGAAAAAGGAGAGCGGCTCTGCCGTAAGGCAGCGGACACATAGCAGAGAGGAAAGCATACCTTATGAGAATGACAAACAAAATTATGCAGAATAATTCTCTGTATAATATCAATAATAATAAGGTGCTCCAGGATAAGCTGAGCACCATGATGGCCACCCAGAAGAAGATCACGAGACCATCGGATGATCCTGTGATCGCAATCCGCGCACTGCGGCTTCGGACCAGCGTTTCCGAGCTGACCCAGTATTATGAGAAGAACGCTCCGGACGCGGAGAGCTGGCTGGACGTTACCACCAAGGCCCTGGAAAACACGGTGGCCGAGGTGCTCACCAATATGAGTAAGATCGCCAACAAGGCCAACAACAAGGAGTACGGCAGCGAGGATCTGCAGGTGTTTGTGGAGCAGCTCAAATCCCTGCGGGATGAGTTTTACTCCACCGGAAATCTGGACTATGCGGGCAGATACGTGTTCACCGGATACCGGACGGACACGCCGCTGACCTTCATGCAGGATGTGGAGGAGAATATGCCCTCCTACCAGATCACGGAGCAGCTCACCAGAGATGATTTCGACAGCATCAATTATACTTACAATGCAGGTCTGGACGGGCTGAACAAGAATAACTATACGGATGCAAAGTATGACGGGATAGAGGAGAAGAATGTCCAGAACGGGGATATTCACCGGATCCGCCTCTCTTATGACAGGCTCACAGACGGGATACCCGAGCTCAGATATGTGGATCCCGATATGCCTGTAGGGAAGGAAGTGCAGATTGGAGGAACTGCGGGCGCAGGAGTTACGGCCGCGCCGACGGGAGCCGTAGTGAAGCTGGCGGAGGATACGAAGGTAAAGCTCACGGCAGCCGAGTCTCCCACCGGGAAAGAGGTAGATGTCGTCATACCTGCGGGAACCGAAGTGAAGGTACAGACCGGCGGCGGGATCACCATTCCCGTCGGGGCGAAGGTAAAGCTTCCGGACGGCTCGAAGAAGACCCTGGAGGCGGCCATCAAGAAGGGAGCGGCGGATTTACCGGCGGCGGGCGTGAAAGCGACGCTGGCTTACGGGGAGACAAAACCCCTTCTGGGGACTGCCATAACGAAGGCGGAGCTGACGGATAACCCGGATCCCTACGAGAAGATGCGGCAGGCCAACGAAAAGGGCGACGCGCTGGCGCTTTTTATCCCGGAGACCGGGGAGATCCTGATCAGCGACAAGGCCTATGACGCCATGCCCAAGCTCACGGAGAAGGACGAAATACGGGTGACCTACGGCAAGGATAAATGGGAGAACGGGGATCTGCGGCCGGAGCATTACTTTGCCTGTACGAAGATCGATAAGACCAGCGATCTTCCCACAGACGCTGGGGGTAACCCCATTCCCATTAAGGATAAATATGGCGAGGACCGAAAGGGAATCAGCTATAATCCCGAGTACCTGGGCGGTGTGGGCAACAGGCAGGCCATCGAATACGACCTTGGCTATAACCAGAA
Source organism: uncultured Lachnospiraceae bacterium (assembly GCA_947570615.1). GTDB lineage: Bacteria > Bacillota > Clostridia > Lachnospirales > Lachnospiraceae > Suilimivivens. The sequence continues at coordinate 12,232 of CANOVJ010000009.1, forward strand.
AATCCAGGTGAACACCACCGCGGATAAGGTGTTCGTCCACGATCTGGACAGAGATATCGACGATCTGGAGAGAGTTCTGAACAACCTGGTGGAGATAGACGCCACGAAGACAGACCTTGAGCTGCAGTTAAAGAGCATGGATAAGGAAGCGGATCCCAACGCATACGCCAGGGTGAAAAACCAGTATGACGCCGCCGTGAAGACCTACGACTACATCCGTGAGGACATCCACAAAATGTTCGGCAGCACCATCACCAAAACCCAGGGCTATCTGGATAAAACCAACCTGGCGGTCACCGATAACGGAACCAGAAGCCAGCGTCTTGCCCTGATCGGCAACCGTCTGATGGATCAGAGAACCAACTTCAAGACCCTCCAGTCGGAGAATGAAGACATCGATATCGCGGAGGTGGTGATCCAGCTCACCAGCACGGAGCTCACCTACAATTCGGCGCTGATGGCCACCGGTAAGATCATGCAGACCTCGCTGATGAATTATATCTGATTCCCCATCTGGCCAGGAAGCGGCTTGCGGCTTCGGGCTGCCGGGGAGGATTCGGGAGAATTGCTTGCGGCGTGGGCCGCAGAATGGAGTATCAATGAAAATAAACACAAAAGTTTTCGGGGAAGTTGAAATAGAGGACGATAAGATCATATCCTTTCCCGGGGGAATCATCGGATTCCCTGAGCTGACCGATTTCGCCCTTCTGCACGATGAGGAAAAGGGCGTGGGGGCCATCCACTGGCTCCAGTCCATCCAGGAGCCGGGCTTTGCCATGCCGGTGATGGATCCTCTGGCGGTGGTGCCTGAGTACAATCCCCAGGTGGACGACGAGCTTCTGAAAAATATCGGAAAGCTTATCGAGGAGGAGATTCTGGTGCTGGTCACCGTCACGGTTCCTGGCGACCTTACGAAGATGACCGTCAACCTTAAAGGGCCCATCATCATCAACGCGGCTGAGCGGAAGGCATGTCAGATCATCGTGGAGGGGGAGGACTATAAGGTGAAGTACCCCATTTATGATATTCTGCAGGCCAGAAAGAAAGCAGGTGAATAGATGTTAGCTTTATCCAGAAAGAAAAACGAGGCTCTGATTGTCAACAATAACGTGGAAATCACCGTTCTGGAAATCAAGGGGGAGCAGGTAAAGCTGGGCATCACCGCGCCGAGGGATGTTCCTGTCTACCGCAAGGAGGTTTACGCGCAGATCCAGCAGGCCAATGAGGAGGCGGTCAGCGGGGAGAGCATGGATGCGCTGAAGAAGTTGTTGGGATCAATTTGAAGAAAAAGAGTAAATAAGAGACCTGCAGGAACCATTCCGTGGCAGGTCTTTTATTAATATTGGGCTTGCCGCCGACAATGACGAAATGGTAAGATGGATATAAAGCAGGGAAACGGTAACGATCTGTTGTCAGAAGGAGGTATATGGAGTGGAAAGCGCTGACAGTTATTTATTCGAATATATAAAGAACTTATCGGACGAAGTAAAACTTCTTAAAAGGGAAAATGTTGAATTGAAAAATCAGATAAATGTAATCTGCCAGTCCTTCAGAGAAGCAGTAGAGGCTCAGAATGATATGGTCAACGAGATAAATAATCTCTGGGACGGGACACAGATCTTACTGGACAGAACACGAAACGCGCCTTATGAGTTGTGCGATCCGGATTCTGAATTCAGATTTTTTCGTCCTCATTTTGAATCTCAGGATGAAACGATTCGTAAGATTGTTGAAGAAAAAAGATCTCTGGCAAGATTTGGGGACGGGGAATTTCAGATTATGGGTAATCAGAAAGGTAATGTTAAATATCAACGCTACGATGCCCGGCTTGCGCAGCGCATGATAGAAGTATTACATTCAGATATGCCCGAACTGATCATTGCCATTGCAAACAACTATGGTTCGCTGGAGTCTTACGCATTGGGGTGTGATGACGCAATACGGCGTTATATGACAGATGATATACGCAAGATGCACAGTTCCCTGCTGGAAACAGAACGGATATATGCGGACGCTTATCTGACAAGATTTTATGTGATGTATAAGGATAATATGACGGATGCGCCGGTCCGGCGTCTTGAAAAACTGAAAAGCATTTGGGAAAAAAGGAATGTCATTTCTGTCGAAGGGGCATTGACACGTCTGGGGGCGGGAAATGATTTGTTTGACAATACAAAAAGTTTCAGACGTATTATCGCTCCGGCCACAAGTTCATTTGACAGGTATGACGAGCTCCTGGAAGCATCCCTTAAATATGCTGAGCAGGACACATTGTTTTTGATTGCGATTGGGCCGTCTGCCGGGGTTCTGGCATATGATCTCACCCTGAATGGATATCAGGCGCTGGATGTGGGGCATATAGATCTGGAGTATGAATGGTACCTGGCAGGTCAGGGGGTAAGAGTCAGTGTTCCTGACAGATATAATTTTGAGCTTGTTGAGATGGATCATGTAGAAGATCTGGCGGCGGATGATCCATACTACAGAGAGATATTGGTCAGCCTGGCATAACAGGCTGTGGATGCTAAGAAAAAGCAGATTTTTTCCCTTGTCACTAAATATTTCTGTAATTTTTCCGATATAAATTTAAGAAAGCTTACAGATTCTTGAGTTTACAACTAAATACTTAAAATATCACACGGAGGTGATTCAAAATGGCAATAGAACCATTGAGCAGCGCAATGACCTATCAGGCGCAGACAACACCGCAGGCTAAGCCACAGTCAGGGTCAGGGCAGAGACCGGTAGCAGAGAACATGGATGTTGCTACGGAAGAACAGCAGGCTAATACCTACGACGCTACTACCGTCAGAGTAGCGGGTACCGAGAAGCAGGACAGCAGGGGCGAGGGACAGGATAACTCCGCCGGCAATAATGTAACGCCCAGAGAACAGCAGCAGGCAATTAACGATCAGGTTAAGAAAGCCGTAGAAAAGCTGAACCAGAGTCTGTCTCATTCCGAGGCCATTTTCGGGATTCATGAAAAGACCAACAGGGTAACGATCAAGATCGTAGACAAGGATACCAAGGAAGTTCTCAAGGAAATTCCGCCGGAAAAGACCCTTGATATGCTGGCCAAGGCATGGGAGCTGGCAGGGATTCTGGTGGATACAAAAGGATAAGGGCAGAAGATTTTCCGGGGCGTTAGAGCGCTGGAGACTGAAGTATGTCACTATCCGGTATCGGCAGTATAAACATAGAAGAAATCAGGAGGAATTTGAGATATGGCAATGCGTATGACGGGCATGATGTCCGGAATGGATACAGAGAGCATTATCCAGGAGCTGGTGGCTGCCAGACAGAAAAAGGTGGATGTCAAGAAGAAAGAGCAGACCAGACTGGACTGGAAACAGGAGGCGTGGAAGGAGCTGAACTCGAAGCTCAAGAAGCTTCAGACGAAGTACCTTTCAACTATGCGTTTTTCGGAGGCCTATACGAAGAAGACCACCAAGGTTTCCAACAGCAATGCGGTCAGCGTGATTACCGGGGAGAATGCGGTGAACGGCGTTCAGGAACTGGAAGTTATGGAACTGGCTAAAACGGGATATCTGACTGGGGGAAAGATCAGTAGAGTACCAGGCACAGGCACAGACGATTTAACAGCCTTGTCTACATTGAAGGATGTAATGGGGAGTTTCACGGGAGATAAGACAATTACCGTCGAGAAAGGCGGTAATGCGGTGGATATTAAAGTGACGGAGGACACTACGATTTCCGAAATCCTGACTCAATTTAAGGACGCAGGATTAAACGCCACATTTGATGCTAAGAATCAGAGATTTTTCATAAGCAGTCCGAAGTCAGGGGAAAAGAATAATTTCGAGATGACGGGGGATACAGACGTATTGTCGTCACTTGGACTCATGACAAAGGAACAGGCAGATCAGGCTGGCGTAACAATGTCAGATTACGCTACAAAAACAAAGGGACAGGATGCGAAGATCTCTCTCAATGGTGCGACGTTCACCAGTGAAGATAATACGTTTGAAATTAATGGTCTGACTATCACGGCTTTGGATAAGACTACAGCGCCGGTTACTGTCACGACCCAGCAGGATACCGACGGCATCTATGACATGATCAAAAACTTCTTAAAGGAGTATAATGAGATTGTCAACGAGATGGATAAGCTGTATAATGCAGACAGGGCTAAGGGCTATGAGCCTCTCACAGACGATGAGAAGGATTCCATGTCCGAGAAAGAGGTGGAGAAGTGGGAGACCAAGATCAAGGATTCCATTCTGCGCCGGGATGATAATCTTTCTGAAGTTAATTCTGCCTTACAGTCTATCATGGCTGGCGGAATCGAAATGAAGAATGGCAAGACCATGTACCTGTATGACTTTGGAATCGAGACCCTGGGTTACTTTGAGGCGGCTGATAATGAAAAGCACGCTTATCATATCGCAGGCGATCCGGACGATGAGTTCACCATGAACCAGGAGGATAAACTCAAGAGCATGATATCCAACGATCCGGATACGGTTATCGAGTTTTTCTCAAAGATGGGTAAGAGTCTTTATGACAAGATGTTCGATATGTCAAAATCGGTGGACGGATATCGTTCCTTTGGTAATTTCTACGACGATAAGAAGATGAAGTCGGATTACGACAGTTACACCAGCAAGATCAAAGAGATGGAAGCGAAGGTTGCTGAATACGAGGATAAGTGGTACAGGAAATTCAGCAAGATGGAGACGGCTCTCGCGAAAATGCAGTCGAATATGAGCGCCGTGACCGGCTTATTGGGAGGCTGATGAAAAAGGATGGCAATGCAAAATGCTTATGCGCAGTATAATAACAACAAGGTGATGACGGCTTCGCCGGCAGAGCTGACGCTGATGCTTTATGAGGGCGCGATTAAATTCTGTAATATAGCGATTGACGCGATAGAGCACAAGGATATTCCCAGAGCACATACCAATATAGTGAAGATTGGAAAGATAATTGATTATCTCCGTTCGACTCTGGATATGAAGTATCGGGTAGCACAGGATTTTGAGAGGATGTATGTTTATATTTCCAGAAGGCTTACGGAGGCCAACCTGAAAAAGGATAAGGAGATTCTGGAGGAGATCAACGAGCATTTGCACTCGATTCGCGATACCTGGAAAGAGGTCATGCGCATTAACCGGGAGAGGGGCAAGTTATGATTGAAAGTTACCTCGATATCCTGGAGGAAAGTCTCAGGAAGAAGTCAGTAGTTCTGGATGAGATTATAGAGTATAACAATGCGCAGGAATGTCTTTTGAAGCAGGAAAAGATATCTCTGGAGGATCTGGACGAGAATATGAACCAGAAGGATATACTTGTTCAGAGGGTGACAGAACTGGATGAAGGCTTCGAGACTTTATTTGAGAGGATCAGGGAACAGCTTCAGGCGAACAGGGATCTCTACAGAGAACAGATCGGACGGCTTCAGGGGCTGATTGCGCAGGTGACAGAAAAGAGCGTTTCCGTGCAGGCGCAGGAGGCACGAAATAAGAAGCTGATAGAGGATTACTTCGCAGCCGAGAGAGGCCAGCTCCGCCAGGGGATAAAAGCGTCGAAAGCAGCGTATGGATATTATAAGAGTATGAGCAACAGTAATGCATTGCCGCCTCAGTTTATGGATCAGAAGAAGTAATATGGCAGCCAGCCTGATGTTAAATTGGGCTGGCTGATTTATGATAAGGCTCATGAGGAGAGCAAAAATTACTTAGCTGAAAGGGGATGTAAATAATGACAGGAAGGAATGGATGGCTGGAATATTACGGAGAGCACGAAATATCTCCCGTCAGGCAGGATCTGAGTGATATTAATCTTCATTTTGCAAAAAGGGAGAAGCTTTATCGGCAGCTGGGATTACCTGGTATCGCATTTGAAGGGAAAAAGATATTGGAAGTTGGACCGGGAAGTGGATATAATACATTAGCCTTTTTCTTTTTTGGGGGGGGGTAACGCTGGTAGAACCCAATAAAGCGGGAATACAGGAAATGAAAAATCTATTTGATGAGTACCAGATCCCACAGGAACGTTATGTAATAAAGGAATGCACGATAGAAGAAGCCCAATTTCATGAAAAATATGATGTAATAATTGCAGAGGGATTTTTGCATGCTTTGGATAACTGTGAGGAAATAATTCGGAAGTTGTCTGGACTAGTGAAAGAAGGAGGGGTAATTGTAATTACTTGTATGGATTCAGTTGGCATGTTTGTCGAACAGATGAAGCGTCTGATATGTCATATACTGATAAGGGAGGTTGAAGATTATGACATTCAGGTGGAAATGTGTGTTAAATTTTTTGAAGGACAGATGAAGCATGCGAAAGGTATGTCACGTAGTGTTGAGGACTGGGTAAAGGATGATATGCTGAATCCGACGTTCAATAACAAAAAAATCATGTCAATAGAGAAGGCATTTGAAATTTTCCCCAAGAATTTCTCTGTGTTGGGCAGTTCTCAGAAAATTTTTACGGATTATTCTTGGTATAAGGATTTGGAATACGATGAAAGGAAAAATTTAAAACAGCAGTATAGGACGAAGAAACATAATTTTCTGATGACAGGATTAGATGAGACAGCTCTGGGTGTAGATGCCAGCATATTTTTGGAAAGTAAGATAAATGAGATACGCAATTATGCTATAGCGTATGAAGAAGAATATTCCAGTTTTTATTTAGAGAAAATAGAAGAGGATTTATATGCATTGAAACCGGTCGTAAAGAAAATAAGCGCGCAATGTCTTGAATTTACAGACAATGTGAGAGAAGTTATAGATATTTTGAAGAGGGGTGAGACTGTGGGGGACTTTTCAGAGTATAGGGGCTTTTACAGTGCAATAGGGAGAACACAACAATATTTAAGTATGGTAAAAAACAAAGTGGTATGGAGATAAAAAATGACAAATGAATTATGTTTGGATGAGAAATTTTGTCAGTTATCGGAAAAAGAGATGTTTTTCAGTCCGCTGGAAAAGGGAGCATACTTTAACCGGCAGAGTGGCAAAACAATTGGGGAAAAGCAGCAATACAGGACAGATGCAATCGGTACACAATCTGTTGTATTACTTGTTAATGAACAGAATCCTGAAACAATTGCCGGACTTGAACAGAAAAGTGACCTTTATGGCGGTGGTCTGAGTCATAAGATAGAAGGAATGGTGAGGCGTCCGTTTTATCTTTATTATGACGAAGAACAGTTCATAAAATTTGTTCAGGATAACGACATCAGTCTGATATGTGAAAAATACAGAATCGTTGTTCTGGTCGGGATGGAGTATCTGAAGGGTTTTTTTTGTCAGTTGGATACGATTTATCCTGATATCATATTAGGAGATGAAGATGGAAGAATTTTAGGAGAACTGGCTGAAATAGCAGCAGAAAGAAATAAGGCTTTTCAGGAGATAAAGCGGGAGCTGTCTGCCTATTATCAGATAAATGGAGAGAAAATAAAGCAAAGAATTATGGACGGTTCGGCGAGAATTTGTATCCTGAAAAATTATTTTGAGCCGAAGAAATTTAAGGAGCTTTGTTATCAACTGAAAATATCGCTTGAAAAAATCGGATATAATGTGCAGATATGTGATGAGCGGGGTCCAATTTTCTGGACGCAGGAGCTTGTGAATCTCCATAGATATATGCCGGATATTGTTTTTCAGATTAACAAGGCAAGGGACGGAAGAACTTATCAGGGAGAAAGCCTGCGCTTGGAAAATCTTGATAACCTTGTATATATTAACTGGGTTCAGGATCTGCATCCTGCCATTTTGAATAAGGAGTATGCCGGAAGCCTGAAAAGGAGGGATTTCATTTTTTCACTTTTTGACAGGAATATCATGCAGGAGTATGGATACGGGGATGAGAATGTCATATACAGAGGAATTATGCCTGCGGACAGTGCTAATTTCCGTGTACGATCTGTTACGGAAGAAGAGCACAGACGGTTTGATTATGATCTGTGCTTTCTTGGAACGATTTTTGATGAGCGATTTGCTGTAAATTATATTTATAGAGAGCTTATGCCGTTTTTGATGGATGAACAGATCGAGAAGGTCTGTGATATCCTTTTTGATGTGCTGACAAAAATATATGATTCGAATACACAGAGATATCATTCGGGACTTGATATCTTGCGAGAATCTGCGGATCGGGCTCAGAAGGAGCTGGGATGTGATGATACGGTCAGGCTGTATGTTTACAGACTGTTTAGCGTAATAAGATATAACAGTATGAGAAAACTGATTTTGAAGCAACTGGCCGGACAGAAAAGATACAGGATTATTTTATACGGTGAGCATGATGTCAATATAGAGGGGGTTGATTTTGGGGGATTTATATCGGATCGTGTGGAGTTATCAAAGGCCCTCCAATGCTGTAAAATTTTGATACAGATCAATTCGGATGCAACGATGAATCAACGTGTAGTGGAAGGGCTTCTCAGTCATACGATGGCCCTTGTTTATAAGATGGATGCGGAAGATGATATGAGTAATATTGCGCAATATCTGGATGAAAATGAGGGGATCTGTTATTTCCGAAACAAGTATGAATTGATATGTAAATGTGATTTGTTGTTGAATGATGAAGATCTGCGGGAAGAAATTACAGAAGCAGGTTATCAAAAAGCCGTTGACACGCTGACATCGGATAATATATTTCATTGTTTGATGGAAGATTTAAAGAAAAAATTTGAAATAACAGATAGGAAGGTGGAATAGGGTATATGGCAGAAAATATAAGAATTGATTCTCATAAATTAATTTATCATCCCGACGTGGTGGCAAAATGGCGTAAAGGAGAAAATATTTATCCCATTGAGATGGAAGTGGGGCTTACTAATGCGTGCAACCACCGGTGCATTTTCTGTGCTGTGGATTATACAGGATACAAGCCGACCTTCCTTGATAAAGATATATTGCTCTCAAATTTAAAAGAAGTGGCGGCGAAGGGATTAAAAAGTATTATATATGCCGGTGAAGGTGAGCCATTGCTTAACAGGAATGTCACAGAGATTATTAATCAGACCAAAAACTATGGAATTGACGCGGCGATATCTACCAATGGGGTTCTTTTCACCAAAGAAGTGTCCAGGGAATGCTTAAAATCTCTGACGTGGATTCGCTTCAGTACATCGGCAATAAACGAGGACACTTATAAGATAGTACAGAGAGGAAAACCTGGGGATCTTCAGAAGGTTCTGGTGAATATGGAGGAAGCTGTAAAGGTGAAAAGAGATGCCAATCTGAAAACAACAATAGGTGTTCAGCTTTTGTTGCTTCCGGAAAACCAAAGTGAAATCGTGGAGATGGCCAAGCAACTGAAAGGAATAGGAGTCGATTACTTTACGGTGAAACCTTATTCCCAACATCCTCAGAGTGGGAATCTTATTGAGATAAATTATCAGGAGTTGCTTGGGCTGGAAAAAGAGCTGACTGAAATAGTAACAGAGGATTTCAATATTTATTTTCGTGCGCATGCCATGCAGAAGCTTGTGTGTAAAAGAGGATATGATCATTGTTACGCGCTTCCATTTATGGTGTATATGGATGCAAAGGGGAATTTATGGCCCTGTATTGTTTTTATGGGAAATGAAGAACTGAGCTATGGAAATATAAATGAGGAGAGTTTTGTACGTATATGGGAAGGGGAGAGAAGAAAAAGGGTTATACATTATTTTGATCATATGGACCTGGAAAAGAACTGCCGGGAGTTGTGCAGACTGGATGAAATGAATAAGTATTTAAACGAACTGTTACATCCGGGAGAGCATGTAAATTTCATTTAGGAGAGATGATATGTCGTTGGAAGAAATTGCAAAAGAGGTCAGAAGAGATATAATGAGAACTGCATATAAGGGAGGAAGCGGACATATCGCATCTGCTCTTTCAGCAGTGGAGATAATGACGGCTCTTTATTTTGGAGGCATACTGCGTTATGATCCGGCAAATCCGTACTGGGAGGACAGGGATAAGCTGGTTTTGAGTAAGGGACATGCAAGCCTTGTACTGTATTCTGTTTTAAAAAGAATAGGTTATATAACACAGAAGGAGTTAGATTCGTTCTGTTCTCCAGGTTCAGCTCTCGGAGGGGAGCCAAGGTTGGGAGATATACCGGGAGTAGAAGCAACGACGGGCTCATTAGGGCACGGCCTGTCTTTTGCTATAGGGATAGCGATAGCGAACCGGCTCGATAAAAGGAGTAGCAGGACCTATGCAATTCTCGGAGATGGAGAGTGTCAGGAAGGGTCGGTGTGGGAAGCGGCGTTGTCCGCAGCGCATTACAGACTTGATAATCTGACGGTGATTTTAGATTGTAATTCTTTACAGGCGATGGATTCAACAGAAAATATTGTCAGCTTAAATCCGTTGATGGAGAAGTGGAATGGATTTGGATGGTCTGTGGTAGAAATAAATGGTCATGATCTGGATCAGATCTGTACAGCATTGAAAGAGGACAGGGAGAGTGCAATAACAAAACCACGTATCATAATAGCGCATACCATCAAAGGGAAGGGAATTTCCTTTATGGAAAATGTTCCGATATGGCATTACAGAATGCCGAACAGTGAGGAAATGGGAATCGTGAGGCGGGATTTGGGCTTGGATGATTTGTGAAAAAGAAGAAAGATTGAAAGGAGTATGGTTATACTTATGAAAATATTACTGGTGATTCCCCGATTTTATGATACAAAGGCGGGAGGAAGATTTTATGAAATGCCATTGGGGTTGGCTTATATAAATGCTGCTCTCAGAAAGGCAGGATTTGATGTAGAATGTCTGAATATGAATCATATTGAGGATGAGGATATTTACGGGGTATTGCGGAAAACGATTATAAAAGGGGAAATAGGATATGTGCTGTGTGGCGCAATCACACCTTTTATACCGGTACTGAAAAAGGTGTTTGATACGGCAAAGGAAGTGAGGCAGAATATCGTAACAATAGCAGGAGGAGGAGCAGTTACTTCAGAGCCGATTGCTTTTGCAGAATTAACAGATATTGACTACGCGGTTGTCGGGGAGGGAGAAATAACAGATGTAGAGTTGCTATAGACTCTGATGGATGGAGGAGACGTAAGCAGAGTAAAGGGGATTGTCTATAAGACGGAGGAGGGCTATAAACAGACTGCGCCGCGCGAGCCGATTGAGAATCTGGATACTATAGAATTTCCGTGCTATGAGGGATTTGATGTGGATAAGTATCTGGATGATCAGAATCTTGGGCATACATATTATACTTATTACACGGACAGGCCGCGAATAATGCCGATGACTTTGGCCAGATCGTGTCCTTATCAGTGTAAATTCTGCTTTCATCCTGTTGGAAATCGCTATCGTGTCCGCAGTCTCGACAATTTTTTTGCAGAGCTGGATGTGTTAATTGAAAAGTATCAATTGAATGGAATATTAATTTTGGATGAATTGTTCAGTGCAAGTGTAGAGAAGATTTATGAGTTTTGTAAAAGAATTCGTCCATATAATATTCACTGGCTTGTTCAAATGCGGGTAGATATTATCTCTGAAGACCTCCTAAGAATGATGAAGGAGGCTGGATGCTTCACGATCAGCTATGGATTAGAAAGCTTTAGTAAAACCGTGCTGAAGAATATGCGTAAACATATTGAACCTGCCGATATAGAACGGGCGTTACAGATTACATATGAGGTGGGAATCGATATACAGGGGAATTTTATTTTCGGGGATGAACTGGAGGATAAGCATACAATTTACGAGACTCTCAGTTGGTGGTTCAGACACCCTATGTATGCGATAAACCTGGCTTTGATTGAAACCTATCCGGGGAGCGGTTACTACGAGGAATGTGTTAAAAACGGTAAAATAGTGGATGTAAAGGAATTTATCAGAAGAGGAGCGTATGTAATAAACTTAACACAACTGAGTGATGTGGAATATAACAGGCTTGCGGTTTTATTCAATATTCTCTATTGGTATTATAATAAAAATGTCGGGAAAATGTTAGAGTTGTATGAGGATGAAGAGGGCAGGATTACTTTTGTAACTCAATGTGTTCACTGTGGAGCGGTAAATAAGTATGTGGGAATAGATGGTCAGATATTCTCAAGAGGGAAATTTCAGTTAGGGTGCCGTCAATGTAATCACAGGAATGCCTTTTTTTCTGTTGTCCGTGAAGAGCTGCCTCATTTCGAAGAGATGGAGTATTTGTGCAGAATGCTGGCGGAAGCAAATAACGAGCACGATTTCCATCTGGCTATGGATACAGTAACTGGAATGTATTCTTATCTGGAAAAAATTTAGAACCATGCTTTGGGAACAGGGGGGTGAGAGTCTGATGCGAAGCACGTATCTGAAAGAAGTATATCGACTTGCGGCGGAGGACAGAAACGTTCTTTCGTTAGTAGCAGATAATGGAATGATTGTATATGATGATTTCAAAAGAGATTTTCCCGAACAGTATTTCAACTTTGGGATTTCGGAGGGACATATGATTAATGCCGCCGCAGGGATGGCTAGTTGCGGGAAGATTCCTTTTGCGTACACAATCGGGGCGTTTCTGGCGTATCGGGCATTTGAATTTATCCGTCTGGATGTATGTCTTCAAAACCTGAATGTTAAAATCGTTGGAATAGGGGCGGGCATGTCATATGGCTACTTGGGGCCGACTCATCACGCAACGGAGGATATAGCTGTTTTGCGTACATTACCGAATCTGACACTTTTGTCTCCGGCAACGGCAAAGGAAGCAAAAGTGCTGGTTAATTATGCGTATAATATAAATGGGCCGGTATATATTCGACTGGGAAATAATCTGAAGGAGGAACTGTATGGAGACGAGATGAAGGTGGTTCCAGGAAAGGGAACAGTTCTTCAAAAGGGTCGGGATATGGTTATATTTTCCACAGGGGATATTACGTATCAGGTCATGGAAGCGGCAAGACGTCTGGAGCAGGATGATATCACGGCAACTGTAGTCAGTATGCATACAATAAAGCCTTTTGATGAGGAACTGGTCTCTGAGATGATCAGTATACATAAAAAGGTATTTACAGTTGAAGAGCATAGTATTATCGGTGGTCTGGGAGGTGCCGTTGCAGAAGTGATGGCTGAAAAGGGATGTACAGCAGTGTTGAACAGAATTGGCTTAAATAATACGTTTGCACATGGGTATGGTACCCAGGAGCAGGTACGGCAGGTTAACGAGCTGGATGTATCCGGTATTTATCAAACGATAAAAAAATGTATACAGGAGGGATAGAATGGATAAGGAAAAATACATACTGGATGGGAGCAAGGTGCTGTGGCATCAGGATCGGATCAGGGACTGGAATTTTGGAAAGGGTAAGGTGGCTCCGATCACAATTGACTGTGCATTAACCACAAAATGCAGTTATCGGTGTGTATATTGTTATGGGAAGATGCAATGTATCAATCAGTCGGATAATATGGACAGAAAAACTATTTTTGACTTTCTGGATGATGCGGCGGAGATCGGAGTCAGGGGAATAAGCTTTGTCAGCGATGGGGAGAGCACATGTAATCCCAATTTGAAGGATGCCATTTTGCACGGTTATCAGAATGGGCTTAGCATGGCCCTTGGTACAAATGGATATTTACTCAAGGACGAAGAACTGGAGGAAATTTTACCGTGCCTTACTTATCTGAGATTTAATATTTCTGCAGGAGAAGCGGGCAGGTATGCGTGTATTCACGGATGTACAGAAAGCTGTTATCATAAGGTGATCAAGACAATCCGCCGGGCTGTGGAAATCCGAAATAAGAAAAAGCTGAGTGTTACTATCGGGATGCAAATGGTATTAATGCCGGATTTTCAGGATCAGATTCTTCCATTAACTAAGCTGGGAAAAGAACTCAGGGTGGATTATCTGGTAATAAAGCATTGCAGTGACGATGAAGAAGGGACCTTGGGAGTAGACTATAGTAAATATGACAGTATGGTGGAGATATTAAGAGAAGCGGAGGGATACTCGACGCAGGAATATCAGGTCTCGGCAAAATGGTCGAAAATATTAAGTCATGGGAAAAAGACATATGGAAAATGTTTCGGAGCTCCTTTCATATTGCAGATGTCGGGGACAGGTCTGGTAGCGCCGTGCGGTATGTTTTTTAATGAGAAATACAGTAAGTATCATATAGGTAATATCAAGGAGACGAGATTCAAAGATTTATGGAACAGTGACAGGTATTGGGAGGTTATGAGGATGCTTGCCTCGGAGGAATTTGACCCGAATACGGAATGCGGAACGCTGTGTCTACAGCATAAAACGAATGAAGTGTTATGGGATATCTATATGAAACAGGAGATTCCCGAACCGACAGGCAGAAAACCTGATCATTTAAACTTTATATAGAATGCGAGGATGACTGTATTGGGGAAAATCGTTTCAAAAAAACAATTTAAGGATTTAAGAGACAGTTTCAGAGCTGAAGGAAAAACAGTAGTCCTCTGCCATGGCGTGTTCGACCTTGTACACCCGGGACATATTCTGCATTTTGAGGAAGCAAAGAAACAGGGCGATGTGCTGGTAGTATCCATCACAGCCGCCAAATTTGTCCGAAAGGGACCGGGGCGTCCCTGGTTTAACGACGATCTACGCATGAAATTCCTCTCCGAAATTGCCTGCATTGACTATGTAATCCTGTCGGAGGGGTATACGGTTGACGATATCATAGAGGCGGTGGAGCCTGACTGGTATGTTAAAGGAAAAGAATACGAGCGCGCGGAAGACGATGTTACCGGGAAAATCTCCGAAGAGATTGAACTGGTGCGGGAACACGGCGGAGACGTATTCTACACGCAGGGAGCGGTGTTCAGCTCCACGAAGCTGATCAATAATGCCCTGGAAGGGCTGACGCCGGAGGTGAGGGAATTTTCCTGCGCGTTCCGGCAAAGATATGACATGGATGACATCCGGAAATATACCGCCAGGCTCAAAGACATGAAATTGCTGGTGGTCGGCGATGTGATCATTGACGAATATGTATTTTGTCAGGTGCAGGGGCTGATGTCAAAGGACGTGGGTTACTCCACACAGTTTCTGAAATCGGAGCAATATCTCGGCGGTTCCCTGGCGATCGCCAGACATCTGGCTTCCTTTTGCGATAATGTGACGATTTCTGCGGTGGCAGGGGCGGAGGAAGCTTTTCACAGCCGCTTCCTGAATGAGCTCAGCGGTAACATGCGGGTGGACCTGGTATGCAGCGAAAAAGTCGATACCATAGTCAAAAAGCGCTACATTGTCCAGAATGCCAAGAGAGAAGAGGTGAGTAAGCTCTTCGTAATCAATAATCTGAAGACGCCCATGACTCTGGATGAAAGGGCCATGGACAGCTTTAAGGCCAGGCTCCGCGCCAGGATAGAGGACTATGATGCGGTGATCCTGTGTGATTTCGGTCATGGGCTGATCGACAGTGAGGTGATGGAGATTATCCAGGAGAAGGCCAGATTCCTGGCGCTGAACTGTCAGACCAATTCATCCAATTACGGGACTAACCTGATCACAAAATACAGGAGAGCGGATGCTTTCACGCTGGATGAAAAGGAATTAAAGCTGGCCTTTTCGGATTACAAGAGTACGCAGGAAAGTTCCCTTGTACGTCTGTCAGAAAAATTGCACTGCTCCGGGTGGCTTACCCAGGGCTCGGCAGGGGCAACGCTGATTGAGGGAGGGGAATTATACCCCTGTCCGGCCTTCACCCTTAAGGTAAAGGATACCATAGGAGCGGGGGACGCATTCTTTTCCATTGCCAGCGCCTATGCGGCGGCGGGGGCTCCCGGAGAAATCGGGACATTTATGGGGAACATTGCGGGGGCCCTGGCGACGAATATTATCGGTAATAAAGAGTCGGTAGAAAAGGTAAACGTGCTGAAATATGCGGGCACGTTGCTGAATGTGTAAAGGAGGCAGACGATATGATATCTTTGGTAACAGGCGGGTGCGGGTTTATCGGTTCCCATATTGTGGATCGACTTCTGAAGGAAGGGCATGCCGTAAGGGTGATCGACAATTTTTCCACAGGCCGGGCGGCGAATCTGGATCATCAGAAGGGAAATCAGAATCTCGCTATTCACCAGGCGGATATACGCAATAAGGAAGAGATTGCTCCGATTTTTGAGGGTGTGGACTATGTGTTCCACATGGCGGCGCTGGCCGACATCGTCCCTTCTATCCAGAAGCCTTGGGAATACTACTCGTCCAATGTGCTGGGAACCTATAACGTGGTAGAATGTGCGAAGGATGCAAACATTAAAAAGCTGGTGTATGCTGCTTCGTCTTCCTGTTATGGAATTCCGGACAGCTATCCCACCGACGAGAAGGCGGAAATCAGACCGCAATATCCCTATGCGCTGACCAAACGGCTGGGAGAGGAGACGGTACTGCACTGGGGACAGGTTTACAGGCTGCCCGTCATCACGCTGCGGCTGTTTAATGTCTATGGCACCAGATCCAGAACCTCCGGAACCTACGGGGCTGTGTTCGGCGTTTTTCTGGCGCAGAAGCTTGCAGGGAAGCCATTCACTGTGGTGGGCAGCGGGGAGCAGACCAGGGATTTCACTTATGTGACGGATGTGGCGGATGCGTTCTATACAGCGGCCATGTCAGACATTGTGAATGAGACATTTAATGTGGGAAGCGGCGGTACTTATTCCGTGAACCGTCTGTGCGAACTTTTGGAGGGCGAGATTATTCATATTCCCAAACGGCCTGGGGAGCCGGACTGCACTTTTGCCAACACGGAGAAAATCGAGAAGTATCTGGGATGGAAGGCCAGTGTTTCCCTGGAGGAAGGGGTTAAGGAAATACTGGATCATATCGACTACTGGAGGGAGGCTCCTGTGTGGACGCCGGATACCATAGGCGACGCCACGAAGGACTGGTTTAAGTATCTGGGAAGTAAATAGAGGAATGGGATGTATAAGGAATACATTGACGAACTGATGCAGGCATTGAACAACGTTTCCATTATTGTGGGAAGAGAGCGGCAGACCCTGTGCTACGAGAAGGGTATGGGATATCTGACGAATGCTTTTACTCGGATCAAGGAAAGAGGCGGACAGGTTTTCTTCATTGGAAACGGCGGGAGCGCGGCCATTGCAAGCCACATGACGGCGGATTTTATGAAAAACGGCGGGATGAAAACCTACAGCCTCTATGACAGCGCCGTTACCACATGTATGGGAAACGATTATGGCTATGAGGATATATTCTGGCGGCCCCTTGATTTTCTGATGGGAAAAGAGGACCTTCTGGTAGCCATCAGCAGCTCGGGAAATTCGGCCAATATCGTGAGAGCAGTTATGACGGCTCAGAAAAAGCAGGGAAAGGTCATTACATTTTCAGGCTTTAAAGAGGATAACAGGATAAAAGGCATGGGGGATATCAACGTATATGTTCCCGGAGAACATTATGGGATGGTGGAATCCATACATAACCTGATTTTGCAGCAGATTGTGGATACCATCATGGCCCGGGACGGAGTAAAGCTCTGAAAAGTCTTCTGGCCACAGACCGGAGGGGATGGAGGATATGAGGAAACCTGCTGTTTTTCTGGACCGCGACGGCGTTCTTACGAGAGAAAAGAGCTATGTACTCAGAAGGGAGGATCTGGAGATTTTCCCGTATGCAGAAGAATGTATCGCCCAGATTCATCAAAAAGGCTACTGGGCCATCGTGATTACGAACCAGTCGGCGGTGGGACGGGGAATGTTGGCGGAATCAGAGCTTCTTAAGATGAATGAAATGCTGTATGCCCGGATCGGGGTAGATGGAATTTTTTACTGCCCTCACTGGGATGTGGAGGGGACTTTCTGTAATTGCCGAAAACCCCGCACAGGCCTGATTGAGAAAGCCATGGAGGAGTTCGATATCGATCTGGAGGAGTCCTTTTTCGTGGGCGACCGGGCGTCAGATATCGAGACCGGAAAAAATATGGGAATCCGTACAGTGCTCCTTGAGTCGGGGTATGGAAGCGGGCGGCTGGAGAAGGAGATTGAGGCGGATCTGGTTTGTAAGGATTTGGCAGAATTTACGAGAATAATCTGAGAAGGATAATACAGGACAGTGACATTGCGGAAACTATCACATATATCCATGAGAAACATAAAAGATAGTCTGGCTGGTATGAAGGCTGGAGGATTTAACTTATCCTCTGCCTGGAATAACAGATTCCTTCAAATTGTTAAAAGACGATTGGGCCCCACATATTTATGGGGGGGGGGTAAAACTGTTTGAGTTGGCAGAATATATTGATGTACGGAATCAGAAAAGGATGAAGAATATACAGTGTCAATGCGGAAGAGCAATTTCAGGGTGTTTAATGCGGAAAAATTATATGAACTGAATTCCTCGACCCATGTGATCGGGGCATTTTTCCGGATAATCTGACGGGAGATCTGATTTTGCTGTTATCTGAAATTGTCGGTTTGCGCGGGATACAGATCTTTTGCGACAGAGAAAAATACAGGGAAAGAACAAGAGGCGTTTTTGAGCAGAGAATTTTGGAGTCAATTATTTTCTGTATGTGTAATCATTTGTTTTTTTCGGAAGAAGAGATAGAAAGGGAATGGACAGAAATAAAAAAGATTATATCTGATGGAAGTCTGGTCATCCCGAATTTTGCGTTTGAAATTACTGCCACATGCACACTTCGATGTAAGCATTGTGTGGAATATGTTCCTTGGATCCCGAAGAGGGATGCTGATGTCAGCACAGTTATAGCGCAGACGAAAAAATACTGGATGTGGTAGATTTATGCTTTATTATCAGGTTACAACGGGAGAATGTCTGCTATATCCTGATTTGTATAAATTATTAAAGTTTGTTATTGAAGAACCGCGAATTAAGAGAATGCTGATACTGACAAATGGCGTTGTGATGCCACAGCCGCAGGTGAACAGTTGTGAAACTGTCAGGATAACAGGAGTCCGGATAATGCAGAATAGCCGGGCAGGAAGGGCAGTATTGGTACAGGGAGGGTATAGGTGAATCACACGCAGGAAATAGAGAAAGAAGTAATTAAAGTCACAAAGTGCTTTTTAGATGAGGTGGAAGCCCTGAAAAAGGAAAATGTGCAACTGAAAAAGCAACTGGTTACTGTTATCCAGTCAATTAAGGAGCTTGCGCATATGCAGGGACAGCTGTCTTCATCAATGGATAATTCCGTGAAGATAATTCTCGATAACGAGATGATACTGAGCAGCCGGATGGATAACATGAAGTATGAGTTACTTGACCCGGATCATGATTATCGATTTTTCCGTCCGCACTTTGAAGCACAGGAGGAAACAATCAGAAAAATTGTAGAGGAAAGAAAATCTCTGGCCAGATTCGGGGACGGAGAATTCAGTATCATGTCCCATAAGGAGCGCTGGAAGTTCCAGCGCGCGGATGATATATTAAGCCGACGGCTTCTGGAGGTACTGCATTCCGATATACCGGAATTGATCGTTGCTATTGCAGATAACTACGGTTCGCTTGAATCATATCCTGATGAGTGTGCTAATGGGATACGTTGTTATATGACGGAAGAAACGCGCAAAGCGCATTGCAAATTTCTGGATCAGGAACGCATCTATGCGGATGCCTATTTTACAAGATTCTATGTTATGTACAGGGATAATATGACTGATGCTTCCAGAATAAGACTTGAGAGACTTAAGAGCATGTGGGAGCACCGCCACATTATTACAGTGGAGGGTGCATTGACACGTCTGGGAGTCGGAAACGATTTGTTTGATAATGCGGCATCTCTGCGGAGGATCATCGCCCCGGCGACCAGTTCGTTCGATAAATATGAAGAGTGTTTTGTAGCTGCCCTTAAATATGCAGAGCCCGATACATTATTTCTTCTTGCCATAGGCCCGTCCTCCGGTGTGCTTGCATATGACCTCACCTTAAAAGGGTATCAGGCGTTGGATGTAGGACATATAGACCTGGAATACGAATGGTATCGGGCCGGGCAGGGGGTAAGGGTAAGTATTCCGGGTAGATATAATAATGAAGTGGAAGGAGGGGAACAGGTGGCGCCATTATCCGCAGATGATCCATATTTTGAGCAGATTCTTGTTTCCTTTGACAACCGGGATGACAGTCAGGAAAAAAATTTAAAATAGCTGTAAAGTATTTTTAGATTTACCCGATATATAGTGTAAGTAACAGGGAGTTATGTTTTGGATCCCTGAATTACATTAAAGTAATGGCTCTTGGAAGAGCGTACGACTTGCAGGAACCATTGCAACAAACAAAATGAGCCGCATGGAAGCGGCCTTAAATTCAAGGAGGAATATATCATGGTAGTAAAACACAATCTTACAGCAATGAACTCCAGCAGAATGCTGGGACTGACCACCAAAACGCAGGCCAAGTCAACAGAGAAGTTATCTTCTGGTTATAAAGTAAACCGTGCAGCAGATGATGCAGCAGGGCTTGCAATTTCCGAGAAGATGAGACGCCAGATCAGGGGTCTTACACAGGCTTCCCTGAATGCACAGGATGGTATCTCAGCAGCTCAGACGGCTGAAGGTGCTCTGAACGAAGTTCATGATATGTTACAGAGAATGAACGAGCTGGCAGTTAAGGCTGCTAACGGAACAAATCAGAGTGAAGATCAGTCTTATATCCAGAGCGAGGTAAATGCTCTGATCAGCGAGATCAACCGTGTTTCTGAGACAACTACGTTCAACGAGAGGAATCTGCTGGATGGTTCATTCACTGGCGTAGGACTGCAGGTTGGTTCTGAAGGAACTTCCGCGAATGGTATTACAATGCACATCAGCGGAATGAGCGCTGGTTCAATCGGGGCAAGTGCTGTCAGTGTTACCGCAGCATCTTCCGCGAAGAGTTCCATTTCTGTAATCAAGAATGCACTTACATCTGTTAACAAGATGCGTTCTGATATTGGTGCAATTCAGAACCGTCTTGAGCACACGATCAACAACCTGGATAACGTTGTAGAGAATACAACGGCAGCAGAGAGCCAGATCCGTGATACAGATATGGCTTCCGAGATGGTTAAGTACTCCAACAACCAGATCCTTGCTCAGGCAGGTCAGGCTATGCTGGCTCAGGCTAACCAGGCTAATCAGGGTGTGTTATCCTTACTTGGCTAATGACAGATTTAAGACTACCAAAAAGGAGTTGGCTTTAGCCAACTCCTTTTTTCGATAGAGTATAAGGAAGGCCAACAGAATATTTGGGCAGGTGAATTATGAAGATAGAACAGCAACATCAGGTATTGCAGAAATTGAAGCCTGAAATCGATGGAAAACTTAAGGAACTGAATTTTCAGAAAATGAAGGAACTGCTACTCTGGCTTGCACAGTCGGAGGAATATTCGAAATTAAAAAGGAAAGATAAGCAGCTTAACATGCTGGATATTTTTTGTAATATATGGCTTGAAGAAAAAAAGGTTTTGCCGGAATTGGGTATAGAGGAGGATATTTTTGGGGGAGTCGGTTCACTTGGAGACATTGAGAGAATATATCAGTCGATGCGATTTGGACTGATGCGTCTGGAGACAGCCATGCCGGAGGAGTATTATGATCAGGTTATCGATTGGTTGATAGATTATAAAATCAGTGGGATTGCTATTGCCAGGATCATTCATATTGAAACCATGAATGAGGAAAAAAATGTACTGAGGACAGCACGGTTGCTCAGAAAGCGAAAGCAGTTGGTCATGGCGATGACATTGCTGGAGAGCGCGCAGGAATATTTGCCGGGGAACAGGGCGTATTTGCTTGAGCTTGCAGATTGCTGGCTGGTGGGACAGCAGTGGGGGCAGGCACTTGGATGTCTGAAAAAAATAGAAAAACCTGATACACAGACACAGGAGCTGATCAGGGAACTGGAGAAGAATATATCCTATGAAACTTTATAATGAAAAGAAATTTTGCTTTATCATATGTACGAATAATGAATTACAGATGCAGGAATGTGAGTTATACCTGAGCCTTCTCAGATTACCGGAAGGCTATGAATGTGAGTTCATCAAAATTACTGATGCCAGGTCTATGGCTTCCGGATATAATGAAGGAATGAATGCGTCAGATGCAAAATATAAGATCTACATACATCAGGATACATTTATCGTGAATCCCCTTTTTCTGGAGAAGTTGCTCCGTGTGTTTAAAAAAGACAAGAAGATTGGCATGGTCGGCATGGTGGGAGCAGAGAAGCTTTCGAAAGACGGAGTGATGTGGCATGAGGAGCGCTGTGGGAATTTTTATCGGCTGGATAAGTATCTCTCTATCGGGACAGATGATTTTGCCCATATCAAAAAAGGAAGCCGGGAAGTAGAAGTGGTAGACGGTTTTCTGATGGCTACACAGTATGATCTTCCCTGGAGAGAGGATATATTAAAGGGATGGGACTTTTATGATATCTCTCAATGTATGGAATTCCGGCGTGCAGGATATAAGATCGTGGTGCCGGCTCAGAATCCTTTATGGGTAATTCATGCCTGTGGGAATCCGAGTTACTGGCATTACGAAGAAAATCGTCAGATTGCGCTTAAAGAGTATCCGGAGATCGGCCAGTCACGGCCTGAGAGACTGAGGATTCTTTTTCTTCACAGTAATATGATTGTTCTGGCAGGTCTGGCAGTTAATTTGGCAGAACTGGGCCATAATGTGTTTATTCCTAAATATAAAACAATAATAGATAATAATCCGCAAGGGGATGTTGAGGCCGTGGAGGAATTGCTGGAGGAGGGGCATTATGATCTGGTAGTTACATATGACTTTAGTCCCGGAGCATCTGACGCATGTCATAATATGGGAGTTAGGTATTACGCGTGGGTGTACGATTCGCCTTTGTTGCAGTTGTATTCCAGATCAGCGAAAAATCCTACAAATTATATCAGCGTTTTTGACAGGAAACAGTGTGAGAGGCTGAGGGAAAATGGCTGCGCGAATGTTTTTCATCTTCCTCTTGCACCGGAGGTTGACATATTTGGATCTGTAAGTATAGGAAAAAGAGATGAAAAGGAATATAAAGCGGATGTCTCCTTTGTGGGTCGGCTTTATGACAAACAGGGATATGATACTTTATTTGAGGACGGGGGGGAATCTTTTCGGAAGGAGGCAGACGCTATCATAAGGGAGTGTGACTGCAAATGGGATAACGACACGAGGATCTGGGGAAAGGCATCTGACAGTCTTATTGATTATATGGTTTCCAGACTGTCGGTTGAATACTGGGAAAAGTGGGATATTGATAAGAGATACTTTTGCGAAAGTCTTAAGCTCGCCAGAAAGTGTAATGAGATTGAGCGGGTGACCATCTTAAACAGACTTGCGGAAGAATTTGAAGTGGTTCTGTATACAGAAAATCCTCCCGGAGAGATATTGCAGAATATCATAATCCGCCCGTGGGTGGATTATGTCGCTGTAATGCCCAAGGTGTTCTATTTAAGTAAGATCAATCTCAATATCACGTCCCGGAGTATTGAAAGCGGTATTCCCCAGAGAGTGTGGGATATTATGGCGGTTGGTGGTTTCTGCCTCACCAATTACCAGGCAGAGTTAGAGGAGCATTTTGTGATTGGAGAGGATCTGGAGGTCTATCATGATCTGGACGAGCTGACAGAGAAGGTAAGATATTATCTTAAACATGATGATAAGAGGATCCGTATAGCAATCAACGGGTATAAAAAGGTCAGGAAATATCACGATTCAAAGGTAAGACTGAAGAAAGCGCTGGAATATATTTTTCCTTCCCGGGAATAAGAAGCTTCTGGAGAGCTGGGTAGAAAAGGATGCCAAGGGGAGAGTAGATGGACAGATATGAAGAAAGACTGCAAGCGTTAGAAAAAGAAAATGCACAGTTGCGGGCTCAGGTGAAGGCTGTCAACGGTACATTACATGAGTTCTGTACGGCATTCGAAGGGATCTTCTCGCAATTGCAGAGCGTCATGGAACAGAATTATACGTTGTCTGTCAGGACAGTTATGGCAGAGGCTGTTGCGAACAATCTGAAATATGAAATGAATGATCCTGGTGGATACTGCCGTGATTTTTTCTATCCAAGGTTTCGGAGTAATGAGGAGACATTGCGCCTGATTATTGAGGAAGGCAAATCGCTGGCAAGATTTGGTGACGGCGAGTTTTCTATTGCGTTCAGGATTCCAAGGCAGAAGTTCCAAAGGCTAGACGATTGCCTGGCCAGACGTATATGGGAAGTGGTAAGATCCGAGCATCCGAATCTTCTGATTGGAATCGCAGACAACTATGGGCGTCTGGATAAATACAGTGAGCAGGGGGCGGGAGGAATACGCTTATATATGACGGAGGAGACGAGGAGGCAGCATCAGCAGATTCTCCCTGCGGACAGAGTATATTCTGATGCATATATGACAAGACCTTATGTAATGTATAATGACGTATTTACAGAAGAACCACGGAAACGATTTGATGCCTTAAAACGAATATGGAAGGATAAAAAGGTTCTGATAGTGGAAGGAGCTCAGACCAGACTGGGGGTAGGCAACGACTTGTTTGACGGAGCAGAGCATCTTGAAAGAATTCTGGCGCCGGCTACCAGTTCCTTTGACCGATACGATGATATACTGGAGGAATGCTTAAGGCATGGTGAACGGGTAGATCTGTTCTTGCTGGCAATCGGACCGGCTTCAGGGGTTCTGGCATATGATCTGACAGTGAAAGGTTTTCAGGCGGTGGATGTGGGGCATATTGACCTGGAATATGAATGGTTTCTTGCAGGGAAGGGGACAAGAGTATCCATACCCAATAAATATAACAACGAGGTGGAAGGCGGAAACATGGTTGAACCCATTCAGGATGCTGCGTATGCCGCATCTGTCATAGCGTCTTTTGAATATGTATGAAAACTGAGGAAGAAAAATGAACATCCCCTTTTTTGATTTACACCGGCAATACGCAGAAATCTCCGATGAGATAGAGGAGAAGGTAAACGTTGTCATGCGTTCCGGCCAGTACATCGAAGGATCGGCCACGCAGGAACTGGAACAGAATCTGGCGGAATACTTAACCGTAAAGCATGTAATCACCTGTGGAAACGGAACGGATGCGCTGCGCATCGCTCTGCAGGCGGTTGGAGTTAACTATGGGGACGAAGTGATTACCACAGCCTTTTCTTTTTTTGCCACGGCGGAGGCGATTGCCCAGATTGGGGCGATCCCGGTATTTGCGGACATTAATCCGTGGGATTTTAATATAAATGTCAGGGAAATCAGAAAAAAAATAACAGAAAAAACCAGAGCGATTCTACCGGTACACATCTTCGGAGAGCCAGCAGACATGCAGGAAATAAACGAGCTTGCCGTCGAGTATGGTATTCCGGTTATTGAGGATGCCTGTCAGGCCATTGGGGCTGAATATCATGGAAAGAAAACGGGAACCCTGGGGAAGGCAGGCTGCTTTTCGTTCTATCCTACGAAAAACCTGGGCGCTTTGGGAGATGGTGGGATGATCACCACTGACGATGACTTCGTTGCGGATATTTGCAGAGCGTTAAAGACTCATGGGGCTGGCAGGATAGGAGCGAGAGCATTTGAAAGTCTTTACCATGAGGAGGTTCCCGAGCTGGAAGAAGCAATGGCAGGGGGAGATGCTCTGTATGATCCCTGTAAATACTATAATTATCTTGTAGGAGGAAACTCCAGGATGGACAGTATGCAGGCCGCTGCGCTGACAGTGAAGCTAAAATATCTGGATATGTATAACCGGAAGCGAACGGATATTGCCATGCGGTATTCCGAAAAGCTGAGAGGACTTCCATTGCGAATACCTAATATGGAAAACGTCGGCAAAAAGTCCTGTTGGCATCAGTACGTGGTGTTGTGTGACCGGAAGGAGGAGATGATCCGGTATCTGGGTTCCTGCGGAATAGGAGCGGGGAATTTTTATCCTGTGCCTCTGCACAGGCAGAGGGCTTTTCGGATGCAGGGCTATGAGGAGTGTTCACTTCCGATGGCTGAGAATGTGTGCAGAAAAACAGTGTGTCTGCCGGTGTTCCCGGAATTAACCGGAGATGAGCAGGATTACATTGTGGACAGAATCAGGAGATTCTTTGGAGAGACTGAATGAATAAAATACCAATAACCAGGCCTTACACAGGAAAAGAGGAGGCAGAGGCGGTAAGCAGCGTGCTCTCTGGCGGCTGGCTTGTGCAGGGGCGCAGGGTCAGAGAGTTTGAGTGCGGCATTGCGGAGCATGAAGGGGTAAAATACGGTTGCGCTGTCACATCCTGCACGGCGGCATTGCAGCTTGCAATGCTGGCGGAGGGGATGGGCGAGGGGATGGATGTGCTTGTGCCATCCTTTACTTTTGTGGCTACGGCCAATGCGGTGGTGGCCACAGGAGCAACGCCTGTCCTGATGGATGTAGATGAGAGAACCTTTAATATAGATGTGGACTATACAGAGAAGTACATCAGGGAAAACTATGAACAGAAGGGATCAGAGCTGGTCGGCCGCGGAAGCGGAAACCGGCTGTGGGGAATCGTACCGGTTCACCAGTTTGGTCTGTGTGCGGATATGCCGGCCATCAACAGGCTGGCCCAAAGCTACGGTCTGAGGGTCATTGAGGATGCCGCCTGTGCGTTGGGGGCGGGGATCGGGAACACATCGATTGGTGGTTTCGGCCATACGGCCTGTGTCAGCTTCCATCCCAGGAAATCCATCACCACCGGAGAGGGAGGTATGATTCTGACCAATGACCGGGAGGTGTATCAGAGGGCGTTGGAGCTGCGAAATCATGGAAGCGCCGTGGCATCGGACGAGCGCCACAGCAACAGGGGATATCTGCTTCCGGAATTCGTCCGCGCAGGGTATAACTTCCGGATGACGGATCTGCAGGCGGCGATCGGCTGGGAACAGTTGAAAAAGCTGGATTTTATTTTGCGGCGCAGAAGGGAGATTGCGGAGTATTATGACCGGCTTTTCGAAGGGAAAAGCAAAGTGATCCGAACGCCGTATGTTCCCGGGGGCTATGGACACGCATTCCAGTCATATGTGTGCTTTCTGGATTTTAAGGAGGACACGGCGGCGGGAGGCCGGAGGAGAAATGCGGTCATGGAGCGGTTGGATGGCGCGGGAGTGGCGACCCGCCAGGGAACTCATGCGGTACATAAGCTGGATTATTATCAGAAAAGATTTGGATACAGAAACGAAGACCTGCCGTCCGCAGACCGATGCGATTCGCTGACAGTTTCGCTTCCGGTTTTTGTGGAGATAACGAAAGCAGAGCAGGAAAAGGTGAGGGACGAGCTGCTTAAGGCTGTTGAGGGATAGAGGATTACTGTTATGGAAAGACTGGATTTTCCCAATCGAATTACGGTGGAGCTGACCAATCAGTGTAATGTATCCTGCTCTTTTTGCCCGAGACAGGACGTGCCTATGGAGATCGGCTTTATGGACATGGGGCTGTACAGAAAAATCATCGACGAGGCGGCGCAGCATCTTCCGGTAAAGCTGGTATTGTTTTTCAGGGGTGAGTCTCTGTTGCACCCTCATTTTTTGCAGTGTCTTGGGTATGCGAAAGAGCGGGGGATCGGGCCCATACAGTTTGCCTCGAATGCGCTGGCGCTGGATGCGGAGACGGCGGAGAAAATGCTGGATATCGGAATCGACTTTATTTCCTTCAGCCTGGATACCCTGAATCCACAGGTATATCGGTCAACAAGAAAACAGGGGAATTTATGTACCAGCATGGAGCATGTGATCGGCTTAAGCGAAAAATGCAGACAGAGACGGGCGCAGGGACTTGCGGCGCCTGTCTTGCAGGTATCTACCATCGAGCTGAAGGAGTATCTCGACGAACAACAGGATTTTGTTGCGTTCTGGCAAAAGCATATGGATATCGTAAGGGTTTATTATGAACATGATGAGAAGGGCGGTTTTCGCAGCGATGAGGTGAAAAGGCAGCTTGCCCATATAGGGGAGCGCAGACCCTGCCGGAAGGTATTTACCGACTTTCTTGTCTACTGGAACGGAGACCTGGCCCTGTGCAATTATGACTGGAAGGGCGGGATTAAAGGGCTTAACGTGAAGAACCTGTCCATATATGAGGCCTGGCATTCAGAAGAATATGAAAGGATCCGCCGCATGCAGAACGAGACCATTTTTGAGGAATCCCTGATGTGTAAAGGGTGTCAGCACTGGCGGATCGATTATATGCCGGAGGGCTTTCTGGGAAAGATGTATAAAGGAACGGATCAATGAAAAGGGATGATATTGCGCAGTTATACTGTGAGCTGCGGGAGGAGACCGCCCGGAAATGGGACAGGGTGCTTCCGGTTGGCGAGTTGTTGGTGGATCGGTGGGAAAAGGCCGCTTTTCTGAACTTTGGAGAAAAGACCAGTATTTATGACAGCAGTATCGTTATGGGAAACGTGTCCGTGGGAAAGGAGACGTGGATCGGGCCAGGGACGTTGCTGGACGGAACGGGCGGGCAGCTCTGTATTGGCGACCACTGTGATATTTCTGCGGGGGTTCAGATTTATACCCACGATACGGTGAGAAGATGCCTCTCAGGCGGTAGAGCCGCAGTGGAGAAGGGGGATGTTTTTATTGGAAACAACTGTTACATCGCTCCCATGTCTCTGATTGCCAGGGGAGTCAGGATCGGGAGCTGCTGTGTGGTGGCGGCTCACAGCTTTGTGAAGGACAGCTTTGAGGATTATTCGATTATTGCAGGAATTCCCGCGGTTCAGATCGGAGAAGTGCGTATTGAGGGGGAGCAGGTCCGACTGGTCTATTTTGGACAGGGGGAGTCCGGGGAGGAGTATGGAGGAAAAGGATGAGTGAATTTTTCCCCTTCCCAATTACAGGTGTGCCGGAGGGCGCAGACAGGAGTGAATATGAGACAGGAGCCCAGAATTGCGGTTTATATGTCATGCTATAATCATGAAAAGTATGTGGCGGAGGCCATGGATTCCATACTGAATCAGACATATTCCAATCTGGAATTGTTTGTGGTAAACGACGCGTCCACGGACAACACGGGCAGGATACTGGAACAGTATACAGACGAGAGAGTACATTACTACGATTTTAAAGTCAATACAAAATTTGTGGGAGCCGCCAATTTTCTTCAGAAGCTGATCAGGGATATGGATTTTGACTATATCGCCAGCATGGCCTCCGACGATAAATGGGAGACGGATAAGCTGGAGAAGCAGCTTGCGTTTCTGGCGCAGCATCCGGAGTACCGGGCCTGCTTTACCTGGGATAAGGTGATTTTCAGCGGGGAGGATCCCTCCTTTCGGGGAAAGGAGCTGTATTCCCACAGGGGAAACGACAACAGATTTAACTGGCTGTATGATCTGGCGGTGGGCGGGAACTGCCTGAACGCCAATTCCATGCTTATGGAGAAAGAGGTTTTCTATGAGATTGGAAGGATGAATGAGAATTATATTCAGCTTGGGGACTGGCGGGCGTGGCTGCGTTTTTCGGAGAAGTATCCTTTTTATCTGGTGCCGGAGGAGCTTACTTATTACAGAAGGCATGACACGAATCTGAGTAAGGGAATGATGGAGAATAAGGTAAGAGGGGTGAATGAAACCGGGAGAATCTATCAGGAGCTGTTCGCGGAGATAAAAAAAGACACGTTCAGGAGAGCCTTTTACAGAAATCTGATCTATACAGACTGCGACAGCGAGGAGGAATTTCTTGCGGAGAAATTCATGGTGCTGTGTAATTTGTTTAATTATGCTTCCATGCAGGCGGCCATGAATCTGTACTTCGATCACTGCGACAATGAGGCTTTCGTCTCCCTGCTGGAGGAGCGCTATTTCTTTGGCGCCAATGAGTTCATTCATTTTACGGGAAATGCGGGGCTGGTTTTCTGGGTGAATTCTCTGAAGAAGGTTTTGCCTTCCTCAATAGAAAATTCCTTCTCTCCGGCCAATTTACTGCTGAGAGCGATTGAGTCCGGAAAGCTTCAGGCTTATTCCATGCATGAGTATATGTACAGTGGACTGACGGATTTGTATCATTCTGTTAAGGACTTCGAGGGCGGGAGCGCGCAGTTTGCCAGAGTCAGACAGATCGTGGACGGACTCAGAGAACAGAGGAGGATGTGGCGGAGCGCTGAACGGAGAATATTGATTGTTTTTGCGACGGATGCAGGATGTGATGTCAAAACCGTGGCAGATAGTTTGCCCGACAGGGAAGGAGCTGTCTTTTTTGTGGCAGTGGTTCCGAAAAAGGAAGAGCTTCTGACAGAGGGGCAGATAAAAGAGCTGGAGGCGGCTGTCGCGTCGGATATGAAAGTCGTTCGTCTTTATGATGAAAAGGAGCATTGCATCCGTTTCCTCACGGAGCTGTCGGAGAGGGTGGACGCCATATGCTATGTGGACTGTCTGGACCAGAGATACGAATGCGGCGAGATGGTGGGAGGCCATTCTCTGGATGTTGAGCACAGTTGTATTTTGAGGCAGGAGATTTATGATCGTATGACAGGGGAGGATGACACCGCTTTACAGATGATGCAGAGTATTTGTGTATACTGATATGGGAGAGGAAAATATGCTGAGAGTAATGCAGGTCGGATACGGATACTGGGGGGCAAATGTGGCCAGAAAGCTTGTGGCCTCCCGGATGTTTGAACTGGTATATCTGGTTGAGACAGATGGGGGGAGGAGGCAGGAGGCGGAAAAAAAGCTTGCAGGGAGTGTCCGGATACTCGACAACTACAGGGAAGCGCTGAAAACGGATATTGATGCGGTGGTGATCTGTACGCAGACGGAGTACAGCTATGCCATAGCGATGGAGGCACTGGCGAGTGGCAAGCATGTTTTCATAGAAAAGCCCATTGCCACCAATGTTGAGAGGACGTGCAGGCTTATCGACAGGACCAGGGAGATGGGGCTGGTTCTGCACTGCGATCATCTGATGGTCTATAATCCGGTCATAAAGTATATAAAAAAAATGACAGAGGACGGCGAGGTGGGGGATATTATGTATATCGATATTTCCCGGATTAATTTAGGGCCCATCAGAAAGGATATCAACGCCATGCTGGATCTGGCGGTACATGATATTGCGGTGATAGATTATCTGATGGGAGGTCTTGATCCCGAGTACCTCAGCGCATGTGGAAGAAAACTCTTCGGGGAGAAAGAAAATATTACTTATTTAACCATGAAATGTGGAGACACACTGATCAATATCAACTCAAGCTGGGTCTCTCCGGTGAAGGTGCGGCGGATGGTGGTGGCGGGAAGCCGCAGAATGCTGATCTTCGATGATCTGAAAATGGACAAGCTTTCCATATATAACAGCGGGATTGACGTGGAGCAGGGGAGTGAGTACGGGGAATATGAATATAAAACCCGGGTGGGTGATATATTCATTCCTCATATAGAAAATGTGGATTCCCTCCAGAGCAGTCTGGAACATTTCGGCGAGTGTGTGCTGGAAGGGAAGGAATCCCTTTCAGGACCCGCCCAGAGCCTGCGGGTTATGAAAGTGCTGGAACGGGCCCAGAAGGCACTGGATGAGGCGGGATGAAAAATAGTATAAAGACAGGACATTGGGCTGTCTTTGGTGTATAATATTTTCAGAGAGGAATACGTGAAAGAAAGCGCTTAAGGAGAAGGGGTGAACGAAATGACAGAGAGAGAGATGCAAAGCATAAAGATGTCTACATTGTATGAACTGAGGTTGATTTTTACCAATGGAGAAAAGACAGAATATACAAAGGAAGAGATCGTCGAATTGCTGGACAAAATAGCGATGGCGAAAGAGCAGGAATAAAGACAGAGAAAACAGGAAGGCTACAGGATATGCCACAGATATTCGACACACTGATCATGGTTACGCCAAAGGACTGTCTCAGGTTGAAGAACAATTATCACAGACTGGCCGAAAATCTTCCGGTTCGCCGCATTCTTTTTATGGGAAACGAGCAAGTGGGAGAACTGGTAAAGGAATCCGGGCTGGGAGAGAGGGTTGATTTTCTGAATGAAAATGATATCCTTTCTTTTTCTGCTGTCCATGAGGTGGTGGGCGATGTCCTTAAGGAGCTTCTGGCCGGGCAGGAGCTTCCCCGTGGGATTACCGGCTGGTATTATCAACAGTTCCTGAAAATGCAATATGCGTACAGATGTAAAGACTCATATTACATGGTCTGGGATGGAGATACCATTCCCTGCCGGAAATTTACCATGTTCCACGAGGAGAGCGGAACTCCTTTTCTGGATTTGAAGAAGGAATATCACGAGGAATACTTCACCACATTATCCAGGATTCTGCCGGGAATGCAGAAGTGTATCGAAAGATCTTTTATCTCCGAGCATATGCTGATAAACTGCGATATAATGAAACATCTGATAGCGGATATCGAAGAAAACTCCGGTCTGCCGGGCAGAAGCTTCTGGGAAAAAATCATTCGTTCCATTGATGCGGACCAGATTCAGAGAAGCAGCTTCAGTGAGTTTGAGACCTATGGAACCTATGTCTGTATGAAATATCCCGACGCCTACAGGATACGAAACTGGTATTCATTCCGCCAGGGAGGAGAATTTTTTGATCCGGATACCATTACAGATGAGGACTATTCCTGGCTGGGCAGGGATTTTTACGCGATCTCCTTCGAAAAGGGGCATTATGTGAGAGAAGATCATCAGAACCTGTTTAATAACAGAAAATATCAGGAGAAACTCTCCGCCAGAAGAATGCTGGAGATCGCTCAGGAGGAATTTAAGGAAGGGTATCTGGAGGTATGGGATGAGCCGTCAGGCGAAGGAGAGTCAGGCTGACCCGAAAACGCGCATCTGAGAGTACGACTTTTCCATTCAGGGAGGAACTTAACAATGTGGGACAAAATCCGGGAACACCTCGAAAATGGCGACCATGAGTCAGCCAGAAGTCTTCTGGATCAGGAAAAGTCAGCCGGGGAGCCCTGCGACGATACCTTCGCCATTCTGGAGGCGAGCGTCTGCGAGGCGGAGCAGGACAGGGAGGGCATGTTCGATGCCATTGCCGGCGGACTCTCCTGCAATCCGGAAAACTTTGAACTGTACTATATGCTGGGGCGTTTTTATGCTTCTGTGAATCCTGATCAGGCATTTTTGTGTTTTCAGAATGCCCTTTTTTACTGCGATTCCGGTCAGGACTGTGAGACGATACAGACGGAGATGGATCATCTGGGCAGATTCAGAAAGATCACGGTCAGAAACACTGCGATTGTCATCGTGTCCTACAATGCCTGCCAACTGTTACAGAAAAATATCGAGAGTATCCGCAGTACCCTTTTAAAAGGCACATATCAGATCATCGTGGTGGATAATGCCTCCGGCGATGGCGCGGCTGACTGGCTGGAAAGACAGGGCGATGTGATTCTTATACGAAACAAAGAGAATAAGGGGTTTGCTTACGCCTGTAACCAGGGGGCTTATGCAGCCAGGGAGGCGGGGCTTAAAGAAAGCGACATATTTCTGCTGAACAATGATACGCGTCTTTCGCCCAACGCCCTGTTCTGGCTTCGGATGGGTCTGTATGAAAGCGAACGGATTGGGACGGTGGGAAGCAGGTCAAATTATGCGGGAAATGAACAGCAACTGGATATCACATTCTCCCGTCCCGAGGAATATCTGGAGTACGGAGCCAGGATGAATGTACCGTCTGGATGCCCCTGTGAGGAGAGGGTTCGTCTGTCAGGCTTTGCCATGCTGGTGAGAGGGCGCGTCTGGGATGTCGTTGGAGGCATGGATGAGCGTTTCTCACCGGGATATTTCGAGGATGACGATCTGTGTATGCGGATTCTGGAGTGTGGGTACAGAATCCTGCTGTGCAGAAACAGCTTTGTCTACCATGCCGGGAGTCAGAGTTTTTCCCGTGAGGAAGGTGTGGAGGAGCTGTTGCTCTCTCACCAGCGGCTTTTTGTGGAAAAGTATGGATTTGATATTCTGGAGTATGCCTCTCCTGACAGGAATCTCTTAGCGGGAATCCCTTACTCCGAAATGGATGAATTTAATGTACTGCAGGTGGGGTGTGGTCTGGGAGCCGATATGAAACTGCTCCGGACGTTTTATCCCAATGCCCATGTGGCGGGACTGGAGCAGGACAGAGCGCTGGCCGCTGTGGCGGCCGGGACAGAGGCTGTCTTTACCAGTGTGAAGAAGCTGCGAGAGGTTTTCAGGCTTCCGGTATTTGATGTGCTGCTTGTGCCCTCCGGCGCGTATGCGCAGCTTTCCGAGAGTGACAAAAGGCTTGTGGCCGGCCTGTGCAAAAGGGACTGTGTGGTCCTGTCCGGGAAAAATCCTTATGAGAAATTTCCCTTTGAGCGGATTAAGCTGGTCATATGGGATCTGGATGATACCTTCTGGAAAGGGACGCTGAGCGAGGGCGAGATTGCATTTTCCAGGAAGAACATGCAGCTGGTCAGGGATCTGGCGGATCGCGGAATCATCAGCTCCATTTCCTCCAGAAATGAGGAAGCGCAGGCGCGGGAGGTGCTGAAGGGACAGGGGCTGGAATCCCTTTTCGTGTTTAACAATATCAACTGGGAGAATAAGGGGGATCAGATCCGGCAGAAGCTCATCCGCATGGGACTGCGGGCGCAAAACGTCCTTTTCATCGACGACAACGTCAGGAATCTGGAGGAAGCAAAATATACGAATGAAGGAATCATGACCGCGCCGCCGGATATTATCCCCTGGCTGGCAGGCTATATAGCCGCGCTGCCGCTCTCCGACAGGGAGCACAAAAGGCTGGGACAGTACAGAGTCCTGGAAAGGAAGGAGCAGGCGCAGGAGCGCTTTGATTCCAGAGAGGCATTTTTATATGACAGTCATATCAGTGTGGTTATCGGTAAGGAGTGTCAGAACGAGCTGGACAGGATCGAGGAGCTGGTGACAAGGACCAACCAGCTTAATTTTACAAAAGTCAGGAGCAGCAGGCAGGAGCTTCTGCGGATGGTCTCCAATGACTGGATGGACAGTGGGTATGTACGTGTCATGGACAGGTACGGAGATTACGGGATCGTGGGCTTTTACTGTTATAACAGGCAGGAGGAGCGGATGGAGCATTTCCTGTTTTCCTGCCGGATTCTGGGTATGAAAGTGGAGCAGTATGTGTACACGAAGCTGGGCAGCCCGGAACTGGATATTGTAGAGCCCGTCGCGGCCTCTCTTGAAAAGGACAGGGCTGTGCCATGGATCACAGAAGGGGAGGCGGTGGAGTATTTTTCGCAGCCGCCCAGGGATAACCGGGTTAAAATTCTGCTGAAGGGCCCCTGCGATCTGAGCGTGATCGAGAGCTACCTGATCGGAGGGAAGATCACCACGGAGTTTAATTATGTGAATTCCGCGGGCTTTATCACGGCAGGACAGAATCACTCCATGCACATATGGGAGAGCGCAAACTGTTCTCAGGCAGAGCTTGGGAGTATGCTTAAGGAGGTTCCCTTCCTGACCCGTGGGGATTTCGAGACCATGCTGTTTGAGCGGGAGTATCATATCATCTGCTACAGTCTTCTCCCCGATGCCCACGCGGGACTGTATCGTAACCGGGAAACAGGGCTGTGCATCAGCTTCGGGAGCGTCAATTTTGACCTGACGGATGAGCGGAACTGGCAGGGGTATATGGACGGCTCCATTGTGAATCATGCTTTCCCGTTTACAGAGAAGATCTTGAGGACTTTTTCAGAAAAATGGGAGTTTGTGGGAACCACTCCGGTTGAGATAATCGCGCGGAATCTGGAGTATATGTATTTTAACGCCCCCGGAAGTCCTGTATTCGTGTTGCTTCTGGGGAGCGAGATTGAATATGAGGGAGGGAATCCGGAGTTTGCAGATCACGCCAGGCGGCATAAGGAAATCAATGAGCGGGTAAAGGCCTTTGCCGCGGACAAAAAGCGAGTCAGGCTGGTCAATATGACAGACTTTATCCATTGCCAGGAGGACTATGGGGACAGTATCAATCATTTTAGCAGGAATGTTTACTATAATCTGGCGACGGCGGTGTGCTCGTGTATTAATGAGGCGTTTGGCAGAAAATAACGTATCTCTAAAGCGACAAATATATTGCATTAGATGTTTCTTTATTGTATACTGGCAAATGTGAAATTACGTGAAAAGAGGATTACAGAACATGAAGTACGCGTTAATCGGCTGTGGGAGAATCGCACCTAACCATGTTGTGGCGGCACGGCAGAATGATCTTGAGATAACCGCGTTGTGCGATACGGTGGAGCGTAATGCGGGAATGTTGGGAAAGAAGTTTGATTTACCTGAAATGGTTCATAAATATACAGATTACAGAGAGATGCTTGAAAAAGAAAGGCCGGAGCTGGTGGCAATAGCCACTGAAAGCGGGAGCCATGCGAAGATAGCTCTGGATTGTATAGAGGCGGGATGCAATCTGATTATTGAAAAACCTATCGCCTTATCGCTGTGGGATGCTGACCTGATTATAGAGCGCTCGAAAGAAAAGGGCGTCAGGATTTGTCCCTGCCATCAGAACCGTTTTAATAAATCGATACAGAAGATTCGGCAGGCGTTGGAGAAAGAACGATTCGGCAGGCTCTTTTATGGAACAGCCCATGTGAGGTGGAACAGGGGCTATGAATATTATTCCAGGGCAAAATGGAGGGGGACATGGGAGAATGACGGAGGTGCGTTGATGAATCAGTGTATTCACAACATTGATCTGCTGCGCTGGATGATGGGAGATAATATCACAGAAGTGGTGGGGATGACGGACAGACTGAATCATGAGTATATTGAGGGAGAGGATATGGGGATTGCTCTGATCAGGTTTGCCAATGGCAGTTATGGAATTGTAGAGGGAACAACGGATATATATCCCCGAAACCTGGAAGAGACCCTCTATATTTTTGGTGCGAAAGGAACGGTGAAGGCTGGAGGGCGTTCAGTAAATATTATTGAGGAATGGAGATTTGCGGATCTTCTGGACGATGCGGATGAAATTAAGGCCAGGTACAGTGAAAATCCACCAAATGTCTATGGATTTGGGCATATACCGCTGTACAGGGATATGATTGATGCGATTCAGAATAACAGGGAGCCTTATATCAGTGCGGAGGCGGGAAGGAGGGCTCTTGAGCTTGTTCTGGCAATTTATAAGTCTGCAGCGGAGGGCAGGAGCGTGAAGTTTCCGCTGACAGAATGCGCGACAAAGGATTTCGTGGGACGGTTTGGTACAGCCAGGAGCTAAAAATGGAATTCAGAGATTTGAAGAAACAGTACAGAGTACTGCGTAGTGAGATAGACCAGAGAATCCAGGAGGTTTTAAGTAACACGGCTTTTATCCAGGGTAGCCACGTAACCGAGTTGGAGGCCTTGCTGGCGGATTATACAGGAATGAAACACTGTATTACCTGCGGGAATGGAACGGATGCATTGCAGTTGGCTCTTATGGCATGGGGGATAGGAGAAGGCGATGCGGTGTATGTTCCGGATTTCACCTTTTTTGCCAGTGCGGAGGCTATAGCCATGGTGGGGGCGACTCCAGTATTTGTGGATGTCAGGAAAGAGACCTTCAACATAGATGTGGATCAGTTAGGTCGGGCAATACGGAAAACTCTGAAAGATGGGACGCTGAACCCCAGAGCGGTTGTCGCAGTGGATTTATTTGGTCAACCTGCGGAGTATGATGGGATCAGAGAGCTGACAAATCAATACGGTTTGTTATTACTTGAGGATGGAGCGCAGGGCTTCGGTGGAGCCGCTGGCGGAAGAAGATGCTGCTCATTTGGGGACATTTCAACGACAAGCTTCTTCCCGGCCAAACCGTTAGGGTGTTATGGAGATGGCGGCGCATTATTTACAGACTGTGATGAGTGGAACGAATTGTTGCGTTCTCTTAAGGTACACGGAAAAGGAGATTCGAAGTACAAAAATGTCCGGATCGGGATGAACTCAAGACTGGACACCATTCAGGCAGCAGTGTTGCTGGCAAAGTTCAGGCATTTCGCAGAAGCAGAGCTTAAGTCGGTTAACCTGATAGCAGATCTGTATACTGCAGGACTTGCAGGCCTGGTGAGGACTCCGGTGGTTAAGCAGGGTTATTATTCAAGCTGGGCCCAGTACACTGTTCGATTGAAGGATGCACAGGAAAGGGAAGGGTTACAGAAGTACCTAAAGAAACAGAATATTCCCAGTATGATTTATTATCCTGAACCAGTGCATAGTCAGAAGGCTTTTGCGGTCGTGCGGTATGATGACAGGGACTTTGCCAGCACGATTGAGTTATGTCATACGGTTTTATCACTGCCAATGCACCCATATCTGGAAGAGTGGGAAGTGGAAGAGGTGATTGCGAAGATAAGGGAGTATAACGAGCAGAAATGAAAGATTACTTTGTACATGAAAGCAGTTATATTGACGATGGGGTGGAGATCGGTGAACGGACAAAAATCTGGCACTTTTGTCATGTTCAGTCGGGAGCGAGGATAGGGAAGGAATGCTCTTTGGGGCAAAATGTGAATGTGTCCAGGAATGTGAGAATCGGAAATGGTGTCAGAATACAGAATAATGTTTCCATTTATGAAGGGGTTGAGATTGAGGATGACGTTTTCTGTGGCCCGTCCGTGGTATTTACAAACGATTTGACGCCGAGATCCAGATTCCCCAAAGGCGCAGAAAACTATAAACGTACATTGCTGAAGGAGGGAGTAAGTCTCGGAGCTAATGCGACGATAGTGTGCGGACATACCATAGGAAAATGGGCGATGATCGGCGCTGGGGCAGTGGTGACGAAGGATGTACCGGATTATGCTCTGATGACGGGGGTTCCCGCCCGGCAGAGCGGGTGGGCATGCCAGTGTGGAGGAAAAATGTCGGATGATCTGACGTGTATGGCATGTGGACGCAGTTATGTTAAGAGTGAGAAGGGAATAGAGATTATAGGATGAAGATTGTAACAGTAATCGGAGCGAGGCCTCAGTTTATCAAAGCGGCTGTGGTGTCCGGGAAATTGTGCAGAGTCGGGAAGGAAATTCTTGTTCATACAGGGCAGCATTATGATAGAAATATGTCTGATATATTCTTTGAGGAGCTGGGACTGACGCCGCCGGATTATCATCTGGGGGTTGGGGCGGGGAGTCATGCGAGGCAGACTGCAGATATAATGACCGGGACAGAAGAAATTCTGTTGAAAGAAAAGCCGGATTTTGCTCTGGTTTATGGAGACACCAACTCGACACTGGCGGCTGCGCTGGCAGCTTCCAAATTACTGATACCGATAATACATATCGAAGCGGGACTGCGTTCTTTCAACAGGGCCATGCCGGAGGAACAGAACAGAATATTGACAGATCATATTTCAAGCATCCTGTTTTGCCCTACGGATACGGCAGTGGCGAATCTGGCAGAAGAAAATATAAAGAGTAATGTGTATCAGGTAGGAGATGTAATGTGTGATGCCGTGCTGTGTTATGCGGACCAGGTTCGACACATGGACAGTGCATGTTTTAAAGAAAAATTAGCCTGTCTGTTTCCGTGGAAAGGGGATCTGAGCAGATGGTATCTGGCGACAGTACACAGGGCGGAAAATACAGGGGATATCTGTCAGATCGGTACTGTATTGGAGGCTCTGGAGGAGCTTGACGCACCTGTGATCTTTCCGGTTCACCCAAGGATCAGAGCATATGTAGAAAGGTTGCATAAAGAGTGTGGGTACAGAAATCTGTGCTTTGTAGAGCCGCTCGGTTATCTGGAAATGTTATTCTTTATCAGCGGTTCGATTAAAGTGATTACGGACTCAGGCGGTCTTCAGAAGGAAGCGTTTATACTTCAGAAAAATGTGGTGACACTGCGGAAACAGACAGAGTGGGTTGAAACGCTGGCGGGAAATCATAATATTTTATGTAGTATCCGGAAGGAAGATATCATTCATGCAATTTATGATACAGATATCACGCTGGAGTTTGACCAAAATGTCTTCGGAGATGGAAACGCGGCAGAAAGAATCTGTAAAGTTTTGTGTACACTTTCGGATGGAAAACGGAAATTTTTTGAATAATCGGATGTGGAGAAGTGGGATGGAAGGACAGTTGATATCGGTTATTATGCCGGCCTACAATGAAGAAGAATTTATTGGAGAGGCCATAGAGAGTGTACAGAATCAGACATATTCCAACTGGGAGCTTGTCATTGTCGACGACGCATCCAGGGATAAAACGGTGGAGATTATCCGGCAATACGCCCTGGCGGATACAAGGATTAAGCTCTATAGATTTTCTGTCAACCAGGGGGCGTGTACGGCCTTAAACAGAGCTCTTCAGGAGGCTCAGGGGGAATATGTCTGTTGGTTAAGTGCAGATGACAGATATGTGCAGGAGATGCTGGAGTCGGAATACTGCTTCCTGACAGAGAACAGGCAGATGCAGGCGGTATTCAGTGTCCATGAGTTCATTAATGACAAATCTGAGGTTATAGATGCCTGGCCTCCCCCTGAGCAATATCTGCAAATTGGGAAGGACGGGTGCAGGGAGCCTTATTATACGTTATTTTATGGGGGGAATGCGTTTAATGCGTGTACTTTAATGACGACAAAGGAGACCTTTCAAAAGGCGGGAGGATTTAATGCGGAGCATCCTTATGCAGGGGATTATGATTTAATGTTGAGACTGGCGGCGCATTCGAATATAGGCTTTTTAAATAAGGTGAATGTGCAGTCCCGCAGACATCAGGGGCAGGTGACCAATGAAGGGTACAATGATATCGATGCCATTCATGTGTTTGAAGATATGCTGTATAACGACGATGTCAGGGAAAAGCTGATGCATAAGGCCGGAATGCAGGGGATGCGCATTGAAATTTCGGATGCGTTTGCAGGCAGGATTCAGATGTATGCCGGGTTGTGCAGAAACAGGGAGGTAGCAGAATTAGAAAAGATACAGAAAAAATTTACTGCTACGTTTCCTCTTTTTGTAGATGCTGATATTTATTGTGCTCAAATCGTTCAGTGTATTGATGATGAGGCTTGGGATAAGGCTGTAAGGTTGCTCCAGACGATGCCGCAGGGAATAAAAGATTATGCCGATGTGGAAAAACTGAGTATAATGACTGCAATGATATTGGATCATAATCAAGAGTATAAAAAAGAAAAGGAAATACTGGATTCGTTGCTGGTGCTTAATTGGCAGAATTATGAGGCGCATTATATGACAGGGACAATTCTTGAACGGGAAGGAAAAATGTTTGAGGCACTGGACAGCTATGTGGCGGCGTTAAAATCCAGTGTGGACAACCAGGAAGATTTTCAGATGCTGGCGGAGAATATAAAAAGGCTTCTGGATGAAATTATTTAAATAAAGATATGCAGGAAGGAAAAATAATCTATGAAAAAAGCATTGGTTATCGGAGCGGCAGGAAATATCGGTAAGCCGCTGGTAAAGTATCTGAAGGAAAAGGAATATGCGGTCCGTGAAGTAGATATCAAACCCGGCTGGCGGGATGGATACTATGTTGCAGATATCACCAAACCGGCGGATCTGATAGAACCCTTTGATTTCGAACCAGATTATGTATTCCACCTGGCCGCTATGGTCAGCAGAGTGACCTGTGAACAGGCAGGGAGTATGTGTATTGACACGAATCTTTACGGGACACAGAATGTAATCGAATTTACAAAGAGATGCGGGGCTAAACTCATTAATTTTTCAACCTCCGAGGTATATGGACCGGATAATGAAATTATGGATGAGGAGGGAATGGCATGTCCCAACAATAGGTATGGTATGTCAAAGCTGCTGTCCGAGAAACTGGTGGAATATGAAGTGTATCATCATCATCTGGATGCGGTTACATTGCGGCCGTTTATGATGTATGACGAAAACGAGGATCTGGGAGATCACAGGTCAGCGATGATACGTTTCGTATATAATCTGTCCCATGGTATGCCCGTGGAAGTACATGTGGGGAGCGCCAGAGGGTGGCTTCATGTGTCGGATGCCGTCCGGGCGATTGAGGCGGCAACGAGGGTAGAAGGGTATAAGATAATCAATATCGGAAATCCGGATGTATGCACCATCAGAGATTTGGCTTTAATGGTCTGCAAAGCGGTGGGGGCGGATGAAAGCCTGATTCACTATGTTGATCTGCCGGAAAGAATGACCCTGGTGAAGCGCCCTGCGTTGCTCAGACAGAAGGAGCTGTTGGGGGTGGAGCCAAAGATTCAGCTGGAGGAAGGCGTGAGACGGGTATGCGGGATGATGCGCAAAAGAGAGGGATGATTTATCCGAAATGCCTTTGTTGATTTTGTTTTGAAGAAAGAAGGTTATGTAATGAAGTGTTTATTAGTTATACCTCCGTATAATGACGGAAATTATGCAAACTTTTTTTATATCATGCCAATGGGCATGGCATATATTAATACGGCGATGCGTCAGGCCGGACTGGACGTTACATGTATCAATCTCAATAATTATGAATATAATGAGGCCTTTCATGTGCTGGCCGCTAAAATTATCGAAGATAACATAGACTGCGTCATGTCCGGCGCTCTGTCAGGATCATGGCATATTCTGAAAAGGATTTTTGATACAGTGAAGGAGGTCAGACCGGAGGTCATTACTATTGGGGGTGGGGGAGCCTACACCTCCGAACCTGTCCCGACAGCAGAGCTGACGGGCGTTGACTATGCAGTAATTGGCGAGGGGGAGATAACGGATGTTGAGCTGGTGCAG
The DNA here is from genome assembly GCA_947570615.1 of uncultured Lachnospiraceae bacterium. GTDB lineage: Bacteria > Bacillota > Clostridia > Lachnospirales > Lachnospiraceae > Suilimivivens. The sequence continues at coordinate 54,850 of CANOVJ010000009.1, forward strand.
ACGCTGATTGCCGGAGGAGATGTCAGTAAGGTAAATGGAATCTTATATAAGGAAAACGGTGAATACAGGCGGACGCTTCCAAGAGAAGAAATCCAGGATCTGGATTCCATAGCTTTTCCCAGCTATGATGGATTTGATATGGAGACTTATCTGGATAATCAGAAGCTTTCGAACGGTTATTATCTCAACAAACTGGATAATCCCCGGGCAATATCCATGATATTAGGACGTTCCTGCCCATATAATTGTAAGTTCTGTTTTCATCCCTCAGGATCGAAATATCGGATACGGAGCCTGGACAATTTTTTTGAGGAACTGGATCTTGTGATTGAAAAATATCAGCCCAACTGTATTCTTGTTCTGGATGAGCTGTTCAGTGCTAAGGTGGAGAGGATTTATGAATTCTGCAAAAGAATTAAACCATATAATCTGAACTGGCTTTGCCAGATGCGGGTCGATATTGTCACAAAAGAACTTATGCAGACAATGAAGGATGCTGGTTGTCACAGCATTTGTTATGGATTGGAAAGCCACAGTGAAATTGTGCTGAAGAATATGCGTAAGTATATTAATATAGCAGATATAGACCGCGCACTGGAAATCACATATGATGTAGGGATCGACATAGAGGCGAATTTCATTTTTGGTGATGAAATGGAGGATATGCACACATTTTACGAAACTATGAGCTGGTGGTTTAAAAATCAGAAATATGCAATCCATCTGCTAATGATCGAAACCTATCCAGGAACCGGATATTATGAAGATCTGATGAAAACGGGGAATTCCGGCGACAGAAAACAGTTTATTCAGGACTCAAAATTTCTGGTAAACCTGACAAAGGATCCTGTCTTCTGGCAAAAGATTCTGGTGGTAACCAGATTATTAAGCATATATTATATACGTGAGCTGCAGGGAGAGCTTTTAGAGTTGTATGAGGAACCGGATGGTAAGGTGGTGCTGGTTACCAGATGCATGCATTGTGGGGGCGTGAATACATATACAGATATTCCAGGATCCGCATTTATTACGCCTGTTCTTCAACTGGGATGCCGTCATTGCGGACACAGGAATAAGTTTTATACCGTGGAGACAAAGGATATACCCAATTATGATATATTGGAATACTTATGCAGAATGTTATCGCAGGCAGAAAATGAACAGGATTTTTCTCATGCCGTAGATACCTTATATATGATGTATATGGGGCTCAGAAATCCGGAAAATCCTTTTCCGGTATAACGAACCATATTTGTCTTGATATTTGCCTTTTTCAAAGAGGATAAAAGTGAGAGTTGCTATATTAAAAAACGAGATGCAGCGGTCTTGTGGAAATCTATTCCCGTAACCGATGTGAATTCATTCTTTAATATGGCAATTTCTATTGCAATTTTGCAGACATTGTATCAAAAGCAGTGAGGCGCTCGAACGGATCCGTTCTTCACTCTGCTACAGATAAAATTTCAGAATAATTCTTCCCCAGCCACTCCCCATAAACATCTCTGAAAACATGCCGGTAATAATCATATTTTTCCATATTCAGGAATTGACCGTCGTCATGCATACACCATGGATGCCTCTGCACAGGAACCGCGATTTTGTATCCGCTTTGCAGAAAGCGAATGCTCTGAAAGGCGTCATAAAAGTCCCAGTCCTTAAGATGGGCTGTATCCCAGGGAAGATCCCGGCAGGTGGCTATCAGAAATCCGTCGATCTGGGCTGCGAAATGAAAACCGTCTGTCTCCGGAAAATAGTGATATTCAGACAGTGCCGGGTAGATAACAGCCGGCTTTTTCTGATAAACATTCCCATAGTTTCCGGGGGCATGCCACATAATCCCATCTGCCGAAACCGTATCATATCCTACCATTCCCACCATCCCGATCTGTGAATTCGCCTGGAAAATGGAAAGCAGATCAGAAAGTATATTTTTATTCAATATAAAAACATCCTGGTGCATATAAATTTTATATTTTGCATCGGAGGCGTTCATTGCTTCGTTGTACCCTTCCGTCATGGAGGCGGCGTCTGTAACGGCAAGCAGGTCAATCTCATAACCGTCGGGGATATACAGATGATTGATATAATGTACGGCCTCCTCCAGAAGAAGGCTATTATTGGTACAGATGATAAAGCAGAATTTGTGATCGTTCATTTTAGCAGACCTTTCTGTGTGCGGGATGGCAGATGTCGATCTCAGTTACGTTACGGCGAAAATGCCCTGATCCGGAAGCAGGAGTTAACGGTGCTCTATCAGGGAAGCAAAAAGTCTGGCTTCCTCATCGCTCCAGCAGTGCGCGTGCAGTTCCTGGATTTTTTCATAGAGGGCATCGTCAGGCAGAATTAAGTCCTCCTGTGTGATAATATGTACAGCGAATACGGATAACTGATTTTGCTGTAAAAAAAGGGTTGCCTCCTCCATGGAACTTTGGGATAGTCTGAAAAGCAGCCGGCGCAGCGCGAACAGGGTGAGCAGGTATTTGTCCATCAGAGCTTTCTGATCCGGACAGCCGGTGCAGAAAAGGTTCATATGATATTTCTGCTCCAGCCTGATTATGTACAGGATCCGCAGAAGCCGGTGGGTTTCGCCGATATATTTACAGAGGAGTTCCCCTTCGCCGGTCTCGATATAGGGAATCAGGGATAAAAGCAAAGGGATATCCTGCTTTCCCAAAGCTTCCCGGAGTCGGTCTGCGATAAAAAGGCTGGCGGTCTGCGTGGCTGCCCTATCCCTGTTTAACTGTTCGAAATACGCTTCTGTCTCAGATGTCAGGTTCCGCATAAGTACATCCTCCTCACCTGTCTTAAAAAGATAACTTCATTATAAATGTATCAGGAGCAGGACACAATTCCCTTTTGACGATTTCCGCTGTCTTTACACCCAATATTTCTTTTGCTATAATGAGGACAATTCAAAATACGTGTACAGACTGGTCGGTGCGTATCCTTTAAATGTATGCAGGCCATGAGGAAATGATATGTCCCTTCACCTGAAAATCACCCTGATCCAATGGAACAGCTACTGCCACCAGGACATGCTCACCGCCCTGAAGAGGCAGGGACACAGCGTCACGAATCTGCCCTTTCCCGAGGGAATCCGAACCTCAAAGGAACAGGCACAGAGGCTTCTCGGAAAAGCGTTAAGGGAGCAGAGCCCTGATCTGGTATTTTCCTTTAACTATTTTCCGGTGATCTCTGAAATCTGTCAGGAGGCAGGAGTCAGATACCTGTCATGGGTATACGACAGCCCGTATATTCATGTTTATTCCTATACCATCTTAAATCCCTGCAATTTGGTATTTCTCTTTGACTATGCCGTGTATGAGGAGCTGAGATCGGCCGGGATCAGTACGGTGTACTACCTTCCCCTTGCGGCTGACGCAAAAAGGCTCTCAGGCGTTGGCGGAAAGGATGGAGCAGCTCAAAAGAGCATGGATATCTCATTTGTGGGCTCTCTCTACACCGAACAGAAGCACCGTATCTATGCCCGTTTTGAGAACACGCCGCCTTATGTAAAGGGGTATCTGGAAGCGATTGTTCAGGCCCAGAAGAAGGTTTATGGCTATAACTTCTTAAGGGAATTGCTGACCCCGGATATCCTGGAAGCGTTGCAGAAGGTCTGGCCGACGGATCCGGACGCGCTCACGGTGATGTCCCCCCAGGCGATCTATGCCGACTATGTTTTCAGCAGACAGGTGACCGCGCTGGAGCGGCAGGAAATTCTGACCATGCTGGGAGAAAGGCACCGGGTCAGTCTGTTCACCCATGATGGTTCCTGGCAGGCGCCGGGAGTATACAATCGGGGAAATGTGGACTATTACACGGAAATGCCCGCTGTTTTCAGAAGCTCAAAAATCAATCTGAATATCACGCTTCGGAGCATTAAGACGGGGATTCCCCTGCGGGCGCTGGATATTATGGGCAGCGGCGGATTCCTGCTGACGAATTTTCAGCCGGAGCTTGTGAATTTCTTTGAACCGGACGTGGATTTTGTGTTTTATAATGATTACCAGGACCTTCTGGAAAAAGCGGATTACTACCTTTCCCATGAAAAGGAGCGGGAGGAAATCGCGGCAAACGGCTTTGAAAGGGTGTGCAGGGAGCACACATACGAAAAGCGGATTAAGGAAATGCTTGATACCGCCTTCGGGGCGGAATGAGGGAAATATGAAGATACTGATTGTGCAGACAGCGTCTGCAAAAATACAGAAAATTGCCAGGCGGCTAAAGGAGAAGCTGCAGGATTGCGATAAGAATATAACCGTTGAGCTGTGGGAGGAGTCGCGCAGGCAGATTGCCTGCGCTGATATCAGGCAGGCGCAGGCGGATCTGTTCATCACCTTCAATCTGGCCGGGTTTGAGCAGTGTACCCTCACGGGAGGCGTTGCCTTTAATCTTCTGGACTGTAAGCAGATTCATTTCCTTCTGGACGCAAAACTGGAAAACGAGAAATATCTTGCCAGGCTGCTGAGTATTTCCATGTTTTTTTACTGTGCGGATGAAGCGTTTTACCACTTATTAATGGAGAAATATCCCGATCTTCCTTATCTGAAGGAGATGGACGGATGGGAGAGAGAAGGCGGAGAAGAAGGTCTGGAAAAAAATGCGGAAACGTTGTGCCGGGCAGTCAGAGAAGTGGCGGCGCTCTGTCATCTGGCGTAGACAGCCGGGCTGATCTGCATGTTTGCATATGCTGTAGATCTGTTCCGACAGATATGACGATGTCATATTACAGGCAACGGCAATATACGGCGCTGTCCGCTGCCTGTACATATTACAATAAACTGTCCCGGGAAGTGTGCCGCCTGCCGTGATGCACTGCTTATGCGATCACTTCCCTGGCTGCTGCGCCGAGCTGCTCAAAGCAGGGGATCAGAGCCTTCAGTGCATCGGCGATCCCGGCGTCTCTCCCGGAAGAGAGAGCGGCGTTCAAATCCTGCATTTTCCGGTTGAAGTCCTCCCTGTCAACGCGCATCTTTTCCTGATTGAGCACGTCCAGGGTGGAGTTTGTGACAGCGATTTCCCAGTTGATGGCGTCGATGATGCTCTTCTGGTACTGATCCGTATCCTCCTGCCTGTTGCCGGAGAGCTCCTCAATGATGGTGGGCAGATTTTTTAACAGACGGTCGTTAAACTCTGCCATGGTTTCCAGCGCTTCCATTTGTTCTGCGGTAATGTTTTCCATTTCAGTTCCTCCTTGAAATCTGTTATAGTGATTATATCACAGCACCTTGAATAACATAAGGATGTCTGGCATCCACTGTTTGTGCAATATGAAACATCGTATCAATCCGCTCCTGCCAGGTAAAGTCCCTTTTCACCTTCTCATGGCCGTTTCGGGCGATGGCTCTGCGCAGGTCGTCATGCTTTAAATAGAAATCAGCCTTAGCCAGGGCGTCCTCCATGCTTTCATACAGGATCACCTCTTTTTCATTCTCGAAATACTCGGCCAGCTCAGGCTGATAGTTGGATAAAAGCGCGCCCCCGGCCCCCATGATATCCAGTGCCCGCAGGGGAATGCCGGACTGGATGCACTTCAGCGTAGGGTTCAGATTCAGTCTGCTGTGCCGGAACACACAGGGCATCTCATCCGCATATTTTAAAGGCCCTTTGGAGATGACACTGGCAAGGGTACAGGGCCTGGAAGTATAAAAAAAGGTGCGGAACAATTCTCCCATCTGTTCCAACAGAAAGCTCCGCTCCAGATGTGTGATCTGGGCGGCGATGGCATAGGACAGTCCCCGGTGGTTCAGCGAAAGGCTGGTCTGCCCGATTTTCCGGAAAGAAGCGTTTATTCTCTCAAGGAGCTCGTCGGTGATCAGCTCGTCAAGAATGTAGTACCCGTAAATGCGAAGCTGGGCCTGGAGAATTCCTTCCACATAACCCCTGGTATATTCATCGGCAGAACAGAGCAGTGTCTCAAGGGGGGAATCGTAAATATGCCCTACAAAGGAGATATCCGTGGTGCAGGCGGCAATCTGTCGGCGGTCGAATCTGAGCGCATCCAGACGCTCTGTGTTGACGGCAAGCGGCAGATGGTACACATTCCCGTATCCGCAGGCCTGGTACTGCAAAACCTCCGCCCGGTCGAACAGGAAGATATAGTTGGTTTCGTATGAAAAGTAATCCGACAGCCGCTCCTCCATGGGGCTGTCATAGCACCACGAAAGATATTTTACATGGTATTCATGGCAGAGCCTGGCTACCAGTGGGAAAAAATTTACGCTGAGCACCACATCAAAGTCGCCGTCCTTCAGATAGCCAGAAAAACGTTCACAGAAAAAATCGTCCTGAAACTTATCCGGGAAATGGTAGTAAACGGTCTGGCAGACGTGTCCCGCTCTTTTCAGCCAAAACAGCATATCATTGCAGGTATAACTGCCCATGTCGTAAATCAGTATTCTCATAATTCCCTCCTGTCAGCTCCCGCTATATGCTATTATAAACATCTTACGGATTATACACAATTACTTTTTACAACAGGGACACCGGAATAAGAGACGGGGCCATTGTAAAATATGTAGAAAATATCCGGCCTGATATATGCCGTCAGGGCATAAAAACAGGAAAAACAACAGGATATGGTATTTGCCTGACATGCCCTTCAAAATATTGTATTGTGCAAATTTTATTACAATATCCGCAGAAGCATTTCTTTTATTGACAGTAAAGGGAGGGCGTGTGTAGTATGAAAGCATCGACGGGAACATCTCAAAGAGATTTCTCCGACATGGGGCTTTTGTGACTTTTATGAATGGCAGTGACTATATTGATATCAGGAGGACAGAGGAGAAAAGCGAATGCAACAGGAAGAACAGATTATCATATACCTGACCAGGCTCACGGACGCCGTTGGCGCTATAGGCCAGACGGTTACCGACATGAAAGAACGGCTGGACGGAATAGACCGGAGACTGGAAAGTCTGGAACACAGGCTGGGCGGCCTGGAGCAGAGACTGGACGGCCTGGAGCAGAGACTGGACGGTCTGGAACACAGACTTGACACTGTGGATCAGCGGATTGATTCGGTAGAGAGCTCTCTGAGTAAGCGTATTGCCGAAGCGGAATTCGCCCTGAACGACAAACTGGAAATGACGGAAAAGGCGCTGGACACGGAGATCGACAAGGTTTATCAGATCGCCCGGAGGAATGAATATAACATTGAGGAGCTGCTGATCCCCTACAATGACAGGAATCTTCACGTAAGTGACGAGCTGGAGAGGCTTTCGCATTCCGGGGAACGGCTGGATGAGGTCGAGACGGTGGTTGCAAATCACAGCGAAGCGATTTACCGGCTCCAGGCGGCGGTATCCGGCAGCTGAAGGGAGGAGAAACAAAATATGCCAGTCTGCACAAAAATTCATTCGATTATTTTCGAATGAAAATAAAAGGGCGGCTGGCATGGAATAAACAGATGAAATCTACAGTATTGTGCATTTTTCATATTCTTGGATAATACTTCCATATATGGCAGGGATTGCCGGATATAATAAGGTATAATGATACCATATACGGGAGGAGGCGTGGAGGATGCGCCCTCCCTGACTTATACGCGCGCAGGGATGCGCAGATGGGAGAAAATATGAATGCACAGGATATTTTAGTGGACCGGATCAATAATCTATGCAAGGAGAAAAGGATGACCTATTACGCGCTGTCCTACAAAGCGGCAGTGCCCATCACAACATTGATGCACATTATCGACAAATCGACAGCAAATCCCGGGATTCTGACGATCGGGAAAATCTGCGACGGGTTGGGGATTACGTTGAAGGATTTCTTTGATTCACCTGAATTTGACAGTGTGGGACATCTCGAGGCTTAGACGCGTTGATCATCATATTATGGAGCTGCTCATAACGCTGCAGGGACCGAAAGCTGGTACTTTAGTACATTTTATTGTAAAGTTTATATTTTTTTAAGTGACTGGAGTATGCTGGTGTGCTATACTTAGAATAGGAATTTATGTAGTGGCTTTGCGCCATCAACTATTAGGAGGTCTTTGCAATGACAAAAGCAGAAATATTGAAGCAGGAGATATTGAAACAGTATAAAAGCGTAAGGCAGTTTGCAATCGATATGGAAATTCCCTACAGTACGCTTGTGACGGCATTGGACAGAGGCATCGAGGGAATGGCATACGGGACTGTTATTCGTATGTGTGATAAATTGAGTCTCAACCCGGTAGATTTTTCTTCTCTGGAAAAGGGCGAGGTGTTAGGCGAGAAGATTCTGGAGAACAGAGTGATGCAGTATTATATCCGTCTGAACAAGAAGGGCCGCAAGAGGATCCTCGAGATGATGGAGGATTATGTGCAGCTTGAGAAATACAGGGAGCAGTAAGCTACATGGGCAGAGCTTATGATTATCTGGTTGTGGGAGCCGGGCTTTTTGGCTCGGTTTTTTCACATGAAATGAAAAAGCAGGGCAGGAGCTGCCTGGTGATCGACAAACGGGATCATGTGGCCGGAAACATATACACCAGCTTAAAGCGGGGGATTCATGTTCATGAATATGGAGCGCACATTTTTCACACCTCCAGCCGCAGGATATGGGAGTATATGAACGGGTTTGCGCAGTTTAACCATTTTGTCAATTCACCGGTGGCTTTTTATCAGGGGGAGGTTTACAATCTTCCCTTTAATATGAATACATTCAGCAGGCTGTGGGGTGTCAGGACGCCGGAGGAGGCGCGGGAGCGGATCCGGGAGCAGATTGAGGAAGAGGCTATCGGGGAGCCGAAGAATCTTGAGGAGCAGGCCCTTTCCCTGGTGGGGCGGGATGTATACGAGAAGCTGATCAAAGGCTATACAGAGAAACAGTGGGGAAGGCCCTGCCGGGAGCTTCCCGCCTTTATCATCAAAAGGGTGCCTCTGCGTTTCACATACGACAACAATTACTTTAACGATCCCTGGCAGGGAATTCCGGTGGGGGGATATACCGCCATTGTGGAGAAGCTCCTGGAGGGAACGGAGGTAAGGCTTCAGACGCAGTACCGCGATTTTTTAAGAGAGCAGGAGGAAAAGGCGTGCAGGGGCGAGGAATCCATCTCCTTTAAGAAGACGCTCTACACCGGCATGATCGATGAGTATTTTGGTTACTGCTTTGGAAATCTGGAATACAGATCCCTGCGGTTTGAAAAGACGGATAAGCCGGAGTGTGAAAACTGGCAGGGGAATGCGGTGGTCAATTACACGGAGCGGGAGGTCCCCTGGACCCGCATCATCGAGCATAAGCATTTTAACTTTGGGGAGGGCAGCGGGACCGTTCTGACCAGAGAATACCCGGCCCCCTGGAAGCCGGGCGAGGAACCATACTATCCGGTAAACGACGAGCGGAATAACCGTCTTTTTGCCAGATATCAGGAGCTGGCCGCAAAGGAAAAGAATGTTCTGTTCGGCGGCAGGCTGGGGCAGTACCGTTATTATGATATGGATAAGGTGGTGGAGGCGGCGCTGGAGATGGCCGGAGAGGAACTGAAGTAAGGGCGTATCGGCGTAGCAAATAAGAAAGGCTGTCCTGAAAACGTAATTTTCAGCGACAGCCCTTTTTCTGTTGAATTACAAAACGATCTCAACAATATCCGCTGAACAGCATCCCGCTGTAGCTGCTGGTCATATAGGGAGCCACAAGATTGTTCCCGGAAGGATTCTTGTAAGCGATCAGCTTTTTTTCCACATATTCCATGGGATCCAGGGAAATCTGATCCACCTTGCGCAGGATGGAATTGGTGAAATCCTTGATCGTGGAAAACTGAGTTCTGCCCTCGTCGGCCAGAACAGAGCGTCTGAATGTGTCGTCGTTTACAGAGAGCTGACCGTTTTCTCCGAAGGAAAATCCCAGATGCTCCAGATCCGGCTGGTAATAACGGCACAAATGCTCCATCTCGCCGAGCAGACGTCCGCTCCTTGGATGGGAATCAACATATTCAGCAGCAGTATGGATGAACGAATTGTAGCCGTCTATCAGGTTATCCACATTTTCTGTCAGCGAATCCAGATCTGTTTTCAGGCCGATTTCCACAGGAGCGTCCCCGGGGCCGCTTACGCCCTTTAAGGTGATTTCGAACATTCTGTCAATGGTGATCTGATTGGAGGCCGCACTCTGAGGCTCTCCGTTCAGCAGAAATTCGGCGTTGGAGGGCATCCTGTACAGATAGGACAGCCCCAGGTGATCTACCGTGCCGGAACGCTTGCTGGTTCTGTCGTCGGAGATCTGGAAGATATAATCCCTGTTGCTGCTTAACCCGCTGGCGGCGGAGATGAGCCGCAGGGAGGAATTGCCCTTTCCGTCCTCCAGAATATCGGCGGTTAAACCGATTTCCGCATTGGAAATCAGGCGGGCAAGCCGATCCTGGAGCTTTCTGTTGGTCTCGCCCTCCCGGATATTGTACTGGAACTCATAGCTTAAGCCGTTCACCGTGATGTCAAAGGAATAAGCGTCAGGCTCCAGATCCGCCTTTGCGTCGGAGGGGAGAAAGGTCCCTACGTTGACCTGATTCGAGGCCAGAGAGGTAACCTCTATATTATAGGGGGGGACAAACGCGCTTTCACTCTCGTCGCCCACGTAAACGGCGCTTACGATATCGTCGTTGCTGGAATAGGCGGCTTTTTTGCCCAGCATTTCATCCTCGTCAAGCCCGCCCAGGGAAGCGATGGTATTGTGAAGCGAACGTGCGCCCTCCTTAAGGCCCACAGCAAACTGACGGGATTCCCTGCTGGCGTCAAGCATATACAGAGGGGATTCCTTGTTCAGTTTGACAATAGAATTATAGATCCTGCGCAGCTCGCTCTTTTTGTGCGTGTCGTACTGCGTAGTCCTGAGAGAATACGATGATAGATAATGGTTGTAAACCGAATCAAGCTTAGTGTTATAAGCCATGGAATGCCCCTCCTTTCTTCCGTGAATTCTGCAAAACGCCAACACCATTTGACGCGAAAACGTTCCTTCCTTTTATATTAATATATGAAAAAAGGGAGGAAGATTTCCTGCATAAGGGCATAAACCTGTCATAAATCTATTTTAGCACGGTAAAACCTCGAATACAACAGAATTTTATAGAAAAACCACAGAAATTTAACAAATTTTAAGTTGACTGGAAGAAAAGAATACGTTATAATAAGCGAACGAGATAAGAGACAGGTCTTTTTTTTATGCTCAAAATTAATCCGGCAAAAGATTGGAGGAAACATCATGCGTACAAGAATTACATTAGCATGTACAGAGTGCAAACAGCGCAACTACAATACCACGAAAGACAAGAAGACGCATCCCGACAGGATGGAGATCAAAAAGTATTGCAGATTCTGCAGAACCCACACGTTACACAAGGAGACCAAATAAGTTCCGGCACGCTTACGTGAAGAAGCAGTTTTCGCAGTAAGAAGGCCTGGGAGTGGGCAGAATATGCCGGCCGCAGGGGAGATTTTGATTCCGCTTAAGAACAGCCGGCAGAATGGAGGATGAAAATGGCAGATTCCGCTAAAAAGGAAAAAACTCCTGCTAAAAAAGAAAAAACTTCCAAACCCGGCTTTTTCAAAGGCGTTAAGGCCGAATTTAAGAAGATTTCGTGGCCGGACAGGGATTCGCTTATGAAGCAGTCCGTCGCCGTGGTCTGTATTTCAGTGGTTCTGGGAGTTGTGATCGCAGTGCTGGACTTTCTGATGCAGTATGGCGTGGATTTCCTGACAAGTCTGTAGAGCGAGGGTGAAATATGGCAGAGGCGAACTGGTATGTAGTGCATACTTATTCCGGGTATGAAAACAAGGTGAAAGCCAATATCGAGAAGACAATTGAAAACAGACATCTGGAAGAGGAAATTCTGGAGGTTCGTGTGCCGATGCAGGATGTCATGGAGCTGAAAAACGGCGTCAGGAAAACCGTCCAGAAGAAGATGTTCCCGGGGTATGTTCTGATAAATATGGTCATGAACGACGACACATGGTATGTGGTCCGCAACACCAGAGGCGTGACAGGCTTCGTAGGGCCTGGAAGCAAGCCCGTTCCGCTCTCCGAGGCGGAGATGAAACCGCTGGGGATCAAAACGGAGAACATTTCCGTGGATTTCGCGGAGGGTGATACCATTGCCGTGGTGGCCGGCGTCTGGAAGGATACCGTGGGAGTGGTGCAGAGGATGGATTTCGGCAAGCAGACAGCCACCATCAACGTGGAGCTCTTTGGCAGGGAGACGCCTGTGGAGATCAGCTTTGCGGAAGTGAGAAAAATGTCGTAACGGTATTTATGGTGGAGTTTTCCATTTATAAATATAGAGCAACTTTATCATGAGCCTGCGCGGGCAGGCTGTGGGAGCGGGAGACCGCGCCATACCACGATGCAATACGTTTGCATTATAATAGGAGGTGCCACAATGGCAAAAAAAGTAGTAGGATATATCAAGTTACAGATTCCTGCTGGTAAAGCTACACCAGCGCCCCCGGTTGGTCCAGCACTTGGACAGCATGGGGTTAACATTGTCGAGTTTACAAAGCAGTTCAACGCAAGGACAGCCGACAAGGGAGACGTGATCATTCCCGTAGTCATCACGGTGTATGCGGACAGAAGCTTCAGCTTTATCACGAAGACTCCTCCTGCCGCCGTACTTCTCAAGAAGGCGTGCAACATCAAGTCCGGCTCCGCGACGCCGAACAAGACGAAGGTTGCCACGATTTCCAAAGCGAAGCTCCAGGAGATCGCAGAGATGAAGATGCCCGACTTAAACGCTGCAAATGTGGAATCGGCCATGAGCATGATCGCCGGCACAGCGAGAAGTATGGGAATCACGGTAGAGGATTAATCATAAAGCAGTATTTCTGAAAAATTGGATAGTGGGAGACATAAGCGGCGGGCGAGAACGGACGGGATTGTGGTAAGAACCGTCTGGCAGATGGAGGGGCCCTGTGAGGGGCTTCGGACGCAAAGCGCCCGGCCATGTCGTTGGAACCATAGGAGGAATTGATAATGAAACATGGAAAGAAATATTTAGAGGCTGCAAAGCAGGTTGACCGCGCCACGATGTACGAGCCTGCGGAGGCGATCGCGCTGGTGAAAAAGACGGCGGTGGCAAAGTTTGACGAGACCGTTGAGGTTCATATCAGAACCGGATGCGATGGGCGTCATGCGGAGCAGCAGGTAAGAGGCGCGGTGGTGCTTCCCAACGGAACCGGAAAAACCGTTAAGGTGCTGGTGTTTGCCAAGGGCGACAAGGTAAACGAGGCAGAGGCGGCAGGCGCCGATTATGTGGGCGGCGACGAGCTGATCCCCAGGATCCAGCACGACGGATGGCTCGACTTCGATGTTGTTGTTGCCACGCCTGATATGATGGGCGTTGTGGGCCGTCTGGGTAAGATTCTGGGACCGAAAGGCCTGATGCCCAACCCCAAGGCCGGTACGGTTACCATGGATGTGACCAAAGCCATCAACGATATCAAGGCCGGTAAGATCGAGTACAGGCTTGATAAGACCAACATTATTCATGTGCCCATCGGGAAGGTTTCCTTTACGGAGGAGAAGCTCCAGGAGAATTTCAGCGCACTGATGGAGGCCATTGTCAAGGCAAGACCTTCGGCACTGAAGGGGCAGTATTTAAGGAGCATTACCCTTACGTCCACCATGGGACCGGGCGTGAAGGTCAGCGTTGCGAAGTTCTGATCATAAAGAGATGACAGGGGAAGCCGGTGCGGTTTGTTGTGGACTGCGCCGGTTTCTTTATGCACAGGCCCGCATATGGAAGCTCGCCGCTGACGCAGCATGCGGGCGGCGCGCGGGCAGGGAAAAGACTTCCCTGCCCGATTGCATATGGCCGCCTGGCGTTTTGAGAAAAGCCCTTGGCATTCCCGGCGGAATGGGGTATGCTGTTACTATGAAGAGAAAAACAGCTAAACGCAAAGTAAATACGAAAAAGAGGCGGGCCGGCATGGGGCTGGCCATGTGTATTGTTTTCCTGATCACATTCTGCGCGGTGGTTACGGTGGGGATGGCGGGGATTCTGATCCTCCATTCCAGATCCCTGAGGAGCCCGCAGGCGGAAGCGGGGGCGGATTCCGGGCAGGAGAGCGGCGGCCGGGAGCAGGCAGATTCCGGCTTTTTTGCGGAGCGGATCCCGGGAAGGGAGGAGGAAGCCGGCGGCACACAGGCCGGAGAAGGCGGAATGGATCCGGCGGCGGAAGCGGACGCGCAGACAGAGTCCCAGGGCCGGTATGCGCAGCAGCTTGCGGATGAGAATTATCTTAGGGAAAACCGTATCCTTCCCTGGGAGAGCGCCGACCAGGAGACGGTTACGCTGGGGTTTGTGGGGGACATTCTGCTGGACGATGAGTACGCCATCATGGCCAGCCTTCTTTCCCGCGGAGCGGCCATAGAGAACGGGATTTCGGAGAGCGCCCTTGCCAGAATGCGGGAAGCAGACATTATGGTGATCAACAATGAGTTCCCCTTCACGGACAGGGGAACGCCCACGGAGGGGAAAACCTTCACATTCCGGGCGGATACCGCGGCCGTGTCTTATCTTCATGACATGGGGGCGGATGTGGCCATCCTTGCCAACAATCATATCTATGATTTTGGGGAGGTGGGGCTTCTGGATACCCTTGAGACGCTGGAGAGGGCAGAAATTCCCGGCGTGGGCGCGGGAAGGAATTTAAAGGAAGCGTCAGCGCCTCTTTACTTTATTGTAAATGATATGAAAATTGCGCTGGTTGCGGCGACCCAGATCGAGCGGCTGGAAAATCCGGACACCAGAGGCGCCACGGAAAACAGCGCCGGGGTGTTCCGGTGCCTGAACCCGGAAAAGCTCTATGAGGTGGTGGCGCAGGCGAAGCAGAACAGTGATTTTGTGATTGTCTACATTCACTGGGGGACGGAATTTCAGGAGCAGCCGGACTGGGCGCAGACGGAGCAGGCTCCGGGGCTTGCCCGGGCAGGGGCGGATCTGATTATCGGAGACCATCCCCATATCCTGCAGGGAATCGAATATATAGAAGACACGCTGGTGATCTACAGTCTGGGGAATTTCTGGTTTAATTCCAGAACCCAGGATACCGGCATGGTTCAGGTCGCCATCGGGCCGCAGGGTATTGAGTCATTCCAGTTCCTGCCGGCGCTCCAGTCCGGCTGTCGGGTTACCCTGGCGGAGGGGGAGGAGAAGGAGCGCATTCTGGTACATATGCGGGAGCTTTCCCCGGGGGTTGTGATCGACGGGGACGGGTTTGTGACCAGACCCTGAAAAGGAGGCTCCTGCGGCGGAAGCCGCTGAAAAACCGGCTCTGCTGAAAACTTTCTTCTGAAAATTTCCGGTTGACAACAACGCTCGCATGTGCTATGTTAAGTAAGGTCATTTTGACCATGCCGAAGACAGCAGGTGCCCGGATCACGGTTTCAGGGCGTAAGCGTATCGCCTGCCGAGGAGAATGAAGGATATCAGAGAACAGGATGTTAATTCTGCCCTTCCGTCTTCGGAAGGGATTTTTTCGGCATAAAATCTGACAGGAGGTAAAGAAAGTGGCAAAAGTTGAATTGAAACAACCCATTGTGGAAGAAATTTCCGCCAATATCAGGGATGCGCAGTCGGTTGTTCTTGTTGACTACCGCGGCCTTACGGTGGAGCAGGATACCAGCCTGCGTAAGCAGCTTCGTGAAGCGGGAATTACCTACAAGGTTTACAAGAACACAATGATGAGCTTCGCATTTAAGGGAACCGCCTGTGAAAGCCTTACTCCTTATCTGGAGGGCCCCAGCGCAATCGCGATTTCCACCACGGATGCGACGGCTCCGGCCAGAATCCTCTGCAAATTCGCAAAGGATGCAGACAAGCTGGAGATCAAGGCCGGCGTTGTGGAAGGTACGGCTTATGACGCGGCAGGGATCGGCGAGATCGCCAAGATTCCTTCAAGGGAAGAACTGCTCTCGAGACTGTTTGGCAGTATGCAGTCGCCTGTTGCAAACTTCGCCCGCGTGATGAATCAGCTGGCTGAAAAAGGCGGCGCGGGTGCATGCGAGGCTCCCGCAGCAGCGGCGGAGGAAGCTCCTGCCGGGGAAGCGGCTCCGGCGGCAGAATAAGCGGCCCGGAAGCGAAAACCAGAAATAAAAACGATTAAAAACGGAGGAAATGAAAATGGCTAAGTTATCCACACAGGAATTCATTGATGCAATCAAAGAGTTAACCGTATTAGAATTAAACGATCTCGTAAAGGCCTGCGAGGAAGAGTTCGGCGTATCCGCAGCGGCCGGCGTTGTAGTTGCAGCGGCAGCAGACGGCGGAGCGGCAGAGGCTGAGGAGAAGACCGAGTTTGACGTAGAGCTGACCGAGGTTGGCCCGAACAAGGTTAAGGTGATCAAGGTTGTCCGTGAAGTGACAGGTCTTGGCCTGAAGGAAGCCAAGGATGCAGTTGATTCCGCGCCTAAGATGGTGAAGGAGGGCGTATCCAAGGAAGAGGCTGAGGATGTTAAGGCGAAACTGGAAGCAGAGGGAGCGAAGGTAACCCTGAAATAATCAGGATGAACTTTTCTGCAAAAACAGTAAACCAGGCAGGGCTGTGTACGGAACAGGGTACACAGCCCTTTTACGCGTCGGAACGTACAGAGGAAAAAACGGCGCGCCGGATTTCCCGCCTGGGAAGCGTGCGCCCGGTACGCCTCTGGCCGACCCGGATTTTATTTACCAAAATAAAGAATATTTTTGTTGACTCAAAAAAAGGCTTGTAGTATAATGTACAATACCCTATTGTGGTGTGCTATGCTTTGCAGGATTACTATGCCCTTCTGCAGGCGTTTAGTGTGGCGGTATGAGCCGACAGGCTGGCCTGGAAAGGGCGGCCGCGGCCGATCGTATCTGTCCGGGAGCGCACTACGGCAGGGCTATGTCTGTCTTACAGACACTGGATGTGGTGCATTTTTAATCATATAAAGAACGGGGTGAACAGTCAATGGAAAAGAACAGAATACGTCCCATTGCCGCTGGCAAAAATTTACGTATGAGTTATTCACGGCAGAAAGAAGTTCTGGAAATGCCGAACCTGATTGAAGTCCAGAAGAATTCCTATCATTGGTTTCTGACCGACGGACTGAAAGAAGTGTTTGACGATATTTCTCCAATCGCGGACTACAGCGGGCATCTGAGCCTTGAATTTGTGGATTTTGAGCTCTGCGAGGAGGAAGTGAAGTACTCTATTGAAAAATGTAAGGAGAGAGACGCCACCTATGCGGCTCCCCTTAAAGTCAGGGTTCGTCTTTATAATAAGGAAAAGGAAGAGATCAGCGAGCATGTGATTTTCATGGGCGATCTGCCTCTTATGACGGAGACGGGTACATTTGTGATTAATGGCGCCGAGCGTGTTATTGTAAGTCAGCTGGTTCGTTCCCCCGGTATCTATTATGCGATCAGCCATGATAAGATTGGTAAGAGACTCTTTTCCTGCACTGTGATCCCCAACCGCGGAGCCTGGCTGGAATATGAGACGGATTCCAACGATATTTTTTATGTGCGCGTGGACAGAACCAGGAAGGTTCCCATCACCGTTCTGATCAGGGCCCTTGGCGTCGGCACCAATGACGAGATCCGCGAGCTGTTCGGGGATGAACCCAAAATTGAAGCAAGCTTTTCCAAAGACGTTTCTACGAATTATCAGGAAGGTCTTTTAGAGTTATACAAAAAGATCCGACCCGGCGAGCCTTTAAGCGTTGAGAGCGCGGAGAGCCTTATCAACGCCATGTTTTTTGACCCCAGAAGATATGACCTGGCCAAAGTGGGACGGTACAAATATAATAAAAAGCTGGCGCTGCGCAACAGAATCCGGCATCACATTCTGGCGGAGGATGTGGTGGATACTTCCACGGGAGAGATCCTTGCAACAGCCGGGACGAAGGTGAGCGCGGAGCTGGCGGATCAGATCCAGAACGCCGCGATCCCTTACGTCTATATTCAGACGGAAGAAAAGAACGTGAAGATTCTTTCCAATATGATGGTGGATATCACCAGCTTTGTGGACTGCAATCCCAGGGAACTGGGAATCACGGAGGATGTGTATTATCCTGTGCTTGCCCAGATCCTTGAGGAATACAGCGAGGATCCCGAAGAGCTGGCCGAGGCGATCCGCAAAAATGTGCATGAGCTGATTCCCAAGCATATTACAAAGGAGGATATCATTGCCTCCATCAACTACAATATTCATCTGGAATACGGCATTGGAAACGACGACGATATCGATCACCTGGGTAACCGCCGGATCCGCGCGGTGGGCGAGCTTTTGCAGAACCAGTACCGGATCGGTCTCTCCAGGCTGGAGAGGGTGGTTCGTGAGCGGATGACCACCCATGACGCGGAGGAGATCTCTCCGCAGGTGCTGATCAATATCAAGCCGGTGCAGGCTGCGGTGAAGGAATTCTTCGGATCCTCCCAGCTCTCCCAGTTCATGGATCAGAACAACCCGCTGGGCGAGCTCACCCACAAGAGACGTCTTTCCGCACTGGGCCCCGGCGGTCTTTCCAGAGACCGCGCCGGATTCGAGGTGCGCGACGTCCATTACTCCCATTATGGCCGGATGTGCCCCATTGAGACCCCTGAGGGTCCCAACATCGGACTGATCAACTCCCTTGCCTCCTATGCAAGGATCAACGAGTACGGTTTTGTGGAAGCCCCCTACCGTACCATAGATAAATCCGACCCGGCGAGTCCCAGGGTGACGGACGAGGTGGTCTATATGACCGCCGACGAGGAAGACAATTACCATGTGGCCCAGGCAAATGAGCTGCTGGATGCGGAAGGGCATTTCGTGCGAAACACCGTATCCGGCCGTTATAAGCAGGACACATCGGAGTACCCCAGATCCATGTTCGACTACATGGACGTTTCTCCCAAGATGGTGTTCTCCGTGGCGACGGCGCTGATTCCCTTCCTCGAGAACGACGACGCCAACCGGGCGCTTATGGGATCCAACATGCAGCGTCAGGCGGTGCCTCTTCTCACCACGCAGGCTCCGGTGGTGGGAACCGGAATGGAACCCAAGGCGGCGGTGGACTCCGGCGTGTGTGTGGTTGCCAGAAAGTCGGGCGTGATCGATTACGTGTCCGCCAACAAGATCCGGATGACCTGCGACGACGGGGAAAAGAAGGAATTTCGTCTGAGTAAGTTTTCCCGAAGCAACCAGTCCAACTGCTACAACCAGAAGCCCATCGTCATGAAGGGAGAGCGTGTGGAGGCGGGACAGGTGATCGCGGACGGCCCCTCCACCTCGGAAGGAGAGCTGGCCCTGGGGAAAAACCCTCTGATCGGCTTTATGACCTGGGAGGGCTATAACTATGAGGATGCGGTTCTTTTAAGCGAGAGACTGGTACAGGAGGATGTATACACCTCCGTACACATTGAGGAATATGAGGCGGAGGCCAGAGACACCAAGCTCGGGCCCGAGGAGATCACCAGAGACGTGCCGGGCGTGGGCGACGATGCGCTGAAGGATCTGGACGAGAGAGGAATCATCCGGATCGGCGCCGAGGTGCGCGCGGGGGATATCCTGGTGGGCAAGGTGACGCCCAAGGGGGAGACGGAGCTCACCGCGGAGGAGCGGCTGCTGCGCGCCATCTTCGGCGAGAAGGCCAGAGAGGTGAGAGACACCTCCCTTAAGGTGCCTCACGGAGAGTATGGGATTATCGTGGACGCCAAGGTATTCACCAGGGAGAACGGCGACGAGCTCTCCCCAGGCGTCAACCAGGCGGTACGCATTTATATTGCGCAGAAGCGTAAGATCTCCGTTGGAGATAAGATGGCCGGACGTCACGGGAACAAGGGTGTGGTTTCCCGCGTACTTCCGGTTGAGGATATGCCGTATCTGCCCAACGGACGTCCGCTGGATATCGTATTAAATCCCCTGGGTGTGCCGTCCCGTATGAATATTGGACAGGTACTTGAGATCCATCTGTCCCTGGCGGCCAGGGCCCTGGGCTTTAATGTGGCCACCCCGGTTTTTGACGGCGCCAACGAGAACGATATCATGGATACGCTGGATCTGGCCAACGATTATGTAAATTTAAGCTGGGAGGAGTTCGAGGAAAAACACAGGGAAGAGCTTCTTCCGGAGGTGATGGATTATTTATACAAAAACCGCGACCACAGGGAGCTCTGGAAGGGCGTACCCATTTCCAGAGACGGGAAGGTGAGGCTGCGTGACGGCAGAACGGGCGAGTATTTTGACAGCCCGGTTACCATCGGGCACATGCATTACTTAAAGCTCCACCATCTGGTTGACGATAAGATTCATGCCCGTTCCACAGGCCCGTACTCCCTGGTGACCCAGCAGCCTCTGGGCGGTAAGGCACAGTTCGGCGGACAGCGTTTCGGAGAGATGGAGGTGTGGGC
>CANOVJ010000010.1 GCA_947570615.1 uncultured Lachnospiraceae bacterium
TTCCCTATCCTTTTTATGATTGTAACATTTTTGTAATTTCAAAAGTTTATCCTGGCATAAACACGAATCGTCCTTTTGGCGCTTATTTACTCTACCTGAATTTCCCTGGCAATCACGGCCCTGTCCGCGGCGCTGCTGTTTATTCCCTCATCCTCCATTTGGGCCCAGTCGTCAAGGCTGTCAAAAATGAAGACGTGCAGGGCGCTGATTTTCTTTCCCTGAACTGCGAAGCCGGCTCTGCCCGGTATTTCCGCATCCGGATAAAGGAGCTCTCCATCCTGATTAAACACCAGCGTCTGACAGGGCTCATAAGACCATCCAAGCAGTTCGAACATCTCTTCATCTGTCATATCGGGATCCTTTGAAAGGAGTTTTTCCCTCCGCTCGTCTGTCAGCTCCCGCTGTCTGCCAGGGGTTGCTGTATGGACGATTACCTGATACGGAGACACCACGATATCGCCCAGCGTTATGCTCCCCTTTGTCTCTCCGATCTCGATGGTTTTAACCCCTGTGGTGTTTACCTCAAAGGGAAGAACCATATCCCAGTTACCATCGATCCAATGGGATGCGGAGATATCTTCGGCGTCAGAGACCCGGTCGTCGTCATAGCCAAGACCGTCCACATTTAAGCTCACACTGCCGCATCCTTGGGCTTTTTCGGGAAGATCCAGCTTAAGCATTCCGGCAAAGGTATGGGAGTCGATCACTTCCCCTTCAAAGGTATTTCTGAGCTGCTCAGATGAATTTCCACAGGCGCTCCAGGTCCCGCCGATATAAAATCCTGCGGCCGTCCGGTTTTCTGCGGTATTTATCCCTGTATAATGCTGCGGAATATGTGTAAAATCCGCTTCCTCCGATTCGATATTCACGGTTAAAAACAGGGAGTATCCATCACAATAGACCTCGGACGCGGTCAGCCTGACCCCCGCGTCGGATACGGAATATTCCGAAGTGTCCAGATCTCCCCCGGGCTCCTCATTGGTCAGGACGGAGCCCCTGTCCGTAAAATCCCCGGAATAGGTGACGCTGTCCCCGATTTTTTCAAAAATTTTTCCGATAAGGGGAATCCTGGCCGCCAGCGCCGGGTTGAAGTAACCCAGTGTGCCGATGCCGATGATGGCGAGCGCCGCGGCTGCCGCAGCGACGATTCCTGCTGTGCGTGATTTTTTCATTTTAACCTTCCTCCTTCTGCATACCCTGATTTCTTTCTCATCAGTTTCCGGAGCAAGGGCCAGCTTTAAGATCTGATCCAGTTTTTCATCTGTCATATCCTGTCGCCTCCAGTTCTTCTTTTAACAGTTTCTTTGCCTTTCGCATCCGGCTTTTGACGGTTCCTTCCGGCAGTCCCAGAATCCCGGATATCTCGCTGATCTGCATATCCGCCGAGTAATACAGGCAGATGGGCAGCCTGTACTTTTCCGGAAGGGACGCCACCAGCCTTCGAACCATGTCCGCCTCGCTCTTTCGCAGGACGATCTGTTCCGGGGAGACGTTGTGCTCCTGGTCGGGAATCTCTGTTCCTTCCTCGGACATTTCATCCATGCTGTCCATGGGAACCAGCCTGCGCCTGTTTGCGTATTTCCTTTTTCTGTTCTTCCAAAGAAAAATCGAAGTGGATAAAGCGTAGCTCTTTGTGTTCTGCGTGAAGTCCAGCCGGTTTCTTTTCTCCAGCAGCCTGAGCATGGTGTCCTGATACAGCTCGTCTCCGGCCTGCGCGTTTTGAGCGGTCACCCGGCAGAACCGCAGAATATCCTTTCCATATTTCAGGACAAACAGCTCAAATTCATTGTTATTCATAGCAGTTATCCTCTTTCTCCTTCAAGTCGACTTGCAGGGATTTGCCCTTGCACTTATATATTGTCGCGGGGGGGGAAGAAAGTTTTCTTTTCATATGATCTGTCCATTTTTTATTTAAACTGACATAAAGCGTCTCTGCTGTCAATGGAGGAAACATTGATTTTGCCGGGAGAAACGGATATACTGAGAAAGCGGACAAAAGGAGAGATCAATCTGCGGAAAGAAAGCGCTGATCGGAAGTGAAACCGAAAAGCGCGTCTGAAACTTGCGGAGCGGGTATACTCATGATAAGATGAAAGGGTGAAGGGAAGCTTTGCCTGTACGGAAAGGATGAAGGAAATGGATAAAATAGCGGTACTGATCCCTTGTTATAATGAAGAAAAAACGATCGCAAAGGTGGTTGGGGACGCCAGGGCGGCGCTGCCGGAGGCAGTGGTGTATGTGTACGACAATAATTCCACGGACCGCACGGGGGAGATCGCCGCACAGGCGGGCGCGGTGGTGCGGCGGGAGTATATGCAGGGAAAGGGCAATGTGATCCGCAGGATGTTCCGGGAGATCGAGGCGGAGTGTTACATCATGGTGGACGGGGACGATACCTATCCCATGGAATTTGCGCCGCAGATGGTGGAGCGGGTGCTCAACTGCAATGCGGATATGGTGGTGGGCGACCGGCTTTCCTCCACCTATTTCGAAGAGAATAAACGTCCCTTTCACAATATGGGAAATTCCCTGGTGCGCAGCAGCATCAACCGGCTTTTCGGCTGTGAGATCAAGGATATCATGACGGGCTTTCGGGCCTTCAGCTATGGCTTCGTGAAGACCTTTCCGGTGCTCTCAAAGGGCTTTGAGATCGAGACGGAGATGACCATTCACGGGGTCTACAACCATATGCAGATCGACAATGTGGTGGTGGAATACCGGGACAGGCCCGAGGGGAGCGTGTCCAAGCTCAACACCTACTCGGACGGATTCCGGGTGCTGGGAACCATCTTCCGGCTTTACCGGGACTATAAGCCCTTTGGCTTTTTCAGTATCCTGGCGCTGGCGCTGGCGGCGCTGGCGGCGCTTTTCTTCATTCCGGTGCTGATGGAATATCTGGCCACAGGGCTGGTCCTTAAGTTCCCCACGCTGATCGTGTGCGGTTTTGTGATGCTGGCGGCGATCCAGTCCTTTTTTGCGGGGCTGATTCTCTCCAACATGGCCATGAAGAACCGGAGAGATTTCGAGTACCGGTTTACCCTGGTCTGTGAGAAGCAGAGCCGGAAAAAGCGGGAGCAGGACGCACAGGGCAGGGACTGACGGAGCCGCCCGGTAGCGGAGGCGGTCTGCGCCCGGCGAAATCCGGGGCACAGGCAGGGAGGAGCAAATGTGAAAAAACTGACAGAGTGCTGGTATCTTCTGGCGGCGGCGGGATTTATCCTGTTCGCGGGGCTGGTCTTTGTCCTCTGCGGGGAGGACAGCGTCATAGCCGTCCACGACAATCTGGATCTGTTTATCCCACAGTATCAGATGATGAAAAATACGGGAACCTTTTTTGGACAGGGAGGGCAGGCGCCCTTTCTGGGAGGGATCAGCCGGGATGTGCTCCCGGCGGAGTTTTCTCTTTATACATTGCTGTACTGGCTTATGCCGGCCTTCCCGGCCTATGTGACAGGGTATCTGCTCAAAATTGTCCTGGCGCTTCTCTCCTGTATCCTTCTTGCCAGGGAGCTGTATGGGGAGCGTTATGGGCAGTACCGGCCGCTGGTGTGGATTCTGGGGCTGGCCTACGGCGCGCTGAATGTGTTTCCCAATTTCGGGATCCCCTTTGCGTCCATTCCGCTGGTGATTTATCTGGTCTGTAAAATATGCCGGGATTCCCGGCCTGTGTGGTATGTGTTATTGTTTTTCTATCCCGTCCTGTCTTATTTTTCCTATTTCGGACTGTTTATCCTGGGGTATATGGCGCTGGTTTTTGTGTGGGCGTGTGTCAGGGCTCTCTGGCTGAAAAAGAGGGAATCCCATGAAAAGGGGGAGCATATGTCCGCAGTGGAGCGGGGGACTGTGAGGAAAACAGAGATCGGGGCGGATGGATCAGAAGCGGAAGCAAAATCGGACTGGCAGCTTCCGCGACGGCTCTTCCTTTCCATCTGCATCCTTGCGGCAGGCTGTATCGCCTGTGAATACAGGCTCTTTGGGGTGATGCTCTTCGGGGACGAGGTGACCATCCGTTCTACCATGGAGGCGGGGAGCTTTTCCTTTCCGGAGATTGTGAGAACCATCGGGGAGGTGTTTGCAAGGGGAATGTTCCACGCGGAGAGTATGCACACCGTCCTGGTGCTGCCGGTCTGCGGTTTTTATTTTTTGTTCCTGAATCTGGAGTACATCAGGAAAAAGAACGCAAAGGGGATTTTTCACGACCCTTACAATCTTCTGATGCTGGCGCTGGTCTTTAACAGCGTGGTATATGGGATTTACTACTGCGAGAGCTTCCGGAGCCTGGTGGAGCGTCTCTGTCCGCCCCTGACAGGGTGGCAGTTTAACAGAACCGTGTTTTTCAGCCCCTTTGTCTGGTACGCCGCCTTTTTTCTGGCGCTGAAACGGCTCTGTGACAGCCGCAGGCGCCGGGGAAGGATGCTGGCCAACGGGCTGGCGTTTGCGGCGGTGCTGCTTATCGTCCTGTCGAATACCCGTTACAATGACCTTTATCATACCTGCAGGGCGCAGGCGTATCAGATCATAAAAGGGAAGGAGAGCGACCAGCTCAGCTTCGGGGAGTTTTACTCCGCCGGACTGTTTGAGGAGGCGAAGGAACAGACCGGCTATCAGGGACAGTGGTCTGCGGCCTACGGTTTTTATCCGGCCACCCTTGAATACAACGGGATTGCCACCCTTGACGGCTATCTGGGCTTTTATTCCCAGGAGTATAAGGAGAAGTTCAGGAAGATCATCGCCCCCGCCCTTGAGAGGGTGGAGGCGAGCCGGGATTATTTCGACACCTGGGGGGCCAGAGCGTACCTTTACTCAGGGACAGAGCTGTCCATCGTAAACACCCTGCGCACGCCCTCTGTGGAGGAGGAAGATATCCATATAGACGCGCAGGCGTTCCGGGACCTGGGGGGCGAGTACATCTTCTCGAGGATCCGCCTGCGCAACGCCGGGGAGGCGGGCTTTTCCCTGGAGGGAAGCTTCACCCATGAGGACTCGCCTTATACGCTGTATGTATACCGGATTTCCGGCCGGAAGAACTGATATCAAAATACCCTCCGGGGAAATTCCCGGAGGGTTATCCGTCAATCGATCACTTCCCCCGCCTTATACCTGGCCACCACGCTCTGGATCCGCTCGTTGGGATCGAGCAGGTCGCTGATGGAAGCGTCATGGTTTAAGGTGTCGATCAGGTAGGCGATATACTTACTCATATCGCAGTCTATGTACCATTCCCTCTCGAGAAGCTCCGGCGTCTGATAAACCAGATTGGTGGTGAGCACCCGGTCGATCATGCCGTTCTCGTAGGCTCTGTCGAACCGCTCCAGGCCGTTTGTGAACAGGCCGAAGGTGGAGCAGATGAAGATTTTGCGGGCTTTGCGCTCCTTTAAGGCGGTGGCCACCTCCAGCACGCTCTCGCCGGAGGAGATCATGTCGTCGATGATGACCATGTCCTTTCCCTCCACGGAGGAGCCCAGGAACTCGTGGGCCACAATGGGATTGCGGCCGTTGACGATGCGGGTGTAATCCCTTCTCTTGTAGAACATACCCATGTCCAGGCCAAGGACGTTGGCCATGTAGATGGCCCGGCTCATCCCGCCCTCGTCCGGGCTGATGATCATCATGTGGCCGGAATCGATCTTTAAATCCGTGATATGCTTAAGCAGCCCCTTTACGAACTGATAGGTAGGCTGGACGGTCTCGAAGCCGTGGAGGGGAATGGCGTTCTGGACACGCGGGTCATGGGCGTCAAAGGTGATGATGTTGTCCACCCCCATATTCACCATCTCCTGAAGGGCGAGGGCGCAGTCCAGGGACTCTCTGGCTGTTCTTTTATGCTGGCGGCTCTCGTACAGGTAGGGCATGATCACGGTGATGCGTCTGGCTTTGCCGCCCACGGCGGCGATGATTCTCTTTAAATCCTGATAATGATCGTCCGGGGACATGTGGTTTTCGTGTCCGCACAGAGAATAGGTCAGGCTGTAGTTGGCCACATCCACCAGAAGATACAGGTCGGTTCCGCGGACGGATTCCAGGATCATTCCCTTGGCCTCGCCGGAGCCAAAGCGGGGGATATTGGCCCTGAGGATATAGGACGGCCTCTGATATCCGGCAAAGGCAAGGCTCTCCTTGTGCTCGCTTTCCCGTTCGGTACGCCATTTTACAAGGTAGCTGTCCACCTTTTCTCCCAGGGAACGGCACCCCTCCAGGGGAATCATGCCCAGGGAACCTACAGGAATGGTTTCAAGGTTTCTCTTTTCTTCACGTTGCGACATGAAAGCACCTCACTTTCTGTTTTGAAGTCGTTTTTTTAACATCCGGATATCCGTTCCGGTTATTTTGCATATGTGATACTGGTTTGTGATCCGGGAAAAAACCCGATCCGAATAGCGGTTGCGTATATCCTCCAGCGACAGATTGGTGGAGATGATGGTGGATTTTCGGTTCAGGCATCGTCCGTTCAACAGGGAAAACAGCACGGAGGGCGCCAGGTTTTTCGTGTATTCCGTTCCCAGATCGTCCACGATAAGCAGGTCGCATCCATAGAGATCGTCATGGAAGAGCGCCTGTTCTTCTTTATTTTTATAGTCGAATATATTTCTGGATAAGAGTTCGAAGAGTCCGGCGGCGCTGAAATAGATAACGGAGTGACCGCTCTCTATCAGTTCTCTGGCCACACAGCCGGACAGGAAAGATTTGCCCGTCCCTACTGTACCATAAAAAAACAGATTTTGGTAGTCTGTATCAAAGGTTTTTATAAAATTTCTGCACGCTGCCACGGCCCCCTGGAAGCGCTCGAGATCCTCCCCCTGGTAATAGTCATAGGAGAGGGTGGAAAAGTTCTCCTTTTCCAGAAGATCCCGGATTCCGGACTGCTCATAGAGAAGCCGGATGACGGCCTCCTTAAAGCAGTGGCATTTCTGCCCGCCTGTATAGCCGGTGTCCTTACAGTCCGGGCAGTCGTAGATGGGGGCGAGATAGTCGGCCGGATAGCCGGCGTCCTTAAGGAGCTGCTCCTTCTTCTGTGAGAGGTCGTGCAGAGAGGCTTTCAGATCGGTCAGGGCGTTGGCGTCCCCCTCAAGCAGCTTCCTGCCCTGCGCGATGGAGAGGGAAGCGATGGAATCGGACAGCTCCCCGTAGCCCTCCACATGGGAAAAAATATGCGCGGCGCGCTCTTCTGAAAGATGGCGGTTTCTGATCCGCCTCTCCTCATAGGAGCGCATGATGGTGTTATACTGGGTGTTCGTAAGTGCCACGGCGAAAATCTCCTCTTAAAGGCGCCCGGGAGAGCTTCAGTTGCTCAGAATCTCCTTCTCCAGCGCCTCAAAGTCGTAATCGGTATGCATAAACTGGTTAAAGGAGCCGTTGCCCGGGACGGCCCTGGGCTGGGGTCTGGAGGTTCTGGTTTTGGCATAGTGATCGTCCAGCGCCCTGATATCGGCCTTGTGGTGAACCTGCTCCCTGTGCCAGCGGCTTAAGATGCTGTCCGCATATTCAAAGCGGTGCCTGTCCGTGGCCAGCACGGTGCGCTCGCAGGCCTCCAGGATGATATCCTGGGTAAAGCCGTACTCCTTCCACCATTTCATGGCAAAATCCGCCTCGGCCCTGGTGGGTGTGCCGGATTTGCCCAGCGCCTTCATGACCGTGTAAACGATTTTATCATATTTCCCGGCCAGCCCGGCGGCCTGCTTCGGGGTGGAGATCCCCTGCTGGGCCCAGCTGATGGCCACCTTTTCTATGTAACGGAAGTCCTTTTTTCCTTTGTCCACACAATACTGGATCAGGTAATCGATGAGATCCTCCGAAAAGCCCAGACGGTCCGAGAAAAACAAAAGCGTGGTGATCTCACCGGGGCCAAGGGGCCTTCCAATGTACTGCTCCGCCACGAAAAGGAGCTGGGAGGTCTCCTCCTTCTCCTTAAACGCTTTGAGCTCGTCCAGGCTGTAGGCGGGCTTGGAGAAGTCCGGCGTATCCTGCCCGCTCTCCGTCTTCTGGGGAAGCGCGACAAGAGGAGCGACGGAAGACTGAGGAGGATTTTCCTGCGGGAGGCTGCGGGATAAATCGGGGATGCGGATGCCGGAGAGGGTTTTGCCGTCCTCGTACTCCAGCGCAAGCAGACGATTTTTTTCCCAGTATTTCAGCGCGCGCAGAACGTCCTTCTCCGTGTAGTTGAACGCATCCGCCAGGTCGGATACGCTGCTGACGCAGCCGGCCTGGGCCATGCGCAGCAGATACAGATAGAGCTTTAGCTGGGCGTCGTTGGCATCCTTCATATACCGGTCGATGAACAGATTGGAAAGGATGGTCACATCCGCAGAAGCTTCCTGATAAAGTTTAAAGCACCCCATAACGCTACCCCCACAGTTTCAAAAGTAAGTTGAATTATAGCACAGCCTGCCTGAAAAGAAAATAGGAAAATTTTCCGCAAACGCCCTGTTTTCAAGGGTTTCAAGGGTTGTGGACAGTGTGGATACTGTGGATAATCAGCGCGTAAGGAGAGAATTTCCAATGTTTACAACGTCTCCCGCGCCCATAGTTATCAACAGGTCGTTGGGGACAGCGTTTTCCAGAAGAAAATTTTCTGTCTCCTCAAAGGAAGAAAAATAATGGCAGTCTGTTCCGAGCTGCAGAACCTTCTGCTGCAGATCCCGGGAGCTGATACCGAGATCGTCGGTTTCCCTTGCGGGATAAATGTCGGTGAGAATCACATGATCCGCCAGGGTGAGCGCCTTTGCAAACTCCTCCATAAAGGCCTTCGTGCGGGTATAGGTATGGGGCTGGAACACGCACCAGATGGATCTGTGGGGATATTTTGCGGCGGCGCGGAGGGTTGCGGTAATTTCCTCGGGGTGATGCGCATAATCATCTATCAGAGTAGCGCCCCTTACCACGCCCTTGTATTCAAAGCGGCGGTCGGTTCCGTGAAATCCCGCAAGCGCCTGACATACGGCGGATGGGTCGATAGAAAAGCGGTCCGCAAAGGCGACGGCCGCCATGGCGTTGTAGATATTGTGCTCGCCCGGAACCCCCAGGGAAATGCGAAGATCCTCCGGGAGGCTTCCCTGATCCGTCCCTTTCGGGGACTTTTTCCCGAGGAGGAAGCTGGCGCAGCCCTTTTCGTCGTAGGAGATCTCCCGGGGCCAGTAGTCGAAACGGGAATCGCTTCCGTAGGTGACCACCCGGCAGGGCAGATCCTGCAGGATCACATCAACGGCGGGAATCTCGCCGTTGACAATGAGAACGCCGTCCTGTGGCAGAAGGGCCGCGAACCTGTGGAAGGAGCGGCGGATATCATGGATATCCTTGAAAAAGTCCAGATGATCCTCCCCCACGTTGAGTATGATCCCCACTTTGGGGAAAAAGTTCAGAAAGCTGTTGGTGTATTCGCAGGCCTCCGTCACAAAGTAGCCGGAATGGCCCACCCGGATATTCCCGCCGATGGATTTTAATATCCCGCCGATGGACAGGGTGGGGTCGGTGTCCGCCTTAAGAAGAATTTCCGCGATCATGGAGGTGGTGGTGGTCTTGCCGTGGGTGCCGCTCACGGCGATGGGAAGGTCGTAATTTCGCATGATTTGCCCCAGCAGCTCCCCCCTTGAGAGGAGAGGGATGCCCATTTCCAGGGCGGCCACATACTCCGGATTGTCGGTGTGGACAGCGCCGGTGTATACGGCCAGGTCGATATCGCCGTTTAAGTTGGAAGCCCTCTGGCCATAGTAGATTTTGGCTCCCATGGCGGACAGCATTTCCGTTAAGGGGGACGGCTTTGTGTCGGAGCCTGAGATGGTGAAGCCCTCCTCCCACAGGATTTTTGCCAGCCCGCTCATGCTGATTCCCCCGATCCCCATGAAATGGACATGGACGGGATGATTAAAATCTATCTGATACATGATAAAACCTCCGTTTATAATAGTAGTCTTGACACAATTATATAGAATTACACGGCAAAAACCAATGAGAAAATGAAAAAAGCTGTCGATTTGGGAAGGCCTGTGCAACATTCCGCAAAAAAATCAGAGGAGTAGAATTTCCGGATCGGAAGGATTGTAAATTATCAACATAAAAATTATATTTTCACGGATGAATTTGTAAAAAATATTCACTTTCAAGGGAATCTATGGTATACTATTCACACATTCTTAAAATGGTTACTACTTATATGAGGTGAAATGACATGATCAAGAAAGAAATGATTGCCATGCTGCTTGCGGGCGGTCAGGGAAGCCGGCTGGGAGTTCTGACTTCCAGGATGGCCAAACCGGCGGTATCCTTCGGAGGAAAGTACCGTATCATTGACTTTCCGCTGAGCAACTGCATTAATTCCGGGGTCGACACGGTGGGTGTGCTGACCCAGTATCAGCCCCTGCGGCTGAACACTCACATCGGAATCGGGATTCCCTGGGATCTGGACAGAAACATAGGCGGAGTGACGGTTCTTCCCCCCTATGAGAAGAATGTCAACAGCGAGTGGTATACCGGAACCGCCAACGCGATCTATCAGAATCTGGAGTATATGGAAAGCTTCCATCCGGAGTACATACTGATCCTCTCCGGAGATCATATTTATAAGATGGACTATGAGGTCATGCTGGATTTCCATAAGGAGAAGGGAGCGGAAGTGACCATAGCGGTCATGCCGGTTCCTGTGGAAGAGGCCAGAAGGTTCGGTATCATGATCACGGATAAGGACAGGAGGATCACTGACTTTGAGGAGAAGCCGGAAAATCCCAGAAGCAATCTGGCGTCCATGGGGATCTATATCTTCAACTGGAAGACCCTTAAGGAGGCGCTCCTGGTCAACGCCCATCTGCCCGGCCTGGATTTTGGCAAGCATGTGATCCCCTACTGCCATGGTAAGGGGAGCCCTCTCTATGCCTACGAGTTCAACGGCTACTGGAAGGATGTAGGCACCTTAAGCTCCTACTGGGAGGCCAACATGGAGCTCATCGATATTGTCCCGGAATTCAATCTCTATGAGGAATACTGGAAGATCTTCACCAAGAGCGAGATTCTTCCGCCGCAGTATATCGCGGCCGGCTCGGTGGCGGAGAGGAGCATTATCGGGGAGGGCTCGGAGATTTACGGCCAGGTGTACAATTCCGTGATCGGCTGCGGCGTCAGCGTTGGGAGGGATACCGTGATCCGGGATTCCATCATCATGAACAACACGCAGATCGGGCAGGGGTGCCAGATCACAAAGGCGATCGTGGCGGAGAACGTGCAGATCGCAGATCATGTCAGACTGGGAGAGGGGGAGGAAGTGCCGAACGAGACAGAACCGCATATCTACAGCGGCGGGCTGGTCACGGTAGGGGAGTTAAGTAAGATACCGGAAGGCGTTACGGCAGGCAAAAATACCTGTATATTCGGGGCGACCGTGAAGGAGGATTACCCGAATGGCTATCTGGCAGGGGGAAAAACATTGATTAAGGCAGGTGAAGAACAGTGAGGGCGATCGGGATCATATTAGCAGGCGGAAACAGTCACAGAATGAAGGAGCTTTCCCGCAGGAGGGCGGTGTGCGCCATGCCCGTGGCGGGGAGCTACCGGAGCATCGATTTTGCTCTGAGCAATATGACGAATTCCCATATTCAGAAGGTGGCGGTATTTACCCAGTACAATGCCGGGAGCCTGAACGAGCATCTGAATTCCTCCAAGTGGTGGGACTTTGGACGCAAGCAGGGGGGCCTTTATGTGTTCACTCCCGCGGTGACTGCCGAGAGCAATTTCTGGTACAGGGGTACGGCGGACGCCATCGCGCAGAATCTTTCGTTTCTGAAAAACAGCCACGAGCCCTATGTGGTGATCGCTTCCGGCGACGGCGTGTATAAGCTGGACTACAACAAAGTCCTGGAATACCATATCGCCAAAAAGGCGGATATCACCGTCGTGTGCAAGGACATGGGGCCGGATGTGGATGTGGAGCGCTTTGGCACGATCAGGATGAACGAGGAGAGCCGCATCGAGGAGTTCGAGGAAAAGCCTGTGGTGGCGAGATCCAACACCGTTTCCTGCGGAATCTATGTGATCAGAAGGCGTCAGCTTATCGAGATGATCGAGAAGAGCGCCGAGGAGGACAGGTACGATTTCGTGAAGGATATCCTGATTCGCTACAGGAGTATGAAGAGGGTTTATGGGTACAAATTGAAGGATTACTGGAGGAACATAGCAACTGTTGAGGACTATTTCAACACAAATATGGATTTTCTCAAAGCAGAAATCAGGGATTACTTTTTTAAACAGTACCCGGATATTTACTCTAAGGTGGACGATCTGCCTCCTGCCAAATATAACGTGGGTTCGCAGACGAAAAACAGCCTGATTTCCAGCGGCTGTATCATTAACGGTACCGTGGAGGACTCGATAATCTTTAAGAAAGCCTTTGTGGGGAGCAACTGCTATATTAAGAATTCCATCATATTAAATGATGTCTATATCGGCGACAACACCCACATTGAGAACTGCATCGTGGAAAGCCGCGATACGATCAGGGCGAATTCGTATCATAAGGGCGCCGACGGTATCAAAATTGTAGTGGAGAGAAATGACAGGTACGTTATCTGAGGTTAATGCGTATCGTGTGAGTGGCAGTCCGGCTTATGGCTGATTGCAAAGCGCGATGATCGTTGTGGATGCAAAGTGAGAAGGTCTGATCAAGGGGGACGAAGTATGCAGATTACGGATGTACGGGTAAGAAAGATTACCAAAGAGGGCAAGATGCGCGCCATCGTCTCAATCACTATTGACGATGAATTTGTTATTCACGACATCAAGGTGATAGAGGGAGATAAGGGGCTGTTTATCGCAATGCCAAGCAAGAAGGCTACGGACGGTGAGTATCGGGATATTGCCCATCCCATCAACTCAGCGACCAGGGAGAGAGTGCAGGCGACAATTCTGGAGAAATACCAGATGGCGCTGCTCGAGCCGGAGAGGGAAGAATCAGAGTGAGTTTTCAAAGGTTTAGAAGCCCGGACAGAGCGGGAATTCTGTCCGGGCCCTGCACTGCCGGACCTGAAAATCCGGATGTGTGATACAGAGGGCAGAGCGGAGCTTTGCTCTTTTTTTTGTGGGAAAAATATGGTATGATGGCGGGGTGGCTTTTTCGGACAGTACGGTAAGGGGTATAAAGATGTTTATTATTGCAGGACTTGGGAATCCGGGGAAGGAATATGCGCAGACGAGGCATAACGCCGGATATATGGTGATAGATGAGCTGGCGGAGAAATATAATATTTCTGTGATGACAGTGAAGAACAGGGCGCTGGTGGGAAAGGGAACCATCGAAGGGCAGAAGGTGATCCTGGTCAAGCCCATCACTTTTATGAATGCCAGCGGGGAGAGCATCCGGCCCCTGGCGGATTATTATAAAATCGATCCACAGGAGGAGCTGATCGTGATTTCCGACGATATCACGCTGGCCCCCGGACAGATCCGGATCCGGAAGAAGGGAAGCAGCGGAGGCCACAACGGGCTTAAAAGCATTATCCGCCACCTGGGAAGCGAGGATTTTAAGAGGATCCGGGTGGGAGTGGGAGAAAAGCCGAAGGGATACGATCTGGTGGACTACGTGCTGGGGCATTTTTCCGGGGAAGAGAAAAAGCTCATGGAGGAAGGATGCGCAAGGGCGGCGGAGGCGGCACGGATGATGCTGACCGGGGATACGGATCGGGCGATGAATGAATATAATCGAAAGACGCAGATACAGGACTGAGTGACCTTTCCGGTTTTTGCCTGCCGGATATGGATTCGCCCCGGACGGGGCGGGAGGAAGGATTAGAATGAGGGTATTGACGGCTCCCCTGATGGAACTGGGAGAATTTGAGGAGATAAAAAAGGGGCTGGACCGGCAGAACAGCTACTGCGCCAGCCTGACAGGCTGTATGGAGTCCCAGAAGCTTCATATGATATATGGGCTGGGAGAGGGCTTTCAGAACAGGCTGATTATTACCTTCAGCGATCTGCGGGTGAAGGAGATGCTGGAGGATTACCGTTTTTATGACAGAAATGTCATGGCGTATCCGGCCAGGGATCTGATCTTTTACCAGGCGGACGTCCACGGCAATCAGCTCGTGACGGAGCGGATCCGGTGTCTTCGAAGGATGCTGGAGGGAAAGCCGGTAACGGTGATCACCACATTCAGCGCGCTGATGGCTCCGCAGATTCCGCCAGACGTCTGGAGGAAGCATCTTCTCTCCATCAACAGCAAAAGTCAGATCGATGAGAAGGAGCTGGCCAGACGTCTGGTGGAGATGGGGTATGAGAAGAACTATCAGGTGGAAGCCCCCGGCCAGTTCAGTATAAGGGGCGGAATCGTGGATATTTTCGACCTGACGGAGGAGAATCCTTACCGGATCGAGCTCTGGGGGGATGCAGTGGAGTCCATTCGCAGCTTCGATGTGCTCAGTCAGCGCTCCATCGAAACGCTCTCCGGTATTACCGTCTATCCGGCCGGGGAAATGCTGCTCTCCGAAAAGCGTCTGAGGGCGGGGATGGAGAGGATCGAAAAGGAGGCGGAGGAATTTTCCCGAAAGCTGCGCCGGGACTGCAGGACGCAGGAGGCGCACCGGATAACGGAGCAGATCAGGGAACTCTCGGAGCAGGTATATGAGCTGCGCAATCTGGTGAATCTGGATTCCTATGTGCATTACTTTTATGAGAATACGGTTTCCTTCCTGGAGCTCTTCGAACGAAGCGAAACCTGTGTTTTCGTGGACGAACCGGCCAGGGTGGAGGAGCATGCGCAGGCGGTGGAGCTGGAGTTTCGGGAGAGTATGGCACACAGGCTGGAAAAGGGGTATCTTCTGCCCGGGCAGATGGACCTTTTATTCTCCGCCCAGGAGGCAGCCGCGAAGCTGGAGCGGGGGCGTATGGTTACGCTTGCGGCGCTGGATCTGAAGAACGCGCTCTTTAAGGCAGGCAGGAAGGCGGATATCCCGGTTAAAAGCATTTCTTCCTATAATAATAGCTTTGAGGCTCTGGTGCAGGATCTGCGGCGTTATAAGAGAAACGGATACCGGATTCTGCTCCTGTCGGGCTCGCGGACCAGGGCCGCAAGGCTGGCGCAGGATCTGATGGAGGAGGAGCTTGCGGCCTTTTATACGGAGGATCCCGACAGGGAGCTCGAGGCGGGGGAGATCATGACCTTCTACGGCCGGGTGCTCAGGGGTTTTGAATACCCTCTGCTCAAGTTCGCGGTGATCTCCGAGAGCGATATCTTCGGCGCGGACAAGAAAAAGAAGAAGAAAAGGAAGCGGTACGAGGGCCGGAAAATCAACGACTTTAACGAGCTTAAGGTGGGAGATTATGTGGTTCACGAGAATCACGGGCTTGGAATCTACCGGGGCATTGAAAAGGTGGAGGTGGAGAAGGTAGTCAGGGACTACATCAGGATCGAATACCGGGACGGCGGGAGCCTTTATGTGCTGGCCACCGGACTGGACGTGATCCAGAAATACGCCTCCGCCGACGCGAAACGTCCCAAACTGAACAGACTGGGAACCCAGGAGTGGAACCGCACACGAAGCAGGGTAAAGGAGGCCACCGGGGAGATCGCCAGGGATCTGGTGGAGCTCTACGCCGCCCGCCAGCAGAAAAACGGGTACCAGTATGGAAAGGACACAATCTGGCAGAAGGAGTTCGAGGAGATGTTTCCCTTTGAGGAGACAGAGGGACAGCTCTCGGCCATTGCCGAAACCAAGGCGGATATGGAGAGCACGCGGATCATGGATCGGCTGATCTGCGGGGACGTGGGCTATGGAAAGACGGAGATCGCCATACGCGCCGCCTTCAAGGCCGTCCAGGAGGGGAAGCAGGTGGTGTATCTGGTGCCCACCACCATTCTGGCCCAGCAGCACTACAGCACCTTTGTCCAGAGGCTGAAGGACTTCCCGGTGCGGATCGATCTGCTCTCCCGGTTCCGCACCGGCGCGGAACAGAAAAAGACAGTGGAGGATCTGAAAAAGGGGCTGGTGGATATTGTGATCGGTACCCACAGAGTTCTCTCTGCGGACGTGGTCTATAAGGATCTGGGGCTTCTGATCATCGATGAGGAGCAGCGCTTCGGGGTTACCCACAAGGAAAAGATCAAGAAGCTCAGGGAAAACGTGGACGTGCTGACCCTCACCGCCACTCCGATTCCCAGAACCCTTCATATGAGCCTGATCGGAATCCGGGATATGAGTGTGCTGGAGGAAGCGCCAAACGACAGGATGCCGATTCAGACCTACGTGATGGAGTACAATGAGGAGATGGTGCGGGAGGCCATTGTCAGGGAGCTGTCCAGACAGGGGCAGGTATACTATGTCTATAACAGAGTAAACAATATTGCGGACGTGGCGGCCACCGTACAGAATCTGGCGCCGGAGGCGTCGGTGGCCTTTGCCCATGGCCAGATGAACGAGCGGGAGCTCGAGCGCATTATGTACGATTTCATAAGCGGGGAGATCGACGTGCTGGTGTCCACCACGATCATCGAGACAGGGCTGGACATATCCAACGTGAATACCATTATCGTCCACGATTCGGACCGCATGGGCCTTTCCCAGCTCTATCAGCTCCGGGGACGGGTGGGGCGCAGCAACCGCACCGCCTACGCCTTTCTCATGTACCGCAGGGATAAGATGCTCAAAGAGGTTGCGGAAAAGAGACTGGCAGCGATCAAAGAGTTCACCGACCTGGGGAGCGGCTTCCGCATCGCCATGCGGGATCTGGAGATCCGGGGGGCGGGAAACCTTCTGGGAGCCAGACAGCATGGCCATATGCAGGCAGTGGGGTACGATCTGTACTGCAAGATGCTCAACGAGGCGGTAAAGGGGTTAAAGGGCGAGAGCGTCCAGGAGGATTTCAACACCACCGTGGATCTGAATGTGGACGCCTTTATTCCGCCGGCCTACATCGTCAACGAAATTCAGAAGCTGGATATCTACAAGCGGATCGCCGGGATTGAGAGTCAGACGGAGTGCGACGATATGAAGGGAGAGCTCCTGGACCGGTTCGGGGAGATTCCGGGGGCGGTGGAAAATCTGTTCCGCATCTCCATGATCCGGGTAAACGCCCACAGGCTGTATCTGACGGAGGTAAAGGGGAGAGACGGACAGATCCGGTTCCTTTTTAAGCCGGACGCGCAGATCAGGCCGGAGGGGATTCCCGTACTCTTGAAAAAGCACCCAAAGCTTTCCTTTAACGCGAAAGGGACGCCCTTCTTTCTGCTGCGCTATCAGAAATGCGGAGTGGTGGAGAAGGACGCCCAGATACTTTTGCAGTACACGGAGGATATTCTTCTGGCCATGGAGAGGGAGCTGGGCGGGGTGCAGTGAGCGTATGCGTACAGCCCTGCCCCTGCGCTCTCACGGCCCGTCAGCGGTTCTTATATTTATTGACTATGGCGGTCATCTGATCCCATTTGGCCTCCATGTCAGCCACCAGCTTAAACTGGGTCCTGGCCCGGTCAAGGTTGTGGTTTTCGCGGTGGATCTTAAAGTAGACGTCGCCTGAAAGGAAATCCGCCAGGAAGCGGATGCCGCATTCATAGGTCATCAGCTTGGCCCCCATGGGAAGCATTTCGATCTCCTTTTCGGTAAGGCTTCCGTCGCAGCCCTCCAGATAGCCTCTGGTGAAGGCCTCGAACAGATTAAGGTCCAGCTCCACCCTGGTTAAATCCTGCTCGTCCTCCGCCCCGGTGCTGGCGCCGAAGCGGATGGAATCGCCGAAATCATAATGAGAAAGTCCCGGCATCACCGTGTCAAGGTCGATGATGCAGAGGGCTTTTTTGCTTTGCGCGTCAAAGAGGATGTTGTTGAGCTTGGTGTCGTTGTGGGTTACCCGAAGGGGCAGCTCGCCCCTGGCAAGCAGGTCGGTGAGAGCGGCGGTTTCCGCCTCCCGCTCAAGGGCAAAGGCAATCTCTTTTTCAGCCAGGGACACCCGGTGCGCCGCATCCTCCTCAACCGCCCTCTTAAAGTCCTGAAAACGGGAGGGAGTGTTGTGGAAATTGGGGATCGTCTCGTGGAGTGTGTCCGCCGGGTAATCTGCCAGCATCTTCTGGAAATTGCCAAAGGCCACGGCGCTGTCATAGAAGTCCCCGGCGTTCTCCACCATCTCCAGGCAGAGGGTGTTTTCGATAAACAGAAAAACCCGCCAGAAATTATGGTCCTCATCCTCATAGCAGCTCTCCCCGGCTGCGGTTCTGACCACGTTTAAGGTTTCCCGGTCGGCGTCGCCCCCCTTCTCAAGGATGATCCTGCGCAGATACTCCGTCACGTTCACCACGTTCTCCATCAGCTCCCGGGGCTTTTTGAAGATGGAGTGATTCATTCTCTGGAGAATGTAGCGGGCGGTTTTTCCCTCCGGCGTCTCATAAACCAGCAGATAGGTGTCGTTGATATGTCCGTTTCCGTAAGGACGTTTTTCTTTCAGTGCGCCTTTGATGGCAAACTGTGCAATGGCCTCGTCGATTCTTAAGCAGGCCGCGTTTTCCTGATTCATAAGTGTTTCCTTTCGTATTTGTATGATGAGTCCAATATAGCAGAAATTATATAGTTTGTCTATGAAATCCATCTATAAAAAAGGGATTCTGGACAAACTATACAATTTTGATTATGTGAAAATAGAGTATTCAAAAGCCCGGAAATAGTGTACAATAAAAAGTATGGTTTTACTCACATAAGGATATTAAGGTACGAAAGGCTGCCATGCGCGGCAGAATGAGAGGAAAAATGGACATATTCAGTATACTGACCATGGTCGGCGGGCTGGCGTTGTTTCTGTATGGAATGCAGGTGCTCGGGGACGGACTCAAAAAGGCTTCCGGCGGAAAGCTGGAGCTCATTCTCGAAAAGCTTACTTCCAACAAGCTGACGGCGATCCTTTTAGGGGCCGGGGTGACGGCCGTGATCCAGTCCTCCTCGGCCACCACCGTTATGGTGGTGGGCTTTGTCAATTCCGGGATCATGAAGCTTACTCAGGCGGTGGGCGTGATTCTGGGAGCCAATGTGGGAACCACGGTGACCGCGTGGCTTTTAAGCTTAAGCGGCGTGGACGGCTCCGGCTTCTTTTTACAGCTCTTAAAGCCCTCCTCCTTCGCCCCTGTGCTGGCCATCGCCGGAGTGATCATGCTGAGTATGGGAAAGAAAGAACGGCACAGGGATGCGGCGACCATCATGGTGGGGTTTGCGGTGCTGATGATCGGAATGGATACCATGTCCGGGGCAGTAAAGCCCCTGGCGGAGATCCCCGAATTTACCAATATTCTTCTGATGTTCTCAAATCCTGTGCTGGGAATGCTGGTGGGCCTTGTGCTGACGGCCGTTATCCAGTCGTCGTCGGCCTCCGTAGGTATCCTGCAGGCCATGTGCGCCTCCGGCGCGGTGAGCTATTCCACGGCGATCCCCATCATCATGGGGCAGAACGTGGGGGACTGCGTGGCCGCGCTTCTGTCCGGCGCGGGAGCGGGCAAAAAGGCCAGAAGGGCCGCGCTGATCAATCTGTATTACAAGATCATCAAGGTGGCAGTCTTTATGGCGATCTTCTATTCCCTGAACGCCATATTTGAGTTCGCGTTTCTGACCAGGCCGGCCAGCGCTCTGGGGGTGGCGGTGATTCACACGGCGTTCAATGTGGCGGCGGTGATCCTGATCTATCCGGTCAGCGGCGTGCTGGAGAAGCTGGCATATCTCACCATACCCGAGGATGAGGAGGAATCCCTCCCGGCGAAGCCGGCCAGGGCGGAAATCCAGATCCTGGATCCCCGTTTCCTGAACACGCCGGGCTTTGCCCTGGAGCAGTGCAAAAACGCGGCTCTGGATATGGCCAGATATGCGAAGGAGGGACTGTTCCTGTCCATGGAGCTTTTTGACAAATTCGAAAAGAAATCCGCCGCCAGGGTGATCGAGCTGGAGGAGCTGGTGGATCACTATGAGGACGAGCTGGGCTCCTATCTGGTGAAGCTCAGCAGTAAGCATCTGACTGCAAAGGACAGTCAGGAGCTGTCCATACTGCTTCACTGTATCGGTGATTTTGAGCGGATCTCAGACCACGCCATCAATATTATGGAGTCCGCAAGGGAGATGCACGAGAAAAAGCTTGGTTTCACCCGCAAGGCCCAGGAGGAGCTCGCGGTCTTTACAGGGGCGGTGCGGGATATCGTGGAAACCGTTCTGGAGGTCTTCTGCAGGGAGGATCTTGCGCTGGCCCGCAAGGTGGAGCCTTTGGAGGAGGTCATAGATTACCTGAATTCCGAGATGAAAAAGCGCCACATCAAGCGGCTGCGAAAAGGGAAATGCACCATCGAGATGGGCTTTGTGCTCTCGGATATCACCACCAACTATGAGAGGGTGGCAGATCACTGCTCCAACATCGCGCTGTGTCTTTTACAGCTCAACGAGGAGAGCTTCGGCACCCATGAATATCAGATCCATTTAACCAGCAAGGAAAACGCGGACTTCGAGACAGAGGTTGCGCGCATTCAGGAAATTTATCAGCTGCCCAGGTAGTAAAGTCCGTTTTATGGGACAGCCAAAATGTTATTCTTTGAAAAAGGAAAAGACGATACGGCGAAAGGCGGGGATCCTTCTTCGGGACAGACCCGGCGGCCAGGCGTCTTTGAAGATCAGAATAACAGGAGGCGACGAAGGGTATGAAGGGATATTTCGTGAATGAGGGTTATATGGGAATGGTGGAAGGAAGGTATATGCTGTTTGCCAGTGAAAGGGATTATCGGGAATATCTGGAGGAGACACAGGAGGCTGCTTAAAATGGAGATCATATACGGGACGGGGAACGAGGCCAAGATTGCTTCCATGAGGCGAACCCTTAAGGGGCTGCCCTTTACCATAACAGGGCTGGGACAGGCCGCAGCCCAAAGAGGGATCAGGGTGCCGGAGGTTGAGGAGACAGGGGCAACGCCGCTTGAGAATGCCAGGCAGAAGGCGCAGGGGTACTACCGTCTTTTTCACAGTCCCGTGTTTTCCTGTGACAGTGGCCTGTATCTGTGGAATCATGCCACCGGGGAGCCCCTTTTGGAGCAGCCCGGCGTTCAGGTACGGGGAAGGCAGAAGGAGCGTTACAGCGATCAGGAGCTTCTTGATCGCTATGTGGGGCTGGTGAGGAAATACGGTCCGGTCCGGGCCCGATATCAGAATGCAGTCTGTCTGATCTGGGATGAGCAGATCAGGGTGGAGAGTATGGAGGAGGATCTGTGGGGAGAGCCGTTTTTGCTCACGGACGTACCCCATCCCACAAGACGGGTGGAAGGGTTTCCGCTGGATGGTATTTCCCTGGAGATAGAGAGTGGAAAATATTTTTATGACCTGGAGGAGGATTCCCAGGACACCCTAGCGGCGGAAAAGGGGTTTGCGCGGTTTTTCCGGGAGTTTGCGGACAGGATGGGATTTGCGCGATAACTGACACTTTTCACATATATTGACGTAATTTATACTAATGAAATAAATGTGTAACTTTTCGGGAGGTGAAAATTTCTGATATGCAGGAACAGTCAGGAAGGGAAGTAGAACAGATGATTTCGCATATTATGCTGGATATGGGCGTACCCGCCCATCTGAAGGGATACCGGTATGTGCGCACAGCGGTGCTTATGGCGGAGGAGGACATGAAGGTGGTGGGGAGTGTGACCAAGCTTCTCTACCCCGAAATCGCCAAGCGCTATAATACCACGGACGGTAAGGTGGAGCGGGCCATCCGCAATGCCATTGAGATCTCGTGGGAGCGCGGAAACCGGGAAACCTTCGAGGAGATGTTCGGCTACTGTGTGGACAGCGGGCGGGGCAGACCAACCAACAGCGAGTACATAGCCACCATCGCCGACGCCATCAGGGTGCGGCGGGGCGCGGCAGATAAACAGAAGGCGTAGAATCAGGGCATGGACCGGCGCTTTTGCGCGGTTTGGCGGCATGCTCTTTTACATAAGGACAAAAGGAGGCAGGTACGATGGACAAGCCGGCAGTATGCGGGGGAATCCCCGTGCGGGAGAAGAAGATATATTACGGCCATCAGTATATCGACGAGGCCGATATACAGGCGGTGGTGGAGGTTTTAAGGAGCGACGCCTTAACCTGCGGGCCGAAAATCCAGGAGCTGGAGGATAAGCTCTGTCGGATCACGGGAGCAAAATATGCGGTGGTGTGCAGCAACGGAACCGCGGCGTTACATATGGCCTGCCAGGCGGCGGGAGTGGGAGAGGGGGATGAAGTGATCACCACCCCCATCACCTTTGCCGCCTCGGCCAACTGCGCTCTCTACTGCGGCGCCAGGCCGGTCTTTGCGGATATCAATGAGGAAACCTGGAACATTGACCCGGAACAGGTGCGGGTTCTTACCACGCAGAGGACCCGGGCGGTGGTGGCTGTGGATTTTACAGGGCAGTCCGTGGAGCTGGATCCGCTTCTGGCTCACTGCAGGGAGAAGAATCTTGTCCTCATTGAGGACGGAGCCCATGTGATCGGCACCCGGTATAAAGACAGGTGCAACGGTTCCATTGCGGACATGACTACTCTGAGCTTTCATCCGGTTAAGACCGTCACCAGCGGAGAGGGGGGCGCGGTGCTCACCAACAGCGAGGCGTATTATAAAAAGCTGCTCCTGTACCGGGCTCACGGGATCACCCGGGATCGGGGACAGCTTGTCCATAAGCCGGACGGGCCCTGGTATTATGAACAGCTCACCCTGGGAATGAATTACCGCATGACGGATATCCAGGCGGCGCTGCTGATCAGTCAGCTTGACAAGCTGCCCATGTTTTCGCGCAGAAGAAAAGAGATCGTAAGGGCCTACGACGAAGCTTTCGGGAAACTGCCTCAGGTGATCGTGCAGAGGGAGATACCGGAGTCGGACACCACCAGGCATCTGTATATCCTGCGGCTGAATCCGGACAGGCTTCGGATTGACCGCAGGGCGTTCTTTGAAGCCCTGGACGCGGAGAATGTGTGCTGTAATGTACATTATATTCCCACATACTATTTCCCGTACTATGAAAAGCTGGGTTATGCCAGGGGACTGTGCCCGAAGGCGGAGAAGCTCTATGAGGAGATCATCAGCCTGCCCCTGTACTATGCCATGACGGATCAGGATGTGCAGGATGTGATCAGAGCGGTGGAGCGTATCGCGCTGTACTACGGCGTGCAGGGGACTTCGATATGAAGCTGAGTGTGATTGTGCCTGTTTATAACATGGCGTCCGGAGACAA
Source organism: uncultured Lachnospiraceae bacterium (assembly GCA_947570615.1). Lineage (GTDB taxonomy): Bacteria > Bacillota > Clostridia > Lachnospirales > Lachnospiraceae > Suilimivivens. The sequence goes on from CANOVJ010000010.1 coordinate 23,186, forward strand.
GCTTTCCTGGTGCCTTGATTCTCTTGTGAACCAGACCGTGAGGGACTATGAGATCATTGCAGTGGACGACTGCTCCACCGACGATTCCCTTAAGATCCTGAGAGAATACGAGCGCAAATTCCCCGATAAGGTTCGGGTGATCGCCTCCCCTGAGAACAGAAGACAGGGAGGCGCGAAGAATCTGGGGCTTTCGCAGGCCGCCGGGGAGTGGATCGGCTTCATCGACAGCGACGACTGGGTGACGCCTGATTACTATGAAAAGCTCCTGGCCCGGGGGGAGGAGACGGGAGCGGACATGGTGGGCTGCGATTACCATCTCACCAGCGCACACAGCATGGAGATCGGCCAGGTGGTACACAATAACAGGCCGGAGCAGACAGGGATGCTTACGAAAGAAAAATACCGGTCGCTGATTCTCGACAGCGGAAGTCTTGTGGTGAAGATTTACAGACGGCATATCATTCTGGACTATCCCAACCGTTTCCCGGAGCATATTTTTTATGAGGACAATGCCATCGGAAATTCCTGGATGCTCAGGGCCAGGCATTTTGAGTATTTGCAGGAGCCTCTTTACTATTATTATCAGCATGAGACCTCCACTGTCCACACCATCACGAAGCAGCGCTGTCTGGACCGGATGGAGGCGGCGCGGGTGATGGTGCGGGAGGCCAGGCAGTTTGGTTTTCTGGAGGAATACTATCCGGAAATCGAGAGCAGCTTTACCACCCTGTTTTATGTGAACACCCTGTTTTCCTATATGGCGGGGGTAAAAAAGAAGGAGTACGGATTTGTGAGGGCTCTCGGCCGGGAAATGCGGGAGGCTTTTCCGGGTTTCATGAGAAATCCGTATTATCAGGAGCGGGTGCATGAGGAGGAGCGCAGACTCATCAGAATGCACATGAAATCCACTCTGTACTTTATGCTGTACTATAAGCTGCTGTGGATGTACCGCAATTTCAGAAAGCGCATCGACGAAAAGCAGGCGCCGAAGAACAAAGGTGCCTGAACAGCCCGGAGCGGCGTGCGGACAGATGAACAGGATGTGACAAAAGGGAGTAAAGAGATGGAACTTGCGGTTTTGTCGGATATACATGGAAATTATGCAGCTCTTTCGGAATGTGTCTCCCTGGCCCTTTCCAGAGGAATTTCTACTTTTCTTTTCCTGGGTGATTATCTGGGGGAGATGGCTTATCCGGAGAGAACCATGGCGTTTTTGTACGATCTGAAGGATAAGTATGAATGCCTGTTTGTCAGGGGGAACAAGGAGGGCTACTGGCTGAGCCATGCCGAACGCGGCCAGGAGCAGGAGGGCTGGAAGGAGTATCATTCCACCACAGGATGTCTTGTGTATAACTGGTCCCGTCTGACCGGAAGGGATCTGGCGTTTTTTGAGGGGATGCCCATTGTGCGGCGGCTGGAATATGAGGGACTTCCGCCTCTTACGCTCTGTCACGGCTCGCCCTTGCGGGTGAATGAGAAGCTCCTGCCGGGGGATGAGAATACCCTGTCGGTGATGGAGCGGACGGGGACGCCGATGCTCCTGTGCGGCCATACCCACCGTCAGGAGAAGATCATACACGAGGGAACGACTCTTCTCAACGCCGGGTCGGTGGGGCTTGGGCTGGATACCGGCGCGGGCCGTCCTCTGCAGGCGCAGTTTCTGATCCTGCACGGGGAGATTCGCCATGGAGAAAACCTTCCGGGTGCGGGGAGATGGAGGGAGGAGTTTGTCAGCCTTCCCTATGATACGGAGCGGGTGATCCGGGAATTATATGAGGAAAAGCTGGATCAGCGGGCGCCGTACTGGACGCTGATCACAGAGCGGATGCTTCGCACGGGATCCGGCGATCACGGGCGGGTACTGGCAAAAGCCATGGAGCTGTGCCGGGCGCAGGAGGGGCAGTGCATTTGGCCGGATATCCCGGAGCAATACTGGCAGCAGGCCTGGGAGATGGAGACGGGGCGGATATAGCGGGGGATTCGGATCCCGGGTATGGCGGAAAGAGCCATATTATGGAAAGGACTGGAGACAAAATGAAGGCAGCGATAGCAGGCGCGGGAGAGGAAGCGCTGCATACCATCAGGAAGGCGCATGAATACGGACTTAAGGTGCTGGCTCTGGACGGAAATCCCGAAGCGGCCGGGCTTCGGGAGGCGGATGAGGCTCTGGTAGTGGATATATCCAATGAGGAGGCCGTGCTGCGCGCTCTGGGGGGCGCAGGGGTGGATTTTCTGCTGACGGCTCCCATCGGAAGATATCTGACCACCACCGGAGCGGCGAACGATGCCCTGGGGCTGCCGGGAATCAGCCGGGAAATGGCGGAGGTGTGTACGGATAAGTTCCGGTTTCACCAGAGACTGTGGGAAAATGGACTGCGGCAGTGCCGCTGCTATGGGGTGGAAGAGAATCGGATAACGGATGCCGATGGAAGGGAATCGGAGCTTTCTGGCGCGGGAGGGCTTTCTGCCAGGGAGTGGGAGCTGTCTTTTCCGGCCATTTTAAAGCCCCGATATGGCTCAGGAAGCCGGGGGATCCATATGATTTCCGGCCCCGGGGACCTGGAGGGAGCGCTCAGGCAGGTCTTTGGGGAGCCTTATGTGCTGGAGGAGTGCGTCGCCGGACCGGAGTACGGTGTGGACGCGGCGGTGACCAGAGAGGGCTTCTGGATGATCCTGCTTCGTCTCAAGGAGAATACGCCGCCCCCGGCAAGGCAGGCGGTGGGTTATTTTTCTGTGCCGCCTTCGGATCCCTTCTACGGGAAGGTCAGGGACTACATGAGAGAGGCGGCCGTCTGTCTGGGCCTGGAGGAATGCCTGATCCACGCGGATATCATCCGGGGGGAAAACGGTCCCTTTGCCATAGAGCTCTCGGCCAGGCCCTCCGGCCATAATCTTCACAATCTTTTTACGCCCCTCTGCACAGGGGTGGACATGGCGGAGCAATACATCCGGTACAGGATGGGGCTTTCCCACAGCTTCCGCCCCCGGCAGACCAGATCCATGATGATCCATTATTTTGATATGGAAGGAAGGGTCCGGCGGGCGCCGGAACGGGAACAGGTACAGAGAAACCTGAAAGCCCGCCTGGCGGCGTGGGAGTGCCGGATCAGAGCGGGGCAGGTGCTGGGGCCCGTATCCGACGGACACTCGCTGATGGGGCGGGGGTATTTCGTGCTGGAGGGGGGCGACGCTGCGTTTCTTCGGGAGCAGGGGGAGATTGTGAAGGGGTTATTTGGAGGAAGGACCTGGCTCTGATGTACCGTCGCAGAGCCGATCCAGAGCCTTTGCAATCCGAAAAGCCCCCTTCCCGTCGACAAGTCTGCGCATGGCCTCATGGGCAGACGCTCTCTCAGAGAAGGAATCTGATTCTGACATATCTGTCATAAAATTTATCAGCGACTGTATCGTTTCCAGCGGAGCCCTGCGCAGGTCTCCGGCCCAGGGAATCGCGCCCACAGCGTCAAATGCCCTGGCAGAGGGAATCTGGTTGTCTGCCATGGAAAAGCTGACAGCGGGAACGCCCAGGGCGCAGAGCTCATAGAGCGTGGTTCCCGCGGCCGAGACGGCCAGATCGCAGGCCTGCATCAGACCCGCCATATCGGACACGTTTTCGTGGAGACGTAAAAAGGGAATCTGTCCGGCCAGGAAGCGGAGCTCATCCCGGTCATCGTTCAGCTTTCCGATCACCATATGCACCGTGGGAAAAGGGGTCTGCCGGCTGCCGGGGCCGCCTCCAAAGTGGGGCCTCGGGCGGATATCAGCGTATTTTGCGGGTTCCTCTGTGGGATTGTCCTGCATATCCCGGAGAAAACGCCTTGCCAGGGAAAGGCAGAGATGGCCGCCGTCCCCGGCGCCGGTGGTGATAAGGATATTCTCTGCCTGTTTTCTCACAGGCATCGTCCGGTTTTGGAACTGCGTCCGCAGGGGAGCAAAGCAAGCCCCCAGAAGGAGCCTGTCGGCATTGCGGTAAGCCGACCGGTAAGAGGCAAGCTCATCCTGCGGTATCACATCATAATTGACCAGCAGATCCACAGGATAGTCGAAAAGCTGCAGATCGTCCAGATATGCTACCCTGGCGAGAGGTCTTATGGCGGACAGATAGTCTTCGGTTACATAGTAGGAGTCCAGGAGATATACGATCTCCCGAAGATAAACAATCTCCCGAAGATAAGTGACCTCCCCGGGGAGATCAGAAGAACGCGCTGCGCCGGAGAGAGGATTTGGGGCGCCGGCACGGGCATGTGCCCGAAGAAGCGCGGTTACCTCCTCAATCTCCCGCTGCGGCTGGTCATAAACGGCGGTTTTCAGCGCGGTCACTTTCACAAATTCGCATTTGTTTTCCTTTATAAGTTCCTCAAGGAGGCGGAGACTCTCCCCCCCGCAGACCAGAAAACGCACCTCCATGCCAAGGCTGCGGCAGGCCTGGGCGATGGAAAGACACCGGACCAGATGGCCGGAGGCGATCTGGCGATTTCCGTCTGCGCGGATAAAGATCAGCGGATGAGTTCCCATTGAAGCGGCGTTCCTTTCTTTAAGAAGGTTCTGGCCCTTTTTCCCAGAACATCCTCATAGTACATGGTGTGAAGTCCATCCGCCGGGCGGATGGAGCGGATATTTTCCGGGGTCAGAACCTCCCCGGCGGCGATATCCTTCACCACAAACAGGGAGCGGGAATCGCCGCGCTCCAGCTTCTGCGTTTCGGTGAGGGCGTATTCGCTTTGGCCCAGGGCCTTTTCCATAATCCGGATGTCCCTTACCATCTGAGCGAACTCCTCCGGTTCCATGGAAAAGGAGCTGTCGGGGCCGCTGTCGCTGCGGCGCAGGGTCAGGTGCTTTTCCACCATCCGCACGCCCAGCGCGACGGACGAGGCGCTGACAATGGTTCCCATGGTATGATCGGAGATTCCCGTCAGGCAGTCCCAGGTTCGGGAAAGGGTGGGGATCATATTCAGGTTGATCTCCTCGTAGGGAGTGGGATAGGAGGAAACGCATTTGAGCAGGATCACCTCCTCGTTTCCCTCCTCCCGGCAGGTGTCGAGGGCCCGCCCGATGTCCTCGGGATACGCGATCCCGGTGGCAAATATCATGGGCTTATGGAGCCTGGCCGCTTTCCGGATCAGGGGGATGTCGTTGATCTCGTAGGAGGCAATCTTAAAGGCGGGAACGTCCATCCCTGCAAGAAAATCCACAGAGGCCAGATCGAAGGGGGAGGAGAACCACTCCATTCCCAGCCGGTTCGCCTCCTCCTTCAGACGGGGCTGCCACTCCCAGGGAGTAGAGGCCTGGGAATAGAGCTGGTAAAGGGTGAGACCGTCCCAGATCGTGCCCTCCTTAATCTGAAAACAGGGGTCGTCACAGTCGATGGTGATGCTGTCCGCGGTGTAGGTCTGCATTTTTACGGCGTCCGCCCCTGCCCCGGCGGCGGCGTGGATGATTTCCAGCGCCCGCCCATAGTCCTGGTTATGGTTGGCGGAGACCTCCGCCACCACAAAAACCGGGGAGCTGTGACTGAGCGTGCGGCTTCCGATCCTGATTTCCTTTTTCATGGTTCTGTATTCCTTTCCGTGATCTGTGTACTGCGGATACCGGGGAGCTGATGATTTCCGGCAGATATGGGGGCGCATTACTCCGTGTAGCAGAGCTGCAAAAATTCTTTATTGGTCCAGGGGCTCCTTGCGGTGAAGAGAGAGCCGTCCTGATGCTCCACGTATACGGCCGGAAAATAATTGATAAACAGAGGATTTAAGCACATGGTGTATCCCCCGGCGGTATCGTAGATGATTTTATCCCCGGGTATAAGCGCCGCATCGTCCCTGATCTCAAAAAGCCGGTCGTACTCCATACAGGTCGCCCCGCACACCCACTGGCTGGCCTCTCTTTTCCTGACAGCCGCATCGGATATATATTCCATATGATGAGGGTAAACGTGTCTGGTCACCAGGGGATTTAAGTTGGTGCGGCTCCCGTCCGTGACCACAAATTTCCGCCCCCGGATATCCTTTACATCCAGCACGGTGGTCTCAAAGGTGGTGGCTCTCGAGATCAGGGACACGCCGGGCTCCGCGATCAGGGCGGTCTTTCGGGGGCTGAAATGAGCGGATAACTCCCTGCAGATTTCCCGGAAATAATCCCGGTAATCGGGCATATCATCCCGGCCTCCGAAATAGCCGCCGCCCATATCCACATAGGAGAGGGAAAGATCATATTCCCGGGCGATCTGCACGGCCATCCTGGCCAGCGCGCCGAACACCTGCACGGTACGGGACTGGGTGGAGGAATGGAGATGAAGCCCGGTCACCGTTACGTTGGGAAGAGCTCTCAGCCGGCGGATGGCGGCTTCCAGCACACCATTTTCGTAACAGTAGCCGAACCGCCCGCCCTCCTCCGAGGCCAGAACCTCTCCGGGGCAGAGCTTCGCCAGATCGCAGTTGACGCGCAGACCCACCCCGAAACGCACGTCAGGATGAAGTGTACTGAGATACTCCATCCACTCCAGCTCGTAGCCGGAATCAAGGTTGATATAGCTGCCGGCCAGCAGAGCGGCCTGAAAAATGGTCTTATCCTTGATGGGGCCGTTGTAGATGATGCGGTTTGCCGGATAGCCCAGCCGTCTGGCCAGGTCGTACTCTGCCGCTGACACCACCTCGGCATAAAAACCCTGCTCCCTCAGATATTTGAGAAGCCAGGGCAGGGAATTGGTCTTGACGGAGTAGCCCATGAGCGCGTTTCCCCAGTTTTCGGCAAGGGAATCCCGCAGAAGGGAGATGTCATATAATAAATCCTTTTCCCGGATACGGAAAAAAGGGGTCTGTAACGGTTCTTTCATAAACAGAAATCCTGTCCCTTTCCATAGCCTGCATGCGTCGGGCGGCAGGCACAATATTGCAGATCATACAGGTTTGATTTTATCCGGGTGCAGCAGCCTGTATTTCATCTCGGCCAGAGTCCAGTCCTGCACCGTATCGATATCCTGTACCTCCATCTCTGTCAGCACAAGGGGAAGAAGACGCTTCACATCGGTGGTTCCCTCCGCGAAAAAGGCGTCCGTGCGGCAGGCGTAAAACTGGCCGCAGTCGTGGAAAATCGGAGGGAGATCCTGACTGCGGGCGCTGGCGTACTCCGGGAACTGCCATCTGACATAGCCCTTTTCATCCTGGATCAGCCCCCGCTGGGGGGGATAGGAAAAGGGGACCACGGGCGTTACCCCGTCGGCCCTGGAGAGAAGCTCCATGGCGTTTTTCAGGCGCTGGGCGCTCAGAAAGGGGGCGGTGGGATAGATACAGCAGAAAGCGTCGAAGCTCCGGCCTCTCTCCTCATAGGTTTTGAGTACCTCCATGATCACATCGTCGGTGGAGGCATAGTCCCCGGCCGTATGGGCCGAACGGAAAAAAGGGACCACGGCCCCGGCCTTTTCGGCCGTACGGGCAATCTCCTCATCCTCGGTGGACACCATGATCTCCTCAAAGACCCCGGCCTCCAGAGCGGCCTCTATGGAATAACAGATGATTGGCTTTCCGCAGAATTCCTTAATATTCTTTCGGGGGATCCGCTTGCTGCCTCCCCTGGCAGTGATGATGGCCAGATTTTTTTCCTTCATGCATAACACCTCTTTTTTACAGTAAGCTGGATCGCAGAGTCCGGCGCTTTTCACATTATACACCATTATTGATTGCATTCAAAGAAAAAACTGTGATAAGATAAACAGAAAGTCAGTTGCAGGAGGGAGTCTTCTACAATGAGGAAAGCGAAACCGGACGGAAAGCGGGTCTATATCTGCCACACCTATTATCATGTATACATCGCCTGCCTGAAGGAGCTGAATCTGCCGGTGAGCGGGAAGGGGCCTGTGCGGGGACAGGCCAGTCTGATGCTCAGCACCCTCTCCAGCGATTTCGGATCGCTGGGCGAGCGGGCGGAGAAGTCGGGGCTGTTTAAGGAGATTATCTGCTATGAGGAGAAGGGGGAGGATTTTTTTCCGGAGCTGGCGCCCCTGCATAAGGACCGGAAAAATCTGGCGCTGAACATGCTCTGCCGGATCAGATTTACGAAGCGCATGGGCAGGCTGCAGGCGGCCTATGTCCCGGTGGATCTGCGGGAGTACGGGGATATCTATGTGTTCTGTGATTCGGACCCCATCGGCTATTACCTGAATACTTATAAGATCCCTTATCATGCCATGGAGGACGGGCTGGACTGTATCCGTTATTACGACGCCGCCCGCTACGATAACAGGGGACATTTCCGGCTGAAGGCCTGGATGGCGGCCCGGAATCTGATCTTTATCCAGAACGGATACTCCAAATACTGCCTGGATATGGAGGTCAACGATCTCTCCGTGCTGGAGTATCCCTGTCCGAAGTACATCGAAAGGCCCAGAGCGGAGCTGACGGCAGGACTGGGAAGGGAAGAGAAAAGGACGCTTGTGTCGATTTTTCTGGAAAATGCGCAGGAGCTTAGAGAGGCTCTCTTTTCCGGGGAGGAGAACCGGCCCAGGGTGCTGGTGCTCACGGAGCCGCTCTGCGACCTTGAGACCAGGGAGAGGATTTTCAGGGATATCATCAGGCAGTATGGGGCGGTGGGCGCTCAGCAGGCGCAGATCCTGTTAAAACCCCACCCCAGAGATGTGCTGGACTATCGGAAGCTGTTTCCGGAGCACATTGTTCTGGACGGAAAGTTTCCCATGGAGATCCTGAATTATGTGGAAAATCTCTCGTTCGACAGAGTGGTTACGGTTTTCACGGTCCCCTCCGCCATTTCCTTTGCCAGGGAACGGGTTTTTCTGGGGGAGGATTTCATGGACCGGTACGAAGCGCCGCAGATCCACAGGCAGAACGAGCAGATACAGAAAAACGCGCGGAGCAGACAATGAAAAGGACGCGTCATCCTGACATGCCGAATTTGCGTTGCGCGGGCAAGTGTGATAAAATGGTGTGAATTCCCAATGTCACGCCTCCTCTGTGGTGTGTCCGCAGGAGCGGACGGACAGGGCGGGATAAAATTTACAGAGAAAGTCAATGCTGACTGATGATATGGAAAAGGCACGATGAAAAAAATTCTGAAAAAGCTGATGGTGCTGCTGGATAAGCGGCAGAAAAGGATAATGGCGCTTCTGGTTCTGCTGATGCTGGCCGGGGCGGTGCTGGAGACGCTTGGAGTCTCCATGGTGTTTCCGGTGATGAATGTGGTGATGGACGAGCACGCGGTGGAGAACCACCGGTATTTACAGATCGCCTGCGACATTCTGCATATCGATTACGGGGATACCAGGACCCTGGCGGCGGCCACCATGGCGGCCCTGGTGGGGGTGTTCGCCGCCAAAAATATTTTTCTCTTTTTCCAGCAGAAGGCCCAGCTTAAGTTTGTCTATACCAATCAGTTTGCCACCTCCAGAAGAATGATGATCAATTTTATGGAGAGGCCCTACGAATATTATCTGAATGCGGACACTTCGGTGATCCAGAGGAGCATCACCTCCGATGTAAACAACATGTACGGCCTGATTCTGGCTCTTTTGCAGCTTGCCAGCGAGGCGGTGGTTTTCATATGTCTGGTGGTGGTGAGCCTGGTGGCGGATATCTGGATGACAGTGACGGTAACCGCGCTGCTTCTGATCGTGCTGGCGGTGATCAAGGGCGTGTTAAAGCCCATCATGCGAAAGGCCGGGGAGGAGAACCAGGATTACTACAGCGGCCTGTACAAGTGGATCGATCAGTCCGTGATGGGGATCAAGGAGATCAAGATCGCCTGTAAGGAAAATTACTTTATCAACGAATACGCCAAATGCGGCTCCGGCTATGTGAACGCGGTGCAGAGATACAATCTGTACAACGCCACGCCCCGGCTTCTCATCGAGACGGTGGCCATCGCCGCGCTGATTTTTTATATGTTGATTCAGATTCTGAGAGGAACCGGCGTATCGGCCATTCTGCCCCAGGTGACGGCCCTGGGGGTGGCGGCCATGCGTCTGATCCCCTGCGCCAACCGGATCAACAATCATCTGACTTCGATTTCTTATTTTGAGCCCTTTTTCATGGGGGTCAGCGATAATCTTCAGGAGGAAATCCGGGACGAATCCATCAATTATGAGCAGTCCGCCTATCAGAACAGCGTGGAGGTGGACAAGCTTCAGATCCGGGAAAAAATCGAGCTTCGGGATATTGTCTACAGATATCCCAACTCCGATGTGCTGATCTTTGACCATGCCGATCTGGAGATCCCCATCGGAAAATCCGTGGGCATCGTGGGAACCTCAGGCGCGGGCAAGACCACGGTGGTGGACATTCTGCTCGGGCTTTTAAAGCTGCAGGGCGGCGAGATCCTGGCGGACGGGAAACCGGTCAGAGAGCATTATCAGTCCTTCCTCAAAAATGTGGGCTACATTCCCCAGACCATTTTCATGATCGATTCCACCATCCGGAAAAATGTGGCCTTTGGCTGCGCGGACGAGGAGATCGACGATGAGAAGGTCTGGCGCGCTCTTGAGGAGGCCCAGCTCGATGCGTTCGTAAGAGCGCTGCCGGAGGGCCTGGATACCGGGATCGGGGAGCGGGGAATCCGCATTTCCGGCGGACAGAGGCAGAGGATCGGTATTGCCAGAGCGTTGTTTGAGGATCCGGAGGTGCTGGTGCTGGACGAGGCCACCTCGGCCCTTGACAACGAGACGGAGGCTGCCATCATGGACTCCATCAACAGGCTTCACGGGCGAAAGACGCTGATCATTATCGCGCACCGCCTGCAGACCATCGAGAAGTGCGATATGGTATACCGGGTGGAAAAGGGAAAGGCCCGCCGGGAGAGGTAGGAGGAGGGCAGGCCGGAGATTGCCGGAAAGGAGGTGCCGGGCAGAGTGGAAGAAAAAAGACGGATGGCAAATTATGAGCTTTTGCGGGTTCTGGCAATGGTCATGGTGGTGGTCATGCATTTTCTGGATCACTCGGACTCTCTTCCAGCCCTGGACCGGCCCATGAGCGGCGTGCGGCTGGCGGGATCACTGCTTGAGTCCTTTTCTCTGGTGGCAGTGAATACCTATGTGCTGCTGAGCGGCTATTTCGGGGTGAGGAGCCCGTTTAAGCCCTCCAGGGCGGTATCCCTGCTGTGTCAGATCTGGTTTTATGCGTTGCTGATTCCCCTGGCGCTCTGGCCTCTGGGGGTTCCCACAGTGGCGGGCAGGCTGGGGGTTTACGGGCTGATTCAGTATGTTTTTCCCATAGAGACGGAGCATTACTGGTTTGCCACCTCCTATCTTATGCTGTATCTGCTGACGCCCCTTCTGTCCCGGGCGGCGGGGAGCCTGTCAGGAAAACAGTTTCGAATCATACTGGGAGGGCTTCTGATCCTGTTCTGCGGGATCAAGAGTATCAGCCCGGTGCCCTTTGCCTTTGACCGGTACGGCTATGATCTTCCCTGGTTTATCTGCGTGTGGCTGGTGGGGGCTTATCTCTCCCTCCATGGGGGGGATCTGCAAAAAAAGAAGGGGTGGCTGCTCTATGGCGGGAGCTGCCTTCTGAGCTTTGGCATCAGTCTGGCCATGTGGGCGCTGGCCCGGCGGTGGGAGGGCTTTTCCTACTGTTTCACAGTGCCCTTTCACTATAATTTTATTCTGTGTCTGACCGGGGCGGTGGGGCTGTTTTGCGGCTTTGCCAGGGTTCGCGTCCGTGAGGGACGCCCGGCCAGGGCGGCGCGCAGGCTGGGGGAGCTCAGCTTCGGCGTCTATCTGCTGCATGAGCACATTGATCTGCGGGAAAGCTGGTATGGATGGCTTGCGTCCCTGATTTCTCCCGGCGCAGGGAATTCCGCCGTCGAGGCATCAGAGATGCAGGCCCTTGTGCCTTTTCTTCGGGAGCTGATCTTTTGCATAGCGATTCTTTTTGGGGCAGGTATTCTCATAGACTGGATCAGGAGCCTGATCTTTGGGAGGGCGGCCCGGGCGCTGGCGGGGAAAGAAGCGGGAGCAAAGCCGCGGGCCGGGCTTTTGCGAGAGCTGCAAAAGCTGGACGAATGCTTTAAGGAGCCGCGGTCGGGGAAAAACTGAGGGAGCTGACGGGAAGGAAAGGGGATGTGGGAAAATGACATCGGACAGATATGGGGCGGATGTGAAGGGATTTGTCGCCGGGACAAAGCCGGCCCGGGGAAAGGACTGGGAAAAGCGCTGGCAGCGCGCGCAGAGTGTGCTGTTTCCGCTGCTGCTTTTCCTCTACCCGTTTTTAAAGGTGAGGGAGGGAATCGACCTGACGGATACCGGATACAGTCTGGGAAACTACCGGTTTTTCGGGGAAACCGGCGGGATCTGGACGCTGCTCACCTTTCTCTCCAACGTGACGGGATATCTTCTGACCAGACTGCCCATGGGGAATACCATGCTGGGAATGAAGATGTACACGGCCCTTGTGGTGAGCGCCATGGGACTTTTGGGATACCGTTTTTTCAGGACCAAAATGCCCCCCTGGCTGGCCTTTGCGGGGGAGGCGGCCGCCATCAGCTTCTGCTGGTGCCCAACGGTGATCCTGTACAATTATCTCACATATCTGTTGTTTCTTCTGGGAGCGATATTGCTGTTCCGGGGGCTGGCCGGGGGAAGGAATCTCTGCCTTGTGATGGCCGGCGTGCTTTTGGGGATCAACGCGCTGGTGCGTTTTCCGGGGAACATTCTGGAGGCCGGGCTGATTCTGGCGCTGTGGTATTACGGCGCGCTGAAGAAGAAACCCTTCCGGCAGATGGCGGCGCAGACCGGACTGTGCGCGGCGGGATATGTGGGAGCCGCTCTTGCGATGCTGGGTGTGGTGGCTCTGATCTGCGGAGCGGACGCGCCGGGGAAGATGATCGAGGGGGTTTTCGGCATGGCGGGCAGCGCTTCCGACTATACCCTGGGGGAGATGGTTGCGGCCATAGCCGACGCTTATTTCCACGGGCTGCAGTGGATGCTCTATATGCTTGTGTGTATTCTTCCGGGGATCCCCTTTCTGACGGTCAGGCAGGAGCTTTTGCCGGGGCTTCGAAGGGTTGTGTACTGTGCCTGTATCCCGGTGCTGTTTTTCGTGCTGGGAAAGTGGGGGATGTTTAATTTCAGATACTTTCAGAAGGAGGCGGCGCTGCAGTGGGGGGCGGTATTCCTGCTGCTGGCTCTATTCATCAGCGTGTGGATGCTCTTTACCAGGATGCTGGACGATGAGTGGCGTCTGATCGGCTGTATCGCCCTGCTGGTGATTCTGCTGACCCCTTTGGGGAGCAACAACCACATCTGGCCGGCGCTGAACAACCTGTTTTTCATTGCCCCGGTGGTGTTCTGGATGGCATACCGCTTTGTCAGGTGGGGAAGGACTTATCTGGACGCCACCCGAAAGGTGCCTCTGTTTCCCGTAAAGGCCATGATGGCGGGAGTGCTTGCGGCGTTCCTGGTCCAGGCGGCGGGGATCGGAGCGGGTTACGTTTTCCTGGACGGGGAGTCGGGCGAAAAGAGAGTTTACAAGGTGGAGGCCAATCCGGTTCTTTACGGGATGTACACCGGAGAGATGAATGCGGAGACCCTGGAGGAAATTTCCTATTTTATGCTGGAGCATAAGCAGGAGTATCAGGATAAGAAGCTGATCCTTTACGGGAATATTCCCGGGCTCTCCTACTATCTTGACAAGGCGCCGGCCATCGACACCTCCTGGGCGGATCTGGACACCTATCCCCTGGAACGACTTAAGGAGGAGCTTTCGCAGGTTGCCGGCCTGCTGGCAGGGCAGAAGCTCTCCCGCCCGCTGGTCATTCTGACGCCGCCCCTGGCCGCCTGGCTTTCCGGGGATCCCAGGGCGATACAGTGGTGGGGGGCGGATGCCATGAACCTGGAGGCGGACGAAAAGCTGGGAGCCATCCGGGAATTCATGGAGAAGCACAGTTACGCGCAGGTATTTGCCAACGAGGCCTTTGTGATATATGAGTAGGGCTGTAAAATTGCCGGAATGGAGGGCGGAAAAATGATAAGATTTAACGTCCCCCCCTGTACGGGGCGGGAGCTGGAGAATATAAAGAAGTCCATAGAGAGCATGCACATCTGCGGAGACGGGGAATTTACCAGAAAGTGCAGCGCCTGGCTGGAGGAGATCACCGGCACGGCGAAGTGTCTGCTCACCACCTCCTGCACTCACGCCCTGGAGATGGCGGCGCTGCTGTGCGGACTGAAGGAGGGGGATGAGGTGATCGTTCCCTCCTATACCTTTGTGTCCACGGCGGACGCCTTTGTGCTGCGGGGGGCCAGGGCGGTGTTTGTGGATATCCGGCCTGACACCATGAACATTGATGAGACGCTGATCGAGGCGGCCATCACGGAGAAGACCAGGGCCATCTTCCTGGTACATTACGCGGGGGTCGCCTGCGAGATGGACACGATCATGGATATTGCCCGCAGACATGACCTGAAGGTGGTGGAGGACGCCGCTCAGGCCATCATGTGCAGCTATAAGGGAAGGCCCCTTGGAACCATCGGGGATTTCGGGTGCCTGAGCTTTCATGAGACCAAGAATTTCAGCATGGGGGAGGGCGGAGCTCTTCTGATCAGAGACCCGGCCTGTATTGAGGAGGCCGAGATTCTGCGGGAGAAGGGGACGGACCGGAGCAAATATTACAGGGGGCAGGTGGACAAGTACAGGTGGATGAACTATGGTTCCTCCTACCTTCCCAGCGATATGAACGCGGCCTATCTTTATTCCCAGTTTGAGATGGCGGAGGAGATCAACCGGACCAGGCTCGCCCGCTGGAACCAGTATTGGGAGCTGCTTTTACCGCTGCAGCAGGCAGGGAAGGCAGAGCTTCCCGTGATCCCCGGGGACTGCGTACACAATGGGCACATGTTTTATATCAAGACAGGGGACCCTGAGGAGAGGGGAAGGCTTATCGATTTTCTGAAGGAAAAGGGGATTATGGCGGTGTTTCATTATATTCCTCTCCATTCCGCGCCGGCCGGCCTTAAGTTCGGGCGGTTCTTCGGGGAGGATCGCCATACCACCAGGGAAAGCGAAAGGCTTCTGCGGCTTCCCATGTTTTATCAGCTCACAAAGGAGGAAGTGGCGTACATTGCGGGAGCTGTGAGGGAGTTTTATGGAATGTAAGGCCTGGATTAAAAAGAGCGTGCGCGGCGGACCTGCCGGGCAGGAGGTGCTTTCCGCGGGAGGCGGAGGCGACATTGAGAGCCGGAGAGCCGATTTTGCGCTGGCCCTGGGGGCGACGGCGCTTCTGGCCCTGTTCGTGGGCCTGCGTTTTGATTATTTTTATGATCTCAACGACGATGTGCTGATGAAGGACATTCTCTCGGGGGCCTACACAGGCACGCCGGAGGGGCGCAATATCCAGATGCTCTGGGGGATCAGCTTTCCCCTCAGCCTGCTGTACCGTATGGCGGGGACGCTTCCCTGGTACGGACTGTTTTTGTGCGCCTGTCATTACGGGTGCTTTTTTCTGATTGTGAGAAGGAGCCTCTCCTTCGCGCAGACCCTGCGGGGGAAAGCGCTTCTGGGCGTCGTGGAGGGGATGCTCTTTGGGGGGCTGTTTCTCTCCCATCTGGTGTTTGCCCAGTATACGCTGACCTGTACCCTCCTGGGGGCTGCCGCCGCGTTTTTGTTTTACACCACGGATATCCGGTTGGGAAGCCGGGAATTTATCCGGCGAAATATCCCGGCGGCGCTGCTGGTCGTGCTGGCTTATCTGATCCGGACGGAGATGCTTCTGCTGGTGTTGCCCATGATCTGCGTGGCGGGGGTGGCCAAATGGGGGAGCGAGGAGCGGATTTTTACCGGAGACCACGCCGTGAAATATTTTTCCGTGATCGGCCTGATCCTTCTGGGGATTCTCCTGGGAGAGGTCTCGCACAGAATCGCCTGCGGATCCCGGGAGTGGCGCAGGTTTACGGAATTTTTCAACAACAGGACGGAGCTCTATGATTTCCAACAGCCTCCGGCCTATGAGGAGCATACGGAATTTTATGAGAGCATCGGGCTTTCGGAGAGCGAGAAGGAGCTGTTTGACAATTACAACTTCGGCATGGATGAGGAAATCGATGAAGTGATGGTGGGAAAGATCGCCAGGTACGCCGCAGAGAACAAAAGCGCCGGGGTCCCTTTCGGGGAGCTGCTTGTGAAAAATCTGAGGGCTTATGCCTACCGGTTCACCCACGGGCCGGGGACGGGGGCGGATTTCCCCTGGAACTATGGGGTGATACTGGGGTATCTGTTGGCGCTTCTGGCGGGGATCTTTTCCGGGGGGCGGGATGAAAATGCCCGGAGGGCGCCGGATCATGGCGCGAAGCGACCGTTGCAGGCAGGGAAACCCGGGGAAAAAGCGGCGGGCGGCAGAGGAAAGTATCTGGGAAACGCCTTCGCTGTTCTCTGGAAGCTGGCCCTGCTTTTCGGGGTGAGGACAGGCCTGTGGATGTTTATTCTCATGCGGGGCAGGGATCCTGAGCGGATCACCCACTCCCTTTATCTGATGGAGCTTGTCATTCTCACAGCCCTGCTGCTGACACAGTGGCAAAGGATCGGCACGGCTTTGTGCAGGCGGCTGACTGCGGGGATTTGTCTTGCCCTTTTTGGAGCGCTGTCCCTTGCCGTATGGCCCGGGAGCCTTACCGGCGTCTTAAGGGAGCAGGAAAGGCGGGAGGCGGTGAACGCCCCTTATCAGGAGCTGTACGGATATCTGGCGCGGGAGGCCGGGAGGGATAACTTTTATCTCATCGATGTGTATTCTACGGTGTCTTACTCGGAGAAAATGTTTGCAGACGTGGACAATTCCCTGGATAACTATGATATCATGGGAGGGTGGGCCTGCAAAAGCCCGCTGCAGAGAAAGAAGCTCTCCCGCTTTGGCATCGACTCCATGGAACAGGCGCTGCGGGAGCGGGAGGACGTTTTTTTCGTCAGAAAAACCGACCAGGATATGGAATGGCTCCCGGCCTACTATGAGGGACATGGGACGCCGGTGGAGATCTGCAGGGTGGATACGGTGGCGGAGATGTTCGAGATTTACGCGGTCAGAGACAGAACGCTCTGATGCTGCGGCAGTGGAAGGGGATGGGCATGATTATGGAAAATCAGAGGTTTTTCCTGCGCCCCATGACAGGGGAGGATACGGACAGGATCATTCGCTGGCGGAATCAGGATTTTGTGCGCAGGAATTTTATTTACCAGGAGCCCTTTACCAGAGAGGGCCATGAAAACTGGATCAGAACCATGATCGATACCGGGCGGGCGGTTCAGTTCATTCTCTGCATGGACCGGGAGCCTGTGGGCAGCGTGTATCTGCGGGATATCGACCGCAGACACAGCCGGGCGGAATACGGGATTTTTATCGGCGAACGGAATGCCTGGGGGCAGGGGGCCGGCACGTGGGCGGCCCGGGAGATGATCCGCTTTGCCTTTGAGAGGGAGAGACTGCACAAGCTCATGCTGCGGGTGCTGGCGGAGAACGCCGGGGCCATAAAAAGCTACGGGAAGGCGGGGTTTGAGCGGGAGGCATATCTTCGGGACGAGGTGTTCCTGGAAGGGCAGTATAAGGATGTAATTTATATGGCGGTGTTAAACAAAGCCAGGAAATGAGGGATATTTTGGAGACAAAAGTCAGTTTTGTGATCCCCTGCTACCGGTCGGAGGAAACCCTGCCGGGAGTCGTCCGGGAGATCCGGGAGACAATGGAGAACATGGCGGGATATACATTTGAGATCGTGCTGGTAAACGACTGCTCTCCGGACGATACCTTTGGAACCATAAGGAAGCTGTGTCAGAGCCATGACAATATCACAGGGCTTGACCTGGCGAAAAATTTCGGACAGCACAGCGCCCTGATGGCAGGCTTCCATCAGGCCACGGGGGATATTGTGGTCTGCCTGGACGACGACGGGCAGACGCCCGCCGGGGAGGTGGGAAAGCTTCTTGCCGGGATCCGGGAGGGGGCGGATGTGGTCTATGCGAAATATGTACACAAGCATCACTCCGGCTTTCGCAACTGGGGAAGCCGCGTGAACGAGCTGATGACAAGAGTGATGCTGGGCAAGCCGAAGGAGCTGTATGTCTCCAGCTATTTCGCCGCCAGAAGGTTCGTGGTGGAGGAGATGAAGCGTTACGCGAACGCCTACCCTTACGTGATCGGGCTGGTGTTGCGCACCACGAAGAACATTACGAATGTGGAGGTAAACCACAGGGACCGGCAGGCGGGGCAGTCCGGCTACACGCTGGGCAGGCTTCTTGGCCTGTGGTTTAACGGCTTTACGGCGTTCAGCGTCAAGCCTCTGCGTATCGCCACCCTGACGGGAGCGTTCTGTGCCCTGGTCGGGTTCCTGTACGGGATCTATACCATTATCAAGAAGATATTTATCAATCCCCCCGGTCTGGTCACGGGCTTCAGCGCCCTGATGGCAGTGCTGGTGTTTATGGGCGGCATGCTGATGCTGATGCTGGGACTGGTGGGGGAATACATGGGCAGGATGTACATTTCCATGAACAATTCCCCTCAGTTTGTGATCCGGGAGAGTGTGGGAGCGGGAGCAGAAGAGACCGATGCGGAGCAGTGAGAGAGGGAAAGCAGGGGACAGGCCGTTTATGAAGAAAGGGAAGGCTTTTACGGAAATGGTGATTTCATATCTGAGGCGATCCGCAAAGGGAAGGAACGCTCTGGCTGCTGCTGCCTCCTTCGGCGGCGTGTGCGCCCTGCCCTGGACGCTTTCCATGGAGGGAAGCTGGCTGAGCTACACCAACAGCATTCTGGCGTTCTTTCTGTTTTTGGGGCTCTTCTGGCTGGTGAGGACAGCGCTGGAGTCCTGCCTCCGGGAAGAAAGGCCATACGCCGGCAGGCGCAGAGGGCTTCTTCCCGGCCTTTTCGGGACGCTTTTTTCGGTGTGTATGGTGTTCGGCGCGCAGCTGGATACCAGGGAAAGGGTTCCCTTCCAAAGCGTGGGGATGTGGGGGAGCATTCTGATCCTGTCGTTGCTCGCGGCGCTGCTCACCCGTTATTTCTGGGATCTTCTGGCCCGGGCAGGACAAAGGAGAGAGGGAGCGGTGCAGGAAATCTCCCGCCCTGAGAGGGCAAAGGAGCAGCAGGAGGGGGAGAAAAGGAGAAATCTGCGGCGCTTTTTTTTCACGGGGATGGTGATCTTTCTTCTGTATCTGCCGGTCTTTCTGGCGGTGTATCCGGGTTTTTTTGTCTATGATGCCCAGGATGAGCTGCTCCAGGTGGTGACCCGGAACTTTTCCACCCACCATCCGCTCTTCCATGTGCTGATGCTGGGAGGGATCATCCAGTGGGTTTATAAGATGACCGGTTCCTATAACCTGGGGATCGCCTGCTATACGCTGCTGCAGATGGGGGTCATGTCGCTGATTTTCGCGGGATGTGTGGAGAACTTAAGGGGCCGGGGGATGAAGAGGTCCTGGAGGATCGCTCTGACGCTGTACTTCGGGCTGTGCCCGGTGCTGGTGATGTTTTCCCTCTGCTCCGCAAAGGACGGGCTTTTTATGGGAATGATTCTGATTATGGTGCTGCTTTTTCAGGAGCTGCTGTCCTGTCCGGAGAAAGTTTCCCGGGGGAAGCTGCTGGCGCTGGGGGCGGCTTCGCTTCTTATGATGCTGCTGCGTCATAACGGGTTCTACGCTTTCTGTGTTTTCGGGGTAATCTGTGTTTTTTACCTGAAAGGAAGATGGAAAAAGACAGCCGCGTTTTTCGGGGCGGTGATTCTGCTCTACGCTGTGGTAAACGGCGCCCTCACCGGTATATTCCACGCGGATTCTTCGGAGCATCAGGAAATTCTCACAGTGCCCATCTCCCAGATGGCGAGGGTTTACAACGATCAGGAGGAGGATCTGCCGCAGCAGGAGAAGGAGCTTTTGTACCGGTATCTTCCCAGGGAGGCGCTGGAGCGCTATACGCCGAAGGTATCCGACGGGGTCAAGATCCATTTTAATAACGAGGCTTATCAGGCGGACCGGATGGGCTTTCTGGGGCTCTGGCTGAAATGGGGAGTCAGACACCCGTTCAGCTATCTGAACGCCTGGTTTATGACCTCCTACGGGTTCTGGTATCCCGACACGGTGATCGACGTGTATCGGGGGAATACGGTGTTTACCTTTACCTATGGGGACAGCTCCTGGTTCGGTTATGAGGTGGAGGAGCCAGGAGTGCGGGAGAGTAAAATCCCCTGGCTGGACGAATGCTACCGGCGTATGTCCCTGGAAATCGCCCAACAGAGGATCCCCCTTGTGTCCATGCTCTTTTCCCCGGGCTTTCTGTTCTGGGTGACGGCCTTTTTGCTGGGCTTTCTCCGGGATCAGGGACGGCGCAGACAGATGATGCCATTTTTGCTTCCGCTTCTGTGCTGGCTTACGGTGATACCCGGGCCCACTTATCTGGTGCGGTATGTGGCGTTTTTGTGGGCGGTGGTTCCGGTGCTTGGCTTTACGGCCTGGGAAGGGGAACGTGCGCAGATCGGATAAATTTGATAAAAAATACCGGTTGTGATATACTACCATTGCATTATTATGGAAGATATCATATTTCAGCGCAGGATCGCGTGCAGTTTCAGAGATATGCAGGAGTACGGTATGAAAAAAATTGTCTATCAAAGTAAAGCAATACAGGCAGTAATCCTGATGGCGGCAGCGGCGCTTCTGCTCTCGCTCTGGCCATTGCGGCTCTGGCATGAGCAGGTGAGCGCGTCCGTTCCGCCCGCGACGGGGGCCATGACAGAGGTGATCGATGAGGAGAGGACTCTTTTGCAGGGGATCATCGCGCAGTTTGACCACATGGATACCATCGACGTCTATCTGGGCGAGAACAGCGTGGGCGAGAGCTTCTATGTGCGGATTCTGGATGAACAGTGGCAGATGATCTGCGAGGAAAGGACGGCCATCGACCACGAAAACCTGCCCGGGTTTCAGAGGGCCATGATCGATGTGGAGATGGAGCCGGGGAAAATGTACTATGTGATCCTGCAGGGGGATGAATCGCAGATCTTTGCGGGATATGAGGCAGTCTCCCAGGCGGACATGCCCTGGCTGGGAACCATGTACTATGCGGATTCCACGGTGGAGGGCGTGAGCCTTGCGGCGAATTACAATTATGCAGTGCCTCTGCGGAAAATGAAGGTGCTGGCGCTGGGGCTTCTGATCCTGGCGGCGACGGCCCTCTCGCTTCTGGCGGTGCGTCTGTGGTACCGGAAAAGGCAGGACCGGCTCATCACCGTGGAGCGGGTGTTCAGACGGGTTGCCAATCCGGTGGCGGGGATTCTCACGGTCCTCTCTCTCGGGGCGGTGCTTCTGGGATACTGGGGGCATTATCTGCTGGACAATTCGGTCTACGCGGCGGGCATTATTCTGCTGGCCATGATCCTGTTTTACGGCATCAATCATAACCGGGACGGACAGCAGGCCATTGTCACTCTGGAGTATCTGAAATCCCACGGGGGGGATCTGGTGCAGTCCGTTGCCATCGCCGGGGCGCTCCAGGGATGCTGCGACTATGTGAGCGGCCTTTATGATATTCACCACGCGGCGGCGGAGCGAAAGGAGCTGTTCTGGCTTGCCCTTGCCATCATCGCCATGTTCAGATGGAAAGAAATCTTTAATCTCTGGAATCTGATTTATCTCATCGCGGCAGGAGGATACGGTCTGTACTGTTACCGAAGCGGTATGGCGGCCTTCGCGGAGGATGTGGAGGAGCCGGTGAAGGTGGCTTTCCGTTACACGGTTCTGATCGGATTTTTGCTTGGGCTGATTCTGATCCGGACGGTGATCGGTCTTTGCAGAAAAAAGCTGGCAAAGCCGGCCCTGCTCTACACAGGGATACTCGCCCTGTTCTTTGCCGCCCTGATTCTGTTCCGTAACGGGAGATGGTGGGGCGTCGCCATGGTGGCGGCCTTTACCCTTTTTTACTTAAACTATGGAATGTGGGAGCATAAGGACAGGATTCTGGTCAACATCGCCAGGGGGGCGGTGCTGCAGTTTGCGCTGGCCACCGGGTATGCCCTTCTGCACAGACCCTATGTGACCTTCCGCAACGCGCGATATACCCATATTTTTCATACCGTCACCATCACGGCCACGTATCTCACCATGGTGGAGTGTGTGGCGGCGGTTCTGTTGCTTGGAAAGCTCCGCAAAAGCCGCAGACTGCGGGACTGCTGGAAGGAGCTGGTCTTTTTCGGGGTGGTCTCCGCCTATATGCTCTTTACCATGGCAAGGACGGCCTTCTTCTCAGTGGGAGCCGCGCTGCTGTTTGCGCTGATCCTCACATCCGCAGGCAGAGGCCGGGAGAGGATTAAAAATTTCGGAAAAAATCTGGGGATGCTGATCCTGGCGGTGGTTGTCTGCTTTCCAATTACCTTTACTGCCCAGAGAAATATCCCGGCGCTGGTGAGCGAGCCGTTTCTGTATGAGATCGAGTATTCCATGTACTGTCCGGAGGATGTGATGAGAGGACGGCGGGTGGATTCTCTGAACTTCATGCGAGTGGGACGCTTTATCGATGTGTTCGCGGAGAAGATTTTTGGCATTCCTGAGGGGACCTTCGATATCTACGGGGAGCTTGCCGAGTACAGAAGAACCCACGCGGATGAGGACGGGGAGGCGAAGGCCGGGAGCCGTGCCGGCGCGCAGACGGGAGGGGAGGAGCTTCTGATCGCGTCCGCAGGCGATCTGCCCGAAGGGATCCTGATGGCCGCCGCGGAAGGAGGCACGGATGCGCCGACATCCGATGAGGCGTCCGGTCTGATCCCGGAGGGAGCCCGGGAGGACAACGACTATACCAACGGACGTCTGGACATTTTCCGCTCCTATCTGGAACAGCTCAACCTGACAGGGCACGAGGAGATGGGGGCCGTGTTAAAGGATGGGGAGATCGCCACCCATGCCCACAATATTTATCTCCAGGTCGCCTACGACCACGGGATTCTGGTGGGAATTCTGTTCCTGGTGGTGGGAATTGCAACATTTGTGTCAGCCTGTCTTTATTATCATAAGAAAAAGGATAAAATAACCTGTGCGGCGCTGCCTGTTGTGATCGTCACAGCCGTGGCGGTGGCGGGGATGGTGGAGTGGATCTTCCAGCTCAGTAATCCCTGCGGCCTGATGCTGATGCTGGTGATCACGCCGCTGATATTTCAAAAAGAGGTTAAGCCATGAGTGACGATAAGAGACAAAAGGGGAATCCCTTTAATGTAAAGCTGTTTTACAGAAGAACCTGTCTGATCATATATGATATTATCAGCGTCACAGGGGCCAGCTACCTGGCCCTTCTGATGCGTTACAACTTTGATATCTCCCAGATACCGGAGCATTTTATCACCCCGGTGAATCGGTTTTTGCCGGTGAATATCCTGATCACCCTGGGGGTGCTGTATCTGTTCCGTATGTATCACAGTCTGTGGGCCTTTGCGGGGGAGACGGAGCTGCAGAACCTGGTGATGTCAAGCATCGTCTCGGCGCTGTGCTACAGCGTGGGGATTCAGTTTTTCAGGGTGCAGGGAGAGCAGGCGGTTCCCAGCAGCTATTATTTTCTGTATGTGTTTCTGCTGATCAGCTTTGTGTTCGTGAGCCGTTTTTCCTACCGGTTTTTCAGGAGCATGAAGCACAGGCAGCAGAATAAGAACAACAGCGTTTCCGTGATGGTGTTGGGGGCCGGCGAGGCGGCCAACCTGATCATTAAGGAAATCGTGAACAGCAATTTCTCCACCATGGTGATCCGCTGTATCATCGATGACGATCCCGGCAAATGGGGGCGCTTCATTCAGGGGATCAAGGTGGTGGGCGGAAGGGACAGGATCATCGAGTGCGCGGATATTTACGATATCGATGAGATTATTGTGGCCATGCCCTCCATCTCCAGGGCGGAGATGTCCGCCGTCCTGGAGATCTGTAAGGAGACAAGCTGTAAGCTGCGCTCGCTCCCGGGCATGTACCAGCTTGTAAACGGGGAGGTCAGCGTCAGCAAGCTGCGGGATGTGGAGGTGGAGGACCTTCTGGGGAGGGATCCCATCGAGGTGGATTTAAACTCTATCCTGGGCTATGTAAAAGGAAAAAGGGTGCTGGTGACGGGAGGGGGCGGTTCCATTGGAAGCGAGCTCTGCCGGCAGATCGCCACCCACCACCCGGCACAGCTGATCATCGTCGATATATACGAGAACAGCGCCTATGATATTCAGCAGGAGCTGCAGGCAAAATACCCGGAGCTGCCGCTGACAGTCCTGATCGCCTCTGTGCGCAATACCGGCCGGATGAACTGGATTTTCGAGCATTACCGGCCGGAGATCGTCTATCACGCGGCGGCCCACAAGCATGTGCCGCTGATGGAGGTGAGCCCCAACGAGGCGGTGAAGAACAATGTGTTCGGCACCTTCAAAACCGTGCAGGCGGCGGCCATGAACGACGTAAAGCGATTCGTGATGATCTCCACGGACAAGGCGGTGAACCCCACCAACATCATGGGGGCAAGCAAGCGGATCTGTGAGATGATTATCCAGACCTTTAACAGGCATTATGACACGGAATTTGTGGCGGTGCGCTTCGGAAATGTGCTGGGAAGCAACGGCAGCGTGATTCCCCTTTTCAAGAAGCAGATTCTGGCGGGAGGGCCGGTGACGGTGACGCATCCCGATATCATCCGCTATTTCATGACCATACCCGAGGCGGTGTCCCTGGTCCTGCAGGCCGGAGCCTACGCCAGGGGGGGAGAGATTTTTGTGCTGGATATGGGAAAGCCCGTGAAGATCCTGGATCTGGCCAGAAACCTGATCCGTTTATCCGGCTATCGGGTGGGGGAGGATATTCAGATCGAGTTTACCGGCCTGCGTCCGGGAGAAAAGCTCTATGAGGAGCTTCTCATGGCGGAGGAGGGGATGATGGAGACCGCAAATAAACTGATCCATATTGGGAAACCTATTGAGATAGACGAGACCGCCTTTTTCGTACAGCTCAAAGAGCTCAAGGAGGCGGCGAAGGATGAGAGTGCAGACATCCGGCCGCTGGTTAAGAGGATTGTACCGACCTACCACTATAAAAAGGATGGAGAGAAAAATGGCTGAGAAAAGGATTTATTTATCGTCACCTACCATGCATGGGGAGGAACAGGAGTTCATCAGGGAGGCTTTTGACACCAACTGGGTGGCGCCCCTTGGACCCAATGTAAACGCTTTTGAGAAGGAGCTGGCGCAGTATGTGGGAGTTCCCCATGCGTCTGCGCTGAGCGCGGGTACGGCGGCCATCCATCTGGCCCTTAAAATTCTGGGGGTGGGGGAAGGGGACGTGGTGTTCTGCCCTTCTCTGACCTTCAGCGCAAGCTGCAATCCTATCGTCTATGAGAAGGCCACGCCAGTGTTTATCGATTCGGAGTGGGAGACCTGGAACATGGATCCCCGGGCGCTGGAGCGGGCTTTTGAGAAGTATCCGAATCCGAAAGCGGTGATCGTGGTGCATCTCTATGGCACCCCGGCGAAGCTGGACGAGATCATGGAGATCTGTACGGCCCATAAGGTTCCCCTGGTGGAGGATGCGGCGGAGTCCCTGGGAAGCACCTATAAGGGAAGGCATACGGGAACCTTCGGAAAGATCGGGATCTATTCCTTTAACGGCAACAAGATCATCACCACCTCCGGCGGGGGCATGCTGGCTTCCCATGAGGAGGAGATCACCCGGCAGGCCACCTTTCTGGCCACTCAGGCCAGGGATCCGGCCAGACATTATCAGCATTCCCAGATCGGATATAACTACAGAATGAGCAATATCACCGCGGGGATCGGCAGGGGGCAGCTTCTGCATCTGGAGGAGCACAAGGCTTTGAAAAAGGCCATTTATCAGAGATATAAGGAGGCCTTTGCGGATATCCCGGAGGTTTTGATGAATCCCTTAAATCCGGACGCAGACGCCAACTGCTGGCTCAGCGGCATGTGGATTGACAGGAGGAGTCCGGTTTCGCCGGATCAGGTGATGGACGCCCTGGCCGGGCACAATATTGAGACCAGGCCTGTTTGGAAGCCCATGCACTTACAGCCGGTGTTTGCGGACTGTGATTTCATCACGGCCTGTGACGGACAGGACGAAGAAACGACCGGAGAGGCAAATCCGGGGCAGAGCGGCCAGACGCACAGAGGCGTGGATGATCACGGGATGGTTATGGGAAGGCAAAGGAGCGTCTCGCAGGAGATTTTTGACAGGGGCCTGTGTCTGCCCAGCGATATCAAAAATACCCGGGAGGACATGGAGCTGATTACCGGAATTGTGCGCGGATGCTTTGGCAGATAGAGGGAGAAGGATGTACAGAAAATTTGGAAAACGATTCCTCGATATTTTCATATCTCTTGGCGCGATTATTGTCTTATCCCCCCTTCTGCTGGCGCTCTGGATTCTGGTGAGGGTAAAGCTGGGAAGTCCGGCGCTCTTTACCCAGGAGAGGCCGGGCAGGGACGGGAAGATCTTCCGGCTTCACAAGTTCCGTTCCATGACGGATGGGCGGGATCAGGAGGGAAATCTGCTCCCCGACCAGGAGCGCCTTACGCCCTTCGGGAGGAAGCTGCGCAGCACCAGCCTGGATGAGCTGCCGGAGCTTTTCAGTATCCTGAAAGGGGATATGAGCGTCATCGGGCCAAGGCCCCTTCTGGTGAAATATCTGCCTCTTTATAACGAGACCCAGAGACATCGGCACGACGTGCGTCCCGGGCTCACGGGGCTGGCCCAGATCAACGGGCGCAACGCCATCACCTGGGAGAAAAAATTTGAATACGATGTGGAGTATGTGAGGAATCTCTCCTTCGGTCTGGATATGCGGATCTTTCTGGGCACCATAAGGGCGGTGCTGAAAAGAGAGGGGATCAGCAGTGAGAGCGACGCCACCATGGAAGCGTTTACCGGTACCCCGGGTCAGGGCGCAGGGCAGGAGCCGGGATGAAAAAACGTCTCCCGGCGAAGGAGGCGTCCGCAGGGGGCTCTTTCAAAGGCCCCGGGCGGCAGATTCAGAAAGGAAGGGATCGGATGAATATCTTATTTTGCAGCGTGGGAAGAAGATGCGAGCTTCTTAAGGATTTCCGGCAGAGTCTGGGGCCAGAGCTGAAAATCGTGGCCACGGACAACAGCGAGGTGGCGCCCGCCATGGCCTTTGCCGACCGGGCGTACCGGGTACCTCTGATCCATGCCCCGGAATATATCCCCATGATCCTGGAGATCTGTAAAAAGGAAAGGATAGACGCCATAACCACCCTGATCGACCCGGAAATCATGCTTCTGGCACAGCACCGGGAAGCGTTCGAGGCGCTGGGGGTGACGGTGCTGGCGCCTTATGAGCAGACGGCCAGGCTCTGCTTTGACAAATACGAAATGTATCAGTTCCTTGTAAAGAATCAGATCAGAACGGCCAGAACCTGTGGGAGCTGGCCGGAGTTTGACCGGGCATATCGGGCCGGGGAGATCTCTTTTCCGGTATTTGTAAAGCCCAGGACGGGGAGCGGAAGCGTGGGGGCCAGAAGAATCGACACGCCGGAGCTTTTAAAACAGGTGATGGACCAGGACGAGGGCCTGATCGTCCAGGAGCTGATGACGGGACAGGATCTGGACGCGGACGTCTATGTGGATACCATCAGCCATCAGCCTGTGGCCATCTTCTCCAAGCGCAAGCTCTCCACCACCATCGGAGGAGCCAACAAAACCATCTCCTTTAAGGACGAGGCGCTCTTTACCTTTGTCAGAAAGGTGCTGTCCATTCTGAAATTCTGCGGTCCCCTGGATATGGACTTCTTTTACCAGGACGGCGAATACTTTCTCTCCGAGATCAATCCCAGGTTCGGCGGTGCCTATCTCCACGCATACGGCGCCGGGGTTGACTTTGTGAAGCTGATCAGGGAGAATGTGGCCGGAAGGGAGAACCGGGAACAGATCGGGGATTATGAGGAGGACGTGGTGATGATGATGTATGACAGCGTGGTCATCAGAAAAAAAAGCGAGATCGAGGCGTCGCTGGCGCGGCTGTAGATACCATGGATACGGGGCGGAAATTCCCGGAGGCTGCCTTCGCGGGATTTCACCCCGTGGGATACAGAGGGCTGAGAATGAAAATTCTGATTCTGAGTAACTATGCAAATGGATTATATCTGTTTCGAAGGGAGCTGCTTCGCGCTTTTGAGCAGGAGGGGTATACGATCGCGGTTTCGGTTCCCACGGATGAGAACTGTCCGAAGCTCAGGGCGCTGGGGGTGAGGGTGATCCCCACAGAATTTGAGCGAAGGGGAAATAATCCCGTTCATGATCTGAAGCTGTTTCTGCGCTATCTTCTTTTGCTTAAGCAGGAGAAGCCCGACAGGGTTCTGACCTATACCATCAAGCCGAATCTGTATGGAGGGCTGGCCTGCCGGATCCGGAAAATACCGTATCTGGTCAATGTGACAGGGCTGGGAACCGCTCTGGAGGAGCCCGGGATTCTGGGAAAGGTACTGCTTCGCTTTTACAGGATTGCGGCAAAAGGGGCCTGTTGCGTGTTTTTTCAGAATGAGGCCAACAGGAGATTCATGCTGGAGAGAGGGATCGGAACCGGGAGAGACCGGCTTTTGCCCGGCTCAGGGGTGAATCTGGAGGAGAATCCTCTCAGAGACTATCCGTCCGAGAGGGACGGGATCATCTTTCTGGCGGTCCTGCGCATTATGAAGGATAAGGGGATCGAGGAATATCTGCAGGCGGCCCGGCAAATCGCCGGGGAGGATCCCGGGGCCCGGTTTTATCTGGTGGGGGAGTATGAACAGGAGAGCCGGGCGCTCTATGAGCCACAGATAAAAAAGCTCTCTGAGGACGGGATCATCCGGTACTTTGGGCATATCAACAATGTGTCGGAGGTGATGGGACAGAGTCATGTGATCGTGCATCCCTCCTACCATGAGGGGTTATCCAACGTTCTGCTGGAGGCCGCGGCCTGCGGCAGGCCGGTGCTTGCAAGCGATGTGCCCGGATGCAGGGAAACGCTGCTCGAGGGCGAGAGCGGCCTTCTGTTTTCGGCCAGGAGCGCGGAAGGTCTTGTACAGGCCATGAAAACCATGCTGGGCTTTTCGGAAAGCCGCCGCCAGGAGATGGGGCGAAGGGGACGGGAATATGTGGAGGATACCTTTGACCGGAGGAAGGTCATCGACGCTTATCTGGAGGAAATCAGGAAAGAGGTTAACAGGCAGCCGGGCAGTGTGCTATAATGTAGTCAGTCTGTGCGGGAAAAGAGAGTGCGCCGGCATTTTGCCCGGAGCGCCGGCGGCAGTAAAGAACAGGAGAGAGGAAAATGAGCTTATACAGTGATCTGGCAGAAGGAAAAGAAAAATTATCCCTGGTGGGGCTGGGCTATGTGGGAATGCCCATTGCGGTGGCGTTCGCCCGTAAGATAAAGGTGGTGGGCTTTGACTTAAACGAGGAGAAGATCGCTCTCTACCGAAACGGCGTGGATCCCACGAATGAGGTAGGGGACGAGGTTATCAGAAATACCAGGGTGGAGTTTACCGCGGACCCGGCCCGGCTGCGGGAGGCAAAATTCCATATTGTGGCGGTCCCCACGCCGGTGAACGACGACCATACGCCGGATCTGACTCCGGTGGAGGGCGCCAGCCGGATCCTGGGGCAGAATCTGACCAGGGGATCCGTGGTGGTGTTTGAGTCCACGGTTTATCCCGGCGTGACGGAGGATATCTGTGTCCCCATTCTGGAAAGGGAATCGGGGCTTACCTGCGGCGTTGACTTTAAGATCGGTTACTCGCCGGAGCGCATCAATCCCGGCGATAAGGAGCATCGTCTGGAGACGATTGTAAAGATTGTCTCGGGTATGGACGAGGAGACCCTGGATACCATTGCCGGCGTGTACGAGATGGTGGTGGAGGCCGGCGTTTACCGGGCCCAGTCCATCAAGGTGGCGGAGGCGGCCAAGGTCATAGAGAACAGTCAGCGGGATATCAATATCGCTTTTATGAACGAGCTTTCCATTATATTCAATAAGATGGGGATCGACACCAGGTCCGTGCTGGAGGCGGCGGGGACGAAATGGAATTTCCTGAAGTTTTACCCCGGGCTGGTGGGAGGCCACTGCATCGGCGTGGACCCCTATTATCTGACCTACAAGGCGGAGGAGCTGGGATACCACTCCCGGATTATCCTTGCCGGACGGCGGATCAACGATGATATGGGAAAATATGTGGCGGAGAGTATGGTCAAGAACCTGATCAGAGCGGATATTCCGGTAAAACAGGCCAGGGTGGCCATTCTTGGCTTTACCTTCAAGGAGAACTGCCCTGACACCAGAAACACAAAGGTGATCGATATCTGCCGGGAACTGGGCGAGTACGGCATCCATCCGCTGGTGGTGGATCCGGCGGCGGACGCCCGGGAGGCGCAGCGGCTCTACGGCGTCACCTTTGCGTCCATGGAGGAGGTAAAGGATATGGACGCGGTGATTGTGGCTGTGGCCCACGACCAGTTCCTTTCACTGGATAAGGAAAGGGTGGACAGCTTTTACAATCCGTCCCACGAGACAAAGGTGCTCATGGATCTGAAGGGGGTTTTGGACAGGAACCGGTATCTGACGGAAGATTACATTTACTGGAGACTGTAGGCGGATTACAGGGCTGTTTCGTAAGGGAGATTTGCGCTGTCGCCTGTCCCGGCTGCGGGACGGGGATGGCATTGGAGGAGTGTATGGGATACAGGGAATTAAAATTTGATCAGGATTCGGTCTTTCTGGTGACCGGCGGAGCGGGATTTATCGGCTCCAATCTGTGCGAGGCGATTCTGGAGATGGGCTGCCGCGTCCGGTGCCTGGACAATCTCTCCACAGGGAAAATGGAGAATATACAGCCATTTATGGATAACCCCGGGTTTACCTTTCTGAAGGAGGACATCAGGGAGTTGGAGACCTGTAAAAGGGCCGTCGAGGGGGTGGATTATGTACTCAACCAGGCGGCCTGGGGGAGTGTGCCCAGAAGCATCGAGATGCCTCTTCTCTATGAGGAGATCAATATCCGGGGGACGCTGAACATGATGGAGGCGTCCAGACAGGGCGGGGTCAGGAAGTTTGTCTATGCGTCCAGCTCCTCCGTGTACGGGGACCATCCGGCGCTCCCCAAGAGGGAGGGGCATGAGGGAAAGGTTCTTTCCCCCTATGCGCTCACCAAGAGAGTGGACGAGGAGTACGGGAGGCTTTATAAGACGCTGTACGGGCTCGATACCTACGGCATGAGATATTTCAATGTGTTTGGCAGACGGCAGGATCCGGACGGAGCCTATGCGGCGGTGATTCCCCGGTTTATCAGACAGCTCCTTAAGGGGGAGACGCCCACCATCAACGGGGACGGCAGACAGTCCCGGGATTTCACCTACATCGACAATGTGATCGAGGCCAACTTAAAGGCATGCCTTGCGCCCTCCCGGGCTGCGGGGGAAGCCTTCAATATCGGGGCGGGAGGCAGAGAATACCTGATTGATGTGTACCATGAGCTGTGCAGGGCGCTTGGAAAGGACGTGGAGCCGAATTTCGGGCCGGAGCGGGCCGGAGATATCCGGGACTCCAACGCGGATATCAGCAAGGCCAGAGAGCTTCTCGGCTATGACCCGGAGTATGACTTCGCCCGGGGGATCGATCTGGCCATCGACTGGTACAGGGAGCATCTGATATAATAACGTATGTGATTTTGATCTGATCCGGGAGCGGAGAGCGGTCTCTCCTGCGACAATCGGTTCCCGGACAAAGGCGCCGCAAGGGAAAAACGTATGAAAATAGCAGTGAGACTGGATGACATAACACCTGATATGGATTGGGAACGCTTCCTGAAATTTAAGGCGCTTCTGGATCGGTATCAGGTGAAGCCGCTTATAGGGGTGGTGCCCCAGAACCGGGATCCGGGCCTGGTCAGGAGGGCGGAAACCGACGGGATTATGGCAGGCGAGGGCCCGGGAGACGGACGGGATGAGGGCGATGACGGGAGAGCAGGGAAAAGCGGCGCCCATTCGCCGGAGGAATTCTGGGATTATGTAAAGGCCCTTGAAAGGGACGGATGGGTAATCGCCATGCACGGCTGTTATCACATTTACACGACAGACCGGGGAGGGATCTTTCCTCTTAACAATTTTTCGGAGTTTGCGGGACTGCCTTTTGACCGGCAGAGGGAGCTGCTGGCGGAGGGAAAGCGGCTTCTGAGAAAGAAGGGGATCGAGACGGATCTTTTCATGGCTCCGGCCCACTCCTATGACAATAATACCCTGAGAGCGTTGAAGGAGACGGGTTTTCGCGCCCTGACGGATGGCTTCGGGAGCCGTCCCTATCGCTGGAAGGGACTGGATTTTTATCCGATCTCGTTTCTGATGCGGGACACTCTGCGCAGGAAGGAAGGGTATTCTGCCATGGTGGTTCACACCAATACCCTTTCGGATGAGGATTTAAGCCGCTGCGAGGCGTATTTTGAGAGGGAAGGGATTTCCTGGATTTCCTTTGGGGAGTATCTGAGGGCGGACAAAAAAAGGAGGAGCCTTCCGGGAAGATGGAAGGAGTTTCTGATGGCGAAGGGGAAGTATCTGCTGGTGAAATATCTGTGAGAGGAGTAAGGATTAAAGATGGCGGAACCGATTCGGGTGCTTCATGTGCTTGGGAATACGCAGCTTGGCGGTGCGGAGAGCCGTACCATGGATCTCTACCGCCATATGGACAGGGAGCGGGTTCAGTTTGATTTCCTGGTCCATACGGATCAGGAAGGATATTTTGACCGGGAGATCACAGAGCTGGGAGGGCGGATTTTCAGGATTCCCCGTTTCAGAATGTACAACTATCCCGCTTATCGCAGAGCTCTCCGGGCGTTTTTCAGAGAGCACCACGAGTTTGCAGCGGTACAGGGCCACATTACCAGCACAGCCGCCATCTATCTGCCCCTTGCAGGGCGGGCGGGGGTGCCTGTCACCATCGCACATGCCAGAAGCGCCGGGGTGGATCGGGGGCTTAAGGGAACCCTCACAAGGATTCTCAGACGGAATCTCTCAAAAAAAACGGACGTTATGTTCTGCTGCTCGCGGATTGCCGGGCTCTCCGTGTTCGGCAGGCGGGCGGTGGAGGAGGGAAAAACCATCTTTATCCCCAACGCCATAGACTGTCAGGCCTTTGATTATCGGCCTGCCGTGAGAGAGAACATCAGACGGGAGCTGGGAATCCAGGATAAATACGTGATCGGCCATGTGGGAAGCTTTCGCTATGCCAAGAACCATGCGTATCTGCTCCGGATTTTCGCCGCGCTTTCGGATCCTGCCGGGAAGGGGGAGAACCGGGAGCAGAGCGGAGGAAAGGACTGTGTCCTTCTCCTTCTGGGAGAGGGCGCGGGGATGCCCCAGGCCAGAGCGCTTGCCGCAGAGCTGGGGATTGAGGAGCAGGTTTATTTCCTGGGAAACCGCACCAACGTGAACGATTATTATCAGGCCATGGATTACTTTGTGTATCCTTCCAGGTTTGAGGGGCTGCCGGGAGCGGTGGTGGAGGCCCAGACTGCCGGGCTTAAGTGCCTGATAGCGGACGCCATCTGCGAGGAGGTGGCGGTGACGGAGCTGGTGGAAACCATGAGTATAGAGGAGGACCCCGCCGTGTGGGCCAGGCGGATCAGAGCCACACAGGCATACGGGCGAAGAGGATATGTGGAGGAGATGAAAAGGGCGGGGTTTGATGTGGCCGCGCAGGCGGAGCGGATGATGCGCTTTTATGAGAGAGGGGGATGGGATGGCTGATGAGAAGAAAATTATGCTGATCTCGCCCATGCTTCATCAGGGAGGCTTCGAGAGAGTCTGTGTT
Source organism: uncultured Lachnospiraceae bacterium (assembly GCA_947570615.1). Classification (GTDB taxonomy): domain Bacteria; phylum Bacillota; class Clostridia; order Lachnospirales; family Lachnospiraceae; genus Suilimivivens. Next base: position 56,969 of record CANOVJ010000010.1, read on the forward strand.
CTGACGGCCAGGATGCTCGCCGGGACGCATAAGGTTGTCATCGTCGTTTTCTCCCTGGAGGATGTCGCCTTTGATATCTCGGGTCTGGAGGTAATGGATCTGGGGCTGGGGGTGCGCAGAGGCAGGAGCGGAAAGCTTATCAATGTATTCAGGCGGAGCCTGCGGCTTGGCAGACTGCAGAAAAGACTGGGGATCGACGTCTCCTACAGCTTTGGCATGACTGCCAATATTGCAAACGCTCTGAGCTTCGGCGCCAGGAAGAAAATCGCATCCTGTCATTCCTTTGAGGAGATAAAAAACGGGCTTTATATGAAGCTGATCGGCCGTTTTACGGACCGGGTGCTGTGCTGCTCGGAAAAAATGGCGGATCTGGTCAGGAGCGAGTACGGCTTCTGTAATGTCAGGGCCCTGTGGAATCCCTGTGACATGTCAGGGCTTCTGGAACAGAGCGCGGAGCGGGCGGATGAGGATATTCTCTTTTTCAGGACGGGCGCGCGCGTGCTGGTGTCCATGGGCAGAGAGGACGACGTGAAGGGCTTCTGGCATCTGATCAGGATATTCAGAAGGATAAACGAGGAGGAGGCGGATACCAGGCTGGCCATTATCGGGGACGGGGAATTTAAAGAATATAAAGACCTGGCGGGAAAACTGGGGCTGGAGGAGAATGTACTTTTTACAGGGCTTAAGAAAAATCCCTTTCCCTATTTGAAGGAAAGCGATATCTATGTTCTGACCTCCTTAAGCGAGGGTCTTCCCAACGCGCTGGTGGAAGCGCTTTCCCTTTCTCTGCCGGTGGTATCGACAAACTGTATGTCCGGCCCGGCAGAGATCCTGCACAGGGATTTCCGGGCTGCCCAGGACCAGAAGGAGGTCTTTAAGGCGGATTATGGAATACTCTGCCCGGTACTCTCCGGGCAGAAGGACTTTTCCGTGAGCTGGGAGGAGGAAAGCGCCGGCAGGAGGATCAGGCTGGAGGAGACGGAGCAGAAGTTTGCCGGTGCAGTTCTGGAATTGCTTCGGGACAGGGAGCTTTATGAAATGTATCGGAGCAGGGCGGCTGCAAGGGCAGGGGATTTTTCAACGGCCGGCTATATGGAAGGCCTGGTTTCCTGCATGAGGGAAATATAGATTATGTGCGGAATATGTGGTTTTTTCACGAGAGAGAGGGTAACGGCGGATCAGCTTACCCGGATGAACAATACAATGTATCACCGGGGGCCGGATGACTGCGGGGTCGAGCTGTATCCTGCGGGAGAGGGATATACGGTGGGACTGGCCCAGAGGCGTCTTTCCATAATGGATTTATCGTCCCTGGGACATCAGCCCATGCATTCGGCGGACGGCAGGCTGAGTATTGTATATAATGGAGAGATTTACAATTTTCAGAAGCTTAAGAAGGAGCTGTCGGATTATCCCTTTGTCTCTTCCTGCGATACGGAAGTGATTCTGGCGGCCTTTTTGAAGTGGGGAGCGGGATGCGTTGACAGACTCAACGGCATGTTTGCCATGGCACTTTTTGACAGAGAGACGAAAGAGCTGTATCTTGTGCGTGACAGAATTGGGAAGAAGCCTCTGTATTACTGGCTGGAGAAGGGGAATCTTGTATTTGCGTCGGAGCTGAAGCCGATACTGGAATATCCGGGATTTTCGGCGGAAATCAGCAGGGAAGTGATCCCGCGGTTTCTATATCAGCAGTATATCTGTGAGCCGGATACCATCTTCAGAAATGTGAGAAAGGTGCGTCCGGGAGAAATCGTCCGCTTTGCGCCTGACGGCGTAAAACAGTGGAAATACTGGGATTTAAAACAGGTTTACCAGGAAAAGAAGAGGGAGCCTGTAAAGGATTACCCTACGGCGAAGCAGGAGCTGAAGGGCAGGCTCCTGGCAGCCGTGGAGGAGAGACTGGTCGCGGACGTTCCGACGGGAACCTTCTTAAGCGGAGGGTACGATTCCTCCCTGGTGACGGCCATTGCACAGTCGGTAAGCGAAGCGCCTGTAAAGACCTTCTCCATAGGATTTTATGAGGAGCAATATAACGAAGCCGGATACGCGAAGGAGGTAGCGGAGTATCTGGGGTGCGATCACACGGAACTGTATATGGGGGAAAAGGATATGTTTTCTCTTATAGACAGCATCCCCCGATATTTTGACGAGCCCTTCGCGGACAGCTCCCAGATTCCCTCCATGCTGGTCTCCATGCTGGCCGGAAAAAAGGTCACGGTGGCCCTGTCGGGAGATGGGGGAGACGAACTTTTCTGTGGATATAACGTATATGACAGAGTGCGTCAGGCCCAGATGCTTGACGGGTTTGGCGCCGCGGTGAAGCTGGCGGGAGATTTTTTCCATATAACGGACAGGCTTCCGTTTAAGGTCCGGGTAATTGCGGAAAATCGCGACCGGGAGACGAAGACACAGTTTACAGCCGGCAAAACCGGACGGATTGCCAGGCAGATGGTAAAAAACGAGGGGGAGGCGCTTCCCTGTTATTATGATTTTGAGACATCCTATGGAGAGAAAAACTGGCAGGAGCGGCGGATGCTGCTGGACATGGACACATACCTGCCGGGAGATATACTCTGTAAGGTGGACCGTGCTTCCATGCGCTATTCCCTGGAGGCGAGATGTCCCATACTGGATAAGAATGTGATTGAATACGCCTTCTCGCTGCCGCATGAGTTTAAGTACAGACGGGGAGACAAAAAAAGGATCCTGAAGGATATCACCCGCGACTTTATTCCCTCAGAACTGCTGGAGAGGCCCAAGACAGGCTTTGGCGTGCCGCTCGATAAATGGATACGGGGGGCATTGAGGAATCAGGTGATGGAATATGCACAGGAGGATTTTCTGCGCAGGCAGGGGATATTCCAGCCTGAATATATGCGACGCTTCCTGGAGGATTATATGAAAAAGGGAGACGGCGGATCGGGCAGCGGCACGAACTATTCGAGAATAATATGGGCCTTTTTCATGTTTCAGAAATGGTATGAAATGTATGCAGGTGAAAAAATTGGGAAAGAAAAAGATATTGTTTCATATTAACAGCTTGGGAAAAGGCGGTGCAGAGCGTGTGGTCACAGTGCTGTCCGGCTGTTTTGCCCGGGATGAATACGAGGTGGTCCTCGTCACGCTCTGGCGGGCCGGGGAGGAATACGAGCTCCCGGAGAGGGTGAGGAGAATTAATCTGGGGGATCTGCAGGAGCGCGGAGAGGGAAACGGAAAAGTGCTTGCGCTCAGAAGGCTGATGGATCTGAGAAGAACAATGAAGCGGGAGAGGCCGGACATTGTCATTTCCTTTTGTGTAAAGGCCAACTTCCGGAGCGCATACTGCATGGCCGGAATGAAGACGCCGCTGCTGGTCTCTGTGCGCAATAATCCGTGGCAGGACTATGCATGCCACAGGGCGTCCACAAGATGGATGGAGAAAAAGGCGGCCGGATGTGTGTTCCAGACGCAGGAGGCGAAAGCGTTTTTCAGTACGCCCTTTCAGAGGCGCTCCCGCATTATATGGAATCCGGTGGACGAAAAATATCTTTTGGACGTGCCCGCAAAAGAGAGCGCCGGCGGAAATGGCGTAAGAAGCAATCGGGTCGTGACGGTGGGGCGAATCTCCCGTCAGAAAAACCAGATGCTTCTGCTTAAGGCCTTTCACAGAATAAGGGAGCAGTTTCCGGATATAACAATACAGATCTACGGGGAGGAAGGAGAGCGGGGGGTAAAGGAGGCGATGGAAGCGTACATTCTGGAACATAAAATGGAAGACCAGGTGGCCTTCATGGGGCATTGCAGCAGCCTTGAAAAGGAGATCGCCGATGCGGATCTGTTTGTACTGCCCTCCGATTATGAGGGAATGCCCAATGCTCTGATTGAAGCGATGGTGCTGGGGCTTCCCGTCATTGCCACAGACTGTCCATGCGGGGGGGCTTCCGCGCTGATTGAGGACGGGATTTCCGGTTTTCTGGTGCCGGTGGGGGATGACAAAAGGCTGGCGGAGAGGATGGAAAGGCTTCTCACAGACCCGGAGCTGGCCAGGCAGATGGCCGGAGCGGCCGAAGAAGTGGCGCAGAGGGTGAGTCCCCAGAGGATTTACGGGGAATGGAGGGAATATGTGGAAGAACTCGTAAGACATCCAATGTCACGGTAAAAAGGGAATGATTATGGAGAAAAGGGTTGCGCTGTATATCAGCAGTCTGCGAAGGGGCGGCGCGGAAAGGGTGATTGCAAATCTGGCCGGGTATCTTCACCGGAGCGGCTGGCGTGTATCGGTAATCACCACAGCCAGAGCGGAGCATGAATATGAGGTGGAGAAGGGAATCGTCAGAAGAATATCGGAGCCCTCCCCGGAGAAACTGGAAGGAGGCCGGATTCACAATTTTGTGGCCCGGTTTTGTTCTCTGAGGGCCATATGGAAACAGGAGAGGCCGGATGTGATCCTGTCCTTCATTGGCAAAAACAATATGATGGCGATTCTTACCTCCTGCGGACTTCATATTCCGGTAGCGGTTTCGGTGAGGGGCGAGCCCACGCAGGAGTATTACAACCGATGGATGCAATTTGCGGCCAGACATATGTTTTTGCTGGCAGACGGCGTTATATTGCAGACGCGCAGATGCCGCTCCTTCTTTCCGAAAGGAGTCCGAAAAAAAACAGTGATACTGAGAAACCCTGTACATCCGCTTTTTTTCAGGAAGCGGTATGAGGGAGAACGGGAAAAGGTAATCGTGTCGGTGGGCAGAGCGGATGAGAACAAGAATCACGGGATGCTGGTCAGAGCATTTGCCGGTCTGGCGGAATCATTTCCCGAATACAGACTGATTATCTACGGAGAGGGGGAGAAACGCGCAGACCTGCAGGCGCTCTCGGAGCAGATGGGACTGGAAAAAAGAATCTCTCTTCCGGGAAATGTAGAAAATATAGCGGATGTTATTTACAGAGCCCGCGTCTTCGTGCTTCCCTCCAACACGGAAGGGATGCCCAACACCCTGATCGAGGCCATGCTGATGGGACTTACGGTCATCTCCACGAACTGTCCCTGCGGCGGCCCTGCGGAGCTGATCGAGCACGGGGTGAACGGGCTGCTGACGCCGGTGGGGGATGTGGAAGGGATGAAGGCATGTCTGGAGCTTGTGCTTGGAAATCCGGAGCTGGCGGATGAAATGGGAAGAAATGCGGCGAAGATCAGCGAGGACTACAGGGCGGAGGCGGTATATGGAAGCTGGGAGAGATATCTGGAAGGACTGATAAGAAAATAACATATGTTTTTCTTTCGGCAGACCAGAAAAGAACGCAGAAAAACAGGGAGCAGGAGATATGTGCGGAATAGCGGGATTCTGTAATTTTAAGGGAGACAGACAGGAAAATATCGAGCGTATGAAGCGGAGGATCTATCACAGAGGACCCGACGCAGGGGGAAGTTTTTTTTCTGAGGACGGTCAGGTGACGCTGGGACACAGAAGACTGTCCATCATCGATTTGTCTGAGAAGGGAGCCCAGCCCATGACCTCCCATAGCGGGCGTTATGTGATTGCATACAATGGAGAAATCTATAATTACAAAAGTGTGGCGGAGAAGCTTCTTCGGGAAAAAAGGGTCGGCGCCTTTCGGGGAAGCTCTGACACGGAGGTTTTGCTGGAGGCCTTCGAGGCCTATGGGGTGAAGGAGGGGATCTGCCTCTGTAAGGGGATGTTTGCCATTGCCCTGTATGATAAGAAGGAACAATGCCTCTATCTTCTCCGGGACCGGATCGGGGAAAAGCCTCTGTACTACGGCCGGGTGGGAGAGAGCTTTGTCTTTGCCTCGGATATCGGGGCGATCGCGGCATTGGACGGCTTTCACAATCCCGTCAACAGAGCGGTTCTGGGCCTTTATTTTATCCACGGCTATATTCCGGCGCCCTATTCCATCTATGAAAATATTTATAAGCTTGAGCCGGGGACCATCCTGAAGGTGAGGCTGCCCTTTGACGGCCTGGATGCTCTGACACAGGAGACGTACTGGTCTGTGAAGGAGGTTGCACGAAGGGGACAGGACAGTCCCTTCCAGGGGACGGAAAGGGAGGCGGCGGATGAGCTGGAACGCCTTCTGAAGGAGTCCATTGCGCAGCAGATGGCTGCGGATGTGCCGGTGGGCGCTTTTCTCTCGGCGGGGATTGACTCCGCCACTGTGGTGGCTCTGATGCAGTCACTGAACAAAGGCAGGGTAAAAAGCTTTACCATAGGGATGGAGGAAAAGGATTACAATGAGGCGGTGTACGCCAAAGAGATTGCCAGGCATCTGGGAACGGAGCACACGGAGCTCTATATCACCGAGGAGGATGCGAAGGCGGTGATCCCCGCTCTGGCCGGAATGTTTGGGGAGCCCTTTGCGGATTCCTCCCAGATTCCCACGTATCTCGTGAGTAAAATGACGAGAGAGCATGTGACGGTGTCCTTAAGCGGTGACGGGGGAGATGAGCTCTTCTGCGGCTATACTTCCTATCCTTCCGTGGAACGGATCTGGAGCAAAATGAAGGATATTCCCTGGTTTATCCGAAAGCCCTGCAGTGAGCTTGTGATCCACAGCCCTCTTGCCAGGAAGCCCATATACCGGATTAAGGGAAAGCTGCTGGGGGCCAGGGGCCCTTCGGATATCTATATCTGCTCCCGGGAGACGGATCCGCTTGCGAAGCGGATCAGCCGCAATGGCGGGGAGTGCAGCTATAAGTACAGCGAGTATGCCCCCGGATACCTGGAGGAGGTCAATCACAATATTATGCTGATGGACATGCTGATGTACCATCCGGATGATATTCTGGTGAAGGTGGACCGGGCGGCCATGGCGGTTTCCCTGGAGACCAGGGTGCCCATGCTGGATAAGGACGTGGTGGAGTTCGCCTGGACGCTTCCCATCGATTATAAGAGAGAATGGAAAAACGGAAAGATCGACCACAGCGGATTTTACGGGAAAAAGGTGCTGCGCGACGTACTCTACCGCTATGTGCCCAGGGAAATGATGGAGCGGCCCAAGAAGGGATTCAGTATCCCCATTGAGAAATGGCTGTGCCAGCCAGGGCTGCGGGAATGGGCGGAGAGCCTGATCGATAAGGGGGAGCTTATGCGGCAGGGAATTCTGGACGCGGATGTGGTCTGGAAAATCTGGAAGGACTTTACGGAGAAAGGGCAGTGGAGGATCCAGATCTGGTATATTCTCATGTTTCAGGAGTGGATGCGGCAGATTTATCTGTAAATACTCTCATAATCGTAAGAGGAATAAAATTCCCGTTCCTGCCGGAGCCTTTCCAGATAGTTGTCCGGAGTGACAAGGCCGGTATCCTCGTGGATCCAGTTAAGAATCTTGGAGTTGATTTCCCCGGAGTAGTGTCCGTCGTCGCAGTAATAATCGGGATTACAGACGACCTCATACTGATCGAAAAAATTATAAAGCTTCACATTGGGGCACTTCAGCAGCAATTCCGTTGCAGTCTGCTCCGCCTGGAGCTGCTTTGACAGCGTTCCTTTGAGGTTCAGGGCGTCCCAGTAGCAGATGCTGTAGGGGGGATAAAAAATATAAAAGGTGGTATCGGGATACCGGTTGACAACCCGGAGAATGTTCTCGGTTATGGTTCTGGTCACCAGCTCCCGCTCCTTCTCCCCAAATTCTGTGTCAGTTCTTCTCTGTACAGATTCCCGGTCATAGGAATAGAGAATCTGCTCCAGACCCGTCTCTCTCTCCCAGGAGGAGTATTCGTCCATGGTGGTACTCGAAGCGCCGGAGAGAGTCATATTGATGTTATTGAGAACCCCATGATAAAAAATCGATTTATTGAACAGATAGGAGACGTCATTGAGAGGATTATCGTCATAGAGATACGTGGGATATTCCTCGTACTGGGCCCAGTCATAGTCCCGTAAAAGCCCGTTGTAATCCAGAGCCCAGAGAACCTGATTCACACCGGGATTGCGGGAGAGGGCCCGGTCCAGATTCTCGGCCAGCTCCTGGTAGCCCGCGCCGGAAAATGTCTCCTTGACCGCGTTGGTCCCAAACAGGGCGTCCATCTCGCTGGGCTTAAAGTTCTGGGCCATGGAGGTTCCGGTGATGATCGCGTCAAAATCAAAATGCCTGGAGATGCCGTCGTTGGTGTAGCGCTCTTCGTACAGACGGTGGGAGAGGAAGGAGACGGGCTTATGGTAGTGGAAATAGGGATCCACTGTGATCACTGCCAGGGCGGTAAAAACTAACGCACCAAACAGAGTCAGGATACATTTTATAAACCATTTTCTGGCTGAATTCTGTTTCATTTTCCTCCTGTCTGTGCATCCCGGGTGCCTGTCGGACAGGGGATGCGGCATTTTTCATGTTAATCAGAAACAGTTCCCTTCTGAATTTAAAAATTCGAGTAGAGAAATTCGCTCATTTCGGACAGAGACATAATACTCCAGAACATGAGCGCCACCACGACGAAAAGCGTTTTGCCGGAGAATCTCATCCGCTCTGTCTTTTCCTGAGTATTTTTCATGGTAAAGCATCCCAGCAGGCAGACGCAGGTAAAGGCGGGCAGCAGGATCCGGGAATAATCGGCAGAAAGACTGGCCGGGCCCAGCCTGGAGGAGAGTATAAACAGTATTTTAACTTCGATCAGCTCCTCAAAGGCTTCTGTGAGCGGCTGGTATATGGGCCCCGCGCCTCCCCGAAACAGCTGCGCCCAGAGCATCCCGGCCTCCTTTACGGAATTTGCCCGGAACAGACTCCAGGCAAATGTCACAAAAAGAAAGGTGACAGCCACTCTGACAAAACGCGGGATCTTCAGAGAAGAAACATGCGTTATTTTTTCTGTCACCATGACCAGGCCGTGCATTGCCCCCCATAATATAAAGGTCCAGTTGGCTCCATGCCATAATCCGCTTACCAGAAAAACAATCATGGTATTCAGGCACGTCCTGGGGAGGCCTCTGCGGCTTCCTCCCAATGGAATATAAAGATATTTAGTAAAAAAGCGGGTCAGCGTCGTGTGCCATCTGTCCCAGAAGTCCGAGACAGACTGCGCCTTATAGGGAGAATCGAAGTTAAACGGAAGACGGATTCCAAGCATCCCGGCCGCGCCGCAGGCCATGTCACAGTAGCCGCTGAAATCGAAATAAATCTGCAGGGAATAGCAGACCATGACAAGAAGAACGCTTATGGTGTTCAGCTCGCCGATATTTGCGTATCCCACCGCGACGATACCGGAAAAGGTGTCAGCGATCAGCACCTTTTTGGACAGACCCAGCGCGAAGGAGTAAAGCCCTCTGCTTAAGTTCTCAAAACTGATCCTGAGACTTTTCTCACTGTGGAACTGCGGGATCAGCTCCCCGTGAGGGACGATGGGCCCCTGGATCAGCTTCGGAAAAAAGGTAACATACAGAAGATAATCCAAAAACCTGCCGCTGCGGCATTCGCCTCTGTACGTGTCAATGATGCAGGACAACTGCTGGAAGGTGTAAAAGCTGATTCCCAGAGGCAGCGAAAGACGCAGCAGAGAAAGGCCGGGCGCGGATGGGCCGGCGTTTCCTGAAAAGGCGAAGGATGCCGTGCAAAACGCCATATTTATATTTTCCGCAAAAAAATTATAATATTTAAAGCAAAACAAAAGACCGATGTTGAGCGCAAGACCGGCGGACAGCCCCGCCTTTTTTCTGCAATCATCCCGGGCGCGCAGTATGAAAAGAATTACGCCATAATTTAACACGATACTGACGAACAGAACCACAAGACCGAAGATGCTTCCATATCCGCACAGGAGCAGGGACATACCGATCAGAAAAAAACGTGCGGCCTGATGTTTTCCGGCATGATTTAATCCATGATACCCCGCCAGGACCAGCGGGAAAAACAGAAATATAAAGATATAGGAATTAAACAGCATGTCGTTTCCTTTCAGGTTGAATAAAATGCTTTTAACTGAAAATTAATGATATTATAAGCCTGCGGCGGCGGTTTGGCAATAAAATTTGCGCCTTCCCGGGAGGGTTTGCAGGCGGGGGAGGGAGCCAAAACGCCAGAGAATCTTGTGATTATCAGAAAAATGTGATAAAATCAGTTAATTCAGGCGTGGCAGGAAAAATCCGGAAGCGAGCTTTTGGAAGCTCAGACGGCGCATTCTGCAGAGATTTGCTTTGTGGAACACAGGGGTAAAAGATTGAAAATTTAAATTTTCAATCTTTGGAAGGAGCATGGTTATAATCATGAATATAATCAGGATGTCCGGGGGCCTTGCAAATCAGATGTTTCAGTACGCATTGTACTTAAAGCTCCGCTCCATGGGAAAGGAAGTAAAATTCGACGATATCAATGAGTACCGGGGAGAGGGGGCGCGCCCGATCATGCTTTCCCTCTTTGGCATTGATTATCCCAGAGCCTCCTGGGAGGAGATCACGGCGTTTACGGACGGATCCATGGAGCCTCTGAAACGGCTGCGGCGCGGGCTTTTTGGCAGGCAGGCCAGAGAATACCGCGAAAGAGGTTTTTATGATCCGCAGGTTCTTGCGTTTGAAGATATGTATCTGCGGGGAGAATTTAAAAGTGAGAAATACTTTGAGGATATTAAGCAGCAGGTAAGGTCGCTCTACCATTTCCCCAAACTGGAGGACATGCATCTTCCGGAGAAGCTTGACAGGAGCACCAGAGCCTGCCTGGAGGCCATTGAGGGCAGCGAGGCGGTGGGAATCCATATGTATCGCAGCGATTCCAGGCTGGACGAGGAGCTGTATGAGGGGATCTGCACCGAGAAATATTACGAGGGAGCGGTGAGATTTATACAGGAAAAATGTCCCGACGCCGTCTTTTACATTTTCAGCAACGAGCCCAAGTGGGTGAAAAACTGGGTGGAGCATCTGATCGAGTGTCAGATGAAAGAGGGGATGGGCGGGGAAGAGATGAACGCCATGAGGAAGAGGTTTATCATGGTGGTGGCAAACACGGAATATACCGGTTACCTGGACATGATGCTCATGAGCAGATGCCGGCATAACATCATCTCCAATTCCAGCTTTGGCTGGTGGGCCTCATGGATGAATGACAATCCGGAAAAAATCGTGGTGGCGCCGGATAAATGGGAGAACGACAGGGAGAGCGAGGATGTTTACACGGCGGGGATGGTGCTGATCAACTCTAAGGGAAGGGTTAGCAGGGTGATAAAGAAATAAATGAAAATATGCATGGTAGTTCCGGATAAATATGTAAAGGGCGGTATTGCTTCTGTGGTGAACGGCTACAGGGAATACGATTTCGGCAGACAATGGGAAGTAACTTATGTTGAATCTTATTGTGATGGGAGTAAATTGAAAAAGCTGGTGAAGGCGGTAAAGGGGTATTTTCGTTTCATCCAGGTGCTTATTAAGAATAAACCTGATCTTGTGCATATCCATTCATCTTTTGGCCCCAGCTTTTACAGGAAAATTCCTTTTATTTATATGGCCCGCCAGAGAAGAATACCGGTAGTAAATCATATACACGGCGCGGATTTTGATACATTTTATCATAAGGCATCCGCAGGAAAGCGAAGAAGAATAAAAGGGATATATGGAAAATGTCAGGTTCTGATAGCGCTCTCGGAGGAATGGAAGCGAAACCTGGCCTTACTGGTTCCGGCAGAAAAGATTGAAGTGATTGGAAATTACTGCAGGATACCCGATCTGTCAATGAAAGACAGACGGAGACAAATTCTGTTTCTGGGAGAAATCGGAGAAAGAAAAGGGTGCTATGATATACCTCGTATATATGAAAAAACGGTAAGGAAGGCAGGAAAAGTGCCTCTGATTATGGCCGGGGACGGCGAGCTTGCCGAAGTGAAGGAGCTCTTTCGTCAAAATAATCTGTTGGAGGATGTCTCGTTTCCGGGCTGGGTCAGAGGGAAGGATAAGGACAGACTGCTGAAAGAAAGCGAGATTTTTTTGTTTCCTTCCTATTATGAAGGAATGCCGATGGCAGTGTTGGAGGCTATGTCCTATGGAATGGCCATTGTGACTACGAATGCAGGAGGGATTCCCCAGTTGATTGAGGATGGGGCAGACGGATACCTTTGCGAGCCGGGGAATGTGGAGCAGATATCGGAGAGACTGGCCGGGCTTTTGGAGGATGCAGATAAACGCAAACAGTTGGGAGAGCATGCGAGACGGAAGGCCGAAGAGGATTACAGTATGGAGCATCATATGGGAAGGCTGTTTTCCGTGTATGAAAAAACGCTTGCACAGAGATGAGGACAGAGATGGGGCTGGTAGGCAGAACCGTAAAAAGTACATTCAATTTATGCCTGTGGAAGCTCAGGTATGGTGGTAAAATACGGGCGGATTTTCCATTGGGACTTGAGGGGGTCCGGATCGAGATTGATAAAGGGGCTCGCGTAGATTTACAGAAAAAAATACAGAACCGGGGAACGCTTTTCATTGGCTGTAAAGGTGAGGGGCGACTGGAGATCGGCTCCCATTGTTTTTTTAATGTGAATGCATCAGTCACCTGTGTGAAGCGGATCACCATAGGGAAATACTGTAAGTTTGGGAATAATCTTGTAATCGTGGATCATGATCATGATTTTAATAATTCCGGAGACGAATTCCCGGGAGAACCGATAGAAATCGGGAATCATGTATGGGTGGGGGCCAACTGCGTTATTCTGAAAGGAGTCAGGATCGGAGATCATGCGGTGATAGCGGCCGGAAGCGTTGTAAGGAGGGATGTTCCTGCAAACAGTGTCTATTATGAAAAACGGGAGCCGATAGTAATTTGTAAATAAATGTGCGCTCATATCGTCTGGAGCGCGCAGGAGAGCGTGTATGATCATAATCAGAATGACCGGAGGGCTGGGAAATCAGATGTTCCAGTATGCCCTGTATTTAAAACTCTGTTCCATGGGCCGGGAAGTGAAATTTGACGATGTCACGGAATATGAACTGGAAAACGCAAGGCCCATCATGCTCTGGGCCTTTGATATCTCCTATCCCAGGGCAGACAGGGAGGAGATCAATAAAATAACGGATGGTTTCATGAAGCTGTCCCACCGGATCAGGAGAAAGCTCTTCGGAAGAAGATCCTTGGAGTATCAGGAAAGGAGCTTTGACTATGACAGACAGGTGCTTGAGAGGGATCCCGCCTGCCTGATCGGATATTTTCAGAGTGAAAAGTATTTTGAGGACATCCGGGAACAGGTGCGCAGAGCCTTTACCTTCTCCGATAAGATATGGGATGGTCTGGACAGGGAGAGTGAGCGCAGAGTAAAAGGCTGCCTGGAACAGATCCTGTGCTGTGAGTCCGTGTCTGTGCATGTACGCAGGGGAGATTATCTGGAAAAGGACGAAATATACGGAGGAATCTGTACGCAGGAGTATTATCGGGAAGCGTTCCGCAGAATACTCGGGCAAAGTCCGCAGGCTGTATTTTTTCTTTTCAGCAACGACAGGGAGTGGGTGAGAGAGTGGATTCCCGTCCTGTGCCGGGATTTAAGTCTGGAGGAGGGCCGATTTATACCTGTGGAAGGAACCACGGAGGAGACCGGTTACCTGGATCTGTTTCTGATGAGCAGATGCAAAAACCATATCATAGCCAACTCCAGCTTCAGCTGGTGGGGTGCATGGCTGGGCATAAATCCGGACAGGCTGGTAATCGCTCCGGCACAGTGGACAAAAAACTACAGGCAGAAGGATATGTATACAGAGAGGATGATGCGGATTAATGCAGAGGGTGTGCTGATAAAATGAAGGGAAACGAAAAAAGAAGGATAATTTCAATAATTGTGGCTGCCTGTAATATAGAGAAATATGTTTCACGCTGCCTCGACAGTCTGCTGGCGCAAAGTTATCCTTATGTGGAGATCATTCTTGTGGATGATGGGTCGGTGGATCATACAGGGGATATTTGTGACTGTTATGCTGAGCGGGACGGGAGGATAAAAGTAATCCATCAGGAAAACCGGGGGCTTTCAGGGGCGCGCAACAGCGGCCTTCGGCTTGCCCGGGGAGAATACATTGGTTTTGTGGACGGAGACGACTGGATAGAGGCAGGTATGTATGAAGCAATGCTGGAGGCATGTGAGGATAACGGGGCGGAGATGGCAATCTGTGCATACAGGGAGGTGGGAGGCCAGAATGAAAAAGGGCGCTTTTCCGGGGAAAGATATCTGCTGGATAAGGAGGATGCGCTTGATGCGTATGTGTGTGATGATCGCTCCTTTCATATTTATAACTCCGTTTGGAGTAAACTTTTTCATCGAAGCCTGATCGATAAGATGGAGTTTGCGGAGGGCAGGAAATCAGAGGATATTATTTATACGACGAAAGCGATGCTGAATATGTCCAGGTGTGTTTTTCTCGATATACCCTATTACAATTATATGGTAAACAGGGAAGACAGTATTATGAAAAGCGGACTCGAAGAGCGCAGGTTTCATGACGAAATTCCTTTCTGGAAGGAACAGATTCAATGCTTTAAAGACGCCGGTTTTTTGGGACTCTCACAGAAGGCAGAGTTTTACTTTTATCGCAGGATGTTATTCTATTATATGGATTTCAGGGACAGGAAAATGACAGGCGCCGCTCAGGAGCTGATTCGTCTTCTGCGGGAAGAAAAGGAAAGGATCAGAGTAATATATCGGAGCGAATTTGTGAAAACAGGGGACAGGGTCAGAATGAGGCTGTTTTCCGTCTGCCCGCAGGCGTATTATCTGACAGGCAGGACATATGAGCAGCTTGTAGTTCCGCTGCGTCAGAAGCTATGCAGCAAAAATAAAACAGAAGCAGGAAAAAAGTGATTATGGAAAAAGTATATTTTGGGCTGAAAGCGGCTGGATGTACGGCTTTGGCAATTATCGTGTGCTGCGGCCTGATGATTTTGGCGTATTTGCTGCCCGTGGATAAAATCAGAGAAAACGTTGCCGGGACATCACAGATGCTGGAGACAGAGGGGGTCTATTATCAATGGGCTGAAGGTTATAAGAATGCGCAGGCAGATAATTACTCCGATGCATCACTGTATCTGAATGCGATGTATCCGGGAAGCGGAAATGCCGTTAAGGATGCAATGAATAATCCGCGCAGGCTCTATGGGGATGATAATAACGAAGAGTCCGTGGTTATTACAGCACGAAAAACGGGAAAGGAAGCGGAAGGCCATGATGTGAATTATGGAAGATACTGGCATGGAAGTCTGATTTTGCTCAAACCATTGTTACAGATCCTTAATATTGCGGATTTGCGTATTTTGGGAATGATAATCCATATGGCGCTTCTCTTTGCAATTATTGTCGGATTTGTAAAACGCAGTCTGACGAGATATCTTCCGGGCTTTTTTCTTGCGGTAATTATGCTTAATCCGGTCAGCGCTGTAATGTGCTTTTGCTATTCCGTCGAGTATACGCTGGTTCTTCTCGGAGCTGCTTTGTTACTTCATTTTCATGAATTTCTTAAGAAAGGACAGAATTATTATTTCTTTTTTCTGTGGTCAGGGATTTGTACCGTCTTTTTTAATGAATTATGTTTTCCTATGGTGGTTTTTGGCGTGTCGATGCTTATTTATCTGCTGCTGGATGAGAGAAAAGGCTGGCAGGCCGTTAAAAAGGAGCTGGAACTGGGACTGTGCTGGGGAGCAGGATATATACTGATGTGGATGGGAAAGTGGATATGCGCGTGGCTTCTGACCGGTTACAATTACTTTGCCGAGGCGCTGGGGCAGGCGCTGAGATATACGTCGGATCATGCGACGTGGGAGGTGGAAAATCCAGGGACGTGGGATCGAATATACAGAAACCTGAATGTATATGGGAAATGGCCTTTTATTCTCCTCATTTTGTCGGTGCTGGGTGCAACCGCTGTTGGTGTTTTACGCAAAGGACGTACTGACTGGCGGGAAAATTTCAGGAGGATGCCGCCTTATTTTTTACTGGCGCTGTTTCCGTTTGGAGTATATATCATATTGGGAAACGGTTATTCTTACGTGCATTACTGGTTTACACACCGTCTCCTTGCAATCAGTGCATTTGCTGTGACAGCCATGCTTTTACAGTGTACTGAAAGCAGGCGGCTGTCGTTTGCCTGTAAAACTGATTTATGATATAATCGCGGCAAAGGAGAAGGAAATCAAATGAAAAATCCAGGTCTTTTAGGAAAAATAAGATATATTTTTGACCGGAAACAGAAGATCCAGCTTGTTTTTCTGGGGATAATGATTTTCATCGGCGGTTTTCTGGAGACGCTGGGGGTCGGTGCCATGATCCCGGTGGTGAACGTGCTGCTGATGCCGGAGGCGGTGCAGGGATACATTGAGAAATACGACTCTCTCAAGAGGCTCTGCGCAATGTTCCATGTGGAGGATGTGGGACAGATTACGATGGCCCTGCTGATCGGGCTTATGGCGATTTATGTGCTTAAGAATCTCTATATTCTTCTGCTCACTTATCTTCAGAATTCCTTTATCACACAGAACAGGAACCGGATGATCAGCCGGGTGATGGCCGAGTTTTTAAACCGTCCCTATGAAAAATATCTGGGAGCCGATATTCCGACGGTGTTCCGAATCACGGACAGCGATATTCCCCACACCTTTTCTCTGATGCTGGCCATGCTGCAACTCGCCAGCGAGGTGGTGGTTACGTTCCTGATTTTTCTGGTACTGCTCTGGCAGAGTGTGGCTCTGACCCTGTTCGTTATCGCCATTTTCGGGATTATGACCCTGTTTATTATCAGGATTTTAAAGCCCAGAATGAACCGGATCGGGGCGAAAAACCAGGCGCTGCAGTCGAGGATTGCCAAATGGCGGATTCAGGCAACCTATGGGCTCAAGGACGTGAAGGTTCTAAACCGGGAGGAATTCTTTATCCGGAATTATTATGAGACCGGTAAGACGGGAGCGGATGTGGCGCGTAACTATGCGGTGCTGAACAATCTTCCACGGCTTCTGATCGAGACGGTGTTTATTGTCAGTGTGCTTTCCTTTATCGCGATATATATCAGTGGGGGAGGGAACGTGGCCTCCATCATGACCACGATCGCGGCCTTTGGGGTGGCGGCCATGAGAGTGCTGCCCAGCGTAAACCGGATCAATACCTATATTACGGAGATCGCCTACACGGAGCCCAGCCTGAATTTTGTGTATGAGAATCTGCAGGAGGGTATGAAGACAGACGCCATGCTGGCGGAGCGCAGGGCCAACTCCCAGGTGGAAAAGCTGAAGCTGGAGGATAAAATCGAGCTGGATCACATCAGCTTTCATTATCCTGATTCTGACAAATATATTTTCAGAGATGCCCATATGGTGGTGCCCAGAGGAAAGTCGGTGGGGATTATCGGCGCCTCCGGGGCGGGCAAGTCAACCATCGTGGACGTGCTCCTTGGGCTTTTGCAGGTCCAGGAGGGGGAGATTACCTGCGACGGGATCAATATCTTTAAGAACTACGAGTCATGGCTGGCCCAAGTGGGATATATCCCTCAGTCCATCTATCTGATCGACGAATCCATCCGGGACAACATCGCCTTTGGAATCGATGCGGACAGGATTGACGATAAACGAATCTGGGAGGTTCTTGAGGAGGCGCAGCTGAAGGAGTTTGTTGAAGAGCTGCCCCAGGGGCTTGATACCACCATCGGAGACCGGGGCGTACGGCTTTCGGGAGGACAGAGGCAGAGGATCGGGATTGCCAGAGCACTCTACAACGATCCGGAAATCCTGGTGTTTGACGAGGCCACCTCGGCGCTGGACAATGAGACGGAGGCGGCGGTGATGGAGGCTGTGAACAGCTTCCATGGGAAAAAGACCATGA